>NZ_JBVJCE010000004.1:4881-295805 GCF_055588925.1 Amycolatopsis sp. NPDC041971 | reverse complement strand
CGGGCGTGCGTGCTTCTCTTCCCCCTCCTTGTTCTTATTGTGTCTTCCCCCCCCCCCCCCCCCCCCCCCCCCCCCCCCCCCCCCCCCACCACCTGGACCGAACGGCCACCTTCGCCCTATCTCTCACGAGGGTTGACTGCTCAGCGCGTGCCGGGTGTCGAAGATGTAGGAATCGGGGCGTTGAGTGTCCCGATTCCTACATCGTGGAGGCGGCTTTCGGGTCTCGGTGCTTGATCGACGGAGGTTCGGGGTCGAGATGGGGACGGCGGCGTGGATCAGCACGCGTTCGCCATCGGCGTCGTCCTCGTAGTAGGCGATGAGCGGTCCCGACGGCGTGATCGGGCCGAGCGCCTTGAACAGTTCCGTGTACAACCGCTGTACGACGGGTCTGATCTCTCGGCAGCCCGATGGCGTCGTAGTGACGCAGCATCCGGACCGTCTCCCGGCCGTGTTTGGCGAAGTCTCCGATACTGAACATGACGCCTTCCACCAGACAGCCTGACACGGTGTCAGGGGTCAATCGGTCACCGCACGAGCCGGAAGAACGACCGCACCTCGTCGGTGAACACGCCGGGCTGTTCGAAGGCCGCGAAGTGGCCTCCACGCTTGAGTTCGTTCCAGTACCGGATGTCGGTGAACCGGCGCTCCGCCCAGCGGCGGGACGGGCGTGGGGTCTCGCGCGGGAAGATCGAACAGCCCGTCGGCACGGTGATTATGTCCACAGTGGACTCGGCGAACCAGCTCGACACCTCGGCGAAACTCTCCCAGTACAACCGGGCGGACGAGGCGCCGGTGCCGGTGAGCCAGTAGAGCGTGATGTCGTCGAGCATCGCGTCCCGGGTGAGCGCGTTCTCCGGATGGCCATCGCAATCCGTCCACGCCTGGAACTTTTCGACGATCCACGCGCACAGCGCGACCGGCGAGTCTGCCAGCGCGTAGCCGATCGTCTGCGGCCTCGTCGCCTGCTGGATCGCGTAACCCGAACCGTCCGCCTTGGCCCGTTCGAGGTCGTCGAGCGACTTCCGCTCGGATTCGGTCAGGTCGCCGAACGTCGCCGGGTCCGGCGCCGCCAGCGGTGGGTTGAGGTGGATCCCGGCCAGCCGACCGGGCGCCGTCCGCCCCATGAGCGTGGTGATGCTGGTGCCCCAATCGCCGCCCTGGGCGCCGTAACGCTCGTAGCCCAGGCCGTCCATGAGGCGGATCCACGCGTCGGCGATGCGCTGGATCGACCAGCCGGCCCGCGCGGGTTTGTCGCTGAAGCCGTACCCGGGCAAGGACGGGACGACGACGTGGAAAGCGTCCGCCGCGTCACCGCCGTGGGCGACCGGATCGGTGAGCGGACCGAGTACGTCGAGGAATTCGAAGACCGAACCGGGCCACCCATGAGTGAGGATCAGCGGCAGCGCGCCGGGGTGCGGGGAGCGGGCGTGCAGGTAGTGGATGCCGAGGCCGTCGATCTCGGTCCGGAACTGGGGGATCGCGTTGAGCCGGGACTCCGCGGCCCGCCAGTCGTAGTGCTCGGCCCAGTACGAACACAGTTCGCGCAGGTAAGTGGCGGGGACGCCTTGCGACCAGTCGTCGACGGTCTCGTCTTCGGGCCAGCGGGTGCGGCGAAGCCGGGAGCGGAGGTCTTCGAGGTCGGCCTCCGGGATCCGGGCTCGGAAGGGGGTGATGTCCATGGCGGCCGACGGTAACGAGGGGGTCCGACAATTCGTGGACTTCCGACGGCCGGGTGTGGTTACCAGGTCGTTGACCGAGGGCAGGCCAGCGGGCTATTCTCGATATACGAAAGAAAGTTTCCGCATAGCGAAATTACAGAGGTTCTGATGGCTGATCTTGCCGGTTCGCGTCATGCGCTGTCCTATGTGCTGAACCTGTCGCTGGTCTTCACCGAGTTGCCGTTGCTCGACCGTGCGGAGGCGGCGCGCGCGGCGGGCTTCACCGCGGTCGAGTACTGGTGGCCGTTCGAGACGGCAGTGCCGGACGCCGCCGAGGTCGACGCGTTCGTGGCGTCGGTCGAGCGGGCGGGTGTCGCGGTGACCGGGCTGAACTTCTTCCCAGGCGACATGGCGGGCGGCGATCGCGGTCTGGTCACCTGGACGGGCCGCGAGGACGAGTTCGCCCGCGGTATCGCCTCGGCCATCGAGCTTGGCGAGCGGCTCGGCTGCCGCCGGTTCAACGCGCTCTACGGCAACCGGATCGACGGCGCGGACCCGGCCGGGCAGGACAAGCTCGGCCTGTCGAACCTGGCGCTCGCCTCGGACGCGGCCGCGCGGATCGACGCGGAGATCGTCCTGGAGCCGTTGTCGGGCGCGGAGAAATACCCGCTCAAGACCGCGGGTGACGTACTGAAGGTGCTCGACGAACTCGGGCGGGACAACGTGAAGCTGCTGGCCGACCTGTACCACCTGGCGGTCAACGGTGACGACCTCGACACGGTCGCGACCGTCCACACCGGACGGATCGGCCACGTGCAGATCGCCGATGCCCCAGGGCGGCACCAGCCGGGGACCGGAACGCTGGACATCGAGGGATACCTGGAAAAGCTACAGACGGCGGGCTACCGCGGACAGGTCGGGGTGGAGTACAAACCCGACGGCCCGAGCGTGGATTCGCTGTCGTGGCTGCCTTTCGAACGAAGGGGACTGGCATGACCAAGCTGGGATTCATCGGCCTGGGAATCATGGGCGGGCCGATGGCGGGACATCTCGTCGCCGCCGGCCACGAGGTGAGCGGATTCGACAGGAACGCCGACGCGCTCGCGAGGTTGGAAGCCGCGGGAGGGCGGGCCGCGAACGGGGTTACGGACGCCGTGTCGGGCGCGGAAGTCGTCATCACCATGCTGCCGAACCACCCGCAGGTCGAGGCCGTCGCGCTGGCGGCGGGAGGGGTGCTGGAATCGGCGAAGCCGGGCACCTTGCTGATCGACATGAGCACGATCCGGCCGGAGACCTCCATCGAGGTGGCCGAGCGCGCGGGCGAACGGGAGATCCGCGTGCTGGACGCGCCCGTTTCCGGTGGCCAGGCCGGTGCCGAACAGGCCGCGCTGTCAATCATGGTCGGTGGTGAGGACGCGGACTTCGCCACCGCGCTCCCGATCCTGGAGGCGGTCGGCAAGACGATCGTCCATGTCGGACCGCACGGCGCGGGCCAGGTCGTCAAGGCGGCGAACCAGCTGGTGGTCGGCGGGACGTACGGGTTGATCGCCGAGGCCATCGTGCTGCTCGAGGCCTCGGGCGTGGACGCCGGCGTCGGCCTGGACGTCCTCGCGGGCGGACTGGCGGGCAGCCGGATCCTCGAACTCAAGCGGAAGTCCATGGTGGCGCGGGAATTCGCGCCGGGCTTCCGGATCGACCTGCACCACAAGGACATGGGCATCGTGCTCGCCGCCGCCAGGCAGGCCGAGGTCGCGTTGCCGCTCACCGGGCTGGTCGCCCAGCTCGTCGCCGCCGGACGGGCGATGGGTCACGGCTCGCTCGATCACTCCGCCCTGCTCAAGGTCGTCGAAACGCTGTCCGGCGCGAAGAACAAGGAGTGAGGCATGCCCAGAATCCCCGCCATGCAAGCCGTCGTCGACGTCCTGGTCAGTGAAGGCGTCGACACCGCGTTCGGCTGCCCCGGCGCCGCGATCCTCCCGCTGTACCACGCGATGCAGAACAGCGGCATCGAGCATCTGATCGTGCGCCACGAAGAGGGCGCGACCCATATGGCCGACGGCTGGGCGCGGACCACCGGCAACGTCGGCGTCGCGATCGGCACCTCGGGACCCGCCGGGACGAACATGATCACCGGGCTCTACACCGCGCAGGCCGACTCGATTCCGATCCTGTGCGTCACCGGGCAGGCCGACTCGCGGAAGCTGCACACCGAGGCGTTCCAGGCCGTCGACATCGTCGAGATCGCCAAGCCGGTGACGAAGTGGGCCGTGCAGGTCAAGGAGGCGGCGCAGCTGCCGTGGGTGTTCCGGGAGGCGTTCCGGATCGCGCGGTCCGGCCGTCCGGGCCCGGTGCTGATCGACCTGCCGATCGACGTCCAGCGGCAGGAGATCGAATGGGACTCCAGCATCGATTCACCACTGCCGGTCACCAGGGCGACGCCGTCACCGGCCAGGGTCGAGCGAGCGCTGGACCTCCTGCTGGCCGCCGAACGGCCGCTGATCATCGCGGGCGGCGGGGTGGTGCTCGGCGACGCGAGCGACCGGCTGCGGGCCGCGGCCGAGTTGCTCGGCGTCCCGGTCGGCGTGACGTTGATGGGCAAGGGAACCTTTCCCGAGGACCACGAACTGTTCGCCGGTATGGCGGGCATCCAGACGTCGCAACGGTGGGCGAACGCGGCCTTTCTCGAAGCGGATCTGGTGCTGGCGCTGGGCGCGCGGTTCGGCGACCGGCACACCGGTGACCTCGACGTCTACCGTGGCGGCCGGAAGTTCATCCACGTCGATATCGAGCCGACGCAGCTGGGCAAGGTGTTCGGGCCGGACCTCGGCATCGTGTCGGACACGGGCGCTTTCCTGGACGCGCTGATCGAGGCGGCGTCGAGTCGTGCTCCGGCGCGGGATCGGGCGTGGCCGCGGCGGATCGGCGAACTCAAGGAGAGCCTGCCGCGGCGGGAGGACTTCGACGACACGCCGATCAAGGCGCCCCGGGTGTTCAAGGAGATCAACGAGTTCTACGGCGAGGACGCCTACTTCGTCACCGCGATCGGGCTGTACCAGATCTGGTCCGGGCAGTTCCAGCGCGCGCACAAGCCGCGCCACTACCAGGTGTGCGGCCAGGCCGGTCCGCTCGGCTGGGAGATCCCGGCCGCGATCGGCGTCAAGAAGGCGAAACCGGAGGCCGAAGTCGTCGGCGTCGTCGGGGACTACTCGTTCCAGTTCCTGGTGGAGGAACTCGCGGTGGCCGCGCAGTACGACGTCGGGTTCGTGCTGATCATGCTGAACAACGAATATCTCGGGCTCATCCGGCAGGCCGAGACCGGCTACGAGATGAACTTCGAGGTCGACATCCACTACGACAAGATCGGCACGGACAACGTGAAGGTCATGGAGGCCTACGGCTGCTCCGGTACGCGCGTCAGCGAGCCCGGCGAGATCCGGGCGTCGCTGGAGTGGGCGCGCAAGGAGGCCGAGCGGACGTCGCGGCCGGTGCTGGTGGAGATCATGATCGAACGCGAAGGGAACGCCGCGATGGGCAAGGCACTCGACAGCGTCGTCGAGTTCGAGCCGATCGCGGGCTGATGACGGTGCCCGGCCACCCCGCGGTGACCGGGCACCGTCAGCTCGTCAGGCCTTGCCCTGATCGTTGCTCAGCCACTTCTCCGGCCGGACGCGGACCAGCACGGAGTTGTCACTGAGCGCGCCGTCGACGTACTTCGTGCCCTCGTCACCGGGCAGGTAGCGATGCGCGATCTTGAGCGCCTGCTCCCGGGTCGGCGGCGTGTCGTTCGCGATGACCGGACCCTCGGCCGTCACGTACTTGTAGGGGAAGGTCTCCGTCTGCGCGACCAGGCTGAGCCTGCCCGCCTTCTTGATCGCCTTGTCCTTGACCGAACCGCCGTCCATCCAGATCAGGAGTTCCCCGCCCGGCTCGTAGTCGTACCAGACCGGTACGGCCAGCGGCGCCCGTCCTTCCCGCTCCACGGCCAAGACCCCGATGTGGACCTCGCTCAGAAAGGCTTCCCGTTCCTCGGCGGTCATGACGAATGACGACATCCGTGTCTCGCTTCTCTCGGTTGGTGATCTACGAGAAGCGACAACGCGTGCAGGCTTCAGGACATTCCGGGCGCTACGTAGGTGATCCGTGCCGAGTACATGAAGGCCCCCTTCCTGTAGCTAGGCGCAAGGAAGGGGGCCTTCATGTACTCGGGTGGGCACCGAGCGGGGCGTTACGGGGCGGGCGAAGTGGTGCTGGTCGGGCTGGTGTCCCCGGCCGGGGTCGAGGGCGCCGGCGGGGTGGTCGTGGTGCTGGACGGCGGAGGCGTCGAAGACGGAGGAGTGCTCGAAGGCGGCGTCGACGAGGGAGGTGTCGGCGAAGGCGGCGTGCTGCTCGGCTTCGAGGGCGAAGTGCTGCTCGGCGGCTTGCTGCTGCTCGGCGGGAGCGACGTGCCGGGCAGCGGGATCGGCGGCGGCGTGGTCGTACCGGGTGGGGGAGTGCCGGGCAGGGTCGGCACCGGAACCTGGCCGCCCGGGGTACCGGCGGCGACGTCCTGGGAGTCGGGGGCGCCGACGGGGACCTGGCTGTCCGGCATCGTCGCGACGCCACCGCGGTAGGCGACCGCCCAGCGGATCACGGTGTCCACATAGGACAGTGAGTGATTGTAGCGGTACACGGCCACGCGCTGGGTCTGCTCGGACGTCAGGTCGACGCCGCCGGAGCAGAGGTAGCGGCCCGAGCCCAGCGTCGCGTCGTAGATGTTGTTCGGGTTCGATTCGCCGTCGCCGTTGCCGTCGGAGGCGTAACCCTTCCACGTGGACGGGATGAACTGTGTCGGGCCGACGGCGCGGTCCCACACGGCGTCACCGTCGTACTTGCCGCCGTCGGTGTCGGGGATCGCGGCGAAGGGCCCGGCGCCGTTGAGTTGTGGGCCTCGAATGGGTTCGAGGGTGTCGCCCTTGGCGTCGACGTAACCACCGCGCGCGTGGTTCGACTCGATGCGGCCGATACTGGCGATCAGCGCCCAGTCGATGTGGCAGCCGGGCAGTTCCTTCGCGAGGATGTCGGCCGCGTTCTTGTAGGCCTTCATCATGCTGGCGGGGATGCCGAGCGCGCCCGACGGCGCGAACGAGCCACCGACGTTGCCGGTGCCGCCGGGGACGATCAGCGGATCCGGGTGGGGCGGCTCTGGGAGGCTCCCGTCGACGGCGATCTCCGGGACCGTGCCCGCCGGCGGCTGCCAGGCCGCGGCCTGGTTCTGCGGTGCGGACGGTTTCGGCGCGGCGATCGGGGTGTCGGGACCCGCCGACGCGGTGACCGCGGGCAGGACGGCGAGCGCCCCACCGGCGAGCGCGAAGGCCGTCCGGTGCCGGGCGGACAACCTGTCCGTCTGTCGAGGGCGGTGCTTCGGCATGTTCTCTCCCGCTAGGTCGACTTCGGGCAAAACTATCCGATGCGACCGAATTTCGGGGACGACGCAACGAAAAACCCGCGAACCTGTCGAGTTTTCGTCCGCCCGGCACAAGACCTTCGTAGTGAAGTTGTCAATTTCACGCTGAGTTCACCGAAACGTCAGCAGAATCGCTCGCCACTTCGCGGGAGTGGTCTGAACCGCGTGCAAAGAAGCCTTTGCACAATCACCTTTGCACGGCTACCTTGGTGGTATGACCGGTCCGCCGCCCCCCGAAGAGATCGCCGACGCCGCCGTGCTGAAGGCGGTGATGCACCCGTTGCGCCGCAGGATCATGGAGGCGTTGGGCCGCGGGCCCGCGACGGCGACGAAGCTGGCCAAGGAACTGGGGGAGAGTTCGGGCGCGACCAGTTATCACCTGCGGGAACTGGCGAAGTACGACTTCGTCGAGGAGGCGCCGGAACTCGCGCACGGCAAGGAGCGCTGGTGGCGCGCCCGGCAGCGCGACATCCGCTGGCCCCGGCACAGCGAGCAGAACGACGAGATGCGCGCGGTGTTCGACGAGGCGCAGCGCGCCGCGTTCACCGAGGACCTCGAGCAGATGGCGCGTTTCCTCGATCGTCGCGGTGAGCTGGGCGAATGGGGTGACGCGCTGGTGTTCTCTCGCGGCGCGGTCCACGTGAACCTCGAAGAGCTCAAGCAGTTCTGGGAGGAGTACCTGGACCTGCTGCGCCGCTACTGGCGGCCGGAACCCGGCCCGGGCGCGCGGAAGGTGTTCGTGCGCTGGACGGCGTTCCCGGATCCCGACGGGGAGGTGCGGGAAGGGAAGTGAAAACCGGTGGGAGAGCGGCCACTCGACCACCGGTATCGCGTCACCACGCCGGACGGCGTGTCTTCACGAACGACTCCACATGTAAAGGGGGAGCAGCATGCTGCTCTGGAAAAGAATCGCGGCCGTCGGCGAGCTGGACATTCTCGCGTCGCCGAAGCTCGATGTGGTCCGGGTGAGCAGGCGATGATCACCGCACTGCTCGCGGCCGCCGTGGCGATCTCGTCACCGGTGCCCGCCGCCGCTCCGGACGGCGACGTCTCGTTCACCAGCCACGGCGTCACCTTGCACGGGACGGTGGTCGCGCCGAAGGGCGGCGGCCCGGCGCCGGGCATCGTCATGGTGCACGGCTCCGGCGAACACGACCGGGACGATTACCGCACCGAGGCGGAGGCCTTCGCCAAGGCGGGGATCGCGACCCTGATCTACGACAAGCGGACCGAAGGTTATTCAATGTTCGAGCGGGACTATTCGGTCCTCGCCGACGACGCGCTCGCCGCGGTGCAGGCACTGCGCTCGCGTCCGGGTGTGGATCCCGCCCGCGTCGGGGTGTGGGGCTTGAGTGAGGGCGGTTGGGTCGCGCCGTTGGCGGCGTCGAAGTCGAAGGACGTCGCTTTCGCGGTCACTGTCGGCGCCAACGGAGTCTCGCCCGATCGCCAGCAGTCATGGGCATTCGAGACCTATCTGCGTCACGGCGGGGTCACCGGTTCGATGGTGGACATGGTGGCGTCGACGAACATGCGGACCCTCGCGGGCGCCGGTGTGTTCCCGGAGGCCGGATACGACCCGGTGCCGGTGCTGGAAAAGGTGCGGCAGCCGGTGCTCGGCCTGTGGGGTGACCTGGATCGGCTCACCCCGCCCGGTGAGGCCGTCCGGATCTTCCGGGAAACACTGGAACGGGCGGGGAACCGGCAGTACACGCTGAAGGTCTTCCCACAGGCCCAGCACGGGCTCCGGCGGACCACGGACGGTTTCGACAAGCTCGACGGCTTCGCCCCTGGCTACCTCGACCTCGTCGGGGCCTGGGTGAACGGAGTGAGGAACGAGCCGTCCGCCGATCCGCCGCCACCGCAGGTGAGCCAGAGTGTCGCGCCGGCACCGCTCGCCTGGTACGAGGCGCCGTGGGTGCAGATCGGGATGTGGGCGCTGGCGTTGCTGGCGTTCGCCGCCTACCCGGTGACGGCGTTGTTCCGTCGTCGCAAGGAAGTTCCGCTCGCTGGGCCCGCGCGCTGGCTGGCGTCGACCGGATTGCTCGCCACGATGGGATTCCTCGTCTACTACGTCGCGCTGGCGGCGGGTGCCGCGATCGCGCCGGGTCCGGTCCTTTTCGGACGGACGTTGCCCTGGCTCGCCTTGCAGCTGGTCGCGATCGGTGTCGTCATCGCCGGTGTGGTGACGGCGATTTCGTGGTGGCGGAAGCAGGACCGCGGGGGAGTCCGCGTCGGCCTGCTGCTGACCGGAGCTGTGCTGTTCGTCCCGTGGGCGGTCCACTGGGGACTGCTGGTGCCGTGAGGCGAAAGCGGCCGTGATCGCCGCGGTTCCGGGGAAGTACATGATGGCCCCCTTCCTGTACCTAGGCGCAAGGAAGGGGGCCTTCATGTACTTGGGGCCTTCACACCTCGGAACTGGCCGAGAGCCTGGGTGCCGGGCGGCCACCCGGCACCCAGGCGAACGGAAGCCGCGTCACCACGCCCGAGGGCGTGTCTTCACGAACGGACCTCCGGATCAGAAGATACTCAGGACTTCGGGGTGACGGCGAACCGGCGCAGCAGCAGTGCCGGGTTCTTGGCGCGTACCTCGGAGATCCGGTCGGCGGAGACCTCCCCGGTGGCGGTTCCGGTGCGTTCGCCGAGCGAGGCGACGACGACGCCCATCGGGTCGACGATCATGCTGTGCCCCGAGCCGGTGGGTGCGGCCTGTCCCGCCGCGACGAGGTAGATCGTGTTTTCGATCGCCCGCGCCCGGACCAGCGTGGTCCAGTGGTCCTCCTTGAGCGGGCCGGGCATCCACTCCGCGGGCAGCAGTACCGCGTCCGCGCCGGCGTCGACCAGCCGGCGGGTGACCTCCGGGAACCTCAGGTCGTAGCAGGTCTGGAGGCCGAACGTGATCCCGTCGACCTCGAACGTCTCCGGCGCTTCGATGTCACCGGGCCGGACCAGTTCCGATTCGCGGAAACCGAAGGCGTCGTACAGATGGAGCTTGCGGTAGAGCGCGGCGATCGACCCGTCGGGACCGGCCGCGACGAGCGTGTTCGAGATCCGCTCGCCATCGGGGAGCGCTTCGTTGATGCCCGCGACAACGGTGACCTGCCGGTCCTTCGCGAGGCTGCGCAGCCCGGTGATGAACGGTCCGTCGAGTTCTTCGGCCGAGGTCACGAATTCGCGGCTCATCGTCGGTACGGTGAACAGCGAGTACTCGGGCAGCACGACCACTCGCGCGCCGCGGTCGGCCGCTTCGCCGACGAGGGAGGAGACGCGCGCGAGGTTCGCCTCTTTGTCGTTGCCGGGCGCGAACTGCGCCACCGCGACGTGCACCATGGGACCCCTTCCAATACGTGGATCTCTTGTATACATGGTGGATACTTGGCTGGTCCAGGTGTAGGCTCAGTCGCGGAAAGTAACGGTATAGAGGGGGAGCGAGATGACTGTGACCGCCGAAGGGGGCGGCCCGGCGCGCGAGCGGGTCTACACGTGGCTACGCGACGGAATCATCTCGGGCGAGCTGGAAGGCGGCCGTTTCCTCGATGAGATGTGGGTCTCCGGCATCGTCGGCGTGTCCAGGACGCCGGTGCGCGAGGCGTTCCACCGGCTGGCCGCCGAGCGGTTCATCAGCCTCCTGCCGCGCAAGGGCGCCCAGGTGCGCACGGTCACCGCCAGGGAACTGGAAGAGGTCTACCAGAGCAGGCGGCTGATCGAAGGCCACGCCATCGCGGCGCTTTGCGCGAACCGGGCCGGTGCTCCCGCCGAACTGCCGGAACTCATCGAAGCGATGGCGAGCGCCGGTGCCGAACGCGACTGGTTCGCCGTTTCGGGGTCCGACCGCCGATTCCACCGCGCCATCGTGAACGCGGCGGGCAACACCGTCTTGACCGAGCTCTACGACACCCTTCGTTCGCGGCAGCAGCGGGTCACGGTCCGCGCGCTGGAGGCGCGCCCGGAACGGCTGACGGTGATCAACGAGGAACACCGTGCGCTGGTCGCCGCCCTGGACGACCACGACGTGAAAAAGGCGTCAAGGTTGCTGGTGGAGCATTTGCGACCGGTGTCCGAAGTGATGTCGGTGCTGCCTCAGGAAGGCTGAGCTCGATGGGACTCGAAAAGGTCGTCGGCGTCATGCGTGACAACCTCACCGTCCGGCGCGTCTACGGCGAGCCCGTGGAGAAGGACGGCGTCGTGATCATCCCGGCCGCGAACGTCGTCGGTGGTGGTGGCGGCGGGCACGGGGCCGAACAGGGCAAGGAAGGCGAGGGCGGCGGGTTCGTCCTCGCCGCGCGGCCCGTCGGGGCGTATGTGCTCAAAAACGGTGACGTGCGCTGGATCCCGGCGGTGGACGTGACGTTCCTCGGCGCGGTGTTCGCGGTCATGGTCGCGACGATCCACCGGGCTCGGCGCCGGTGATCCCGGTGAGGAACTGCTCCCGATCGTCGTGCTCACGCACCTCGTCGGCGATCGACCGCAGGAACGGGAATTCGGCGGGACCGAGTTCTTGCCACGCGTTCGCCGCCGCGCGGAGGAATTCCGCGCGGTCCACGCCGGCCCCGAGCACCCGGGAGTTCGCGGTGTTCTGGCCCGCGGCGCCGAAGATGTAGTGCACCAGCGCCGAGGTCGCCGTGAACCAGGTGGTTTCGGGGACGTCCAGCGCGCTGACCCGTCGACCGATGCTCTCGAAGATCCGTGGCGTCACCGAGCCCCAAGGGCTGAGAGAGCTGTGCGGTGAGTTGCGGGGACAGCCAAGGGTGCCGTTCGATCGCATCGAACAGGCCGAGCGCGAGGGCGCGGATCTCTCGCAGGGGTGAACTCGCGGCCTCGACGGCCAGAGCGGCACCGACGACGGACGCGGTCGCGGCGTCGAGCAGCGCGCCCTTGTTCGGCACATGCCAGTAGATCGCTCCCGGGCCGGTGGAGAGGCGTTCGGTCAGCGCCCGGAAGGTCAGCCCGCGCTCGCCCGCCGCGTCGAGCAGTTCGACGGCGGCCTCGACGATGCGCTCGCGGGACAGAGCCTCCGCGCGTGTCCGTGGTGCCTGCCGTCATCCTGGCAGAGCACCGCTGCGGATCGAGCGGACGCGGATCGGTGGCTTTCGGGTTAGTTTGCCTGCATGGCGAAAAGCTCGGCGGTGGAGATCGAGGTCGGTGACCGGACGGTGCGCGTGTCCAACCCGGATCGCGTCTATTTCCCGGCGCGGGGCGAGACGAAGCTCGACCTCGTCCGGTATTACCTCGCGGTCGGCGACGGGATCGTGCGGGCGCTGCGGGAACGGCCGTGCATGCTGCACCGGTTCCCGTCCGGGGTTTCGGGGGAGAAGGTCCACCAGAAACGGGTTCCGAACGGTGCCCCGGACTGGCTCCAGACCGTCCGCGTCGACTTCCCCTCCGGCAGGCACGCCTACGAACTGTGCGTCACGCATCCCGCCGACGTGATCTGGGCGGTGCAGATGTCGACCGTCGAGTTCCACCCGTGGAACTCCCGCCGCGCCGACACCGAACGCCCTGACGAATGGCGGATCGACCTCGATCCGATGCCCGACTGCCCGTTCTCGGCCGTGCGGAAGGTCGCCCACACCGTCCGCGAGATCCTGGACGAACTCGGCGTCACCGGCTGGCCGAAGACCTCCGGCGGGCACGGCCTGCATGTCTACGTCCGGATCGAACCGCGGTGGGGCTTCCAGGACGTCCGCCGGGCGGCGCTCGCCTTCGCCCGCGAGGTCGAACGCCGGATGCCCGACGAGGTCACCACCACCTGGTGGCGCAAGGACCGGGACCCGTCGAAGCTCTTCGTGGACTACAACCAGAACGCCAGGGACCACACCATCGCGAGCGCCTACTCGGTCCGCGGCGTGCCCGAAGCCGTCGTCTCGACCCCGATCAGGTGGGACGAGATCGACGACGTCGAGCCGCGTGATTTCACCATCGCCACCGTGCCCGCGCGCTTCGCCGAACTCGGCGACCTGCACGCGGGCATCGACGACACGGCGTACTCGCTCGACACCCTGCTCGAGTGGGCCGACCGCGACGGTCTCGACGCCGAAGACTAGGAGTCCGTAACTCCGCACTCGCGTGATCGGAGGCGTAACTCACGTGATCAGAGGCGTAACTCGCGTGATTACAGGCGTACACGCGAGTTACGGCTCCGATCACGCGAGTTACGCGTCTGATCACGCGAGTTACGGCCTCGTTCCGACGGCGAGTCCGGTGAACCGGCGGGTCACTTGCCGACGTAGGCCGCCAAGTGCTCGCCGGTGAGCGTCGAAGCGGACGCGACGAGGTCGGACGGCGTGCCCTCGAAGACGATCTTGCCGCCGTCGTGGCCGGCACCCGGGCCGAGGTCGATGATCCAGTCGGCGTGCGCCATGACCGCCTGGTGGTGCTCGATCACGAGCACGGACTTGCCCGCGTCGACGAGCCGGTCCAGCAGGCCGAGCAGGTTCTCGACGTCGGCGAGGTGCAGACCGGTGGTCGGCTCGTCGAGGACGTAGACGCCGCCCTTGTCGCCCATGTGCGTCGCGAGCTTCAGCCGCTGCCGTTCACCGCCGGAGAGCGTGGTGAGCGGCTGGCCGAGGCTGAGGTAGCCGAGCCCGACGTCGTCGAGCCTGCTGAGGATCGCGTGTGCGGCCGGGATACGCCCTTCGCCCTCGCCGAAGAACTTCACGGCCTCGGACACCGGCATCGCGAGTGCTTCGCTGATGTTCTTGCCGCCGAAGGTGTACTCCAGCACCGAGGCCTGGAACCGCTTGCCCTCGCACTCCTCACAGGTGGTCGCGGTTCCGGCCATGATGCCGAGGTCGGTGTAGATGACGCCCGCACCGTTGCAGGTCGGACAGGCGCCCTCGGAGTTGGCGCTGAACAGCGCAGGCTTCACGCCGTTGGCCTTGGCGAAGGCCTTGCGAATCGGTTCGAGCAGGCCGGTGTAGGTGGCCGGATTGCTCCGCCGCGAGCCGCGGATGGGCGTCTGGTCGACCGAAACCACGCCTTCGGCGGCCGGGATCGAGCCGTGGATCAGCGAACTCTTGCCGGAGCCCGCGACACCGGTGACGACACAGAGGACACCGAGCGGAACGTCGACGTCCACGTTCCGGAGGTTGTGCCGGTCGGCGCCGCGGATCTCCAGTTTGCCGGTGGGCCGGCGAACGCTGTCCTTGAGCGCCGCGCGGTCGTCGAGGTGCCTGCCGGTGATGGTGTCGCTGGCGCGCAGGCCGTCGACGGTGCCCTCGAAGCAGATCGTCCCGCCCGCGGTGCCCGCGCCGGGGCCGAGGTCGACGACGTGGTCGGCGATGGCGATCGTCTCCGGCTTGTGCTCGACGACCAGCACCGTGTTGCCCTTGTCGCGCAGTTGCCGGAGCAGGTTGTTCATCCGCTGGATGTCGTGCGGGTGGAGCCCGATGGTGGGTTCGTCGAAGACGTAGGTGACGTCGGTGAGCGACGAGCCGAGGTGCCGGATCATCTTCGTGCGCTGCGCTTCACCACCCGAAAGCGTGCCGGACGGCCGGTCGAGGGAGAGGTAGCCGAGGCCGATGTCGACGAAGGAGTCGAGGGTGTGCTGAAGCTTCTCCAGCAGCGGTGCGACCGACGGTTCCTTCAGTCCGCGGACCCAGTCGGCGAGGTCGCTGATCTGCATCTTGCAGGCGTCGGCGATGTTGATCCGCTTGATCTTCGACGACCGGGCGAGCTCGCTGAGGCGGCTGCCGTCGCATTCGGGACAGACGGCGAAGGTGACCGCCCGGTCCACGAACGTGCGGATATGCGGCTGCATCGCCTCGCGGTCCTTGGCCAGGAACGACTTCTGGATCGTGGGGATCAGGCCCGTGTAGGTCAGGTTGATGCCCTCGATCTTGAGCTTGACCGGCTCCTTGTAGAGCAGATCGTCCAGCTGCCTCTTGGTGTACTTCTTGATCGGCTTGTCGGGGTCGAAGAAGCCGGAGCCACGCAGGATGCGGCCGTACCAGCCGTCCATGGAGAAGCCGGGGATCGTCAGCGCGCCCTCGTTGAGGGATTTGGTGTCGTCGTACAGCGCGGTGAGGTCGATGTCGTTGACCTTGCCCCGGCCTTCGCAGCGGGCGCACATGCCGCCGGTGATGCTGAACTCGCGGCGTTCCTTCGTGGTCCGTCCGGCCTTTTCGACGGTCACGGCGCCCGCGCCCGAGATCGAGGCGACATTGAAGGAGAACGCCTGTGGCGAGCCGATATGCGGTTTGCCGATCCGGCTGAAGAGGATGCGCAGCATCGCGTAGGCGTCGGTGGCGGTGCCGACCGTGGAGCGGGGGTCGGAGCCCATCCGCTGCTGGTCGACGATGATCGCGGTGGTCAGCCCGTCGAGCACGTCCACCTCGGGCCGGGCCAGCGTCGGCATGAAGCCCTGCACGAAGGTGCTGTACGTCTCGTTGATCAGCCGCTGCGACTCGGCCGCGATCGTGTCGAAGACCAGTGAGCTCTTGCCGGAACCGGAGACACCGGTGAACACCGTCAGTCGTCGCTTCGGCAACTCGACGGCGACGTTCTTGAGGTTGTTCTCGTTCGCGCCCAGTACACGGATCAGGTCGTGGCTGTCGGCGGGGTGTTCCTCGGGCGGCTGCGGCTTGGTGGTCTTGCGCATCGTGTCTCCATCCTCGTGTGGGCCGCGTGTACGTTCCGTCAGCCTCACCGGCTCGATCTAACCAGCTTCGAGCCGTTCGTCCTCATTGGTGATCACGCTAGGTGAACATGGCCCGCCGGTGCTTCTCGATTCCTGATCCGTCTGGGGGGCCTGTTCAGACGCTCCAGCCTTCGCTCTTGGTCGCCTTCAGGTAATCCTCGACCGGCGGGCCGACCGGCCTGCCCTCGTACTGCGTCGAGAGCACCACCGACGATCTGATCTCGCCGTGTTTGCCCAGCCGTTCGAAGAGGCCCTCGAGATGTTCGAGCGACACGGCCCGCACCTTCAGCATGGTGCAGCGATCGCCGCTGAGCCGGTGCAGTTCGACCACCTCGGGATAGTCGTCCGATTTGCTGGTGCGCAGCAGGCAGCTGCCGAGCGAGCAGCGCATTTCGACGAACGCCTGGAGGTCGTACCCGGCGCGGCGCGCGTCGACCTGGGCGCGGTACCCGGTGATGACGCCCGCCTCCTCCAGCCGCCGGACCCGTTCGGCGACCGCCGGGGCGGAGAGGTTCACGCGGCGGCCCAGTTCCTTGAACGAGAGCCGTCCGTCGCTCTGGAGCGTTTCGACGAGCCGCCAGTCGAGGTCGTCCAGCGCTCTTTCCGATCGTAAGGTCATCGCGCCCGGATTCCTTTCATGATGCGCCTCGCACCCCCGCGAGGCCTTCGACAGCCTATTCGCCGAGGCGCCCGGAATCCCTAGATTCGAATCATGAAACCGATGTTCGCGCTCTTCATGGGCGTCGCCTGTCTCAGTACCGCGGTCGTCGGCCTGTCCACCACGGCGGCGTTGATCATGGTCGAACGCGCCGGTGCGGCATGGAGCGGGCTGCCGAGCGCGGTGCTGGTGCTCGGTTCCGCCGCGGGTTCGCTGTCGTCGGGAGCCTTGGCCGCCCGTTACGGCAGGCGCTTCGTCCTGGTGCTGATGTACGGGGCCGCGGTGGCGGGGGCGCTGATCTCGTTCGCCGGTGTGCTCGGCGGATCCGTGCTCGCGCTGGTGGCGGGCATGCCCTTGATCGGCTTCGGCAACAGCGGGGCTCAGCTCTCGCGTTACACGGCCGCGGATCTGTCCCCCGAGCACCGCAAGGGGTTCGCACTGTCCACAATGGTCTGGGCGGGGACCGTCGGCGCGGTGGCGGGGCCCGCCTTGATCGCGCCGGCGGCCGCGAGGGCCGAAGCCGCCGAACTGCCCGCGCTCTCCGGTCCGATCGCGGCCGGGGCGATGGTCGTGGCCATCGCCGTGGCCGCCGTCGCCACTCTGCCGCGTGGCCTCGCCGCCCCGGAGGAGGGCGTGCCGAGGCGGGAACGGATGTCCGTGCGCGATCCGGTGATCCTCGGACCGCTCGTGGCGATGGTGGGCGCGCAACTGGCCATGGTGGCGGTGATGACGATGACCCCGATCCAGCTGCACCAGCACGGTCAGGGGCTCGACGTCGTCGGCTGGGTGCTGAGCGCCCATCTGGTCGGGATGTTCGCGCTGGCGCCGGTATCCGGCTGGATCGCCGACCGGTGGGGTGGCCGCGCGGCCATCTTCGGCGGGATCGGCACCCTCACCGTCGCGGCGGTCACCGCGATCGGCGCCCCCGATTCGCATCACGTGGGAATCCCGCTCGCGATGTTCCTGCTGGGCTACGGCTGGAACCTGGTGTTCGTCGGCGGCAGCAGCATGCTCAGCCGCGATCTTCCGCCCGCTCAGCGGACGAGGGCGCAGGGCACGGTCGACGCCTTCGTCTGGGGGACGTCCGCCGCGGCGAGTCTGCTCGCCGGGCACCTGTTCGGCCTGGGCGGATACGTTCTGGTCGCCATCGCGGGCGGACTGTGCGCGCTCGTTCCGCTCGCGGTGATCGGTCGCCGGGCGGCCGCGCCGGAACCCGCTGAAAAAGCCGGGCTTCGCTGATTTGTGAAGCCCGGGCACTGCCGTCATACTGCGTCACTCCGACACGGACGAACCCCGTGATGACGCAGATCACGTGGGTGACCGATTCGGGGGGTCCTAGGGTGAAAGCAGACAAGATGCGGGAGATCGGGGGTGCACGATGAGCGAGTTCGCGGTGAATCTGCGGGACCGGGTACGGCAGGCGAGGGAAGACGTCCAGATCGCCAAACAGGCCTCGGACGAGGACAGGGCTTCGGCCGTCGGCGCCGATCTGGCCAACCTGGAGCGCCTGGCCGCCGAACACGGGGTGGAGCTGCCCGAGCAGACCTCGGGTGACACCCGGGCGTGACCCCGGGTTTCGTGCCGGTGATCGGCCTTTGACACCCTGGGGCGTGTGACCGAGAGCTTGAACCGGATCCGCGCCTTCCTGGCGGATCGCGAACCGCCGACACCGTGCCTGGTGGTGGACACCGACCTGGTCGCGGAGCGTGCCGCCGCCGTATCGGCGGCCTTCCCGGACGCGCTGATCCGGTACGCGGTCAAGGCGAATCCCACGCCAGGTGTCCTGGACGCGGTGCTGTCGGCCGGTGCGGGGTTCGACGTGGCCGGGACGGCGGAAATCGAACTGTGCCTGTCCCGGGGCGCGCGAGCGGCGGAACTGGCCTACGGCAACACGATCAAGAAACCGGCGGACATCGCCTTCGCCCACGAACGTGGAGTCCGTGAATTCACCACGGATTCGGCCGGGGATCTGGCGAACCTGGCCGAGCATGCACCTGGTTCACTGGTCTCTGTCCGCTTGCTGACCGGCGGCCCGGATTCGGTGACACCGTTCGGCCACAAGTTCGGCTGTGAACCGGCGGTGGCCGCGGCGCTGCTCCGCCAGGCCGTGGAAGCCGGGCTGCGGCCGGGAATCGCGTTCCACGTCGGTTCGCAGCAGCCGGATCCGGCCGCCTGGGAGATCGGGATCGCGACCGCGGCCAAGGTCGCCGCCGACGCCGGCGTCAGCCTGGAGCGGCTCAACATCGGTGGCGGGTTCGCCACCGAGCACCGGGAACCCGTGCCGTCACTCACGGACTACGCGGGTGTGATCCACGCCGCCCTCGAAGAGCATCTGCCGGGACCGGAGCTCCTGCTGGAGCCGGGCCGCGTGATCGTCGCCGACGCCGGGCTCATCAGGACCGAAGTCGTACTCGTGACCACCCGGGCCGCCGCCGACGAACGTCGCTGGGTGTACCTCGACGTCGGCAGGTACAACGGAATGGCGGAGTGCGAGAACGAAGCCGTCGCGTATCGACTGGAGCCCGTCGGCGTCAAGGGTCCGGAAGGGCCGGTGGTCCTCGCGGGGCCGACCTGCGATGGTGACGACGTGCTGTACCAGCGGACGCCGTGCGCGCTGCCGAGGTCGTTGAAGGCGGGTGACCGGTTGGACATCCCGGGCACCGGGGCGTACACCGCCAGCTATTCGTCCGTCGCCTTCAACGGAATCGAGCCGTTGCGCACCTATTGTGTGGGGAGGTTCGCCGATGCCGGGTGAAGAACCACTCGTCGGCCGGTTCGCCGGCCGCCACGTACTCGCGGAGTTCGAGGGGATCGAGCCGTCGCTGCTCGACGACGCCTCGCTCCTGAAGAAGACCCTCGCCGACGCGGTGACCGAGGCGGGGGCGACGGTCTGCGAAGTTGTGTCGCATTCTTTCGCCCCGCAAGGAGTCACCGTGCTCGCGCTGCTGGCCGAATCGCACGCGTCCGTGCACACCTATCCGGAGATCGGCTCGGTGTTCGTGGACGTGTTCACCTGCGGGGACCGGGCGGATCCGGAACGCGCGGTCGCGCTGCTGGCGAAGCTGCTGGGTGCCGGCACCGTCCGGATGTCCACTGTGGAACGAGGAGAGAGCTGATGGCGCAACGAGTGATCGTCGAGCCGATGGGCGCGGGGCTCACCCGGAACTGGCACGTCGAGGAGGTCCTGTTCGAGGGCCGTACCGCGTTCCAGAACGTCCTCATCGGACGGACCACGCAGGGGATCTCCCTGTTCTGCGACGACGAACGACAGAGCACGGAGCTGAGTCAGCTCGTCTATCACGAGGCGCTGATGGTCCCGTCGCTGCTGCTCGCCGAACGCGTCGAGCGGGTGCTGGTCATCGGCTCCAGCGAAGGGGTCGCCTCCCAGCTCGCGGTCGCGGCGGGGGCCGAAGTGGTCGACCACGTCGACATCGACGCCGAAGCCGTGCGGGTCTGCGCCGAACACCTTCCCTACGGCTACACCCTCGACGAGCTGACCCGCGCCGAGCGCGGGGAGGGGGAGGTCCGCGTCCACTACCGCGACGGCTGGGAGTTCCTCGCCGAAGCTCAGGAGCGCGGGGACGACTACGACGTCGTCGTGATCGATCTGCCGGACGAGAACGACGATCCGGAGGCGCAGCACAACCGGTTGTACGGCGCCGACTTCCTGGCCCGGTGCACGGCACTGCTCACCGACGGGGGAGTGGTCGGCTGCCAGGCGGGTTGCCCGACGCTGTGGCGCAATCAGACGCTGATCGCGTCGTGGCGCCGGTTCACCGAGTCGTTCGGGACCGTTCTCTATTACGGTTCGGACGAGCACGAGTGGGCCTTCCTGAGCGGAAGGGTCGACGTGCTCGACGATCCCGGTGCCCTCGTCGCGGAGCGGATCGGCAAGGCGGGGATCGGGGAGTCCACTATGGACGAACGCGCGCTGAGGGCGAACACGGTGCCGCCGATCTCCCTGCGGCGTCGCTGAGAGACCTTCTCGCCGGGATGAGTCGAATCTGGCGTGTTCGGTGGTGTCGGTGGTGTCGCCCCCTGTGTCGTCCATTAGCGGTGGATGAGAACCGTGGTCTTTCCGGTGTCACCAGGGGTCACAACGGTGGACGGTGAAGTGACCGGCGATCGCTGGTAGGGCCGTTGGTCACCGGATCCGGGGACTTGTCCCGCACGATGCGCGACCGTGCGGCCCTAGGGCGCGAGGATGTCATCGGAAAGGCTTCACGCAGAGGGAAGGGTGCGTGAGGTCATGGCGTTGTTGGCAAGCCTTCGAGGGAAGAGCAGGTCGGTGCGGCCGAGCCTGCTTCCGTTGCTGGAATTGAGGTCCGCGGCCTTGACGCTGCGGTCCGGTCACGGGCTGGCCCCGACGGGGACGGGGAGTGTCTGCTTCGTCGCGGAAGGCCGTCCGGGGGCGGGGACGGACGCGGAGATCGTCGCCGGTCTCGCCGGGGACTCCGTTCGCCGCAACGTGGTCATCCACGACGCGCACGGACGGACGATCGTTCGCTGCTGGCGGGAGAACGGTGATCTGGGCTGGCTTCTCGACGACCTAGCCGACGTCAACGAGAGACTGGCCCGGGCCGGGTTCGCGTCCTGGTTGCTGCATACGGCGGTCGACTTCGCCGAGTTGCGGGACATGCGGCATCCGAGGCTGATCATGGTCTATCGCCGGGAGCGCGGCACGTTCTACCCGTACGCCCCGCGCGGGACCCGCGGCCGGGACAGGGGGACGGAGCTGAAGATCCGCTCGTCGCTGACCCGGATCGTGCCGATGGAGCCGGACATCGGCCGCTGGCACCCGGTGTGACGGGTGCCCCGGTCAGCCGGTCGCGCCGCTGAGCCAGCCGCGCAGCCGTTGGACGCGCCGGTCCCGCGAATTCCACCGCGACCGCTTGACGAAGGCCGCGCCGTCGAGATGCCGGATGGCGGTCAGAACCTCGTCGAGCAGAGAGGCGTGCGTTTCGGATTTCGCCACGACTCTCGGCGCCTGCTCGGGCCCGGCGCCGATCGATGCCCGGTGGGTGACGCCGTGCGTGCCGGGACGGCGGCGGGTTTCGAAGATCCTCGTGGTCACGTCCCGGTCCCCTTTCCGTGCTCACGGTCCGGTGGGCGTCACCTTCGACGATGCGGCACCGCGGGCCCTTCCGGTCACCGCCGAAGGTCGTGCCTTCGAGAGCACAAAGACCTCTCTCGGTCGCCGGACGGGTACGGCGGGTCACGGGTCGGCTTCGAATTGCCGGGCGGGCCGGAGACGATGGAAGAATGCCCGCCGGCGTCTCGCCGCCATTTCCGGGAATCGGCGAGATCACGATCGACGGAGAAGGTGTATGCCGAACCCGACGTCCCCGCAGCCCAAGTCCCCGGCCGCGGCCCCGATCCGGGTGCTGCTCGTCGAGGACCACAAGATGGTGGCCGAAGCGCTGGGCGCGGCCTTCGAGGAATTTCCGGAGATTCACCTGGTGGCGTCGGTGGGGTCACTGGCTGGCGGGATGATCGCGGCGGAGGAGCATCTGCCCGACATCGTCCTGCTCGATCGGCGGCTGCCGGACGGCGACGGGATCGAGGCGATCACCCGATTCCGTGCGATCTCGCCGTCGAGCAGGGTGCTCGTGCTGACCGGTGACGCGAACAGTGCCATCGTCGCCAGGATCCTCGAGGTCGGCGGGGCCGGGCTGTTGCTGAAATCCGGTCTCCTCGACGAATTGGTCATGGCGATCCGGACCGTCGCGGCGGGCGACGTGGTCATCGACCCGGATCTGCTCGGCGGTGCCTTGGCCATGCTGTCCGGGAGTTCCGGCAGGCTCGGGCCGGTACTGACCCTGCGGGAACGGCAGGTGCTCGGGCTGATCGCCGAAGGGGCGGGAACCGATCGGATCGCCGAGGAGCTGCGGCTCGCCCGGAATACCGTGCGGAATCACGTGCAGCGGATCCTGGTGAAGACCGGCACCCATTCGAAACTCGAAGCCGTGGCCCATGCCCGCAGGAATGGCCTCCTCGAACGGCCGTAGCGGGGAGAGGTATCCGGGTGCCAAGCTGCACTATGGCCATGCTGCCATCGGAACGAACACCTGGTCACCGCGGTGCTGTGCTGTTCGAGTTGTTCATGCGCAGTGTCGTCGACTACGCCATTTACCTGCTGGACGCCGACGGCCGCGTGATCAGCTGGAATCCGGGGGCGGAACGGATCAAGGGGTATTCGGAGGACGAGATCCTCGGTCACCATTTCTCAGTTTTCTACCCCGAGCACGAGGTCGCCGCCGGCAAACCGACCTCGGAGCTGCTGATCGCGGCGGAGCTGGGCAGTCACGAGGACGAGGGTTGGCGCGTCCGTCGCGGCGGTGACCGGTTCTGGGCCAACACCGTGATCACCGCGTTGCGGGATGAGCAGGGCTGTCTCGTCGGTTTCGGCAAAGTCACCCGTGATCTCACCGAACGCCGCAAATCGCAGGAGGAAAGGACCGAACGGCGACAGGCGTTCGCACATCTGGTCCGGGCGCAAGAAACCGAACGTCGTCGTATCGCGTGGGATGTTCACGACGATTCCATTCAGTCGATGATCGCGGTGAGCATGCGGTTGCAGATGCTCGCCGCGCAACGGCGGGATTCCGCTTTGCTGCAACTCGATGAAGCGATCCAAGGGGCGATCCGGCGGTTGCGGATCCTCGTGGCCCAATTGCGCCCGCCCGCGCTCGACGACGACGACCTGGTCGCTTCCGTCCGCGACTATCTCGACGAGGTCGTCGCCGGCTGGGGAATCGACGGCACGCTGCGGCACGATCTGCCGGTCCAGCCGCCGCCCGACCTCGTCGTCACCGCCTTCCGGATCCTCCAGGAGGCGTTGGTGAACGTGCGGAAACACGCGAACGCCACCGCCGTCGTGGTTTCGCTGACGGGTCGGGACGGCGGTCTGCTGGCGGAGGTCACCGACGACGGCGACGGGATGAAGCCGTTTGGCGAGAGCGCCCCCGAACTGTTGTCGGGCGAGCACATCGGAATGGCGTCGATGCGTGAACGTGCGGAAGCGGCGCAAGGATGGTTCCGGATTTCCAGCAGGCCCGGTGAAGGGACGTCGGTGGCCTTCTGGATTCCGCTGGGCCCGGTCTGACGGTCGCCCCCGGATCCGCGGGGAGCCGGGACAGAGGAGGCCTCTCGATGCCGGAACCGGGAACCAAGCGCGGGTCGCCACCAGGCTGCCGCAGGTGGACGACGTCCTGATGAACGAGCCGGCGGTCGTCTTCAACGGGACGTGATGCTGCCGGAGATGGACGGCCACGCCACGACGGCCGCGATCCGCGAGCTGCCGCGGTTCGCCGGCCTGCCGGGGCGAGCGACTACGTCACCAAACCCGTGAACGCGACGGAACTGCTGGCCGGTATGGAACGCTGGCTCGCCGACTGAACTTTGGCCTACTCGGTCCCGTTGGCACTGGTCGCGCAGAGGCGCCGGAGGGCCGCGACGATCTCGGTGTTGGGGCTGCCCTTCACGAGGTACTCGGTGACGCCCGCGGACGCCATCTGGGCGATGGACCGCGTGTCGCTGTGCGCGGAGAACGCCATCAGCCGGGTGCGGGGCACCCGCCGCCGGATCTCCCGTGCCATCCACGCCCCGCCCCCGCCGGGGATCCGGACGTCCAGCACGGCGACCTCCGGGGTCAGCAGTTCCGCGAGCGCGACCGCCTCACCGGCGTTCAACGCGATGGCGACCACCTCGATGTCCGGTTCGGACTCCAGAAGGGCGCGCAGCGCGTCACCGATGACCGGGTTGTCGTCCGCGACGAGCACCCGAAGTCTGGGGGGCGGCGTTCGGTTCATCACGCGGTCCGTGCCCGCGCGGTCTGCGGCGCCGGTGGTGGTCGCGGGCCCCCCGCCGAACATGGCGTGACTCAGCAAGAGACTCGGCGATCGCCTTCCCTCGGCTGTTCGACGAGTGTCCTGGCGACATCGTGGATCTTCATGTTGTTGTTGCGGCAGAACGAGCGAAGCAGTTCGAACGCCGCGTCGATGTCGACCTGGTAACGCTCGGCGAGGATTCCCTTCGCCTGTTCGATGGGAAGCCGGTGGTCCAGCGCGTACTGGAGTTGCTCGGCGCGGGCACGGTAGAAGCGGACGCGGTCGCGCAGGGCCACGATGTCGTCGGCCCGGTCGGGAGAGCCGGCCGGCGCGGCCGACGAAAGCATGGTCTCGGACATGAAGTGATCGTCCCAGCGGCGTGATTGCCCCGGAAGAAGAGAACGTCCTGACTCGAATGATGCAAATGAACCTGGTCCGGTCGGCGGCAGCCACCCGAACGGGCGCCGAACAAGGCCCTTTGGCCTGTCGCAGTGACCGGCCGTGCGCCGTACGCTCTCATTCGAGGAGGGGAAGCCGTGGAGGTCGGAATGCTCCGGGTGTTTCTGGTCGACGATCACGAGGTGGTCCGCCGAGGCGTCGCGGACATGCTCGAGGAGGACTCCGGTCTGTGCGTGGTCGGCCAGGCCGCCACCTTTTCCCAGGCGCTGGCGAGGATTCCGGCGTTACGGCCGGATGTCGCGGTACTCGACGTGCGGCTGCCGGACGGGAACGGCGTCGAACTCGCGCGGGAACTGCGCTCCAAGATGCCCGAACTGAAATGCCTGATGCTCACCTCCTACACCGACGAGCAGGCGATGCTGGACGCGATCATGGCGGGCGCGAGCGGCTACGTCATCAAAGACATCCGGGGGATGGACCTGGTGGCGGCAGTCAAGGAGGTCGGCCTCGGCCGGTCGCTCCTGGATACGCGCGCCGCCGCGACGCTGATGGCGAAGTTCCGCGACGACGCCGCCAAGAAAGGCCCGCTCGCCGGGCTTTCCGATCAGGAACGCACGCTGCTGGAACTGATCGGCGAGGGGCTGACCAACCGGCAGATCGCCGAGCGGATGTTCCTCGCGGAAAAGACCGTGAAGAATTACGTGTCGCGGTTGCTGACGAAACTCGGGATGCAGCGGCGCACCCAGGCGGCCGTGCTGGCCACGGAACTGCGACGGCAGTGACGGATCGGCCGCGCCTCAAGCGGAGATGAGCGTTTCGAGCAGGACGTCCTCCAGCGGGCGGCGCGGCGTCCACGGCAACGGCGAGCCATAGCCGACGCGCAGCAACACCTGAGGCCACACCCCACAGCCGAGAAGGCGCCGGAGTTCGGCACGCGCCTCGCGGACCATGATCGGCGGCGAGATGAACGACGCGTCCAGTCCGGCGCCGGTCGCGGTGAGCAGAACCCGTTGCAGTGCCTGACCGGCCTGGAGCCGGTCTATCCGTTCGTCGGTCAGCGATCCGATCATCACCACGAGCGGCGCGGGCCGTGCGCCACTGCTCGCTTCACCGAATTCGTCGAGGATCCAGCTTTCGTCGGCGGGGGCGTCTTCGGTCGCGTAGGACGGCACCCCGTCGCGAGTGTCCGCGGCCAGTCCGGTCCAGTGGCCGAGTTCGGTGAGGAACGCGGGGTCGGCGAGCTGTGCCCGGCGGGCGCGTTCGGTGAGGTCTCGCAGACGACGGCACTGTTCGGCATCGAGACGCGACATCCAGGCGTGTTCGAGTTCGGTGGCGTGACGGAGTACGGCGAGCGTGGATTCCGGGGTGGCGCGGGACAGGAACGGTCGCCGGTTGGTCCGGCGGCGCGGGATCGCGCGGGCGAGCCGGGCGACCTTCGGATCCGGCGTGCGTTCGGCGAGCGGACGGACGACGGCCAGCAGATCGGGATCGGCGCGGCTCGGCACGAGGGTCGTCGCGGGATGGAAACCCGAGGCGTGAATCGCCGTCCGGAGGGTGAACAGGGCGGTGCCGCAGGAGAGGACGAGTTCACGACCGTCCGGATCCGTGACCGGGAGGATCCGGCGCGGATCGGCGTGGAGTTCGATCCCGGTGCCGGTGCAGCGGAAAAGCCACGGCTGGGTGTTGTGCGTCGACGGCGCCAGCGTGGTCGACCGGAGCACGGAATTCACCTGTTCGGAGTTCAAGCGCCCGACCCCGGTGACTTGTATGGTCATGGTTTCTCCCGCCGCCGCGCCACGGGTAATACGGTTGTCTCGAGAGACGGTCCCCGTCCGCGGTGCGGGGCCGAAAGAGGAGAAAGTCACCACGGCCGCGACTCGTCCCGATCTTCGGAGGCGCAGCAGGATGTCGGCTCATGACCGGCTGGGCGGAAACGACGACCGGGTCACCGGCGCGCTGTCCCAGCTGCGGGTCCGTGAAGTGCTGCGGGACCTTCAAGAGCGCATCGAGCGGCTCATCGGCACGCGCGACAAGATGGACGGCCTGCTCGAAGCGATGCTCGCGGTCGCGTCGGGGCTGGAACTGGACACGACGCTGCGCCGGATCGTGCGGGCGGCGATCGACCTCGCTGAAGCAACCTATGGCGCGCTCGGCGTGATCGCGGACGACGGTTCGCTTTCCGAATTCGTCCACCTCGGCATCGACGGTGAGACCGAACAACAGATCGGGCATCTCCCGAGAGGGCACGGGCTGCTGGGTTTCGTCATCGACGAGGCGAAACCCGTGCGGCTGGCCGACATCTCGCGGCATCCCGCTTCGGCCGGGTTCCCGGCGCGCCATCCGCCGATGCGGTCCTTCCTCGGCGTGCCGATCCGGGTGCGCGACGAGGTGTTCGGGAATCTGTACCTCACCGAGAAACGCGGGGAGGGGTTCACCGACGACGACGAGGTGGTCGTCCAGGCGCTCGCCGCCGCGGCCGGCATCGCGATCGAGAACGCCCACCTCTACGAACAGGCGCGGATCCGCCAGCAGTGGCAGGCCGCCACCAGCGAGGTGACCACGGAACTGCTGGGCGGCACCGATCCCGTCGACGCGTTCAACCTGATCGCCGGGCGGGCGCTGGAACTGACCGGCTCCGACCTGACTCTGCTGGCACTGCCCGGTTCCGGCAGGCTCGACGTCGGCCCGGACGAGGCCGACGAGCTCACCATCGCGGTGTGCGCGGGCGCGCGGGCGGCGGAACTGACCGGGGTGCGGATCAGCGTCGCCGACTCGGTGCCAGGGGCGGTCTACCGCGACCGGACCCCGCGCAGCGTTCCGGAACTGGCACTCGGCCCCGAGGGTGAGTTCGGCCTCGGCCCGACGCTCGTGGTGCCGCTGCGGGCGCGAGAACGCACGTCCGGAGTGCTGATGGCGGTACGGAATCCTGGTGCGGTCCGGTTCGAGCTCGCCCAGCTGCCGGTGGTGGCCTCGTTCGCCGACCAGGCCGCGCTCGCGCTCCAGCTGGCGGCGCGGCAGCGCACGGCGAGGGAACTCGACGTGCTCGCCGACCGGGACCGGATCGCGAGGGAGCTGCACGACCACGTGATTCAGCGACTCTTCGCGGTCGGTCTCGCCATGCAGAGCACACACCGCCGGGCGGACACCCCCGACCTGCGGCGGCGGATCGGCGAGAGCATCGACCAGATGCACGAGATCGTGCACGAGATCCGCACGGCGATCTTCGATCTCCACGGCGGCGAGGCGGGACAGCAAGGGGTGCGGCTGCGGCATCGCCTCTACGACTCGATCGCCGAACTCACCGACGAAACGCCGATCCACCCGACGGTCAGCCTGTCCGGGCCGCTCGACTCGATTCCCGTCCCGTTCGCCGAACACGTCGAGGCGGTGGTGCGGGAGACGGTCGGCAACGTCGTCCGGCACGCGCGGGCGAGCGGGGTCTCGGTGAGCGTCGCCGTGAAAGACGACGTCTTGCGGATCGTGGTCACCGATGACGGCACCGGGACCGCCGGGGGACTGCGGGAGCTGCGTGAGCGCGCGGAAAAAGCGGGCGGGACCTTCCAAGCGGAGACTCGGGACGGGGGCGGCACCAGGGTCGAGTGGACCGCCCCCTTGCGCTGACCCGGGTCAGTTCGCCGACTGCGCGGCGAGGAGCCCGTCGACTTCGATCGAGCGGGCGACGTCGGAGGCGACGGTCTCGAGCAGTTCCGCGGTGAGGTCCGAAAGTGCCCGCGTCACCGCGAGATAGGCGCCGACCTGAGAGGCCGAACTGTTTCTCAGCCCGGCCTCCGCGAGTCCGACACCGACGAACTCGCCACCGTCTTCGAGACGGAGCAACGCCTCCGCGCGCACTCGGTACGGCTCGTGCTGCAGGGATACGTCGATCGTCCATTTGTCCGTCATCGTCGGCTCCGTTCCGGTCGTCGAGACTCTCACCGCCGCCGTTCGTGGCACAGGGTCCAAGTTCCTCGCGCTCCGGGAATCGGGGGCGAAAGTCCTCGGAATTCGTGACCGGCGACCGTTGCGGTCGCCGGGTACCCCGGCAGAAGGTGGATCAATCCCCAGTTTTCCTCGGAGACCACGATGAAGATCCCGTTGCCCACCCCGATCGACCAGGCGGTGGCGGCCGCCGTCCGCGCGCCGTCCCCGCTCAACACCCAGCCGTGGCGGTTCGTCGTCGACCGGGACCGGATCGAGGTGCGGCTCGACCGTGCCAGGGTGCTCCGGATCGCCGACCCGGACGCCCGCGAGGCACGGCTTTCGTGCGGCGCGGCGATGTTCAACCTGATCGTTTCCTTGCGGTCCAACGGCAAGACCCTCTCGGCTCGGATCGTGCCGGAGCCGGGGGAGCCGGATCTGCTCGCCGAACTCGTGCTCGGCGGCGACCGGCTTTCCTCGCTGGAGGAGCGGAAGCTGGCCGAAGCGGTCTTCCGCCGTCACACGAACCGCCGTCCGTTCCTGGACCGGCCGGTCCCCGTCCGGACGCGGACGACGTTGCGCGCCGCCGCGCTGGTGGAGGGCGGGCTGCTGGAACTGTTCGGCCGTGGCGACCGGGCGAACGCGGTCGCCCGAGTGCTGCACCGGGCCGAAGCCGCGCAGGCGCGCAACGGCGCGTTCCAGGCGGAGGTCGCGCTGTGGACCCGGCGGGTGGCCAACGTCCCGGACGGTGTCCCGGCACCGACCGGACCACCGTCGTCGCACGGCATTCCCGCGCAGGAGTCGTTCTTCGCCGCCGAACCCGAGGGCGGTGAGCCGACGCTCGGCGCGGTACTGACCGCGGACGGCGGACCCGCCGCGGACCTGCGGGCGGGAATGGTGTTGCAGCGGGTGCTGCTGACCGCGACGGCCGCCGGCCTCGCGGCGTCGTTCGTCGGCCGACCGTTCGAAACCCCGGAGACACGGGCCGCGATGGACCGGATCTTCGCCGATCTCGGCCGTCCACACGCGGTGCTACGGTTCGGATACGGCCGCCCGGTGCCGATGACGGGACGCCGTCAGGTCGGCGAAGTGCTGCTCCGGCGGTCCGAGGCGACCCTCTGACCCCGGGTCATCTCGTCGACACCCACGTTTCCGATCACCGCCACCCGGCCGTCATCCGGAGCGGGTTCGGTCTCCGTATGAGGTCCGCGTCGGCGGTGGCGGGCGCGATCGCGGCTCGATATCGGGAACGACTTCTTTGAGTGGCAGGGGGTTGTAACTGTTCTATTCGAGGGATTGCCACTCGGGGTGAAGGAATGGCGGAAGCGCCAGCAGGGGCGGCAGGTGTATGTGAGGTTGCACCTTCACCGCAAGGGATCTGGGGATCAAATGGATTGGGTGAAGGGTCATACGCGGAGCTATCCACGATAGAGGATGCCGGTTCCAGCCGCCCGGGTTCGTGAGCGCGGTGTGTCGGTCGTGACACGGGTTGAACTGCGGCTCCAACTTTCCGGACTCACAGTGTTGTGTCCTGGCCTCAGCGTTACTGACGTGTCGGTAAGGTGTGTTGCCTGGCGATGGAGAGGGCGGGCTCTGGCCGTGACCTGGTGGCAGATCGGCGTGACCGCTCTGGTCGGCGTCCTTGCGACGTCAGGTGCGTTCCTGGGTGCCCGCCTGGGCTCTCGGGCGAATGACCGGGCGACTGAGCAGCGGGAGCTGGCCGCACGTCGTGAGGAGTGGTGGCGTCGGTTCACCTGGGCGTCGGAACTCGCGCTGGATGACTCGCCGGTGAAGAGGGTCGCAGGCCTGAAGCTCCTGGCGAAGCTGGCGCAGTCAGATCTTGCCCAGCGAGACGAGCTTCTCTTGCTAGACGTGTTCCAGGGACGTGTACTGGACAGGCTATTGGGCGACCTGCCCGGTGAACGCAAGGAAGGAGGGTTGTCGGCGTGAGTCAGCCACAGAGCTTCACTGAGGAGGAGATCGCGGCAGCCCGGTTGCGTGTCGTACTTGACGGGAGGCTGGGGCGGCAAACTCCTGACCTGGTCCGCCAGATCGCTGAAGCGTCCCCATCTGACGCGGCTACCGAAAGTCATGGAGCACCGCCTGCGGTCCCGCCGAACGCCGTGTTCGTGACAGGTGTTCCAAAGGAGGACCTGGCCCCTCCCAGGATGGGAAAAGTTCAGGGGTGGGTGGCCCCTGCCCCGCGCTCATACGGGTCTTATCCCGTCAATACGTCCATGGCGCAGCGGATAGCGGAGTATCTGCGTATCGACACAGACACGGACTTGGGACCTGAGCACCCGCACACGCTTACTACACGGCTTGACCTAGTGACCTGGCTAGCTGATGCGGCTCCGCCCGACGAGTTGCTAGACACGGTGGAGCGTCTACGCAGAGACATGGCCAGAGTCTTGGGAGAAGACGACCCTGGGACTCACCAGGCTGCCGCTTTGCTGTTGCGTCTGCGAAACCGGTCAGGTCACGGCCAGTAGGAGGTCAGTCCTTCTCACTCCCGATCTGCGCAGCACTCGAGATCGACGGGTGCCGAAGTCGTTCCTGTCGAACGACGCTCTGGGAGGGCCGTGGGATCGGTTGAGGAGGTCGCCGCTGGGGTGCGGACGGCGCTCGCCAAGATGGAGGAGGCGACGGCGGCTCTTAAGCTCGCTGGTCAAGAGCTTGAGGAGGCTGGCGGGGCATGGTCTGGGGCCGCGTCCGGTACGTCGGACCCGGCGGTCGCTGGGCTACCGGGCCTGGTCGCCGAGGTGAACTCCTCGTCTAAGAGGGTCACCGGCCTGGTCGTTGAGTCCTCCGACCTGCTCGAAGGCTACCTCCGCAACTTGGGAGTGCCGGCGGTGTCCACCTCGGCTAGCGCTTCTGGACAGCCTGCTTTTCCCCGTCCGGCCACTCCGTCCAATGATCAGGACGCAGACGAGGACGATGACCTGGTCGAACAGGCGCGGCGGGAGTTGCCGCCGCCGGTGACACGCGGGCGCGGGGTGAAGACGCAGGGACGCTGGTTCGCACCTGGTAGAAACACTGCGGCCGTGACCAGCGGACGGGACGACCGCACGGATCGCGTGAACGAGATCGTGAAGGAGGCCGGGTGCCCGTTCGTGCCGTTGACGGCGGCCGCAGACGTGGAACTCAAGATCGCGGCTGAGATGCGCGACAGTGGGATCACGGAGGCCACAGTGGTCATCAACAACGTGCCCTGCAAGGGTCAGACAAGCTGTGATGATCTGCTGGGCGTGGTGTTGCCGGAGGGGAGCACGCTGACGGTCCACGGGACGGGCGGGTTCACGAAGGTGTATCGGGGAGGTAAGCAGTGGTGACGTTCGATGCGTGGTTCGACCCTGGGCAGCGGGAACCGCTCGCCGTGGGCACGCCCGCCGAGGTGGATGCGCTCCTGGATCGGATGGCGGCCGAGGTCGAGTCCCCGGAGGTCGAGGTGGGTCTGGTGGCCCAGATCGACCGCAGGGACGAGGACGGCTGGTCGATCCTCCAGTTCGGCGTGCGCGCGGCGAGTACGACGTGCGGGTTCGTCGGCTACGCGGGCAAGGATGCGGCGAGCGTCATCAGCACGTCGGGCGCGACGTCGCCGGAGCCGGTGGCCTATGACTACCAGTCGCATGAGCGCGAGGTGCCGAGCAATGCGGAGATCCCGTGGTCCGCAGTCCGTCAGGCAGTGCACGACTACGTGAACTCGGGCGGCGCCCTTCCTGCCGGGGTGCACTGGGAGGAGATCTAGCTACCGGACGGGAACGTCGCGGTGGCGGCCAGCACCGGTGGCTGGGTGCGGATCTACACCGCTTCGCAGGGGCAGTGCTCGACGTGGTCTGGATGCCGGCAGGAACGTGTTGTGGGCTTTGGGCACCGACGCGCTCGTCGCACGGAAGCGGGGGTATACCAGTTCTCGAAGACGAGCGGCGGGTTCACCCAGCGCTACGCGGGCGCGCGCGAGATCGACCGGCCGCACGTGAAGAGTGTGTCGACGAACCCCCGGACCGGGCAGATCCTGACGGCCTCGGTGCAGGACGGTCACCTGTGCACATGGTGCACGGACACCGTCCGGCAGGCCTTTCCACGCGCCGAGCTGGCGCTGCACGGCGCGTGGATCTACAAGGCCCGCTGGTGGATCGGTTGAGCTGAACTTTCATGTCGGTACCGGCCGTTCGGGGGGCTGCCCGGCCGGTACCGACACACCAGAGAAGAGGGACCCTCGTCGCGAGAATGACGGCTGGCCGCGTCTTTCACCTGACCGAGTGAATCGAGCGGTTCAGCGGGCGGCGTTGACCCGTCCGGGGTAGCGGTCTATCCAAGGAAGGTCAGCAGCTCGTCGATGACCGTTCGCGGTTGCTCCTCCGCGACGAAGTGCCCGGAACCGGACACCTTCCGCACCCGGACGTCGAGGGCCTTCGTCGGCAGGACCACGGCGAGGTAGTCGTAGTTGAACTCCGAGCCCAGCCCCAGCATCGGGGCGGCGATCTTCGCGTAGGCCTTCTGATCCTCGATGTCCTGGCCGAACGCCTGGTACCAGCCGTTCCCCGCGCGGATCGCGTCCGGGCGGTCGTACGCGGCGGCGTAGATCGCCCGGTCCCGCGTTCCGATCGAGGCGGGGTCGGCCGCCAGCTGGTCGAACATCCAGTCGACGAGAAAGCGTGACCGGCCGGCCAGCAGTTGCTCGGGCAGCGCCGCGACCTGGTTGAAGGCGAACCACCAGACGTTCACCGGCTGCCCGGGCGGAGCCAGCATCGGGAGCTGATAGAGGCTTTCGTCGGGATGCGAGACGTCCATGAGCGTGACGCTCTTCGTCGCTTCGGGATGGTTGGCGGCGAAGGCGAACGCGACCATGGCGCCGATGTCGTGTCCGGCGATGTGCGCCTGGCGATGGCCCAGCTTGCGCAGGAGTTCGAAGATGTCGCGGGCCATCGTCTTCTTGTCGTACCCGCCTTGGGGTTTGCCCGAGCCGCCCATACCCCGCGGGTCGACGGCGATCACGCGGTACCGCTTCGCCAGCTCCGGCATGATCTTGCGGTACTGCCACCACGTCTCCGGCCAGCCCGGCAACAGGATCAGCGGCTCGCCCCGGCCACCGGCGACATAGTGCAGCCGGACCCCGTTGACCTGGGCGTGTTCGCTGCGGAAACCGCCGGGCAGGGACCGGGCGAGTTCCGCGTCGCCGGGAGCGCCGGGCTGGCCCGCCTCGGCGATGCCACCCGAGGCCACGAGCGCGGCCGCGGCCCCCGCGCCGAGGGTGAGCATGGACCGGCGGTTGAGGAAGGAACGGCTGTCTTCGGTCATGTCTCGATCGTGGCCGGACCGAGGTGCCGACCGTGAGCGGTGTTTTCGCCAATCGGGAGCGGTTTTGAGACAGCCCGGTCAGGACAGGATGGGTTCGGGCACGCCCGGCCTCGGTCCGAACGTTTCCCGGTAGGACACCGGCGTGACCCCGACCTGTCGCCGGAAATGCGGACGAAGCGCGGCGGACGAGGAGAATCCGCAGTATCTGGCGATCTCGTCGACCGGGAGATCGGTGGATTCGAGCAACTGCTGCGCGCGGATGACGCGTTGGTGGGTGAGCCAGGTACCGGGCGCGGCACCGGTGATCTCACGAAACCGGCGATCGTAGTTACGCCTGCTCATATGCGCCCGCCTGGCGAGTTCGTCGACCGGGAGCGTCGTGTCCAGCCGGGTCAGCGCCCAGGCCATCGTCTCCGACACCGGGTCGCCCTCCTCGAGATCCGGCATCGGCGACTCGATGTACTGCGCCTGCCCGCCGGGCCGATGCGGCGGGACGACCATGCCCTTCGCCAGCCGGTTCGCCACCTCCGCGCCGCACCAGGAGCGGATCAGGTGCAGGCCGAGGTCCATGCCCGCCGCGCCGCCGCCCGCGGTCAGGATGTCGCCGTCGTCGATGTAGAGCACCGATTCGTCGAGCAGGACGGCCGGGAACCGGGCCGCGAGCAGCGGGGCCATCGCCCAATGCGTGGTCGCGGGGCGCCCGTCGAGCAGCCCGGCCGCGGCCAGCACGAAGGCACCGCTGCACAATCCGGCGACCCGGGCACCCCGGTCGTGTGCCGCGCGAAGCGCCTCCAGCGCGGCTGCCGGCGGATCCTCCATCGGCGACCGCCAATTCGGGACCAGCACCAGGTCCGCGTCCCGGACCACGTCGAAGTCTTCGGGGACCGGCACGGTCAGCCCGCCGCCTCGCAGCGCGGTCTCCGGTTCGCCGCCGACGACCTTGAGTTCGAGGTCGGGCAATTCCCCGAAGGCCGAAGCCATCTCGAACACGCCGAACGCGAAGGACATCGCGCCGAGCGACGCCCCGTTGAAGACCACCACGGCCAGCCGTCTCATGGGCCGATTCTAGAGACTCCCGACCTGCTGTGGAGCTGGTTTCGGCGCGTGCTTGAGGACCGAACTCGCGTGCTTGAGGACCGAACTCGCGTGCTTGAGGACCGAACTCGCGTGCTTGAGGACCGAACTCGCGTGCTTGAGGACCGAACTCGCCGAGGCCGGGTCTTCCGGCTGGAGACACGCGTGATCCGTCTCCGATCACGCGAGTTCCGGCTTGGCACACGTCGCGGTTACTGGTCGATCGGCCAGGTCTCGTCTCGCAGCAGTCGTTTGAGGACCTTGCCGGTCGCGTTCCGGGGTAACTCCTCCACGAAGTACACGTCCCGCGGCACGGCGAAGCGCGCCAGCCGGTGGTGGATGTACGCGCGGACGTCGTCCGCGCTCATCCGGGCGCCGCGTTTCGGGACGATGTACGCCGCGAACCGTTGCCCGAACTCGCGATCCGGCACGCCGATCACCGCCGCTTCGTGAACGCCGGGCAGCGCGACGATGGCCTCCTCGACCGGACGAGGCGACACGTTCTCCCCGCCGGACACGATCATCTCGTCCGCCCGGCCGGTGACGAAGAGGCGTCCGGAGGCGTCCTGATAGCCGACGTCGCCGGTCGCCATCAGTTCTTCCGCGCGCGGCACGCTGGCGCCGTCGGTGTAGCCCTCGAAGAGCATGTCGTTGCCGACGAAGATCTGTCCCTCCCAACCCGGCGGGACACGGTTGTGGTCGTCGTCGAGGATGGCGACGCGGGTACCGGGCGGGCAGCGCCCGGCGGTTGTCGGCGCGGCGCGGAGATCTTCGGGCGTGGCGATGCTGGCCCACGAAACCTCTGTGGAACCGTAGAAGTTGTAAAGCACGTCGCCGAAGGTGTCCATGAACTCGGTGACGATCGTGCCCGGCAGCGCGGATCCGCTGCTGGCGACTATCCGCAGCGACGAGAGGTCGTAGCGGGCGCGGATCCGTTCGGGCAGGTCGAGGATGCGCTGCAACATGATGGGGACGGCGAACAGCACACCGCAGCGATGTTCGGCGATGGTCCTCAGTATCTCTTCGGCGTCGAACCGGCGGATCAGCGAAAGCGAAGCGCGGACGGCCATCCCGATCTGCATCCCGGCGAGCCCCCAGCTGTGGAACAGCGGAGCGGCCACCACGAAGCGGTCTCCGGAGTGGAGCGGGATCCGGTCCAGCATGGCGGCCGAGGTCGCGAGTCCTTTGGGTGTCGGACGGCGTGCGCCCTTGGGGGTGCCCGTGGTGCCCGACGTGAGGACGACGAGCCTGCCGATCCGGTCCACCGGTTTGAGTTTGGTGGCGGGCACCCCGGCGATCAGCTGGTCGATCGTCGGGTAGCCGTTCTCGGTTTCCGGCCAGGTGGACAGCCGCAGGAAATCGCCGGGGATGTCGGCGATGATCCGCGAAAACTCGTCGTCGGCGAGGACCGCGACCGGTTTGTGCAGGCCGATGACGTCCGCGACCGCGCCGGCGGAAAGGCCGGTGTTGAGCAGGATCGCGTCGGCGCCGAGTTTGCTGCAAGCGATCAGCGACTCGACCATCGCGGCGTGGTTGCGGCACAGCAAGGCGATCCGGTCGCGAGAGCGGACCCCGCGCGCCGCCAGCGCGTTCGCGAGCTGGTTGCTGCGCTCCGAAGTCTGCTTGAACGTCCGGACATTGCGTTCGTCGTGCAGCGCGACTTCTTCGGGTACGCGGGCGGCGTTGGCGGTGTAGCCGCCGGCGACGGTGGCGCCCCACTGCGACAGCGAGGCGAGCTGCCGGGCGATTTTGTCCGGCCGCGCGGCCGCGAGTACGCCGGCCTTGATCAGCGTGCTCGCCGTATGCAGCGTGGTGGCCTTGGTGTGCACCGGTTCCTCTTGGGGTGACTGCGCGCGGCCGGAAAGGTGCAGGTCGATCCGCCGGGCCACCGCGCGGACGGTGCGCTTGAAGGACGCGGCGGACACCAGCCGCGAATGCGGCGCCGGAAGCATCAGCTGCGCGATGAGTTTCGTGCCGCCTTCGGGAGTCTGCTTCAACTCGACCGAGACCCAGTTGCCGTCGTGCTCGACGCCGCACCAGACGACGTGCTCGCCGGGTCGCCAGACCCGGGCCTCGATGTCACCGACGACGAGCGTTCCGGACCGTGGTTCCAGCCGGACGAGGCATTTCGGGCCGCGTCCGCGTTCGGCGGGCCGCTGGATCTCGCACCAGCTGATCTCCGCGACGAACCTCGAATAGGACTCGGGGTCGCCGAGCACTTCCCAAACCTGGCCGGGGGAATGCCCGAGAATCGAGCTCGCCTGGACCACATCGTCTCGCATGCGATTCGCCTCACCACGCGCGTTCGGGTGTTGACCGGGCCGCTGCCGGAGCCTCCTTCGTCTTCGAGTTCGGCGAACCTACCAGCAATCGGCCGAACGCAATACTCCGAACGACCGCGGATTCGCGTCGGGGCAAGGGAGCCATCTCGGGAAAGGGTATGTGCTGCGGCGGTGTGATGCCGTCCGCCGTCGGTGTAGATCGCGACGTCCGATTCACGCCAGCCTCCGGCGTGCGAGGCGGCGAAGCTGACGAGCGTGACAGTTACCACGTCGGCGGCCGAGGCCGCGCACACCCGTATCGAGCCCGGAATCCTCTACTTCGGCACCCCGGTGGTGCTGCTCTCGACGGTCGACCAGGCGGGCGCCCCGAACCTGGCCCCGATGTCGTCGGCGTTCTGGCTCGGGTGGCGAAGCATGCTCGGACTGGGCGCGAAATCCAAGACGGCGCAGAATCTCATGCGCAACCGTGAATGTGTTCTGAATCTCCCTTCCGACGCACTGGCGGCCGCCGTGGACAGGTTGGCCCTGACCACCGGCTCGGATCCCGTCCCGGCCCGCAAGTACGAACGTGGATATCGGCACGAAGCGGACAAGTTCGCACGCGCCGGGCTCACCCCGGTCGCCTCGGAGACGGTCCGGCCGCCGCGCGTCGCGGAATGCCCGGTGACGATGGAGGCCGTCGTCGAGGCCGTTCATCCCCTCGCCGAGGACGACCCGAAGCAACGCGGCGGCATCCTTGTGTTCGAGGTCCGGGTGCAGCGCGTCCACGTCCACGACGACGTGCGGATGCCGGGCACCGACGACCGGATCGACCCCGACCGCTGGCGGCCGCTGATCATGAGCTTCCAGAAGCTCTACGGACTCGGCCCGCAGGTCCACCCGTCGACGCTCGCCGCGATCCCCGAGCGGCTCTACCGGGGACCCGACATCGAGCGTTCGCGGGATCAGTCGTCGCGGGCGAACGAGAACCGGTTCACCAGCGGCAACCAGCGCTGATAGGACGCGGCCAGCTCCGGCCAGGAGCCGCCGGCCAGGCCGCGTTCGAGCTTCGGCCGCAGTTCGTGGTCGTTCATGGACCGCACGATTTCGAGGGCACTGTCCCCGGGGCCCGTTCCGTCGAGGTTCGCGGCCCGCGGGGACCGGACGAGCGGGGCCAGCGTCGGCAGGAAGTCCAGTTCCGCCGTCGAGATCACCAGTCGAGGAGGTCGTAAGTCTATTGTGGACTGTTCGGACGACGGTCGCGGTGCTTCCGGGCGAGGACGAGAACCGGCCGCGACCGGAGAGCGGCCACCGGTGGCCTGATCCGGTTCGGCGGGCGTGGGCGACGGTGAGGCATCCTGGAGCTCGGTGTCGGCGAGCCCGCGCACGAGCCCCGCGAAAGCTGGATCGTCCATGGGGGACAACGTGAACGGCACTTGGAAAATCTTCTCGAGGTAGTTCTCGGCGAAGGTTTCCGGATCGTCCCCGAGCATCTCCTCGTAGTGCTGTTCGACGGCCTTCTTGAGCCAGCGGGAGTCGACGCCCACCACGACGACGAACACCGGCAGCGCCAGCAGGAGATGAATGGCTTCGAGGACCTGGACGACGACCTTGGGCGGGCAGCGGTCGAGGTCGTCGATGTAGAGCACGGTCCGTTCGATCTTCCCCGAACCGTACGGCACCTCGGCGAGCATGGTCGCGAACGTCTCGAGATCCTTGCGCAGCAAGGAGACAACGCCTAGATGTTCGACGTAATCCGAAACCCGCGACTCGGCGAACGACACGAGATCCAACCCGGGCGCGAGTTCGGTGACGGCTTTCTCGAGCCGGTCGGACTCGGCGTCCAGTTCGGCCAGGCGCCGCTCGGTCTTTTCGTCCTCTTCGGACGGACCGCCGAGTTTGTCGAGCGCCTGGTGAATCCGGTCCGCGCTGGCGCGCATCCGCAGGACGACGGTCAGCGCGGAACTCACCACCGCGAGCCCGCCGAGCACGCCGGACACCTGTGACCGGCCGACGAGCAACGTGACCACCAGGACCGTCACCAGCCCGCCGATCAGGACCAGCAACGGAACCGGATCCTGCCGCAGCCGTCGCCAGAATTCGGCGACGTCCGACCGCAGCCCGCCGGCGCTTGCTTCTGCTGGGCCGTCAAGGTTCTGCGTTCAAGACAGACGGCGCTGAGCCTACCGAGAAGCGTCTTCTCGGTCTTGCGGCGTTCCGCGAGCAGGTCGGCCTGGCGTTGCAGATCGTTCTCGGCGCCACTCGCGGCGAGGTTGTCGAAGATATGCGTGGCGAGACTGGCGAGGAGGTTCGCTTCGCTGTAGTGCCAGGCGTTGAAGCTGATCTGGCGGACACTCGAACAGTAGGACGACACGGACCTCCCGTGCTTTCCCGCCTTGGTTTCCGCCGTCCGCGCGGAATCGGCGAGCTCGCGGACGCGCAACTGCATCTGGCGCATGAAAAAGCTCTTGCCCGAACCCCAGCTGCCGAACAGGCCGATCGACAGGGGAGGGGTGATCATCCGGGAGACCACCAGGTCGGCGAGCATGCGGACGTCGACGCCGATGCCGAGGCGGTCGACGCCGTCGTCGGTGTCGGGCCGGTAATCGGCGACGTGGGCGGCGAAAGGATCCGGATCCACACTTTCGGAACTCGCCGGGGTCCGCGCGACGGCGATTTCGTTGATCGTGCGGATGGGCCGCAGATCGGGGAACATCTCCTCGGCCTTCGCACGCTCCTCGAGGGAGAGATCCGTACCGATGTGGATGACCGTCGGGACAAGGTCGTCGATCGCCGCACGCAGTGCGGGGTGTTCGTACTGGCTTTCACCGACGAGCCCGAGAAGCCGGCGCCGGGAATCCTTCTCCAGCCAGGTGGCCACCGCCGCGGGGTCGCGGACGAGGGCTTGCGGCAGCTTCCTGTCGAGCCAGATGATCGCCGGGCCGTCGTATCCGTCCGTCACGATTTCGTCGATCTCCGGTTCGACGATCAGTTCCGTTCCGGAATGGGTCAAGGTCAAGGCTTGCAAGGCCGATCGCCTCGCACCCGCGTTGACCTCGTAGGTGATGAGTGTGAACGGCGCGTCGAGGAGCGCCGCCATGAGCGGCCGGTCGATCTCCCTGGGCACATAAGGCCCCGGTTTCACGCCCGGCGCCCTGTTCATCAGCAGCATCGACGGATTGACGTCGCGCACCAGCACCATTCGTGGTCCCCTCCCAAGGCCGAACGGGAGGGCAGTCCAGAGGGCGGCCGCTCAGCTGTGGGTGAAACCCCGCCTCCGCACGGTCACCGATCGCTACCTTCGATCTCATGACCGGGGAGCGGCTCGACGGCAGGTACGCGAAGATCTGGGCGGCGAGTACGACGTCGGCGTTGGGCAGTGGTCTCGCGACGGTGGCGGCGCCGTTGCTGATCGCCTCCCGCACCGACGAACCGCTCGTCGTCTCGGGCGGGTTCGCCATGGCGTGGCTGCCATGGCTGCTTTTCTCCCTGCCGGGCGGGGTGCTGGTCGACCGGGTGGACCGGCGGAAGCTGATGATCACCCTCGACTGGATCCGTGTGCCCGCGGTCGCTCTGCTCGCGGTCGCGATCACGATGGGGGACGTCAGCGTCGCCTTGCTGTACGCCGTGCTGTTCGTGATCAACTCGGGCGAGGTCGTGTTCCGGACGGCGAGCGGGGCGATGCTGCCCTCGATCGTCCCGAAAGCGTTGCTGGAGCGGGCGAACGGGCGGCTGTACGCCGGGACGACGCTGGCCCACGGCATGCTCTCGGGACCGCTGAGCGGATTCCTGTTCGGTGTCGCCGCGAGCATTCCGTTCTACGTCAACACCGGCACGTACGCGGTCAGCGCACTGCTGTTGGGCCTGATCGCGGGCGCCTACCGGCCGCGGCCCGGCGACGATCCCGGCAGGCCGGTCGCGCGGCGTTCGATGCGGGCGGAGGTGGCCGAGGGATTCCGCTGGCTCGCGGGACAGCGCTTGCTGCGAACCATGGTCGGGCTGATCGGCCTGCTGAACCTGACACTCGTCGCGGCCACTTCGGTACTGGTACTGCTGGCGAAGGAGCGGCTCGACCTGGGTTCCGTCGGGTACGGCCTGCTCTTCACCTGCATGGCCGTGGGCGGGCTGCTCGGCTCGATCGCGGGGGACCGGCTGATCGCCTGGTGCACGCCGACCTGGACGTTGCGGATCGGCCTGCTGATCGAAGCCGGGACCCATCTGGTGCTTGCGGCGAGCACGAGCGCACCGGTCGTCGGGGTGACGTTGTTCCTGTTCGGGGTGCACGGCGCGTTGTGGGGAATCGTCGGCAGTTCCCTGCGTCAGCGGCTTACCCCGCCCGACATGCTCGGCCGGGTCGGCAGCACCAGTCTGTTCATCGTCGCGGGCGGGAACTGTGTCGGCGCGCTGCTCGGCGGCGCGGTGGCGTCGAAGTTCGGGCTGACGACGCCGTACTGGGCCGGTTTCGTGGTGGCGGTGATCGTTTCCGCGCTCACCTGGCGTGTGTTCGATCGCGAGGTCGTCTCCGCGGCTTACGCGCAAGAGCCCACTGTCAGCCGTTGATCCTGGTGAGAGCGAAGAACTCTTGGCGCGAACGGCCGTCTTCGCGCAGCGTGCCGAGCAAAGTGGAGGTGACGGTGCTCGAACCGACGGCCTGCACACCGCGCAGGGTCATGCACGAGTGCTCCGCCTCGATCACCACGCCGACGCCACGCGGCTCGAGTTGCTCGTCGAGCCAGTCGGCGACCTGCTTCGTGAGCCGTTCCTGAACCTGCGGACGGCAGGCGAAATGCTCGACGATCCTGGCCAGTTTCGACAGGCCGAGAATCCGTTCGCCCGGAAGGTAGCCGACGTGCGCGACCCCGACGAACGGCAGCAGATGATGCTCGCAGACGGATCGGACCGGGATCCCTCTGGCGAGGACGAGCTCGTCGTAGTTCTCGTCGTTGGGGAAGGTCGTGAGGTCGAACGGGCGCGGGGTGAACAGCTCGGCGTACGCGCGCGCCATCCGGCCCGGGGTGCCGCGGAGGCTCTCGGAGTCCAGGGAAATGCCCAGCGCGGTAAGGAGATCGGCGGCCGCGGCCTCGGCGGCCACCAGGTCCGGCCCCGGCCCGGTTTCGTGCAAGACACGCAAGGCGGGAGTGGACATTAGGCCTCCTAGGCTGACCGCGATCCCCAGTGTATTCAACTAAGTCTTTTGGGTTTTTTGTCACCCGTCGGTTCATTCTACATGGTAGATCCGCAGTGCAGGGTGTTCCGCCGGTTGAGATAGGCGATATCGTGGTGTACGTGACAGTGCCCGGTCCGGACGGCCTCGACGCCCCAGCCATCGCCGCGGTGGCGGCACTCGACGACGACCTCCGCCGCGGTATGTACGCCTACGCCCGGCGCGCGCGGCGTCCCGTCACGCGGGACGAGGCGGCGGCCGCGGTCGGGATCTCCCGCAAGCTCGCCGCCTTCCATCTCGACAAGCTCGTGGCGGTGGGACTGCTCAGATTCGGCTTCGCGGCGGGCCCGATGGTGAAGGTGGGGCGCAGGCCCAAGGTCTACGAACCCGTCGACGAGACCATCCAGGTGCAGCTTCCCGCCCGGCGTCACGAGTTCCTGGCCGGCATCCTCGCCGAGGCCGTGCTCGCCGAAGGATCCGGCGAGACCGCGCGGGACGCCGTGCGGCGGGTCGCGGGGGAGCGCGGTTTCGCGGCGGGCGAGGAAGAACGCGCCCGGACCCGTCCCGGCAGGCTCGGCGTGGAACGCGCGCTCACCGTGGCCGAAGGGATGCTTCGCCGGTACGGCTTCGAGCCGAGCCGGGACAGCACGACCTGCGTCCGGCTGCGGAACTGCCCGTTCCAGCCACTGGCCGCGGAGGTCCCGGACCTCGTTTGCGGGATCAATCAGGCCTTCCTGGCCGGTTTCCTGAACGGCGTGCGCGCCGGGAACGTGGAAGCGGCTCTCGTTCCCGGCGCCGCCGAGTGTTGCGTGGAGCTACGGCAGGCCCGGTAGACCGATCAGGCGGCGCCGGCGATCTGCCGGGTGGCGACGTTGAGCCGGTTCCAGGTGTTGATGGCGGCGATGGAGAGGACGAGGCTCGCGAGCTGCGTTTCGTCGTAGTGACGAGCCGCTTCGTTCCAGACCTCGTCGTCGACCGGGTCGGCGCGGTCCGCGATGCGGGTGAGGGCCTCTGTCAGCGCGAGCGCCGCGCGTTCGGCGTCGGTGAAGTAGGCCGTGTCGCGCCACGCGGCCACGGTGAAGATCCGCTCGTGGGACTCGCCCGCCTCGCGCAGTTGCTTCGTGTGCATCTCCAGGCAGCCGCTGCACCCGTTGATCTGGCTCGCGCGTACGTGCATGAGGTAGTGCGTGGTCTTCGGGACGCCGGTGTCACCGGTCGACTCCGCCGGCGCGATCAAGGCCTTCAAGGTGGCGGGATTCGCCAGGGCGGGGTTGGGGATCCGGGCCTTCATGATGTTTTCCTCCAGGGTTTCCGTCTTGCTCGTACCCCACTGACGGATGCAGGGAAGGAGACGTGACCGGGTTCTACGGCCGGAATGCTGCCCAACCCCGAAACGGCCGACGTCTACCGGGCGTCGACGGGGCGAGCGTTCCCCGAAGCCTCAGGTGGTCGCGGCCACCGACGCCCGGTCACGGAGTGAGACGTTCAGCTTGAAGCCGTCCGGTTTCAGGGTCAGCAACTCCTGCACCTTCAACCGGTAGGACGGGTCGCCGCGCAGGTCGTACCGGCTCAGCAGCATGCCGAGTACCAGCGTCGCCTCGTGCAAGGCGAACTGCCGTCCGATGCAGGCCCGCTCGCCGGTGCCGAACGGTTTGTAGACGTGCGCCGGACGGGCCCGGTTGCGTTCCGGGGAGAAGCGGTCCGGGTCGAACGACTCGGGATCGTCTCCCCAGACGGGATCACGGTGCAGCGACGGGATGAGGACGAGCGCCCATTGGCCCTTTCGCATCGGGTACTCGCCACCGACGACGGTGTTCACCTGGGCTTGGCGGGCGAACGCGGGTGCCGTCGGCCACAGTCGCAACGCCTCGTCGAGCACTCGCCGGACGTAGCGGAGCTTGGCGACCTCTTCGTAGGAGGGATCGGGATTCTCACCCCAGACCTTGTCCACTTCGGACTGTGCGCGGGCGAGGACGTCCGGGTTCCCGGCGAGGTAGTACAGCGCGAACGACAGCGCGCCCGACGTGGTCTCGTGCCCGGCGACGAGGAAGGTGATGATCTGGTGCCGGATGTTGTCCTCGTCCAGAGCCGCGCCGGTGCTCGGCTGCGTGGTGTTCAGCATGAGCCCGAGCAGGTCGTCGGTGCTCGTATCGCCCCTGCGCGCCTCGATGACCTCGGCGACGACGGAGTGGAGGAACGCGAGGTCGGCTTCGTTGCGCCGGTTCGCCTTGCGGCTGAGGAGCGGGCCGATGACCGGCGGCCGGAGCGCCATCCGCTGCGCGTGCCGCAGCGTGCGGACCATCGCGGCGACGAACGGATGCGGTTCCGCGCGTTCGAACGACGAGAAGCTGTAGCCGAATCCGGTCCGGCCGATGGTCTCCAGCGTCAGCTTGGTCATGTCGTCCGCGACGTCGACCTCGCCGCCCCGGTCCCACGCGTCGAGCAGGTCGCGGGTGATCGCGAGCATCGTCGGGTGGTAGCGCCGCATGGCGTTGCGGCTGAACGCGGGCGCGAGGATCTCGTGCGCGCGCCGCCAGTTCGGCTCTTCGTTGTGCGCGGTGAACAGCCCGTCGCCGCCGAGCGGGCGCAGATTCGAGATCGCGGGCGTGACGTGCTTCGCGAACCGCTTCTCGTCGGAGAGGTCGGCGACCATCCCGGCGCCGTGGACGAACACGATGCCGCGGCCGAACACCTTGCGTTCGAAGACGGGACCCAGCTCGGCGGCGTGCCGCATCGAATCCTGGACCGGCGTCTTCAACGAAACGCCGAGCACGTCACCGATCAGCGGGATCCGGCGCGGGGGATGGGGGAGAGCGGTGGCCATCGAGCCCCTCCAGGGTGAGCACTGTTGAATCGGCATCCAATAGCGAGCCTGGCCGGTTACTGAACCCGTGTCAAGTAGCTACGATGCCCGGATGGCGCCGAGTACTTCCGGGAAGCCCCGCAGCAGGCTGAGCACCGCCGAGCGGCGGGAACAGCTGCTGCGGATCGGTGCTCGCCTGTTCGCGGAGCGGCCGTACGACGACGTGTGGATCGAGCAGGTCGCGGACATCGCCGAAGTGTCCCGAGGCCTGCTCTACCACTACTTCCCGACGAAACGGGACTTCGTCACCGAGGTCATCAAGGCCGAGGGCGAACGGCTGCTGAAGATGACCGAGTCCGATCGCACGCTGCCGGTCGAGGAGCAGTTGACGGCAGGGCTGGACGCCTACCTCCGCTATGTCGAAGCCAACGAGGACGGCTACCGGGCACTGCACTCGGGCACGTCCATCGCCGTCGACGGTGTCCGTGAGGTCCTGGACAACAATTTCGCCGAACAAGGGCGCCGGATCCTCGAGGTCCTGTGCCCGGACAGCGAGCCGCCGGAGACCCTGCGGGTGCTCGTCCGCGGCTGGCTGGCCTTCGTCGTCGCGGTCTGTCTCGACTGGCTCAAGTACCGGCGGCTGACCCGGGACGAGACGCGGGATCTGTGCGCGAAGGCGCTTCTGGACATCGTCGACGTGCCAACATGATCTCGGCGCGTTCCTCGATCAGCTTCATCCGCGCGCGCCGTTCGCCGTCGTCGTGGTGCGCCGCGGATCTGGTGACCTGTCCGGCCCACTTCCGGTAGAACATGCCGCAGGTGGCGATGAAGTAGCCGTCGGAGCACGCGTTGGCGGCGAGGATCAGCCCGGTGTCCTCCGACGCGGGCAGCGCCATCCAGCCGCCAAGGTCTAGCAGCAGGCCGCGACGGATGCACAACGTCCCGGCCACCACCGAAGACACGTAGCCGTTGCGCTGCCAGTACCGGAGGATCGCGCCGCGTTCGATCGGCCCCTCGTCGGGATCGCTGTCGACGCCTGCCGTGGTCCCGTCGGGGAGGAGGTCGAGCGCCCGGCAGGTGGTCCACCCGATCGCCGGATCCTCGAGCGCCGCGATGTCACGCGCGAGCGCGCCCGGTGCCAGAAGGTCGTCCGCGTCAAGCGCCTTGATCAGCTCCCCGGACGCGCGGGACAGCGCCATCATCCGCGCGACCGCGGGACCGCCTCGGCGGCCCGAGCCGGGCAACACCCGCTCGTCGGCGGGGAGGACGCCGTCGAGCACCCCGGTCTCGCCGTCCTCCTGCACCAGCCATTCCCAGGTCCAACCCGGCGGGAGTTCCTGCGCGGCGAGGGATCCGTACGCCTCGGTCAAGTACGGCAGACTCGGTGGATGGACCGGGGTGAGCACGCTGATGACCGGCATGCTCACTCCGGGCGGCGAGCGGTGATCAGGAGGTGTTCCTCCGGCGGTGTCCCCGGCTCGTCCGCCGTGAAGATCTCCGAGTGGGTGGCGGTGACCTTCAGCCCGCCCGCCTCGACCCGCCGGACGAGGTCGTCCGGCGCGAAACTGGTCTCGAGGAAGGTGCGGCCGAAGAACTCCGCCGGCACGTTCTCGGCATCCCGCGGCACGGTGACCAGCGCGAAAAGCCCACCTGGCACCAGCCAGCGCGCGATGTCGGCGAGCACGGCTTCGGTGTCCTCGCGCGGCATCTGCAGGAACGGGAAGAAGGCGCAGACCGCCTCCCAGGACGCGGGCGGCGAGGTCCACTCGCGCACGTCGGCCTGGACGAAGGTGGCGGTGGGAACCTGCTCACGCGCGAGATCGATCATCACCTGCGACACATCGAGCCCGGTCACCCGATGTCCGGCGGAAGAGAGGTCCTCGGCCACCGGCTTGCCGGTTCCGCTGCCGATGTCGAGCACCCTCGACGACGGCGGCAGCGCGTCCAACAGGTGCCGCACCGCCCTGTCGACCGCCGGCGCCCGTCCGAAGACGTCCTCGTAGGCGGAACCGATGGCGTCGAACAGCTCCGCCGCCGTAACCGGTCGGTCCATTTCGCAGCTCCCCGGATCGAGTGGATCTCCCTTGGCGAATCTACCGTCCGGAAAGACCACCGTCCGCGCGTCCTCAAAGGACGATGGGCAGGTCCGCCTGTTTAGACTGGGCCAGCCGGAGTTCCTGGGGTTTGGGGTCAACATGAGTGTGCCGAGTGACGAGTTCCACCGAATGCTGGAGGCGCTCGCCGACGTCGAGCGATCCGACGCGAGGGATTGGGAGTCGTTCAGCGTGCGCGGGAAGCGTTTCGGCTACTACTGGCCGCGGACCCAGACCGTCGGCCTCAAGCAGACGCTCACGGAGCAGGAAGCCCTCGTGGCCGAGCGGCCCGACGTCTTCGAGGTCCAGTTCACGGCCGGGGGATTCGGCTGGGTCGTGGTTCACCTCGACGGCATCGACGCCGATGAGCTGACCGAATTGGTCTACGAGGCTTGGCGGTTGTCCGCTCCGGAAGAACTCGTCGCCCAGGTCCCGCCGCCTTGCTGAGCGTTACTGCTTTTGTGTGTTGACGCGCGTCACTGTTGCGCCGGGAACGTTTCGCGGGGCAATGCGTTGTAGAGAGTGTCGGTACGGATGGTGCCCCCGGGCCTCACCCTTCGCCTTCACGGAATACCGGTTCGGCCGGAGCCGTGTCGTGCCACCCGCCGAGAGGCGGCCCACCGTACCGGCCTTTGCTCCCGCTTCCGCTCGCAGGTGACCCCCAGGCCTTCGCTGAGCGGGAGCGGGTCTTTTGTTGTTTTGTCCTGGGTCACGTTTTCTGTTTCCCGCATTCGGGTGTAGACGCGGGTCACATCGGTCGAGGCGTGGCGGCGGGGAACATTTCGGATGGCGGTGCGTTGTAGAGAGTGTCGGTACGGATGGTGCCCCCGGGCCTCACCCTTCGCCTTCACGGAATACCGGTTCGGCCGGAGCCGTGTCGTGCCACTCGCCGAGAGGCGGCCCACCGTATCGACCACAAACTCCCGCTTCTGCTCGCAGGAACCCCCAGCCTTCGCTGAGCAGAAGCGGGACTTTTTCTTTTGCTGCTATTGAGGAGAAGGCCAGCGTGTCATATTCGTCGGCGAGGCCGGTCGGTGGGGGTGAAGGCGTCCTTCGCCGCGTCGGATGTGACGAAGGACGCCTTCGGTCCTGGTCAGGCGCGGTGGTCGTGAGTGGCGATTCGGGTTAGAGCACGAATCACCACTCACGACCCGCAGCACCGACCCAGCCACGTTTGCCCTACCTCTCAATAGTGGCTCTCTGCGTCAGGTATTTGTCGCGACGGGCGTCGATGCGTGTCTAAAACCCTGTGGTTACCGGGCGCGTTCGGCTTCAAATTCAGCTTTGCGACGCGCCAGTCGGCTTTGTGCTGCGTGCACGTCGGCGATGGACAGTTTGGTGATGGCGCAGCCGCTGAGTGAGCAGGCCCGAGGAGCGCTCGCATCGACGAGGGAGATTCCGCCGATCTCGTCGCCGTCGCCGAGGTAAGTGCAAAGCACAGGGTGAAACGAGCAGCCCTCGTAGATATCGCCTGGTAAATCTCTCATGACTGGTCGTGGATCACGTTGGTGATATCAAGCGGTGAGGTCGGCTGTCTTGTGGAGGTTTTTGTTGCGGGCAGGGCGGTGACGTGTGCTCCGAGCGGCCGCAGCGCCTCCTCCATGGCGGTGCGTAGGGCGCTCGACGTCTCTTTCCGCAGGTAGCCCATTCAGATCGACGGCGACCCCGTCTTGATTCATGTCAATATCCTGACATACAGTGCTATGTCAGGATATTGACATGAACAGAGGGAGCACCACCTTGCCCGCCACCGGCCCAGACTTCATCTCCCTGCAAGCGCGTGATCTCCCCGCTTCGCAGGCGTTCTACGAGGAGTACCTCGGCCTCGTCCGCTCGCCGGCCGGACCTCCGCACGCCGTCGTCTTCGAGACGAAGCCGATCGCGTTCGCGCTCCGTGACATCGTTCCCGGCACCGACCTCGCGTCAATCGCGCAACCCGGTATCGGTGCCGCGATCTGGCTCCACGCCACCGACGTCCAGGCCATTCACAATGCGCTCGTCGCCGACGGTCACACCATCGTCTCCGCGCCGATCGACGGTCCCTTCGGCCGGACATTCACCTTCGCCGACCCGACGGCTACCAGATCACCCTTCACGACCGTGGCTGAGACGATCACCGCGGCCGGACGGAAGCAGATTCGCCTCGCGGAGCTCGATTCTCGATGAAACCATCGGCGCCGAGACTATCGCTCGGGTCGGTGACGACCTTTCCGACTTCTCGGCAGGCCGACGACCGGCCTTGTCGAGGGACTGACGCCGGAATGAGCCAGGGGCCGTGAGCGGCCGGAAACCACTCACGACCAGAACGTAAAGCCTCAAGACTCCACAAGCGTCCCGTCGGTCAACCGCACCCGCCGATCCACCTTGATCTCGCTGAGGAAGCGCTCGTCGTGGCTCACGACCACGAACGCCCCTTGATACGCACCCAAGGCGCTTTCCAACTGTCCGACGCTGACCAGGTCGAGATTGTTCGTCGGCTCGTCCAGCAGGAGCAGTTGAGGCGCGGGTTCGGCGAACAGTACGCAGGCCAGCGTGGCTCGCAGGCGTTCGCCTCCGGAAAGCACGCCGACGGGGAGCTGGCTTCGCGCGCCTCGGAACAGGAAGCGGGCGAGCAGGGTCATCCGTTGCGACTCGGGAAGGCCGGGGGCGAACGTCGCGAAGTTCTCCGCGATGGTCCGGTCCAGGTCCAGGAGGTCCAGCCGCTGGGAGAGATACGCGATCCGGCCCTCGGCTCGTTTCACCACGCCGCCATCGGGCGAAAGATCTCCGTTGAGCACCCGCAGGAGCGTCGACTTGCCGGTGCCGTTTCCGCCGGTCAGCGCGATCCGTTCGGGGCCGCGGATCGTCAGGTCGACACCGTCGCCCGCGAAGACGCTCCGGTCGCCGTAGCGGACCTGAATACGCTCGCCGTGGAACATCGTGCGGCCGGCGGGAACGTTGGTACCCGGCAGGATGAGCGCGATCTTCTGGTCGTCGCGAAGGGAGCGTTCGGCCTCGTCGAGGCGGTTCTTCGCGTCGTTGACGCGGGCGGCGTGCGTCTCGTTCGCCTTTCCGGCGGATTCCTGGGCGTTGCGTTTCATGGTGCCGGCGAAGATCTTCGGCAGACCGGCGTTGCCGAGGTTGCGTGCCGCGTTGCCCGCGCGTCGCGCGGCGCGTTCGCGGGCCTGCTGCATCTCCCGTTTCTCGCGTTTGACCTCTTGCTCGGCACTGCGGACATTGCGCTCGGCGACTTCCTGCTCGGCCTTGACCGCCGCTTCGTACTGGGTGAAGTTCCCGCCGTGGTAGCGGAGATCGCCGCGGTCGAGTTCGGCGATCCGGTCCATTCGGTCGAGCAGTTCCCGGTCGTGGCTCACCAGCAGCAGGCAACCGGACCAGTCTTCGAGCACCCCGTAGAGCTTGCGGCGGGCGTCGAGGTCGAGGTTGTTGGTCGGTTCGTCCAGCAGCAGGATGTCGGGCCGTTTCAGCAGCTGCGCTGCCAGGCCGAGGGAGATGATCCGCCCGCCGCTCAGCGTGCGCAGACTCCGGTCCAGTGCGAGACCGTCGAGGCCGAGCCGGTCGAGTTGGGCGCGGGTGCGTTCTTCGATGTCCCAGTCGTTGCCGATGGTGGTGAAATGCTCTTCGCTCGCGTCGCCGGACTCGATGGCGTTGAGGGCAGCGAGCTGCGGAGCGATCCCGAGCACCTCGGCCACGTTCAGCTCGGCGCTGAGCGGCAGCGACTGCGGCAGATAACCGAGGACCCCCTGCGCGGAGACGGTCCCAGAGGCCGGCCGCAGCTCACCGGCGATCAGCTTGAGGAGCGTGCTCTTGCCTGCCCCGTTGGGCGCGACCAGCCCGGTGCGGCCGCCGGGCAGGGTGAACGACAGGTCGTCGAAGACCGGCGTGTCGTCCGGCCAGGCGAAGGAGAGGGCGGACACGACGACGAAAGCGTCTGACATGGAAATGACCTCGTGAAAGGACAGCGGGCGCCTTGAGGCAGCACCGCGGTGGACGTGGCGTGAGGGGACGACGAATCGGCCACATCGGCGTCAGCGCCGGTGGCCTGGCAACTCCGGGCTCACCCGGAGCTGTCGTCTTCACCTGCCACGTCTGGTCTCCACTGCTCGTTGATCAGGTCCGCTCCTACGATAACAAGACCTGCCGGAGTGTGGCCACCGCAATCCCCGCGGCTCGACGTCGGCCAGGGGCGAATTCCGGTACATATCCGTTCATTCACCACGATTCCTGTCGTCGCCGGCACCACCATCACCGGCAATCTGGCGGGACGCGGCGTGTTCGACGACAGTCTCACGCTCGACGCGGTGAAGGTCAGCGACAACGCCGCGGTTCCTACCCTTTTCCGGCTTCCAGGGGCGGCATCCACACGATCAACGCACACGTCGCACTGGTGAAACGGGGCGTGTTGAGCGGCGACCGGCCCGGCAACTGCACCGTCACCGCGGACGTACCTGGCCGCGTGAACGGATTCCGGGCAGGTCTCGGCCGGGCGCTCCCGCGCGTAGAGGGTCAGGAAAGGGTCGTTCAAGACAAAAGATGTGTTGAACGACCCTTTCCTGACACTTGCCCTCAGCTCAGTCCGTTGAGGCTGATCGCCCGTGCGTACCAGAGTGCGCTTCGCTTCGGCGTCCTTCGCTGCGTCGCGTAGTCGACGTGCACGAGGCCGAACCGCTTGGCGTACCCCTCGGCCCATTCGAAGTTGTCGAGCAGCGACCAGTAGAAGTACCCCCGCAGGTCGACGCCGGCCTCGATCGCCTCGTACGCGGCGCGCAGATGCGAGTCCAGGAAGGCGATCCGGTCGGTGTCCGCGATGTCCCCGCCGATGAGGGCGTCCGGATAGGAGGCGCCGTTCTCGGTGATGTACAACGGGATCGGCCGATACTCGCGATGGACGCGAAGCAGGCATTCGGCGAGCCGCGAAGGTTGGACCTCCCAGCCCGAGTCGGTGCGCGGCGCCGTCTCGTCGGGGACGAAATGGACGTCGGGGACGCCGAGCCAGCCGGCGTCCGCCGGTTCACTGCCGGGCCGGAGCGTTCCCGACACCTGGTAGCCGCGGTAGTAGTTGATGCCCAGCCAATCGATCGGGGCGGCGATGGTCGCGAGATCGCCGTCCCGCACGAGCTCCTCGATGCCGAGCGGCGCCAGGTCGGTCAGCAGGTCCGCCGGGTACGAGCCACGAAGCACCGGGTCCAGGAACAGCCGGTTCTGCAGGCCGTCGATCCGGCGCGCGGCTTCGACGTCCACAGTGGAGGATGGATCGACGGCCGACACCGGATACAGGTTCAGCGTGATCCCCGACGCCGCGGCCGGGGCGTGTCTTCGCAGGACGTCCATCGCGAGACCGTGGCCCAGCAGCAGATGGTGGGTGGCGGCGACGGCGGCACGGGGTTCCCGCCGTCCGGGAGCGTGAATACCGGACGCGTAGCCCAGCATCGCGGCACACCACGGTTCGTTGAGGGTGGACCAGCGCGCCACTCGGTCGCCCAGGCGTACGACGACCGTTTCGGCGTACTCGGCGAACCGGAAGGCGGTCTCGCGTGAGGCCCAGCCGCCCTCGTCCTCCAGTGCCTGGGGGAGATCCCAGTGATACAGCGTCGCCCAGGGCGCGACTCCGGCTTCGAGGAGCTTGTCGATGAGCCGGTCGTAGAACGCGAGCCCACGAGGGTTCGGCGTACCGCCGTCGGGCCGGATCCGCGGCCACGACAGGGAGAACCGGTAGGCGCCGAGCCCGAGCCGTCGCATCAGGTCGACGTCTTCGGCGTAGCGGTGGTAGTGATCGGCACCCGGTTCGCCGGTGTCGCCACCGACGACTGCGCCGGGACGGCGGGCGAAGACGTCCCAGATCGAGTCGGTCCGGCCGTCGGCGGCCGTGGCCCCTTCGACCTGGTAGGCCGCGGTGGCGGCGCCCCACACGAATCCGGGCGGGAACAGCAGCGCGGTCTTCGCCCGGACACTGTCGGGATGTGCGGACATGGTCACCCTTTCACGGCACCTTGCATGATCCCGGCCACGATCTGGCGGCCGAGGAGGAGGAAGACGATGAGGATCGGGATGGTGGCCAGGGTGGTCCCGGCCAGCACCAGCGAGTAGTCGACGTAGTAGCCGCTCTGCAGCTTCTCCAGCGCAAGCTGGACGGTGGGGTTGCCGGCGTCCAGCACGACGAGCGGCCAGAGGAAGTCGTTCCACGAGGTCATGAACGTGAACATCGCCAGGATCGCCGCCGCCGGGCGGACCGCGGGCAGGCAGACGTTCCAGAAGATGCGGATCATGCTGCATCCGTCGACCCGCGCCGCTTCGATCAGCTCGTACGGCACCGCGTCCACTGTGTACTGACGCATCCAGAAGACACCGAAGGCGGTCACCAGGTTGGGCACGATCACCGATTGCAGCCCACCCGCCCAGCCGAATTCCGACATCGCCATGAACAGCGGGATGATGCCGAGCTGGGTCGGTACGGCGAGGGTGATGACGATGAACACGAACAACCCGTTCCGGCCGCGGAACCGCAGTTTGGCGAACGCGAACCCGGCCAGCGCCGAGAACAGCACCGTGGTGAGGGTGACCGTGCCGGACACGATCAGGCTGTTCGCGAGCGCCTTCCAGAACGGCACCGTGTCGAACACCCTGGCCGCGTTGGCGAAGAAGTTCCCGCCGGGCAGGAAGGGCGGGACCCGCTCGGTGAGCATCCCACTGTCCCGGCTCGCCACCAGGAATGACCAGTAGAACGGGAAAAGCGAGCCCAGCACGAAGATCGCGAGTACGACGTAGGTCGCCCGGCGCGGTTTGCCGAGCGCCGAAACACCCCGCTTGAGTCCGCTGTGGATGGTCGTCACTTCTTCTTCACCGCCGGGGTCCGGGCGAGCCTGCCGGTGAGGAAGAAGTTCACCAGCGCGATCAGCACGATGATCACGAACAGTACCCACGCGATCGCCGAGGCATAGCCGAGTTCGTAGTTCTCGAAGGCCGTTTGGTACAGGTACAGCGTCACGGTCTGGAACTGGTTGGACGAGCCGCCGTTGTTCGATCCCGGCATGGCGTCGAACAGCTTGGGCTCGGTGAAGATCTGGAGTCCGCCGATCGTCGAGGTGATGGTGACGAAGATCAGCGTCGGCTTCAGCAGGGGCAGCGTGATGCTGAAGAACCGGCGTGCGGCTCCCGCCCCGTCGATGAGGGCGGCCTCGTGCAATTCCTTCGGGATGGCCTGCATCGCCGCCAGCACGATCAGCGCGTTGTATCCGGTCCAGCGCCAGTTCACCATGATCGCGATCGCGACATGGCTGCTGAACCGGCCCGCCTGCCAGTCGACCGGGTCCAGTCCGATGGTCTGCAACAGGCCGTTGACCAGCCCGTACTTCGGTCCGAACAGGTTAGCGAAGATGATCCCGAGCGCCACCAGGCTGGCGGCGTAGGGAAGCAGGACGCCGACGCGCCAGCCGGTCGCGCCACGGAGCCTGGCGCTCAGCAGCGCCGCCAGGAGCACCGCGATGACCAGCTGCGGAACGCTGGAGAGCAGGAAGATGCTGACGGTGTTCTCGAGCGCGTTCCAGAATTGCGTGTCGGCGAACAGCTCCTTGAAGTTGTCCAGCCCGATGAAAATGGGGTTGTCATCGCCCGCCTCCCAGCTGAACAGCGAGACGTACGCCGTGTAGAGCAGCGGGAACAGTCCGACGATCCCGAACACGATGAAGAACGGGGCGATGTAGAGGTACGGCGAGACCTTGACGTCCCAGCGGCTAAGCCGGTGGCGGAGGGTGGGCCGGGGTGACGTGCGCACCCCGGCCTTCCTCCCCTCCGGCGCGATCTTGTCGGCGACGGTCATCGGTCAGCGCGTGATCTTCTTCGCTGCGTCGAGCAGTTGCGTCCAGCCCTCGTCCGCGGACTTGCCCTGTTCGACGGCCTGCAACGCGGGGCTCGACGCGTTCTCCTGGATCTGGCCGTCACCCGGGCCCTTGTACTGCGGCTTGGCGACCTTCTTGGCCTGTTCGGCGAACAATCGGCCGATCTTGGCGCCGCCGAAGTAGGCGTCGGTCTCGCTCAGCAGTGCCGGGTCCTCCAGCGCCTTGACCTGGCTGGGGAAGGTGCCCTTCGCCTGGAAGGCCTTGATCTGCTGCTCGGGCGCGGTCAGCCAGGCGGCGAGTTCGGCCGCCTCCTTCGGGTGCTTCGACTGCGTGGGCACGCTCAGATACGAACCGCCCCAGTTCCCGCCGCCGCCGGGGAAGGCCGCGGTGACCGCCCACTTGCCGGCGTTCTCCGGGCCGGAGTGCTCCTCGATCACGCCGAGCATCCACGCGGGGCACGCCTTCGTGGCGAAGGCGCCCTGTTTGAACCCGGAGTTCCACTCGTTGCTGAACGCGGTCAGCTTGGCCGACTGTCCTTTCGCGACGGCGCCGGTCACCTTGGTCCAGGCGTCCTTGATGCCCTGGTTGGATTCCACCGCGAGCTTGTCGTCGGTGCCGAGGTAGCCGCTGGGGAGCTGGTTGACCATGGCGTTGAAGTTCTGCGCGGCAGAGTCGAACCACGCCTTCCCGCCGGTCTTGTCGACGTACTGGTCGCCCGCGGCGAAGTAGCTGTCCCAGGTGGCGAACAGGGGTTTGACCGCTTCGGGATCGGACGGGAGCCCCGCCGCCTCGAGCATGTCCTTGCGGTAGCACATCGCCAGCGGGCCGATGTCCGTGCCGTAGCCGATGACCTTGCCGTCCTTGGTCTTCGCCGCGTCGTACTTCCAGCCGAGCCAGCGGTCGGGGGAGGCCTCCGCCGGGCCGATCCTGGGCAGGTCGTTGAACTTCGAGCCTTTGTCGAGGACGTTCGACAGATGCCCTTCCTCGACGGCGGTGACGTCGGCGAGGCCGGAACCCGCCGCCAGTTTCGTGATCAGGTCCTGGTGGTACGGCCCGCCCTGGCCGGTCTTGCGGTGGGTGATCTCGATGTTCGGGTGCAGTCGTTCGTACTCGGGAATGAGTGCCTCGTAGCCGAACTCGGTGAAGGTCGCCAGCGACAGCTCGACCTTCGCGTTCGGGTCCGACGCCGCGGGCGTCGCGCCGTCGTCACCGCCACACGCCGCCAGTCCGAACGCCGTCATGGTGATACCCAGTGCCAGCACCAGGCCGTTCCGGATGCTTTTCACGTCTTTGCCCCTTGCAGGTGGGTGTGACCAGGAAGTGGGAGCGCTCCCAGGATGCGCAGAGTCTGTCGCCGAGGTATGGCCGTGTCAAGGGCTCGTAATGAGAGTGTTTCCATCAGGGGAGCGCTCTCAGTACCGCCCGCCGCCGGACACTAAGCTGTCGGTGTCCGGATGCAATTGAAGGGTGAAGGTGACGCGGGTGGGGCCTCGACCAGGGGAAGACGGCAGGCCGACGCTGGAAGACGTCGCCGCGTCCGCCGGGGTCAGCCGGTCGACGGCGTCCCGGGCGCTGAACGACGACGGCTACGTCAGCGCGCGCTCCCGCGAGCGGGTCCAGGCCGCGGCCCGCGAACTCGGCTACTCCCCGAACCAGGCGGCCAGATCCCTGGTGACCAGGCGGACCGGAGCGGTCGCGGTCGTGCTGTCCGAGCCGGAGGCGCGGCTGCTCGACGACCCGTACCGCACCGCGGTGATGCGCGCGGGCTACCGCGAACTCGCCGACATCGGCTGCCAGATGGTCTTGATCTTCAGTGACACCCGCGAGGACCTCGACCGCACGGTCCGGTTCCTCGACGGCGGGCATGTCGACGGCGTGCTGCTGTTCGCGCCGCACCGCACCGACCCGTTGCCCAAGGCGTTGCGGCAGTTGAGGATCCCGGTGGTGTACGGAGGACAGGCGGCCGGGCTCAAACGCGGTGTCCACGTCGTCGACTTCGACAACGAGGGCGGCGCGAAGCTGGCTGTCGGGCATCTGGTCGAGGCGGGCCACCGCCGGATCGCCACGATCGCCGGTCCGCAGGACCAGAGCGCGGCGATCGACCGGCTCTCCGGCTGGCGCAAGACCCTGCTCGACGCCGGGCTCGACCCGGCGGACCTGGTCGAGGAGGGCGACTTCACCCTCACCGGTGGCGCGAAGGCGATGTCGAACCTGCTCGCGCGGCGCCCCGACCTCGACGCCGTCTTCGTGGCCAGCGACATGATGGCCCTCGGCGCGCTCCGTACGTTGCATGCCGCCGGACGGCGGATCCCCTCCGACATCGCCGTCGTCAGCTTCGACGACAACGCGACCTTGGCGCCGGAGATGGACCCGCCGCTGACCTCGGTGCATCAGGATCCGCGCGAGCAGGTCCACGCGATGGTCGAGACCCTGCTGGCGCTGATGGACGACCGGGAGCTCAAGCCCCGGCAACGGATACTGCCGGTGTCGCTCACTCGTCGCGCTTCGAGCTGACCTCGCGTCCTACCGGGGCGCGCCGCAGGTCCCTGTGATCCGACTGTGACTCGGCGAGACCTTGACCCTGAACCCGCCACCTATTTGGCCCACGACAAGGGAAGGATCTTGGTCTTCCGTCCCGGTACCGCGGTGCGGGATCGTCGACGGGTCAGCTTCCGGCTCAGCCGAACTCACTGGGAGGTTGAACGCAGTGCTGCGAACACGCCCCGTCTTCCTGGTCCTGGCGATGCTCGCCGGGACCCTCGTCGCGGCCGGTCCGTCGGCCGCGGCCGACGGACCACCCGCCGACGTCCAGTCCTACCTCGACGATCCACGGAAAGTCGCCGAAGGTCAGGAGGCACCGCACGCCTACCTGCGTCCTTACGCGGACGTCTCCGCCGCTGCCCGCCGCGATGAACACAGTCCGTACACGCGGTCACTCGACGGCAAGTGGCGGATCGCGATGGCCGACAACCCGTCTCAGGTCCCGGCGGGATTCCACGAGGACGGTTACGACGCGTCGCGCTGGCGCGAGGTGTCCGTACCGCACACGTGGCAGACCGACGGTCTGGACCACCCCATCTTCCGCAACATCGCCACCGAGATCCAGCCCGACGACCCACCGCGCGTCCCGCGTGACGTCAACCCGACCGGCGCCTACGTCCGCGACTTCACCCTGCCCGCGGACTGGACCGAACGCGAGACGTTCCTGCGCTTCGACGGGGTCACGTCCGCGTACTTCATCTGGGTCAACGGGAAGTACATCGGTTACGACCAAGGCGGCTACACGCCGGCGGAGTTCGACATCTCCTCCGCGCTGCGCCCGGGTCAAAACCGGATCGCCGTGCAAGTGCACCGCTGGAGCGCGGGCGCCTATCTGGAGGACGTCGACCAGTGGCGGTACTCGGGCATCTTCCGCTCGGTGACCCTGCATTCGGCGCCGGGGACGTTCATTCAGGACGTCGGGCTGACGACCGACCTCGACGCGACCTACACCGACGCCACCCTCAAGGCCTCGATCGAGGTCGCCACGAAACCCGGCGGGACCACGGGCAAGCATCGTGTCGGACTGAGCCTGCGCGACGCCGAGGGCAAGGAGACCGGGTCCGCGAGCGGCGAGGTCGACGCGGGTGGCAAGACCACGCTGAACCTGCCCGTCCGCAACCCCGCGAAGTGGACCGACGAGACACCGAATCTGTACACGGCCGTCCTCACGTTGGCCGCGCCCGATGGCCGCGTCACGCACATCACCAGTGAGACGGTCGGGTTCCGTGAGCTCGAGATCCGCGACAAACAGTTGCTGGTCAACGGGAAACGGGTGCTGTTCAAGGGCGTCAACCGAGCGGAGACCGACCCGGATCACGGCAGGCACGTGCCCCGGCGCGCGCAGGAACGCGACGTCGCGCTGATGAAGCAGCTCAATGTCAACGCGGTCCGCACCTCGCACTACCCGTCGGACCCCTACTTCTACGAACTGGCCGACCGGCACGGGCTCTGGATCGACGACGAGATCGACATCGAGACCCACAACCACGAGAACTGCGCTCAATACTGCCAGGCGAACGACCCGGCCTGGCGGGACGCGTTCTTCGACCGCATGATCGGCATGGTCGAACGGGACAAGAACCATCCGAGTGTCTTCCTTTGGGACACCGGTAACGAGGCCGGACTCGGTGCGCATCATTTCGCGCTGGCGGAATGGCTGGACGCGAACGAGCCGACCCGGCCGATCTACCATCAGTCGAACAACCCGGACGGCGACGCGCCCTTCGCCGACGTGTGGGGGCCGCGCTACCCGTCTCCGGAGAAGTTCGCCGAACAGGCGAAGAACACCACCAAACCCCTGATCTTCGGTGAGTACGCCCACGCGATGGGCAACAGCCTCGGGAACTTCCGGGAGTTCTGGGACACGATCCGGGCGAACCCGCAAGCCCAGGGTGGCTTCATCTGGGACTGGGCGGAGCAGAACATCCGGCAGCGGATCCGGACCACGCCCGATTCGTCGGGCAACGACATCTCGGCGCATCTCAGCGGCAAGCCGGATCTGGTCGACGGCCGCCGCGGCAAGGCGCTGGCGCTTTCCGGACTGGACGATTTCGTCGAGGTCTACCGCGACCGGAAACTCGACATCACCGGGAAGGCGCTGACCCTGGACGCCTGGGTGAAGCCGGGGAAATGGACCGGCGACTTCCGCATCCTCGGCAAGGGCGATCACCAGTTCGCGCTCAAGATGAAGACGCGGGACACGCTGGAGTTCTTCATCCACAGTGGAACGTGGCAGGCGGTGCAGGCCAAGGTGCCCGCCGACTTCTACGGCAACTGGCATCGGGTGAGCGGCACCTACGACGGCACGGCCCTGCGGCTTTACCTCGACGGCAAGGAGATCGGCAGCAAACCGTTCACCGGCGCGATCGACCCGTCTTCGGCGGAGGTCAACGTCGGCCGCGACTTCGAGACGTCGTGGAACGACCCATCGGACATCGGCTGGATGGGACGCGGCGCCGTCGACGACGTCCGAATCTACGACAAACCGCTTTCCGCCGCGGAGTTGTCCGGCGCCGCCCCGGCGGGCGGTGCGGTGCTGGCGCTGGACTTCGACAGCGTCGCGGACCGGGGGAGTCACCTGTCCTACGGCTCCAGTCTGTCCGGTGTGGACGGTCTGATCGACTCGGATCGTTCGGCGCAGCCGGAAACCGCACAGATGGCGTGGGCACACCAGCCGCTCCGGTTCGCCTACTCGGGTGGCTCGTTGTCGGTGACCAACGAGCGGCAGTTCAAGGGCACCGACGAACTGAACCTGCGGTGGCGGATCCAGGAAGGCTCACGGATCGTCGCCCGCGGCGAGCAGCCGTTGCGGGTCGGCGCGGGGGCGACCGGTCAGGTCGCCGTTCCGGTGCCTTCGAACCCCGCGGATCGTGAACGGTTCGTCACCGTCGAGGCGGTGACGACAAAGGGCGAGCCCATGCTCGCGCGGGGACATGTCCTGGCGCACGACCAGTTCTCCCTGGGCGGCAAGCGGATTCCGGGCCTGGACCGGACGCCGCTAGACGGGAAGACCGTCGAGGTCGTCGAGGACGCGGCTTCGGTGACGGCGTCGGCGGCGGAGGTCACGTACAAGGTGGACAAGGCGACCGGTGCGCTGAGGTCCATCCGGCATCAGGGCAACGAGCTGCTGACCGCCGGCCCGAAACTCGACGCGTGGCGGGCGCCCATCAGCAACGAGACCTTCGCCTGGGGCAGGGCCGAGGGCGAGGACTGGCGTAAGGCGGGCCTGGACCGGTTGAAGACCACGGTCACGGGAGTGCGGGTCGAAAAGGACGGCTCGCGAAGCGTACGGGTGATCGTCGACAGCCGGGTCGCGGCGCCGGACGTCGCAGGGGCGTGGTTCGACCAGACGATGACCTACACCGTCGACCGGACCGGAACCCTGAGCCTCGGCAACCGGGTGGTGCCGCAGGGGAGTGTGCGGACTCTGCCGTATCTGCCCCGGATCGGCGTCTCACTGGCCGTGCCGGACCGATATGACCGGTTTGCCTGGTATGGGCGGAAGGCCGAGAGCTACGTCGACCGCCGGGACGGGACGCCGATCGGCGTGCAGTCGAGCACGGTGGACCGGCAGTACGTCGAGTACCACCGGCCGCAGGACCACGGCAACCACACCGACAGCCGGTGGGCGCTGCTCGCCGATGGCCGGACCGGTGGCCTGCTGGTCGGGGGAGCGAACGACGTCAGTGTGACACCGTTCGACGACCTCGATCGAGCGGCGTACCCGTTCCAGTTGCAGCGCAACAAAGGCTGGTTCACGCTGCACGCGAGCCACGCGGTGACCGGAGTCGGGGATACGCCGAACCCGGTGCGGGAACCCAGTCAGGTCCGGCCGGATAGTACGTACGAGTACACGCTGTCGCTTCGGCCGTTGACCCGGCAGGAAGCGCGGGCGGGGATGCCGGTCGGCGGCTGACGTTCGGACCTGGCGAGTGGCGATTCGGGTTCTGGTGGACCTGTATTTGCCTATCCACGGGAATCCGGCCTGGTCTCGCTGCCGTGTGGGTTCGTGCTGGGTGGTGTGAGCGGGGAGGGTTCCGGGCGAGACCGCAACGCCCTCTCGACGATGGAGGAATCGGGACATTCAACGTCCCGATTCCTCCATCGTCGACATCCCGGCGCGCGCTGAGCGCGCGAGACCGGCCTGGTCAGGCGTTGGTAGCGAATACCGGTCCGTTCTAGCCCTGATCGCCACTCGCGACCCCCTGTACCGACGTCTCACCGTTCGTATCCGTCACGCCCGCACCACTGCGGAACACCTGGGGAAGGCTCGCTCTCTCGGTCGCCACGGCCAGGTCACGTCAGCAACGACGAGAAACAGGGTTTCATGATCAACTTACGCTACGTGGCATTGGGTCGGAACCGTCATCACCACTCACGAGTTGCGGCAGTCGATAGGCTTGATCCTCGACTGCGAAGGAGACTGAATTCATGGCGGAATGGGCCGATCTGGTCGCGTTCGTACGGCAGGAATACCGGGTGATCAAGGACGAACCGGATGAAATTCGCATCCGGCTGTCCTACGGCGACGACGACTACGAAGAGCGAGCCCAGACCGTGGTCGTCGCGCGGGAGGTCTTCGACCGCCGCGAGGACTGGGTGCAGATCGCGACACCGTTCGCGCGCGTGGACCAGGTGGACCTCACGACCGTGCTGACGGAGATCGGCAACACGATCGTCGTCGGGGGACTGGTGGTCATGGGAGAGCACCTGGTGTTGCGCCATTCCTTGCCGTTGGTGAACCTCGACATCAACGAGTTCACCGACCCGCTCGAACTCGTCGCGGGTTCGGCGGAGCTGCTGGAGCAGCAGTTCACCGGACGCGACGACTACTGAGTCCGAGGACCTCCTCGAAGGAGGTCACGCGTTCGCATTCCTCTTTGGTGAGCTTGTCGATAGCTGCCCGGTACGCCTGCGCTCGGGCCGTGCCGGGCAGTTCTCCCTTGAGAAGGTGTGGGAGTCCGAGTTCGAAACCGCAGCGGGCGCGCACTCCGTAGCGGTGCCGGGTGCGGGCGACGGCGGTGGCGACGCGGAGCCCGTGCTCGGTGCCCGGGGGCGTCGCGGGCTTGTCGGTCTCGATGGCCGCGAACCGGAACCCGTTGGCCCGATCGCATTTCCCGCAGCCAACGGGACCGGCGCCGAGCACGTTGCCACAGTCGTCGCAGGACAACCTGTCGAGGGCGGCATCGATCACACGCCATTCGAACGCGGAAGCGTCGGCGACGACCAGTCCGGCGAGGTCGGTCTCCGCTTCCGTCCCGGCGGTGACACCGTATTCAACGAGGAACAACCGCCATCGGTCCTGGATGCTCGCTTCGACGGCGGCCAGGGCCTCGGCGGGGCCGCCGCCGCGCGGAAGAGCGGTCATGGCAAGACCCTAAACCGCGTACCTCCCGGCTGTTTCCGCGGATAAGGTGCGATATGGGTTCTTCGAGATGGGGCGGGCTCGCGGCCCTGCTCGCCGGGTTCTTCGTGCTCCTGCTGGACACGACGATCGTCGCGGTGGCGAGCCCGAGCATTCAAGCGGATCTCGGCGGGGATGTCGCCGCGCTGTTCTGGGTCACGGCGGGCTACCTGCTCGCGTTTTCGGTCCCGTTGCTGGTCGCCGGCAGGCTCGGCGATCTCTTCGACCCCAAGCGTGTCTACCTGTTCGGCATGGGAGGCTTCGGCGTCGCCTCGGCGCTGTGCGGGCTCGCGCCGTCGATCGGCTGGCTCATCGCGTTCCGGATCCTGCAAGGTCTGGCCGCGGCCGCGATGTCACCGCAACCACTCACGTTGATCCGGCGGCTCTTCGCCGAAAACGAGCGGGGTCGCGCGTTCGGCATCTGGGGCTCGGTGGCCGCGGCCGCCACCTTGCTCGGCCCCGTACTGGGTGGGCTGCTGACGGCGAGCCTGGATTGGCGCTGGATCTTCTGGGTCAACGTGCCGCTCTGCGTCATCGCCGTGGTCGTGGGCGTCCGCCTGATTCCGGGAAGCCCGGGAAGCGCCACCCGGTTCGATCTCCTCGGCGCCGTGTTGAGCACGGCCGGTCTCAGCCTTCTTGTGTGGGCATTGCTGTCCTGGGGCCCGCTTTCGCTGCCCGCGACCGTCGTCGCCGTCGGGTTGCTCGGGTGCTTCTATCTCCGGGAACGAGGGCAGGGCGCGGACGCCCTCGCTCCGTTGCGGCTCTATCGCTCGTCCGGGTATTTGTCCGCGAGCCTCGCGATGGCGTCGCTCGGCGCGACGGTTCTCGCGATGGCACTGCCCACCATGCTCTACATCCAACAGATGCGTGGTTTCGGCCCGATGGAAGCCGCGATGGTCCTGGCGCCGGACGCCGTCGTCGCGATCCTGTTGTCGCCACCGGCAGGCCGCTGGGTCGACCGGGTGGGCGGGCGCCGGCCGGCGATACTCGGCATGAGCCTGCTCGCGACGAGCCTGCTGCTCATCGGTCTCGTGGTCGTGCTGAAACTGAACCCCTGGTGGATCACGGTGGGAGCCGCACTTCTGGGTGCCGCCAACGCGATGGCCTGGTCGCCACTGTCCGCTATCGCGATGGCGTCCGTCGATCCGGACGCCGCGGGTGGCGCCTCGGGACTGTTCAACACGGTCAGGCAGGTGGGTGCGGTGACCGGGGTGGCGGTGACGGGTGCGATCCTGGCGGGGCTCGAATCGCGGCCTGTGCTGGCTTTCGGCGTCGTATTCGGTTTTGTCGGTCTCGTGGCTGTTGGTGGTGTTGCCGCCGCGCTTCGACTTCCGGATCGCTCGCGGGTCGTTGAGGTGGCTTGATGGCCGCCTTCGCAATTCAGCCTCGCGTCTAGGTATATGAAGCATTTAGTCCTCTGAATGCGAAGCGCCAAGCCCTTAGGCCTGATGCCGCCGTGCGAGTGCCTCCGAACCTTGAGCGAGCAGGGTGACGTCGGCGCCGACCAGCACGAACGAAGCGCCGGCGTCGAGGTAACGCTGAGCCTGCCCCGGGTCGAACGCGTTGACGCCGACCGGTTTCCCCTGGGCGCGGACGGCCTCGAAGGTCCTCAGCACGGCCGCCGTGACGTCGGGGTGCGTCTGCTTTCCGAGCAACCCCATCGAGGCGGCCAGATCGGACGGTCCGACGAAAACCCCGTCGACGCCGTCGACCGCGGCGATCTCGGCGGCGGCCGCGACTCCCGCCGTCGACTCGATCTGGACGAACAGTGAGGTGAACTCCTCGGCCTTCGCCAGGTAGTCCTCGACCCGGTTCCAGCGCGCCGACCGCGACAGGGCGCTGCCGACACCGCGTACGCCTCGTGGTGGATAGCGGACGGCCCGCACGACGGCTTCCGCCTCCTCCGCGCTGTCGACCATGGGTACCAGCAGGTTCTGTGCGCCCAGGTCGAGCAACTGTTTCAGCGCGACCGCGTCGCCGGACGGGGCACGTACCACCGGCGTGATGGGGTACGCGGCGATCGTCTGCAGCAACGATTGCACCGTTTCGAGCCCGGCGGGGGAGTGCTCGGTGTCCACGAGCAGCCAGTCGAGTCCGGAGTCCGCGCAGATCTCCGCGACGACCGGGCTGCCCGAAGTGACCCACATGCCGATCTGCGGCCGCGCGGCCAGCCGCTCCCGGAACGGCGGGGCTAGACGAAGCGGCATGTGATCGCCCCCAGGTCCCGGTAGTCGGCGGTCACGGTATCGCCGGGGTGCACCCACATCGGCCGGGTGAACGAGCCTGCCAGCACGATGTCACCCGGATCGAGTGTGTCGCCGTGCTGCGCGAGTTTGTTCGCCAGCCAGGCGACGCCGTTCGCGGGATGGTTCAGCACCGCGGCGGCGACGCCGGATTCCTCGATGGTCTCGTTGCGGTACAACAGCGCCGAAACCCATCGCAGGTCGACGGCGTCCACGGCGACCGGGTTGCCGCCGTAGACCATCCCGCCCATGGCGGCGTTGTCGCTGATCGTGTCCACGATGGTCCGGCCGGTCATTTCGATCCGAGAGGACAGAATCTCCAGCGCGGGCACGACGTATTCGGTCGCGCGCAGCACGTCGAACACCGTGCTGTCCGGTCCGGCGAGGGAATCACGGAGTACGAAGGCCAGCTCGACCTCGATGCGCACGTTCGAGAACCTGCTGTGCTCGATCACGGAACCGTTCTCGAACACCATGTCCGCGAAGATGGCGCCGTAGTCGGGTTCGGTGATCCCGGTGGCGGCCTGCATGACCTTCGACGTGAGCCCGATCTTGCGCCCGACCGGGCGGCGTCCCGCCGCGATGCCCCGCCGCCGCCATTCGTTCTGCACGGCGTAGGAGTCCTCGACGGTCATCTCCGGATAGCGCGCCGTCAGCAGCGGGATCGTTTCCCGGGCCTCCTCCGCGGCCGCCAGTTCGTCGGCGATCGCGGTGATCGTTTCCTGTTCGAGCATGTCCCCCGCCTCAGAGCTGGTTGCCGAGTTTGTACTCGCCCTGTTTCCAGGCCGGCAGTTCGTCTTCGTCGTCACCTTTGCGGGTGTAGGAGAAGCCGTCGGCGCCGATGGTGACTTCCAGTTCGCTTTCCTCGGTCCTCGCGGCCACCGGCTGCGGTTTGCCGTCGAGGTCGAGCACGAGGGAGGCGTCGGTGTACCAGGACGGGACCACCGGCGTGCCCCACCAGTCGCGGCGCTGGTTGTCGTGCACGTCCCAGGTGACGACCGGGTTGTCGGGGTCGCCGGTGTAGTAGTCCTGGGTGTAGATCTCGACGCGGTGCCCGTCCGGGTCGCGCAGGTACAGGTAGAACGCGTTCGAGACGCCGTGTCTGCCGGGGCCGCGTTCGATATGGTCCGACATCCGCAGCGAGCCGAGTTTGTCGCAAATGGACAGGATGTTGTGCTTCTCGTGCGTGGCGAAGGCGACGTGGTGCATCCGCGGCCCGTCGCCGCCGGTCATCGCGGTGTCGTGCACGGTGGGCTTGCGGCGCATCCAGGCCGCGTACGTGACGCCTTGGTCGTCCTGGATGTCTTCGGTGACGCGGAAGCCGAGGTCTTCCATGTGCTCGACCGCGAGCGGGACGTCCGGGGTGACCTGGTTGAAGTGGTCGAGCCGGACCAGCGCGCCCGGAACGTGCAGGTCGTAGCGCCAGCTGAGCCTGTCGACGTGCTGGACGTCGTGGAAGAACTCGAGCGGGAAGCCGAGCGGATCCTGCACCCGCACCGAATCGCCGATGCCCTTGGTGAACCCGTTCTCCTTGCGTTCGACCCGGCAGCCCAGCTCCGTGTAGAACGCGACCGCCTTGTCCAGGTCCTCCGGCGACCGCACCCGGTACGAGAACGCCGCGACCGCGGCGACCGGACCTTGGCACAGCACGAGGTTGTGGTGGATGAACTCGTCGATCGTGCGGAGGCTGACCGTGGTCTCGTCCTCTTCGGTCACCGTCAGTCCGAGGACGTCGGCGTAGAAGGCGCGCGAACGCGCCAGATCGGTGACGACGAGTTCCATGTACGCGCAGCGCAGGACGTCCGGCGGCGGCGATTTCGGGGTGGGGATCGGCTTCATTGCGTCATCCTTTGTGGACGGGGAACGGGGTCAGCCCTTGCCGAAGGCGGGGTTGTGCACCTCGCCGAGATTGATGTGCACCGCCTGCTGGTCGGTGTAGAAGTCGATCGAGCGGTAGCCGCCCTCGTGTCCCAGCCCGGACGCCTTGACCCCGCCGAAGGGGGTGCGCAGATCACGGACGTTGTTCGAGTTGAGCCACACCATGCCCGCTTCGACGGACTGCGCGAAGTTGTGCGCCCGCTTGAGGTCGTTGGTCCAAACGTAGGCCGCGAGCCCGTACTTCGTGTTGTTCGCGAGCTCGAGCGCCTCTTCCTCGGTGTCGAACGGCGTGATCGCGACGACGGGGCCGAAGATCTCCTCCTGGAAGATCCGGGCGTCCGGTTTGACGTCGGCGAACACCGTGGGTGCCACGTAGTTCCCGGTCGGGAAGCCGTCGGGGCGGCCGCCACCGGCCACCAGCCTGGCCTCGGTCTTCCCGATCTCGATGTACTTCATGACCTTTTCGTAGTGCTCGGGGTGCACCAGGGCGCCGACCTCGGTCCCGGACTCGCCCGGGTCCCCCACCACGACACGTTCGGCCTGCGCGGCGTACCGTTCGACGAACTCGTCGTAGATCGCGCGCTCGACCAGGATCCGGCTGCCCGCCGTGCAGCGTTCGCCGTTGAGGGAGAACACGCCGAAGATCGTCGCGTCGATCGCGGTCTCCAGATCGGCGTCGGCGAAGACGATGGCGGGTGACTTGCCGCCCAGCTCCATCGACAGTCCTTTGAGGAACGGCGCCGCGTTCGCGAAGATCAGGCTGCCGGTGCGGCTCTCGCCCGTGAAGGAGATGAGCGGGACGTCCGGGTGCTTCACCAGCGCGTCGCCCGCGTCCTCGCCGAAGCCGTTGACGAGGTTGAAGACGCCCTGAGGCAGCCCGGCCTCCTCGAAGATCTCCGCCCACAGCGACGCGGAAAGTGGGGTGAACTCCGCGGGCTTGAGCACGACGGTGTTGCCGGTCGCCAGCGCGGGGGCGAGTTTCCACGACTCCAGCATGAACGGCGTGTTCCAGGGCGTGATCAGCCCGGCGACACCGATCGGCTTGCGGTTGACGTAGTTGATCTGGCGGCCCGGCACCTTGTAGGTGTCGTCGGCCTGCGCGACGATCAGATCCGCGAAGAACCGGAAGTTCTCCGCGGCCCGGCGGGCCTGGCCCAGTGCCTGCGAGATCGGCAGCCCCGAGTCGAAACTCTCCAGCGCCGCGAGCCGCTTGTCCCGTGACTCGACGAGATCCGCGACGCGGTTCAGCACGCGCGAACGCTCGCGCGGCAGTAGCTTCGGCCAGGGGCCCTCGGTGAACGCCTTCCGCGCGGCGACGACGGCGCGGTCGATGTCGGCCTTTTTGCCGGCGGCGGCCTGGACGTAGACCTCGTTGGTCACCGGGTCGAGTACGTCGAAAACGGCACCGTCGGCCGAGTCGGTGAGTTCACCGCCGATGTAGTGCCGGATCCGCTCCGGGACGCCGTCCGGGATCGGCCGGGGAGTCGTGCTGGTCAAGATTCCTCCTCAGTCAGCGTTTCGCGCGTTCTCGCGCGTCCAAAAAGGCCTGCATGGTGGCCCAGCGGTGATTGCGTGCGGCGAATTCGATGTCGAGCGGGTCGGCCTTCTCGGAGATCAGCCGGAGGATCTGTTCGTGCTCTTCGACCGACCGATGCGCGCGGTCGGGGACGAACGCGAAGGTCGAGTCGCGCAGTCCGGACAGCCGAGTCCAGCCCTGGTGCACGAGGTCGAGGATCTGCGGGTTGGGACAGCATTCGAACAGCAGCGAGTGGAACCGCTGGTTCAACGCGGTGAACTCGTGCGCGTTGAAGTGGTCCAGCAGCGCGATCATGCGCTCGTTCACCCGGCGGGCCCGCGCGATGTTCTCTTCGGAGAGTTGCGGGGCGGACAGCGCGGTGGCGACACCTTCGACCACGCCGAGGGTCTGCATCGCGTGGACGTACTCGTTCTGGTCCACCATCGCCACGCGCGCGCCGACGTTGCGCTCGAAGGTCACCAGCCGTTCGGCCTCCAGCCGCCGGATCGCCTCGCGCACCGGGACGACGCTCATGTCGAGCGCGCCGGCGATCTCGGCGAGGACGAGCCGGTAGCCGGGTCCGTACTCGTGCCGGGCGATCCGCTCACGCAGCCACCCGTAGGCGAGTTCGGATTTGCTGGTCGTCTTCACTGCTTCTTCTGCCATGCCGCATACCTTTCCCGCCACAACGGGTTCAGCGGGAAGAGCCCCTCGATCGGACGGCCCTGGCCGACCTGCTCGGCGATCCAAGCGTCCTCGTCCTCCTGGACGAGCGTCGCGTCGACGATCTCTTCGGCCAGCGCCGGCGGGATGACGACCACGCCGTCGTCGTCGCCGACGATGATGTCGCCGGGCAGCACGGTGGCATCGCCGCAGGCGACCGCGACGTCGGTGTCCCACGGCACGTGCTTGCGGCCGAGGACCGCCGGGTGCGGGCCCTGCGAGAACACCGGGAGCCCGGTCGCGGCGACGGCTTCGAAGTCGCGGACCCCGCCGTCGGTGATCACCCCGGCCGCTCCGAGATAGCGCGCCCGCAACGCCAGGATGTCCCCGAGCGTTCCGGACCCCTTGTCGCCGCGGGCTTCGATGACGATCACCTCGCCGGTGCCGACCGAGTCGAACAGGCGTTTCTGCGCGTTGTAACCGCCGCCGTGAGACTTGAACAGGTCTTCGCGGTTCGGGACGAAGCGCAAGGTCCTCGCCGTGCCGACGACCTTCGAGCCCGGGAGGTTGGGGCGTACGCCGTCGATCGCGACGTTGTTCAGGCCCCGCTTGCGCAGCTGGGCGGACAAGCCCGCGACCGGGGCGCGCAGCAGTTTGGCCCGGAGTTCCTCGCTGAGCGCGGGAGTGTCCTTCTCGACAGGCTCCTCCGACGGCGTGCCCCAGGCCTCGGCGCGTTGCTTGTCGTCGACCTCGGGCAGGCTGCCGATGTCCGAAAAGGACCGGATCCCCTGGGTGACGGTGGTGTGCAGCCGTCCGCTGCTGGCGGAGGTGCCGGGAACGTCCACTTCGACCACGACGACGTCGCCGGGGGAGACCACCGTCGAACCGGCGGGGGTGCCGGTGAGGATGACGTCGCCCGGCTCGAGCGTGAAGTGCTGGGAGAGGTCGGAAACGAACTGCCGCAAGGGGAACAGCAGTCCGGCCGTGGTGTCCTCCTGTACCAGGTCGCCGTTCACCCAGGTTCGGATGCGCAGCGACGAAGGGTCGATGTCGCGCGCGTCGATGAGGCCGGGGCCGAGCGGGGTGTAGCCGTCACCGCCCTTGGACCGGACGTTGGAGCCTTTGTCCGCCGCGCGCAGATCGTAGAGACCGAAGTCGTTCGCGGCGGTGACCGCGGCGACGTGGTCCCACGCCTTGTCGGGTTTGACCCACCGCGCCGTGGTGCCGATGACGAGCGCGATCTCGCCTTCGAAGGCCAGCAGTTCGGTCCCCGCGGGGCGTTCGACCGTGCCGCCGGACGTGCCGATCGAGCTCGACGGTTTGAAGAAGTACGACGGATTCGCCGGACGCCGCCCGCGTTGTGCGGCGCGTGACGCGTAGCTGAGATGGACGGCGATGATCTTGCCCGGCCGGACGGCTGGCGGACCGGACGCGCGGCCGGAAGGCGCTGATGCCTCGTAAGTGCCCATGGTTCCCTGTATCCCTCGACCCTTGCTTCGTATCTAATAACGTATATGATTCCGTGCCACAGTGGCAAGGTGGTCACCGAGTGGCCTTCGCCTCGCCCAGGGGATCCCAGCGGGCCGCCACTCGCGTCAGGCCTATGTCAAAGGAGTCAAAGTGTCGAATCCAGCGCAGGATGAACGCACGCCCGGCCGGACCACTCCACCGTCCTCCGATCGGCGCCGGGTCGCGTTCGCGACCGTCGTCGGCACCACGGTCGAGTGGTACGACTTCTTCGTCTACGCGTCCGCCGCCGGTCTCGTCTTCGGCAAGCTGTTCTTCTCCGGCCTCGGTGCCGACAGCACGCTCGTCGCCTTCGCCACGGTGGGCGTGAGCTTCCTGTTCCGCCCGCTCGGGGCCTTCCTCGCCGGGCACTTCGGCGACAAGTACGGCCGTCGCGTGGTCCTGGTGCTCACCCTGATCCTGATGGGTGTCGCGACCACGCTGATCGGCGTGCTCCCGACGTTCGACCAGATCGGGGTCGCCGCGCCGGTGCTGCTGATCCTGCTGCGGATCCTGCAGGGTGTTTCGGCGGGCGGGGAATGGGGCGGCGCCGTCCTGATGGCCGTCGAGCACGCGCCGTCCCGGCGGAGGGGACTTTTCGGTGCCTCACCGCAGATCGGCGTCCCGCTCGGGCTGTTGCTGGCCTCCGGCGTCCTGGCGCTCACCAGTCTGCTCGTTCCCGGACAGGCGTTCCTCGACTGGGGCTGGCGGATCCCGTTCCTGCTCAGCGTCGGGCTGATCCTGGTCGGCCACTACGTGCGGCGCCGCGTCGAGGAGAGCCCGGTCTTCCGCGAGATCGCCGAACGCCGCGAGCAGACCCGGACCCCGATCATCCAGCTGTTCCGCAAGCACGCCGTGCTCGTCCTGGTGGCCGCGCTGGTGTTCGCGGGCAACAACGCCGTCGGCTACATGACCACCGGCGGCTACATCCAGAACTACGCGACCAATCCGAAGGGCCCGATCGGTCTCGACCGCGGACCGGTGCTGTGGGCGGTGACCGCGTCGGCGGCGACCTGGCTGCTCTCGACGTGGGCGGCGGGCGCGGTGTCCGACCGGATCGGCAGGCGGCGCACCTACGTGCTGGGCTGGATCGCGCAGCTCGCCGGCGTCGCGGTGCTCTTTCCCTTGGTGGACACCGGGAACATCGTGTTGCTGGCGCTCGGTTTGATCATTCTCAGCGTCGGGCTCGGGTTCACCTACGGCCAGCAGGCGGCGTTCTACGCGGAGCTGTTCCCCGCCTCGATCCGGTTCTCCGGTGTTTCGATCTCCTACGCGCTCGGTGCGATCCTCGGTGGTGCTTTCGCGCCGACGATCGCGACCGCCCTGGTCAGCGCGACCGGCACGTCGATGTCCGTGGCCGTCTACCTGGCCGGGATGACCGTCATCGGCTTCATCGCCACCTTGCTGCTGCGGGATCGGTCGGGGATCCCGCTCGGACCGGACCACGAAGCCGAGCAGGCCGTGAGCCCGCTTCGGTTCGGAAAGTGATCAGCCGTCCGTGACGCTCATCCGCCGAGAGCGTCACGGACGGCCTTCGCCGCCGCTTTGAGCCGCTCCGCGAGCTCGGCGGGGGCCCGTGTGCTCGACAGATAGACGACGGCGAGTGCCGCCGGGTCGTGGCCGCGCAGGGGGAGCGGCACCGCCACCGAGCTGAGGTTCTCGATCACTTCGCCATGGCTGTCCGCGTAGCCGCGGGCGGCCACTTCCCGTACTTCCTCAGGCCAGTCTTTCGAGGGCAGCTGGGAAAGGATCGCGCGGCCGGGGGCGCCCGCGGTGAACGGATGCCTGGACCCCGGGCGCTGCGCGACGGACGCGACGGCGTGCCGGGGTTCCACGCTGACCAGGGTCACGCATTCCTCGCGGTCCATCACCGCCACGAAACATGTCATGCCGAGTTCGTTCGCGACCGCGGTCAGTTCGGGCAGCGCGGCGGCCTGCAGATCGTGCTTGATCCCCGCCGCGAGCGCGGCCAGACGCGTGCCGAGTTCGAACTTCCCTGAGGGCTCCCGTGTGAGAAGCCCGTGGTCTTCGAGCGTGCGGATCAGCCGGTACGCGATGGACCGATGGACGCCCAGCCGTTCGGCGATCTGGTCGACGCTCAGCGGTTCTTGGGCGTCGGCAAGGACTTCGAGTACGCGGATGCCTCGGCTGAGTGTCTGGGACGTGCTCGCGGTCTTGCGGGAGTCCGAAACCATCGTATACGATCCATTTCGATAGTTGAACTGTCTGTTCGATTATAGAACAGGAACTCACGATGATGGCACGCGAGACCAGGTTCTCCCCGGGTTCGAGCCTCTATCGGCCTCCCGCGCAGTTCTTCCGAGGCTGCCTCGGCCGCTTCGCGACGGGTGTCGCGGTGGTGACCTTCGATGCCACCACGGCCGACGGCACGGTGAAGCGGCACGGCCTGACGGTGAACTCCTTCACCGCGGTCTCGATGGATCCACCGCTCGTGCTCGTCTCGATCCAGCGCACCGTGAAAAGCCACGACCTGCTCGCGGGTCGCCCGTTCGCGGTCAACGTCCTCGGCGCGGAACAGGAGGCGCTCGCGATGAACTTCGCCGGCCGTCCGTCTCCGGAAGGCGCGCCGACGTGGGTCGAAGGCGGGCACGCGCCGCGGCTCGGCGGCGTCCTCAGCTGGTTCGACTGCACGCCGTGGGCAGCCTACGACGGTGGCGACCACACCCTGTTCCTCGGCGAGGTCCGGGAGTTCGACTACCGCTCCGGCGACGCGCTCGGCTTCGTCGACGGGCGGTTTTCGACCATCCACGAGTCCGTGCGAGGCCACGAATCCCTGTTCTGACAACGACGTCCACGCCAAGAAGGAGCACGACATGGGAGCCCGTACCGGACAGCAGTACCTCGACAAGCTCAACGGGATGACGCCGGAGTTGTACATCGACGGCGAGAAGGTGACCTCGAAGGTCGCCGAGCATCCGGCGTTCCGCAACAACGCGCTGACCTATTCGAAGCTGTTCGACCTCCAGCACGACCCGGCGCACCACGACGTCCTGACCTACGAATCGCCGACCACGGGGGAGCGCGTCGGAACGTCGTTCCTGGTGCCACGCACCGAGGAGGACCTCAAGCGGCGCCGTGCGGCCTTTTCCGTGTGGGCGCAGTACTCCAACGGATTCCTCGGCCGCACCGGTGACTACATGAACTCGTCGCTCACCGCGCTGTCGACTGCGAAGAAGTTCTTCTCCCAGGCCGATCCCGTCTTCGGCGAGCGTATCGAGAAGTACTACGAAATGGCGCGCGAGAACGATCTCCTCGCGACGCACACCCTGATCCCGCCGCAGGTCAACCGCTCGGTGTCGGGGAGCCAGCAGGGCGGCGGCAATCTGTCGGCGAAGGTGGTCGAGGAACGGGAGGACGGCATCGTCGTCCGCGGCGCCCGAATGCTCGCCACCATCGCGCCGATCGCGGACGAACTCCTGGTGTTCCCCTCGACCGTCCTTCGTGGCACTCCCGAGGACGCCCCGTACTCCTACGCCTTCGCCGTGCCGAACGACGCGCCCGGGCTGAAGTACTTCTGCCGGGCAGGCCTCGACCACGGCCGCTCGCACTTCGACGAGCCGCTCGCCTCGCGGTTCGAGGAGATGGACGCGGTCGTGGTCTTCGACGACGTCTTCGTCCCGAACGAGCGGGTGTTCCTGCTGGGGCATCCGGAACTGTGCAACGCCTGGTACTCCGAGACCGGGGCCGGTGCGCTCATGACCCATCAGGTCGTCACGCGCACGCTGGCCAAGACCGAGTTCTACCTCGGCCTCGCCAGTGAGATCGCCGCCACGATCGGCATCGACGGCTTCCAGCACATCCAGCAGGACCTGTCCGAGCTGATCTCCTACGTCGAGATCGAGAAGGCCGTGCTGCGCGCGGCGGAAGCCGACGGAAAGGTGAGCGAGGACGGCGTTTTCCTGCCCAAATGGGAAGTCCTCAACGCCGCCCGGAACTGGTACCCCACCAAGGTCTCACCGCGGCTGACCGAGATCATCCGCAAGTTCTCCGCGTCCGGTCTCATGGCACTGCCGGGGGAGGCGGACTTCGAGGCGGAAGGCCGTCCCGACATCGACACCTACCTCCAGTCGGCCACGCTGCCCGCCAAGGACCGCGCGAGGTTGTTCAAGCTGGCGTTCGACGCGTCGGTCTCCAGCTTCGCCGGGCGTGAGTCGCTGTATGAGTACTTCTTCTTCGGCGACCCGGTGCGGATGGCGGGGGCCCAGGTGAACGCGTACCCGCGGGAGGCACTGCGGGAACGGGTCCGGGAACTGCTGGCGCGGGACGAGTGAGGGGGCGTCTCCCTGCTCGCTTGCGGGCTTGAAGCGGATTGGACTCAGTGTCCCCGATGCGCCATTGGGGACATGTCTCACTGAGTCCGTCGTCCGGGGCGGGCCCGGACCTTCTCATTGGTGCTGTATGTCGGGTTCCGGGTAGTCACCCGCCTTGCGTTCGAGCGCGGTGGTGAGGACACCCAGCGCGATCATGGCGAGGCCGAGGCCGAGATGCAGCCAGTTGTCGGCGACGTTGAACGGCAGGAAGTTCCCCGGGCTGCTCTGGGGGATCACCAGTCCGATGATCCACAGGAGCAGGTAGATCCCGCCGCCGACCATCAGGAAGACACGGGAAGCGGCGCGTTTGCGAGCGGCGAGCACGCCCACCACGCCGAACAGCAGATGCACCAGGTTGTGGAGGATCGACACGGCGAAGACGCCGAACAAGCGGGCTTCGGAATGGTGCCCGGCGAATTTCAGCCCTTCGTAGCCGGTGGTGATGCCCGGGATGAAGCCGAGTACCCCGACCACGAGAAAGACCACGCCGAAGATCAGGGCGGCCACCTGCGGCGGATGCCGTCGGGTGTCGCGTGTCACGCCTTTTTGTTCCATACCGGCCGAGTACCCCGCGTTCTTCGGGGCAACCCTCCGTGAGATTCCTGACGCGCGTCCGGCCACCGGGTCGGACAGACTGAGCGCCGGGGTTTCGGAATGACAGGAGGAGGATCGGGTGCCGGAACTACTGGTGGCGGGCGGCTGGGGCCTACTGGCCGGGTCGGCGTTGCTGCTCGGCGCGATGGCGGGTTTCCTGGTCCGGATCCCGGGCAAGGCCGTGGCGGGCGTGATGGCGTTCGGCAGCGGCGTGCTGATCTCCGCCGTCTCCTTCGAGCTGATCGCCGAGGCGCACGAAAAGGGCGGATTCCTGCCGACCGCGCTCGGCGCTGTCGGCGGTGCGCTGGTCTATACCCTCGCCAACGTCGCTCTCGCCCGGCGAGGCGCCCGCCATCGCAAACGCTCCGGTGACCAGCAACCGTCCGAATCCGAACAAGCGGGCTCCGGGACCGCCATCGCGCTCGGCGCCCTGCTCGACGGCGTCCCCGAATCGATGGTGATCGGCACCAGCCTCCTCGGCGGCGGAAGCGTGAGTGTCGTGACCGTGGCCGCCGTGTTCATCAGCAATGTCCCGGAAGGACTGTCCAGCGCCGCGGGGATGAAGCGGGCGGGCCGGAGTCCCCGCTACGTTCTCCTCTTGTGGAGTGGTATCGCCGTGATCAGCGGGGTGGCCGCCCTGCTCGGTTACGGCGTTCTCGGCGGGGCTTCCGGCGCCACCCTTGCCGTGATCACCGCGATCGCCGGCGGCGCGATCCTCGCCATGATCGCCGACACGATGATCCCCGAGGCCTTCGAGGACGCACAGCTGTGGAGCGGATTGATCACGGTCGCGGGCTTCCTCACCGCGTTCGGCCTTTCCCACGTCGGCGCCTGATCAGCGGCCGGACGGCGGCGGGATCGGTGCTCCGGCGCTCGTCTTACCGGTCGAGAAGAATTCGACGGCTTCGCTCGCGCAGGGAAGCGAGGACAGCGACCCGTAGTGGTCGTCGGCGCTGTAGCCGACGCCGCGTGGATCGAATCCGATCAGGTCGTGGTCGGCGTCGATCACGGCGGCCTCGCTGTCGGTGATCCATCGTGGCTCGTGGATACCGGACTGGCCGGGCGGTCACCATGGCGCATTCGGTGCGCCGATCGTCCGCCGGCTCCCAGCTCTCGGCGATGTCCGTGCAGGGTCTCCAAACAGGCTGTGCGGCGACGCCGGCGGGCGTTGTCGTGCCGCAGGTCCGGGAAGGCCGTGCGGGTCATGCGGTAGTACGCCATGACCTCTTCGTCGCCGTCGAAGATCTGCCCGGTCGCCATGATCTCGTAGTGCGGATGGCCGTTGAAGGTGCCGAGCGTGCGCTCGAACTCGTGGGCCACCTCGGTGTCCATATGCTCTTCGATGATCTTGTGGCGGTGTTCGCGCAGGTCTTCGCTGCTCACTTGTCCTCCGGGTCCTTCCTGGTCGCGATCCGGAGCCTGCCGCCCGCTCGAGCCGGACCTGGACAGCCCAGGTTTCGCCGGTGTTCTTGTTGTCCCGCAAAACGAGCGGGTGACGACGCGACGCCGCTGGCGCCCGAGGTCATCCCGGTGCCGATGGATTCCCGGCCGTCGCCCGCGAGCGCCGCGGGCGGCAGGAGCAGGGGAACGACCAATGCCGGAAGAATCGCGAGGGGGGTGAATTTCATGCCGACAAAGTAGTTCACCGAGAGGCGGAAGAAAGGCCGGAATCGATGCACTCCATTCCGGCGCGAATCCGCGACGGAATGGAGTGGTGGTTCAGCCGCAGGACAAGGTGCCGGCGCGGAGCGCGTGGCCGCCTTCGTTCCCGTCGTCGGCCCAGACCGCCTGCTTGCTCCCCGACGCGCAGGCGCCCGCGATGGCGAAGCCTTCGTTGTTGTAATCCGGCATTCCGCCCGGACGGTCGTACGTGGCGGTGACGGCGAACTTGCCCTTCGTGCCGACGGTGAGCGTCGTCGAGGCGCCGCCGCAGTTGTCGTCGCAGACCGCCCAGAGCTTGCCGGTCGAAGCCTCGTACTCCAGTTCCATGATCGAGTCGAGCCCGCTCGCGAAGCTCGCGACACGGGTGTACTTCCCGCCCGCCTGGTCGAGCGCGTAGGCGTAGATCATCCCGTTGCTCTCGAGGCCGACGAGGTAGAGGCCGGTGCCGTGACCGGGGTAGCTGCCCGGGTCGTACGGCGCCTTCGTGCGCTCGTCCACGAATCCCTTCGCGGTGAGAGCGCCGTCCGGGATCCACGAGACGGCTTCGAGACCGTCGTTGGCCGAAACCTTCGGCAGATCCGCGGTCAGCTCCCATTCGACCTTGGCGGCGAGGGTCTTGGCCGAGCCGGAGACGTCATATCGGAGCACCTTGAGCGCGCTCGTCTTGCCGTTGTCGCCGTCGCGTTCGGCGGCCACGACCACGCCGTCCGGGGTGGCCACGACGGCTTCGGCGTCGGGATCGCCCTTGCCGTTGCGGTAACGCAGCGCCTTGCCCGACGACCAGCCGTTGGCGGTGTCCGGCTGCCACTTCGCGCCGTTGCGCACGAGGCGGTACAGCGTGCCGGGCCCGTTCTTCACCGCCCAGAGGACGTCGGGTCCGCCGAAGGACAGCCCGCTCATGTTGCCGCCGAGGGCGTTCGAGCCGTCGGCGTTCGTGACGGCGGAAGTGCCAGGCCAGGGGGTGTTCGCCGCGGTGCTCGCGGTGGCGGTCGTGGCGGGCAGCGTCAACAAGGCCGCGGCGACGGCGGCCACGGCGGCTGGTTGGATCCGACGAGTTGAACGGGGCATTCGCGCTCCTTCGGGGTGGACGAAGTGGGTCGCGGCGTGTCGTCACAAGTTAAGTAAGTTTCCTTACGAATACAAGATATCGCCAGGTTCTCATCAGGCGAAGCAACGTTGGATTTACAAAAGATGACTACTTGTCAAACCGGATGTACATCACCTACAGTTTTGTAAACCCAGCCAACGGAGGAGGGTGCGATGAGCGAGCTGAAGGGCACGATCCCGGCGGGCTCGACCGAACGATGGACCGATCGCAAGCGATACCTGTGGCTGATCGGCCTGGTCGTCCCCTCGCTCGCGTTCCTGGCGATCGGGCTGCACGCGGCCACCGGCTGGGGTGTGTGGTTCTGGATCGGGCCGATCGTGATCCTGGTGATCGTGCCGCTGATCGACCTGATGGCCGGGCTGGACCGCGGCAATCCGCCCGAGGACGTGATCGAACGGCTGGAGCGGGATCGCTACTACCGGTGGATCACCTTCGCGTTCCTGCCGATCCAGTACGCGGGTTTCGTGGTCGCGTTCTGGCTGATCGCCCGCGGTGACCTGTCCGTGGTGGACAAGATCGGTCTGGCGGTCTCGATCGGCTGCATCGGTGGCATCGGCATCAACACCGCGCACGAACTGGGGCACAAGAAGGAAAGCCACGAGCGCTGGCTGTCGAAGATCGCGCTGGCGCAGAGCTTCTACGGCCACTTCTACATCGAGCACAACCGCGGCCACCACGTCCGCGTGGCGACCCCGGAGGATCCGGCCAGCAGTCGGATGGGGGAGAGCTTCTACCGGTTCTGGCCGCGCACGGTGTTCGGCTCGCTGAAATCCGCGTGGGCCCTCGAGCGCAAACGGTACGCCCGGCGCGACCGGCATCCGTTCCGGATCGGCAACGACGTGCTCAACGCCTGGCTGATGTCGGCCGTGCTGTGGGCGGTGATGACCGGGTGGCTGGGCCCGGGGATCCTGCCGTACCTGGTCATCCAGGCCGTGATCGGCTTCTCGCTGCTGGAGGTCGTGAACTACATGGAGCACTACGGAATGCGGCGGCAGAAGGTCGGCCCGCCGAACCGGCGTCGCTACGAACGGGTGGATCCCAGCCACAGCTGGAATTCCAACAACATCGCCACCAACGTCCTGCTCTACCACCTGCAGCGGCACAGCGACCACCACGCCCACCCGACCCGCCGCTACCAGACGCTGCGCGATTTCGCGGAATCGCCGGTCCTGCCGACGGGTTACGCCGGGATGATCGTGCTGGCACTGGTCCCGCCGGTGTGGCGTCGCGTGATGGATCCGCGCGTGCTCGCGCATTTCGACGGCGACATCTCCCGCGCCAACATCCAGCCGTCGAAGCGGGCCAAGATCCTGGCGCGCTACGGAACACACGCCACCGCGCCGTCCCGGGTCGTCACCGACACGCACGGCGACGCGACCGAGGGCGGGATGTGCCCCGGTTGCGGCTACGTCTACGACGAGAAACTCGGCGACCCGCGTGAGGGTTTCCCCGCCGGAACGCCGTGGTCGACGATCCCGGATTCGTGGTGCTGCCCGGACTGCGGGGTGCGGGAGAAGGTCGATTTCGTGGCGCCGGGAAGGGTCGGAGCATGACGAAGATCGAGGCGGACCGCGCGAAATGCGACGGGCTGGGCGTGTGTGAGGCGATGGCGCCCGACTTCTCCGAGGTGGGCGACGACGGCACGGTCGTCGTGCTCGACGAGCGGCCCGGTGAGGAATACCGGCAGGGCCTGTCGGCCGCCGTCGACGCCGGCCCGGTCCTCGCCCTTACTTCTGGTCGGACTGGTACGACCACCGGATCCAATTCGTCGGCACGCCGCGCGCGGACGAGGTGGTGACCGCCGTTTCGGCTTCCGGCGGGTTCACCGCGCTGTACCGGGGCGGGAACAGCGGCTTAGAAGCTGAGGACTGAAGGGCTCAGCTTAGAATGACGATCATGAGTGAGGCACCGGTCACGGGTGGCCCGTACCGTCAACCGATCGTCTCGTCGGCGATCGAGTTGACCGTGCGCTCCGGCTGGTCCTCGGTGACGATGAGCAAACTCGCGGAGATCGTCGGCGTCAGCCGCCAGACCGTCTACAACGAACTCGGCTCGAAGACCCGGCTGGCCGAAGCGATGATCTCGCACGAACTCGGCCGGTTCCTCTCGGTCGTCCGGGATGCCTTCGAACGGCACCCCGACGACCTCGTCGAGGCGATCCACGACGCCGTCCGCGGTGTCCTCGAACTCGCCGACGACAACCTCCTGCTGCGAGCCATCGTCTCGGCCACGCACGGCGCCGACACCGAGTTGCTCCCGCTGCTGACGGTCCGGGCCGAGAGCCTGCTGAGCGAGGCGACGGTCATGCTGCGCGGTCGTGTTCGCGCCTACGGTCCGCCGCTGGACGCTTCGCAGCTGGATGTGGCGATCGACGTCGTGGTCCGGACCGTGCTGAGCCACATCATGCAGCCTTCGGATACTCCGGCGCGTACGGCCGACGCACTGGCTTGGATGGCGTCGCGTGTACTCGGCGCCACGACGACCCGCTCGCTGCGGCATCCTTAGCAGGACTAGGGCCGCGGTCTCGGCAGGTCGCCGACCTGTGGTCACACCGTGATCGAGGACACGCGACTCACACCCACCTCATGGTCGCGCCGGAATTGTCGGTCCCGTATGCGACGCTCCACCGATGATCGTCGTATTCGATGCCGAACTCTGGGTCTGGGACGCCCGCCGCGACGAGACCTGGACCTTCGTGAGCCTCCCCGAGGACATCTCCGAGGAGATCCGCGAGCTCACCGACGGCCCGCGCCGCGGGTTCGGCGCGGTCCGCGTCCAGGTCGGCATCGGCGGCAGCAGATGGAAGACGTCGATCTTCCCGGACGCCAAACGCGGTGCTTACGTGCTGCCGGTCAAGAAGGCGGTCCGCAAGGCCGAAGGGATCGAGGAGGGAGACATAGCGAAGGTGACCGTCGAGCTGATCGACCTTTGACCGACCACTCCTTCGCGAGCTCGGCCAGGTCGCCACGCTCGCCATCGCCACGTTCATTCCCTGCCGGTCTTCGCCAGCTTCGAAGGCCACCAGATCCTCCGCCCGACGTCGACCGACAGGGCCGGTACCAGCAGCGAACGCACCAGAAGCGTATCGAGCAGAACGCCGAACGCGACGATGAAAGCCAGCTGTGCCAGGAAAAGAATCGGCAGGACGGCCAACGCGGCGAAGGTCGCGGCGAGGACGATACCCGCGGACGTGATCACACCGCCGGTGACACGCAGACCGCGCAGGGTCCCGTCCCGGGTGCCGATCCTGCCCGCCTCTTCGCGGACCCTGGTCATCAGGAAGATGTTGTAGTCGATCCCCAGTGCGACAAGGAATACGAAGCCGAACAGCGGGACGACCGGATCGGCGCCGGGGAAGTCGAAGACGTGGTTGAACACCAGCGCCGAGACGCCCATCGTCGCGGCGAACGACAGCACCACCGTGCCGATCAGCAGCAGCGGCGCGAGCAGCGACCGCAGCAGCAGGGCGAGTACGAAGAAGATGACGACCAGGACGATCGGGATGATCAGCAACCGGTCGTGCTCGGAGGTCTCCCTGGTGTCGAGCAAGGTCGCCGTCGGCCCGCCGACCTTGGTGCCGTCGACGGTGTGCACGGCTTCGCGGATCCGTTGGACCGTCGCGACGGCCGCGTCGGAGTCGGGCGGATCGGTCAGGACCGCGTCGATCTTCGCGAGTCCGCCCGCTTCGCCGCTTTGACGGACGTCCGAGACGCCGGGGACCCGCGCCAACGCGGTGACCGCCTCCGCCTTACCGGCGGGGGAGATGATCACCGTGGGGGAGCCGGAGCCGCCGGGGAAGTAGCGGGAAAGGACTTCCTGTCCCGCCACGGAATCGACCGGCGTGAGGAAGACGTCGGATTGCGCGGTGCCGGACGCCTTGAGCTGCGGCAGGAAAGCGCCACCCGTCAGCAGGACGACGGTGGTGACGATCCAGATGGTGCGCGGGGCCCTGGCGACCCGGCCGGACACGCGTGCCCAGAGCCCGCCGGTCTCTTCCTTCGGCGGGGCGGCCGCCGGCCGGAACGGCCAAAAGGCGTTGCGCCCGCACAAGGCCAGGACGGCGGGCAGGAACGTGATGGTCGTCAGGAAGGCCGCGCCGATGCCGATGGCGGCGACGGGACCGAGTCCCTTGTTGGAGTTCAGGTCGCTGAACAACAGACAGAGGACGCCGAGGATCACGGTCCCGGCGGAGGCTGCGATCGGCTCGATGGTCGAGCGCCAGGCCATCCGGAGCGCGGAGCGGGCGTCGTCGGTCGTCCTGAGTTCTTCGCGATAGCGCGAGATCATCAGGAGCGCGTAGTCGGTGGCGGCGCCGAAGACGAGGATGAACAGGATGCCCTGACTCTGCCCGTTCAACGCCAGCACGTCGTGGTCCGCGAGCAGGTACACCGCGAGACTGGCGGTTCCCAGCGCGAACACCGCGGACAACAGGACGAGCAGGGGGAGCAGCGGGCTTCGGTAGACGATGATCAGGATGAGCGCGACCACCGCGCCCGCGACCAGGAGCAGCAGTCCGTCGATCCCGCCGAACGCCTCCTTGAGATCGGCGACCTGCGCGGCCGGACCGGTCACGAGCACCTTCAGGCCATCGGGTGTGTCACGGGCGAGCGCGTCACGTAGTGCCTCGACGCCGTCCCCGGGGTCGCTCGTGGCGTCCAGGAGCACGACGACCTGCGCACCCGCGTTGCTCTCCGGCGCCGGGACGAGCCGTGCGTTCGACGTCCGGTCGGCGAGGAACCGCTTGTCGCCCTCGGTCAGGCCCGACGGTCGTTCGGCGACGACGATCGCCGGGATGACGGCGGCACTGGAGAACTGTTCCTGGAGTTCACCGACTTCGGTCGCTTCGGCCGAGGCGGGCAGGAAGCTGCTGCTGTCGTTCTCGGTGACCTGGCTCAGCTTGCCCGCGTACGGGCCGCTGAATCCGCCGAAGATCAGCCAGGCCACCGCCACGAGCGCGGGGAGCAGCCAGCGCAGACGTGACCGCGTGCGGGCGGGGTGTTCGACTTCGGAGATCATGAGCGGATGGCTCCCGTGACCTTACTACTTCGACAAGTGAATAGTTCGACCATCGAAATAGTAGAGTGGTCACCCGGACGATGCAGCGTGAGGGGAGGTTTCGGACGTGGCTGAGAACACCGAGGAGGTCACGGACGCCCTGCTCGTCCTCCTGCTGCGTCAGCTGACCGTCGAATCGGACCGGTTCGCCGAAATGTTCGGGGAGGCGCACGGCCTGCACCGGACCGACCTCAACGCGCTCGCGGTGATCATGGACGCGGCCAAGCTGGGCACGCCGATGAGCCCGGGCAGGCTGGCGGAGGCCTTGCACCTCAGCGCTTCCGCGACGACGGCGGTGCTCGACCGGCTCGAGCGGGCGGGCCACCTCTACCGGGACCGCAGCGCGACCGACCGGCGCAAGGTCGAGCTGCGGATGCACGACCAGGCACGCCGGATCGGTGCCGAGTTCTTCCTCCCTTTGGGTGAGCGCTTCTCCGCGGCTTGGCGGGATCTGGGGGAGGACGAGCGCCGGACGGTCGCCCGGTTCCTCCGGAGCAGCATCGCCGCGACGGTGGAGGTCCGCGGCCGCCTCGCACCCTGAACGGGCCACTCGGGGTGCGCCACCGGCCTCCTCGGGGAAGACTCGGTGGAATGCGATGCGTGGTGCTCGGTGCGACGGGATATGTCGGCGGACGGCTGGTGCCGCATCTGCTCGAAGCGGGCCACGAGGTCCGCGTGGTGGCTCGCTCGCCGGAAAAGGTCGCCGAAGAGCCGTGGCGTGACCGTGTCGAGGTCGAACGAGGCGACGTCACCGATCCGGCCTCGATCGACACGGCGCTGGCCGGCGGTGAGGTCGTCTACTACCTCGTGCATTCCTTGGCGAACAAGAACTTCGTCGAGATCGACCGGGAGGCGGCGAAGACGGTCGCCGAGGCAGCCAAGACGGCGGGCGTGCGGCGGCTGGTGTATCTGGGCGGCATCGTGCCGGACGACGAGGAGTTGTCGCCGCACCTGGCGTCCCGCGCCGAAGTGGGCAGGGTTCTGCTGGACTCCGGGGTGCCCGCCGTCGTCCTGCAGGCCGCGGTGATCATCGGCTCGGGTTCGGCGAGTTTCGAAATGCTGCGCTACCTGACCGAACGCCTCCCCGCGATGATCACCCCGCGGTGGGTGCACAACCGTATCCAGCCGATCGCGATCCGCGACGTGCTGCACTACCTCGTGCACGCCGCCGACCTGCCGTCCGAAGTGAACGGCGCGTTCGACATCGGCGGCCCCGACGTCCTGACCTATTTGCAGATGATGCGCCGCTACGCCGTCGTCGCGGGTCTGCCCCGGCGTGCCGTCGTGCCCGTTCCGGTGCTGACTCCGTGGCTTTCCGGGCAGTGGGTCAACCTGGTCACGCCCGTGCCGAAGTCGATCGCCGTACCGTTGATCGAATCGCTGGTGCATGAAGTGGTCTGTCATGACCACGCGATCGCCGAGCACATCCCCGACCCGGAAGCGGGGCTGACCCACTACGAACACGCCGTCGAACTGGCGCTGACCCGGATCCGGAACGCCGACGTGCCGACCCGCTGGTCGGACGCGTCGCCCGCGCCGTCGGACCCCCTGCCGAGTGATCCGGAGTGGGCGGGCGGCACGGTCTACGAGGACAAACGCGAGCAGCGGACGGACGCCTCACCGGAAGCGCTGTGGGACGTCATCGAGTCCATCGGCGGGGAACACGGGTGGTACTCGTTCCCGCTGGCCTGGTCGGTCCGCGGCTGGGCGGACCGGCTCGTCGGCGGGGTCGGGTTGCGGCGTGGGAGGCGGGATCCGCGACGGCTGCACCTCGGCGAGGCACTGGACTGGTGGCGCGTCGAATACCTCGACCGGCCGCGCCTGCTGAGGCTGCGGGCGGAGATGAAGCTGCCGGGACGCGCCTGGCTCGAACTCGGCGTCGAGTCCGATGGGGACGGTGGGACGATCTACCGGCAACGCGCGGTGTTCGAGCCGCACGGGTTCGCCGGGCACGCGTACTGGAAGGGGATCGCGCCGTTCCACGGCGTCGTCTTCGGCGGCATGGTCCGCAACATCACCGGCGCCGCGCAGAAATCGGCCGGTGTGCTCGAGAGCTGAAGGGGACACTGGACCGCGGCGGCCGCGGGCCCCAACAACACCTGTCCCGGACTCTCGCCCCGGCGCCGTCGGAGATCTCGGCGAGCAACGCGGCGACAGCCCGGTTCCCGGCTTCGTCGAATGACTGCCGGACGGTGGTGAGCGGCGGCCAGAAGTGGGCGGCCTCGTCCCTTCACCCGGGCAGCGGCGATCAGGTCTTGAGCGCCTTCATGGTCTCTTCGGCGTTCTTTTTGACCTTGTCCTGCAGTTCCTGCTCCACGGTGGGCCAGCCGGCGACCTCTCGCGCGTTGCCGGTTCCGGTGACCGTGAGGAACAGCGAGCCGTGCCGGACGATGTACTTGTAGAGCCACAATTCGCCGGGCGTCCACGGCTTCGAGTCGTCGTACTGCCGGTACAGGTAGGCCGCGGTGCCTAAACCTTGGACGTCGATGACTTCGAGGTCTCGACCGGACGTCGCCCGTTCACCGTCTTTCTTCCGGAAATCGTCGTACATGACCTTGGCGGCGGCCTCTCCCGAAGGGTGGATGGCGATGAACGTCGTCAGCAGGACGTAACCACCGGCACCGTCGAACTCCATCGCGCAGTTCCCGCCATCGAGCCTCTCGACGAGGTTGCTCGGCTTCTTGGACGGGCTGGCGCGGGTGAGTGCTTCGAATTCCGCCGGATTCACCGCCCCGCACGCGTCACCACTGAGCCGGTAGGTCGGAGGCGGCTCGGGCTCGGAGGAACATCCGGCGACGAGGACGGCGGCGAGCGCCATGAGAAGCGCTCCGCGGCCGCGGTGGGTGGGCATGCCAGGACGGTGGCATCGGGTTCATCCGCGCACGAGGGTAATTGTGCCCGGCGCGGTGACCGAGTGCCGCCGGGCCGTGGGATCGTGACCGGATGAGGATCTTGCTCGTGGAAGACGAACGGCGGCTTGCCGAATCGCTGCGCGCCGGGCTGAGCGCGGAAGGCTACGCCGTGGACGTCGCCCACAACGGCCGCGACGCGCTCTGGTACGCCGCCGAGCATCCCTATGCCGCGATGATCCTCGACATCATGTTGCCCGGCCTCAACGGCTACCGCGTCTGCCGGAGGCTCCGCGAACGAGGTGACGACACCCCGATCCTCATGCTGACCGCGAAGGACGGCGAGGACGACGAGATCGAGGCGCTGGACACCGGCGCCGACGACTTCCTCCCGAAGCCGTTCTCGTACGGCGTCCTGCTCTCTCGGCTGCGGGCGCTGATCCGGCGCGGGGGAGCGACCCGGCCGGGCACGCTGCGGCTCGGCGATCTCGAACTCGACCAGGCCAGTCACGTCTGCCGTCGCGGCACGGCCGAGATTCCGTTGACCACAAAGGAGTTCGCCCTGTTGGCCTATTTGATGAAGCGGCAGGGGGAAGTGGTCACCAAAGCGGAACTGCTGGAGAACCTCTGGGATTTCGCGGCGTCTGCGACCGCGAACCTGGTGGAGGTCCACGTGAGCGCGTTGCGGCGCAAGATAGACCTGCCGTTCGGGGTGGAGACGATCCGGACGGTGCGCGGCGCCGGCTACCACGTGGTGGGCTCCGGTGCGTAGGTTCTTGCGGACCACCCGGTTCCGGGTCGCGCTGACCGCCTTCCTGGCGTCGATCATCGCTCTGGCGGTCGTTTCGGCGTGGCTCGTGCTCGATGCCCAGAACCGGCTGGGCAACGGCGCCGCGCAGGTGGCGAGGGAACGCGCGGCCGCGGTCGTCCAGGTGCTGAACACCGGCGCCGCCCCGGCCGACCTGCGGCTCCTCGTGCGGGACTCGGTCTACGAGGTGACCACCCAGTCCGGTGAGCGGGTCGCGTCTTGTCCCGGCCTGCGTTCCGGGACGATCGCACCGGACGGCGGGTTCGAGTACGGCGACAGTGTCCACAACCTCGCGGCTGGCGACGTCGACCTCGCCAGGCAGGAATCCATCGGCTGCGTGCGGGTACTCGGGGAGGATCCCGAGAAGAACGGGGTCCGGCTGCACGTGGCGGCTACCGTGAGCGGGGACAGCAGGTATCGGGTCTTCGGCGCCGCCATCGTCGACGAGTCCGGACAGGCGGCGCTCGATGCGGTACGCGTCACGCTGCTGGCCGGAGTTCCGGTGATCGCGCTGCTGATCGGGGTGATCGCGTGGCTCGCGGTACGCCGGTCGTTGCGGCCGGTCGAGGCGATCCGCTCGGAGGTCGCGGAGATCGGCGCGCACGATCTCTCCCGCCGGGTTCCGGCCCCGAACAGCGCGGACGAGATCGCGAAGCTCGCGGAAACGATGAACACGATGCTCTCCCGGCTGGACACCGCGGTCACCAGGCAGAGCCGGTTCACCTCGGACGCGTCGCACGAACTGCGCACCCCGCTGGCGTCCCTGCGGACCCAGCTGGAAGTGTTGCTCGCGCATCCGGACCGGCTGGACTGGCGCGAGGCCTGCCGGAACGCGCTCCTCGACGTCACCCGGCTACAGGACCTCGTCGGCGATCTCGTGCTGCTCGGCAAGCTGGACAACGCGGCACCGGAACGGTTCACCCCGGTGCGACTGTCCGAAGTGGTCGAATCGTGTCTGTCGGGACGACAGGGTGTGCGGGTGGGGACGCCGGGGGATCCAACGGTCCTCGGCGACCGCGGCAGGCTGGAACGGTTGCTGCGCAACCTGGTCGACAACGCGCAACGCCACACCCGCACCGGCGTCGAGGTGACGGTGTCCACAGTGGACGGCTTCGGGGTGCTGACGGTCACCGACGACGGGCCCGGCATTCCCGCCAACGACCGCGAGCGGGTGTTCGACCGTTTCGTGCGGTTGGACGACGGACGTGCCCGAGACGACGGTGGCGCCGGACTCGGGTTGGCGATCGTCGCCGAGATCGCCCGAGCGCACGGCGGCACCGTGAAGGTCGCCGACCACGACGGCGGAGCCCGCCTCGTCGTCCGCCTGCCGTTGGCGGAAGCGCGAAGCTGAAGACGTCTTCAGCTTCCTTAAGCTTCCGTTCAGCGTTCACGCCCGAACCTTCGGGTCATGTGCACTCCCTCGCGTCACTTCTGGTGGCGGCCGCTCGGTCACGCCGACTACCTGGCCTCGTCGTGGTTCCCCGGTCTCACCGGGGTGCGCGCGCTCGCCGCCGTGGCCGTCGTGTTCTTCCACTACGGCGGTCCCGGCTTGGACCGCTTGCACGGCTGGATCGCCGTGCAGCTGTTCTTCGTGCTGTCCGGCTTCCTCATCACGACGCTGGCACTGAGGGAGGAAGACCGTGACGGCCGGATCTCGCTGCGCGGGTTCTTCGTTCGCCGGGTCTTCCGGATCATGCCGGTGTACTTCCTGCTCCTGGCGCTGACCACGCTCGCGGTGGTGCTCGCCGGCACGTATCAGAGCAGCAGGCTCGCCGACGCCATGCCGTACTACCTCCTCTTCGGCAACGAACTCGTCGACTACAACACGCCCTATCCGACGTCGTGGTCGCTCGGGGTGGAGGAGAAGTTCTACCTGGTCTGGCCCGCGCTTCTGGTGCTCACGTCGTTCGCGCGGAGCGGCAAGACGGCGCTGCGCCTGCTGTTGGGCACGTCGGTCGTCCTCGGGGTGGTGCTGTTCGCGCTGCCGCTGGCGCCGTCACACAGCTGGGCGAGCCTTTCGGTGCACTACTGCTCGCTGGTCATCGGCTGTCTGCTGGCGATGACGCTCCACCATCCGCGCGGGTTCGCCCTGTTCCGGCCCCTGACCAGGCCGGCCGTCGCCACGGCGATCGGGTGCGGGTTCGTCGTCCTGCAGTTCTCCGTCGGCCCGCTGGCGAAGGCACTCGGCGGGCACTGGCAGTTCGTGGTCCCGGCCTACGCGGCGGGCTCGGCACTGCTGCTCGTGGCCGTCGTGTCGCCAGGTCCGGTCCGGAAGCTGCTCTCGAGCAGGCCGTTGACCTTCATCGGCGATCGTTCCTACGCGCTTTACCTCGCCCAGACGGGCGCGGCCGGGGTCACGGGCTGGCTGCTGCCCAGCGGGCTCGCCAAGGCCGCGGCGACCACCGGTGTCGCGTTGCTGTTCGCTTGCGCGCTGCGCCGCTGGGTCGAACAACCCGCCATCGCCTACGGCCGGAAGGTGGCCGAACGACGCGCGCCCGCCGTACCTCCAGTGGAGGCCGCGGCGGGCGCGCGGTGAACGGGTCCGGCGTCAGTGGTGCGCGGCCACCGCGGGGGCCCCGGTGCTCTTCTTGACGAACAGCGAACCGACGAACGCGGCCAGTCCGACACAACCGGCGACCATGAACGTGGTGCGGATGCCCCCGGCGTCGGGGCTCGCCGCCCCGGCCGTGGTCGTGCTCGCCGTGGCCACCGCGATGAACAGGGCGGTGCCGAGCGCGCCGGCGAGCTGCTGAAGGGTGGCGAGGATCGCGCTGCCGTGGGAATAGAGGTGCTCGGGCAGCGAACCGAGGGACTCGGTCATCAGCGGCGTCATCATGAGGCCGAGTCCGCCCATCAGCAGGACGTGGATGGCGATGACCGCGAGCAGCGGTGATCCCGGGCCTAGCAGGGCGAACAACCACAACGAGACCGCCATCGCGGCCGCGCCGGGGATGACCAAGGGCCGGGGGCCGAAGCGATCGTACAGCGCGCCGACCGGGCGGCCGAGCAGCCCGAGGACCAGGCCGCCGGGAAGCACCGCGAGCCCGCTGACGAACGTGCTGGTGTGCAGGACGGTCTGCAGGTACAGCGGAAGCAGGATCGCCGCGGCGCCGAGCAGGCACATGAACAGCAGCGCCGTCAGCACCAGCGCGACCACGAAACTGCGGTGGGTGAACGGGCGCAGGTCCAGCAGCGCGCGATCTTCCTTCTGCAGGCGCAACTGGCGCCAGGTGAACACCACGAGTGCCACGGCGCCGACGACGATCGGCGCCCACGGCGGCACCGGCTGATGCCCGCCCGCGGACTCGCCGGACACCGACAGGCCGTACAGCACGCCACCGAAACCGACGGCGGACAGGATCACCGACAGCACGTCCAGCGGCACCTTGCGGGTGTCGCTGTCCAGCCGCAGCTGCAGCATGCCGACCACCAAGGCGGCGAGCGAGAGCGGCAGCACGATCCAGAACATCCAGCGCCAGCCGAGCGAGGAGAGCACGGCGCCGCCGATGGTCGGGCCGATGGCCGGGGCGACCGCGATGACGATCGTGATCGTGCCCATCGTGGCGCCGCGTTTCTCCACCGGCACCAGGCGCATCACCGTGGTCATCAGCAGCGGCAGCATCACCGCGGTACCGCAGGCCTGGATGACCCGGCCGGTCAGCAGGACCGCGAAGCCCGGGGCGAGCGCGCTGACCAGCGTGCCGGTGCTGAACAGGATCAGCGAGGCGAGGAAGATTTGGCGCGGGGTGAACCGTTCGAGGAGGAACCCGGTGGTCGGGATGACGACCGCCATGGTGAGCAGGAAGCCGCTCGTCAGCCACTGGACGGTGGTGGTCGGGACCTGGAGGTCGACGGTCAGGTCACGTAGCGCGACGCTCAGGATGGTCTCGTTGAGGATCATCACGAACGCGGACAGGACCAGGACCCCGATCAGGAGCCCGGCTTTCGCCGGCGCCCTTTCCTGGTCGTGGGTGGTTTCGGGCAGGGTCTCGGTCATCAGTGAAGGGCTCCTGGGAGGGCGCAAGTCCGCGTTGGCCGCCTTCGGCGACGGCAACGGTGACAGCGAAGGCGTGGCTGATCTGCCGTCCAGTCTGCCTGGGCCGGTCGGTGCGTGTCACGTCGATTTCCGTAGTGAGTACGGTCACTGCGCTCGAGGACGGCACGAGAGCAGAAGGATTTCCGGCTCTGCCACGATAAAATCGGCCCGTGACCACGGCGATCACGGCGGATCGATGGCAGTCGGTGCGGCGCGCCTATCGGGTGACGGGGTCGCGATTCGCGGAAATGGTGGCCCGCGTTCCGGATCCGGACGCGATGGTCACCGCGGACTGGTCGGCGGCCGACACGGTGGCCCACGTCGCGATGATCGCGAAGATGTACACGTCCATGGTGCGCCCGGACAGCACCCCGCTCTTGGACGCCGGCGGGCAGAGCCAGGTCGAAAAGACCACTGTGGACACCGTTTCCGTGTTGAACACTTTGGTGTTACGGGGTTTTCCCGAACGCGACATCGGCGTGCTGATCACGGGGTTGCTCGCTGACATCGAAGAAGTGCTGAGGGTGACCGAGGACGTCGACCCGGCGACCCCGCTGGACTGGCTCGGGGGTTCGAAGGTGCCGCTGGCCGGTGTCCTCGCGCACCTGGTCAACGAACTGCAGATCCACGGCTGGGACATCGCCGAGGCACTGAGATTGCCGTGGACGATCCCACCGGCTGACGCGGCGCTGTTCTTCGACCTCTTCATGGTGGGCGTGCTGACCCACGACACCGGGCACCTCCTGGACACCGGCGAACCGCCGCGGGAAAGACGGATCGCCGTGGCTTTCCGGTCGGCGTACACGTCCCCGGTGGTGCTGGTGCTGCACCGGGGGCGGGTCACGGTGGAGCGGCCCGGTGGGCCGGTCGACGTGCGGATCTCGTTCGATCCGCCGACGCTGAACCTGATGCTGTTCCACCGGGTCGGCAAGGCGCGTTCCGTGCTGACGGGCAAGATCGTCGTCAGTGGTCCGCGACCGTGGCTGTTGCCCGCGTTCCTGCGGGTGGTCCGGCTGCCATAGGGCTTCAGGTGTCGCGAGTGGGTCCGGAACGGCAGCACCAGGCACCACGACAGCACGTGAAGACCCCTTCCCCCAAGTACATGATGGCCCCCTTCCTTGCGCCTAGGTACAGGAAGGGGGCCTTCATGTACTTCAGTAGGTACCGCTCAGCCCCCGAGGGAACACTCGGTCCGTGTGCTCGGTGATGACGGTTTCGCCTTTGGCGAGCGGCCGTTCGAAGAGCAGTTCCACCACGAGAAGGCCGTCTTGGGGTTGGTGCACGCTGCGGCCTGGGTGGCAGCCCCGCAACGAGGTCACGTCGGGCCACGGGCGGTCGTGTTCGTCGATGTGGACGATCCCCACCCACCGGTCCGGGCCGTCGGCCTCGGGGCGGAGCACCTGCCGCGACCGGAACGCGAGTTCCTCCCGGCCGTGGCCGACGGAGACGACGTCATGCTGGCTGATCCTCGTCGGCCGTTCGTCCCAGCGGGTGTCGACCTCGCTGACGGCAGCGTCGATTCGCGTCCGGTCCGGCCGGTACCGGCCGATCTCAGGGGGCCCGTCGGCGCGGGCGGGCCACCGGCCTCGCGCTCGCGGCGGGCCGAGCAGCGCGGTCAAGCCGCCCGGCGTCACTTCCAGTACCTGTCGAGGTGGCGGAGTCCGAGCACCGGATCCCGGCGTTCCGGGCGGCTTCGCCCGGAACGCCGATAGCTGAGCGTCGCCGCCGTGATCGAGACGCCGCGAGCGCGCAGGTGGTCGCGCAGGCGTTCCAGGCTGAGACCGCGTGCCCGGATCGCCTCGCGCAGCGCGTCGGCGAACGGCTCGTCGCGGAACAACCGCTCCAGCTCGGGCCGGGGATCCGCTCCGCCGGACGTCACGCCGGGAGCATAGATCCGTGCCGCGGCGAAGTGAACGGGGCGAGACCTGACCAGTCCGTTAACCGTTAACAGGCGTGTCGAACCGGCGTCGTGAGTCTTCGATATGGCCGAGGAACCGGTGGGTCCAGTCGCACATCCCGTCGACCGTCGCGCGCAGACCGTGTCCGGCCTCGGTGAGGGTGTAGTCGACGCGTGGCGGGACGGTCGGATGCACCGTTCGCTCGAGCAGGCCGTTGCGCTCCAGCATGCGCAGGTTCTGGGTGAGCATCTTGTGGCTGATGCCCTCGATGTCGTTCCGCAGTTCGGTGAACCGCCGGGTGCGGTCACCGACCGTCTCGATGATCAGGAGCGCCCACTTGTTGGCGACGTCGGAGAAGATTTCCCGCGCCAGTGAGTCCGCCCGCATCAGATCCGCGTCGTCCGTCGTACCGCTGAGCTGCTTGGTCACCATCAGGTTCCCCAGTCACGAAAAAGTGCGTTCTTCCAGGTCGTCGCACACTCTCTTACAGTTCCTGGGTAACCACAAGTGACCACGAGGAGTACGGATGAGCATCACCCTGGTAAATCCCGCGGGGCTGCCGGAAATCCCCGCCTACCGGCAGGTGTCGATCGCGACCGGGTCGAAGCTGGTCTTCGTCGCGGGGCAGGTCGCCTGGGACGCCGATGGTGTCCTTGTCGGCGAGGGTGACCTCGCCGCTCAGGTCGAACAGTGCTATCTGAACATCGGAACCGCGCTCGCCGCGGCCGGAGCCACCTTCGACGACGTTGCGAAGCTGACCGTCTATGTCGTCGAGTGGACCCCGGACAAACTCGCGCTGTTCCTCGAAGGCGTGGACAGGGCCGCCGCCGAACTGGGCGGCACCCCGGTCCCGCCGGGCACGCTGATCGGCGTCGCGGCACTCGACGTACCCGGACATCTCGTCGAGGTCGAGGCGACCGCGGTCATCGACTGACGCTCACTGGCCGCGCGCGGCACGCCAGATCGGGCTGTCGACGTAGTGGTTGTCGTACTGCTTCGAGGACGCGGCGATCTCCGACGGGTCGGCCTCGCCACGCGCGACCCGGTCGAGCAGCCGGTAGTAGTCGAAGCGGGCCATACCCGGCGTGAAGGTCACCAGAACATCGGCGTCCGAGCCGACGGCGGGCCCGAACGCGTGCGGCACCTTGGGCGGCACGGCGAGGAAGTCGCCCTTTTCCAGCGTGTGCAAGGTTTCCTCGACAAGGACCTGGAGTTTCCCTTCGAGTACGAAGAAGAACTCGGTCGCGCGAGTGTGGAAGTGGGCCGGCGTGCCGAAGACGCCGTCCTTCAAGGTCGCGCGGTTCGCGGTGAAGCCCCCGTCGGTGGTGTCCGAATCGGCCAGGAGCGTGATCTCGCTGCCCGGCGCGTCGCTGACGATCTCGGCGTCGGCGGCCCGGAGGAGGATGGGGTCGAACATGATGGCGTCTCCTTGGTTTCTCGTGTTCAGCAGGCTCGCTGACAGGAACAGCTTCTCGCTGCGCGAGGCCTTGATCAACGCGGAAAGCCGAACCGATCGATAATATTGAGGTTATCGATCTGCTTGCCGCCAAGTACGTGATGGCCCCCTTCATGTACCTAGGCGCAATGAAGGGGGCCATCACGTACTTCCGGCGGGTCAGGCGGCGAAGACCTGCGAATCGTCGGCGAACGCTTTGAACTCCAAGGCATTGCCTGCCGGGTCCAGCAGGAACATCGTCCACTGTTCGCCGGTCTGGCCCTCGAACCGAACGTAGGGCTCGATGACGAACGAGGTGTTCGCCGCGCGCAGCCGGTCCGCCAGTTTCCGGAAATCCGGCACGCTGAGGATCAGGCCGAAGTGGGGGACGGGAACGTCGTGTCCATCGACGGGGTTGTGGATCCGTCGCGGCCGCTCCGGTGCGAGGTGCGTGACGAACTGGTGGCCGTTGAGGTTCCAGTCGATCCAGGTGTCGGAGCTGCGGCCCTGTTCGAGGCCGAGGACTTCTCCGTAGAAGGTGCGTGCGGCGGCGAGATCGTCGACAGGCATGGCGAGGTGGAAGCGCGGGATGGGGGAGTCGAGGACGGTCATTCCCAGGAGATCCTTTCCGGAGGAGTACTTGTCGTAATGTTAACATTAGGACAAGATGCGGCGGGGCGCTACGATCCGGCGTTCCAGTAGGAGGATGACGATGACCGAAACCGGCAGGGTGACGCCCGCGCGTCGTCGCGGCTTGGCGGACGAGGTCGCTGACAGGGTCCGGGACGCCATCTTCGGCGGCGCCTATCCGCCTGGCGCGCAGTTGCGCGAGGTCGAGCTGTCGGCGGCGCTCGGCGTCAGTCGTGGTCCGGTGCGCGAAGCACTGCTCAAACTCGAGCGTGAGGGACTGGTCCGCAGCGAATGGCACCGCGGCGCGATCGTCACCACGCTGTCCGATGTGGACGTCGCCGAACTCGACAGTCTGCGGTCGGCGCTGGAGCAGCTGGCGGTTCAGCTGGTCGTCGCGAAAGCGTCGGACGCGGACCTGGCCGCGGTCGACGAGGTCGTCGAGCGGATGGACCGGGCGCGTGACGAGCACGAGATGGTCCGCTGCGACATCGACTTCCACGACGCGGTCTACGCGGCGTCCGGACATCGGCGGCTCATCGAGGCGTGGCAGGCGATCCGGTCCCAGGTGCACCTGTTCCTGCTGACCCGGATCGGCGTGAGCTCCGACGGCTACCTCGCGAGCATCCCGGCCGAGCACCGGCGGCTCGCGTCCGCTCTTCGTGCCCGTGACGGCGAGAAGGCGCTCGAGTTGTTCGCCGTCCACCGCGGCGAGGCCTTCGGTGTGCTGACCGGCAAGTGACCGTGTCGACGTCCGTTCGATCGACCTAGCCGCGGAGGCGCTCGCCCCTTGGCTGTCGAGCGGCCGCCTGCCATCCGGCGAGCCGGTGATCCGAAGCGGACCAGGTCCTGATGCTGCGTCAAGGCCTCGGAGTTCGCGCTCGACGCCTATCGGCAGGGGAAGATGATCGCGGCCCCTCGACCCTGGGCGGAACCCCTGGTGAACGATACGGTGCCGAGGCGCATGAAGTGGCGTTCAAGGTCTTGACGACAAGGTGGCCCACCCCTTAACTCAAGCTCTGAAATAAGACGTGTCCCGGGTCACAGGCTCCGGGCGCGGCTTGGCCACTCACCCCGAGGACCATCGATGCGAATCGGAAAGATCGCTCCCGCGCTCGTTCTGGCGCTGGCGGCCGCCAGCCACGACGGCGTGCGCGGCGACACGTCGTCCAATGCTTCCAAGGAACTCGTGTACTGGGCGGCCAACCAGGGCACCAGTCTCGACAATGACAAGGCAGTCCTGCGGCCCGATCCACGGGCAGGGACTCGCGGATCTGATCCACCGGCTCGCCGACGAGTACGGCGCCCGCGCCATCTACGTCACCGAGAGCGGGGCCGCCTTCGACGACAAGGTCGCCGAGGACGGTTCGATCGACGACGCCGACCGCATCGCCTACCTGGAAGAACATCTCGACGCGGTGGCGGGTGCCGCCGAAGCGGGAGCGCCGGTCAAGGGCTACTTCGCCTGGTCGCTGCTCGACAACTTCGAATGGGACAGCGGGCTGAGCAAACGGTTCGGGCTCGTCCAGGTCGACTACGACACCCAGATCCGCACGGTCAAGGCGAGCGGCCACCGGTACGCGGAGATCATCGCCGAACACCGGAACCGCTAGACGCCTCGTAAGTGGTAAGGACGGTTCTAATGAGGGGTAAGTCGAACGTGTTGCGGCGCGGGGTCGTGTCGCTCCTGCGTACGCGTTCTCCTGGTAGTGAGGCCTCCTTGCCTACTCTGACGGTAGTGAAGGAGACTTTCGCTACCGTCAGATGCGATCCCTGGTGACAGTGGGACGGCTGTGACCTCGGCGGCCGGTCGGCAAAGCGTAACTCGCGTGCTTGGGGACGTGACTCGCGTGCTCGGGGACGTAACTCGGGAGTGCGGAGTCTGAACACGCGAGTTACGTCTCTGAACACGCGAGATCCGGGTCTGAGCACGCGAGTGTGGTGTCGCGTCACCCAGCCACCGTCTCGCCCCAGACACGACACGTTTGTCTTACCCCTCAATAACCGTCCCTACCACTCACGAGCGGTTCGTGCGGGCGGATGGACCGAGGGGTCCGGATTCGTCGCACGGTACGAACGGACGTCCGCTGAAACCTCCTAGGGTCGCCATGAAGAGGCGATCCTAGGAGGCGAAGCATGCGGACAGTCTTGCGTGGCGGTCGTGTCATCGACCCGGCGACGGGCTTCGACGGCACGGCGGACGTGCTGGTGACGGACGGGGTGATCACCGCCGTGGGGGAAGGTCTGCCTTCGGAAACGGGCGACACGGAGATCGACGTCACCGGGCTCGTCGTCGGACCGGGTTTCATCGACCTGCACAGTCACGTGCACACCATCGCGGGCCAGCGGCTCCAGGCGATGGACGGCGTGACGACCGCGCTCGACCTCGAAGCCGGGCTGATGCCGATCGAGCGAGCCTACGCCGAGGCCGCCGCGGCGGGACGTCCGCTGCACTACGGGTTTTCCGCGTCCTGGGGTGCGGCGCGGGCGCAGGTGCTGGCCGGGATCGAGCCGGACGCGAATATCGACAGCGGGCTGTCGGTGCTCGGGAACCCGGCCTGGCAACGGACTTCGTCACCGAAGGAACTGGCGGCCTGGTTGTCCCTTGTGGACGGTGAGCTGGCCGCGGGCGCGCTCGGTGTCGGCGTGCTCCTCGGTTACGCGCCCGATACCGACCCCGCCGAGTTCCTCGCGCTGGCCCGCCTCGCCAAGGAGGCGGGCGCACCGACCTACACCCACGTCCGTGAACTGGTCGAGGTGAACCCGGCGACGCCCATCGACGGTTCGGCGGAGATCGCGATCGTCGCGGCCGAGACCGGGGCCGCGATGCACCATTGTCACGTGAACAGCACATCCGGCCATCAGATCGAGCGCGTGCTCGCGGCGCTCGAAGCGGGCCGTGCGGCCGGTTCGCGGGTGACCGTCGAGGCCTATCCGTACGGGGCGGGCAGCACCGGGATCGGCGCGGCGTTCCTCTCGCCCGAACGCTTGAAGATGAAGGGCCTCTCCCCGTCCAGCGTGATCATGCTGGAGTCGGGGGAGCGCATCGCCGACGAGGGCAGGCTGCTCCAGGTGCGCGCCGAAGACCCGGGCGCGCCGTGCATCCTCGAATTCCTCGACGAGAGCAGCGCGCACGACCTCGACCTGCTGCGTCAGGCCCTCGCGTTCCCCGACGCCATCGTCGCGAGCGACGCGCTGCCCGTGTACTGGAAGAACGGAACCAGCGAGAGCACCGAATGGCCGTTGCCGCCCGGCGGCGCGACGCATCCGCGCACGTCCGGGACGTACGCGAAGACGTTGCGCTTGATGGTGCGGGAAAGCAAGGCCTGGACCTGGCTGGAGGCATTCCGGCGCTGCTCCTACCTGCCGGCGCGCGTGCTCGACGAGGTCGCCCCGGGAGCACTGACCAAGGGCAGGCTCAACGTGGGCGCCGACGCGGACATCGTCGTGCTCGACCCGAACACCGTCACCGACGCGGCGACCTATTTCGACTCGACCAGGCCGTCCGTCGGCATCCGGCATCTGTTCGTCTCGGGGGTTCCGGTCGTCAGCGACGGGAATCTGCGCACCGACGCCTTTCCCGGCAAGCCGCTGCGCGGTGAGCCGCGATGAAAGACCTACTAACCGACATCGAAACCCTGGTCCGCTGCGAGTCGCCGTCATCGGATCACGAAGCGGTGGCCCGCAGCGCCGACGTGGTGGCCGGGCTGGGTCGCCGGCTCCTCGGCGCGGAAGCGGAGCGGATCGTCGTCGACGGTGTCACCCATCTGCGCTGGCGTTTCGGCGACGGACCTGCCCGGGTGCTGCTGCTCGGTCACCACGACACGGTGTGGCCGCACGGTTCGCTGGAGACGCATCCGTTCTCGGTACGGGACGGCGTGTTGCGCGGTCCCGGATGCTTCGACATGAAGGCGGGCGTGGTGATGGCGCTGCACGCCGCCGCGAGCGTGCCCGACCGTACCGGACTGTCCATTCTGGTCACCGGTGACGAGGAGATCGGCTCGCCGTCGTCCCGCGCGCTGATCGAGGAGACCGCGGCGGGCTGCGACGCGGCGTTCGTACTGGAGGCTTCGGCCGACGGCGGCGCGTTGAAGTGCCGCCGTAAAGGCGTTTCGCACTATCGGGTCGAGGTGACGGGCCGGGCCGCACATGCCGGGCTCGAACCGGAAAAGGGGGTCAACGCGGGGATCGAGATCTCCCACCAGATCCTCGCGGTGGCCGCCCTCGCCGATCCCGAGTCGGGGACCAGCGTGACACCCACCGTCGTCTCGGCGGGAACGACCGTCAACACCGTGCCCGCCGCCGCGAGTGTGGCCGTCGACGTCCGCGTGTGGAACGAGGCCGAGCAACTCCGCGTCGACAAGGCCATGCGGGAGCTCCGTCCGGTGCTGGAGAACGCCGTGGTCGGGGTGACCGGCGGGATCAACCGGCCGCCGCTCGAAGCGGGATCGTCGGCGGGATTGTTCGCGCTGGCCCGGGAACTCGCGGACGGTCTCGGTCTCGGGGACCTCACTTCCGCGTCGGTCGGCGGCGCTTCGGACGGCAATTACACCGCGGGGATGGGCGTTCCCACGCTGGACGGCCTCGGCGCCGTCGGCGGCGGAGCCCACGCGGATCACGAGCACGTCATCGTCGCGGAACTGCCGCGGCGCACCGCTTTGCTGGCCGCGCTCGTGGAAAACGTGCTCGCGAAGCGGGGTCCGTCCGGTGCGACGAACCCCGCGGGTGAATCTGGTACGGCACGACGGTGACTCCATCGCCGAGCCGGGAAAGGATCGTCCCGTGACGAATCTTGCGACGAACGCGGAAAGCCTGGTCACCCGCGAGGTGTGCGACGAGGCCGTCGCCGCCGCGCGGGCCGCGGCCGCGGCTTCGGGCGTCGAAATCCGCGAACTCACCGAAATCGCCGATCTGGCCGCGGTGGTCGGCCTGTTCGAGTCGATCTGGCGGACCGCGCCCGGCGCCCGGCCGGTGAGCACGGAGCTGCTGCGGGCGATGTCGTCGGCCGGGAACTACGTCGCGGGCGCTTTCGAACACGGTGAACTACTGGGGGCCTGTTTCGGTTTTTTCGGGAATCCCGGAAAAGCGAGTCTGCACAGCCATATCGCCGGAGTCGCCAAGGCGGGCGTGGGCCGGGGAATCGGCCACGCGCTCAAACTGCACCAACGCGGCTGGGCGTTGCTCCAGGACGTCTCGAAGATCACCTGGACCTTCGACCCGCTGGTGCGGCGCAACGCTTATTTCAATCTGGGGAAGCTAGGCGCGCGTCCGATCGGGTACCTGCCCGATTTCTACGGTCCGATGGAGGACAGCATCAACGGTTCGGGCGACACCGACCGATTGATGGTGGGCTGGGAGCTGGCGAGCCCGGCGGTACGTGCCGCCACTTTCGGTGAACTCGTCCTGATCGACGCGGAAGCGCTGGGAGCGGCGAAGGCGCTGTCGGTCGACTCCGATGGAGGTCCGAGCATCGGATCCACCGACGCGCCGACCGTCCTCGTCGCCGTCCCGTCCGATATCGAACGGTTGCGCCGCACCGATCCCGGTCGCGGCAACGCGTGGCGGGTCGCCCTGCGCGAAGTCCTCGGCGGACTGATGGCGGACAACGCCGAGGTCGCCGGTTTCGATCGTGCCGGCTGGTACGTGATCTCGAAGGAGCAGTCGTGAAACTCAGCGGTGTGGAACTGCGCCGGGTGCGGATGCCGCTCGTGGCCCCATTCCGGACGTCGTTCGGAACGCAGGCCGAACGGGAACTGTTGCTCGTCCGCGCGGTGACCCCGGCGGGCGAGGGCTGGGGCGAATGCGTGGCGATGGAGGCGCCGCTCTACTCGTCGGAGTACAACGACGCCGCCGAGCACGTGCTGCGGAACCACCTGATCCCGGCCCTGCTGGCAGCCGAGGACGTGACCGCGTACAAGGTCACGCCGTTGCTGGCGAAGTTCAAGGGCCACCGGATGGCGAAGGGGGCGCTGGAGATGGCGGTCCTCGACGCCGAACTCCGCGCGCACGACCGGTCGTTCGCGGCCGAACTGGGGTCCACTCGCGATTCCGTGGCCTGCGGGGTCTCGGTCGGGATCATGGATTCGATCCCGCGGTTGCTCGACGTCGTCGGCGGCTACCTCGACGAGGGCTACGTCCGGATCAAGCTCAAGATCGAACCCGGCTGGGACGTCGAGCCGGTCCGCCGGGTACGGGAACGCTTCGGCGACGACGTGCTGCTGCAGGTCGACGCGAACACCGCGTACACGCTCGGCGACGCGCCGCTGCTCGCCCGGCTCGACCCGTTCGACCTGCTGCTGATCGAGCAACCGCTCGAAGAAGAGGACGTGCTCGGGCACGCCGAACTGGCGAAACGCATCCGGACCCCGATCTGCCTCGACGAGTCGATCGTCTCCGCCAGGGCCGCGGCGGACGCGATCAAGCTGGGCGCCTGCCAGATCGTCAACATCAAACCGGGCCGTGTCGGCGGCTACCTCGAAGCCCGCCGGGTGCACGACGTCTGCGCGGCGCACGGGATCGCGGTGTGGTGCGGCGGGATGATCGAGACCGGGCTCGGCCGGGCGGCCAACGTCGCGCTGGCCTCACTGCCCGGCTTCACGCTGCCGGGTGACACCTCGGCATCCGGCCGGTTCTACCGCACCGACATCACCGAGCCGTTCGTGCTCGAGGCCGGGCACCTGCCGGTGCCGACCGGTCCGGGCCTCGGTGTGGCTCCGATTCCCGATCTCCTGGACGAGGTCACCACGGAGAAAGCGTGGATCGGTTCGTAGCGTTCTACGAATTCCGGGGTTAGATTTGGTCGGATCGGACCAGTCGGTTCGGTGAGACCGGGTTTAACTTCGGGGAGTGCTGACACCGGTGCCCAGCAAGCCGCATACGAGCTTGGGACGCGTCCTCGAAGACCTCGGGGACGTGCTCCTGGAGCCGGTCGCGGTCGGCCGGACCACCCGGAGACACCTCGGCGGGGTGGTCATCCACGATCCGCACGACGAATCCGAAATCCCTGGCGGGGCCGTCGTGCTCGGCGTCGGGGTGCGGGAACAGGACGAGGTCGTCCGCCTTTTGCACGACGTGGGTGCGAGGGGTGCGGCGGCGCTCGTCGTCCGGTCTCCCGTCACCCCGGCGCCGGAACTCCGGCGTGCCGCGGAGTCGTCCGGCGTGGCCCTGCTCGGGCTGGCGCGCGGGGCGTCCTGGGCGCAGCTCGCCGCCATGCTCAGGACCTTGCTCGCCGAGGAGGACGTCGGCGAGGTCTCGCCGCAGACCCTCGGCGGAATGCCGTCGGGCGATCTCTTCGCGCTGGCCAACGCGATCGCCGCGCTCATCGACGCGCCGGTGACCATCGAGGATCGCAACAACCGGATCCTCGCGTTCTCCGGACGTCAGGACGAAGCGGACCCGTCCCGGGTGGAAACGATCCTCGGCAGGCAGGTGCCGGAGCGGTTCGCCCGCAACCTGGAACGGGATGGCATCTTCGAGAAGCTGTACCGTGATCACACGCCCGTGTACGTCGATCCGCAACGCTATGACGCCCACGAGATCGTGATCCCCCGCGTCGCGCTCGCCGTCCGCGCGGGCGACGAGGTGCTCGGGTCGATCTGGGCTGCGGTGCGGGTACCGCTCAGTGACGAGCGGACCCAAGCACTGATCGACGCCGCGAAGCTCGTCGCGTTGCACATGCTCCGGCTGCGCGCGGGCGCCGACGTCGAACGACGGCTGCGCGCGGATCTGGTCAGCACGGCGCTCGAAGGCGGGGCCGGGGCGCCGGAGGCCATCGCCCGGCTGGGCTTGCTCGGCCAGCCGTCGATCGTGCTCGCCATGGGCCTGCTCGGTTCGCCCGCGCTCGAGGACGATCTCCGTCTGGTCGCCGAACGCCAGCGGGTCGCCGACGCGCTGGCCATGCACCTGAGCGCCGTCCAGCCTCGTTCAGCCGTCGCGCTCGTGGGCGACGTCGCTTACGGCATCGTGCCGATGCCCGGCGGTCATTCCGACTGTCAGGAACGTTCGGTGCGGGTCGCTTCGACGTTCCTGGAACGCACCGGACGCCGTGCGGCGGCCGCGATCGGCATCGGACCGCTCGCGCTCGACGCCTCCGGACTCCACGCCTCCCGTGACGGCGCCGACCGGGCGCTGCGCGTGCTGCTCACCAATGGTGGAGCCAAACGCGTCGCGACGGCGGACGACGTCCACGTCGACGCGCTCATGCTGGATCTGGCCGATCTCGCCGCGGCGAGGGGAGACGTCGCGACCGGACCTGTCGCGCGGTTGCTCGCCTACGACGCCCAGCACCAGTCGCAACTGGTGCACACCTTGCGCTGCTGGTTGGACGCCTTCGGGGACATCGGTGCCGCGTCCGCTTCGGCCTACGTCCATCCGAACACCTTCCGCTACCGGCTACGGCGGCTCGCCGAAGTCGGTGAGATCGACCTCGACGACGCGGGGGAGCGATTCGCCGCGATGCTGCAACTGCGGCTGCTGCCCCACGACGCGCGGACAGGACCGCCGGGCGCCGAAGACTGACGTTGGTCTGACCGCCCCGAAACGACGGCCGATGTTCGTGTGATCGCACGAACTCCGCTCGCCGGACGCGTTTCAGAATGAGTGATCGGCGCCACGCTCGCGCCGTTCTCCTTCTCTCCCACCAGTTTCCGCGGAGGCGCCATGACGGCAGTGGTCAATGAGGACACCTGGACAGCGCGGCGGATCAACCGGACGGCGCTCATCACCATGGTGGTGATGGTGTTCGCCTGGGCGGTCGACTACATCGACCGCTTCTCGATCGGGATGGCGCTGCCGATGATCGGCGCCGAATTCGAGCTCAGCAAGACCGAACAGGGCTGGCTCGTCACCGTTTTCGCGCTCGTCTACATGGTCTGCCAGATCCCGGCGGGATTCCTCGCCGACCGGTACGGCTCGCGGGGGCCGATGCTGGTCACGCTGTTGCTCTGGTCGGCGTTCACCGCGATGACCGGGATGGCGGGCACCTTCGGTATGCTGCTCGTCGTCCGTGGCCTTTTCGGTGTGGCCCAGGGACTTTTCCCGGCGGCCTCGTTCAAGGCGATCGCCGAACGGACCACTCCCGGCAACCGCGCGACGGTGACCGGCGTGATGCTGTCCGCCGGCGGGATCGGCGCCGGGCTGGCACCGCTGATCGTCGGTCCGTTGCTGATGGCGATCGGCTGGCGGCACACGTTCTTCTGGATGGCGGGGATCGGCGCGATCATCGGGGTGATCGTGTGGACGATGCTGCCCAAGGCCCTGCCCGAGGAACTGAGCAGTCTTCCGCGCGACGAGGCGAAAACCCCCGAGGTATCCCGAAAACAGGTGCTGAAGTCCCCGGTGATCTGGAAGTTCACCCTGCTGTTCTGCGTCACCAACATGCTCAACTACGGGATGATCACCTGGGTGCCCAGCTACCTGCTGGAGTCGAGGGGTCTGTCGCTGAGCCAGACCGGGGTACTGGCCGCGATCCCGATGCTGGTCAGCATCGGGACGACCATCCTCGGCGGCTGGCTGTTCGACCGGTACTTCCACGATCACGGCCGCTGGTACCTCGGCTCGATCGCGATGGTGACCGTGGTGCTGCTGACCTTGATGGTGAACGCGGACAGCACGACGGAGTTCACCGTCTACGAGACGCTCGCCCTCGCCGTCTTCGGCATGGCGACGATGGCCGTCTTCGGGCTTCCGCTGCGGGTGCTCCCCACCGCGGTCACCGGGATCGGCATGGGAGTGATGAACTTCGGCGGCCAGGTGGCAGGTGCGGTCGCGCCGGTGGCGATGGGCTGGCTCGCCGACGCCTTCTCCTACACCGCCGCGTTCGGCTTCCTCATCGGTACCACCTTCCTCACCGCCGTGATGGCGTTCTGGGTACCGCAGAACCCCGGCCAGTTCTCGTTCGCCCCGCCGAATCCCAGTGCGGGGTCGTGAGTGGCAGTGAGCGTTCTATTGAGGGGTAAGGCAAAAGTGTCGTGTGGGGTGGCAAGTCCGTGAAGGCCTCCTTGAGGGACCCAGAGTCCCTCAAGGAGGCCTTCACGGACTTCAAGACCCGGCGCTGGCGTCACAGCTGTCCCGCTGTCACCAGGGGAGCACACGCGAGAGGTCGACTTACTCTCAATAACGCGGTGGACATAGCTCAGAACGGCATCGACATCAGGGAAGCGTCCTTTGTGGACGGTTAAGAAGCATCAGGATTCACTTGCGAGTCCACTGCGCCGCTGATCTCTGCATGCCACGTTTGCCTTACCCTCAGTAGCCCGAATCGCCACTCGCGACCACCGTAACGAAAAGAACTGTCCCATCCCTCCACAATGGACAGGAGTTCCATGCCCACCGCGTCCGAAGTCATCGAAACGATCAACGACCGTGCGAAGGAGGCCGGCGTCCGGGTCCGGCTGCACGCGGCCGAAATCGACGGCACCCGGCGGATCGGCGTCGATGAACACACGCCCGTCGTCACGGCGTCGGTCTTCAAGGTCCCGATCGCGCTGGAGCTGGCGAGGCAGGCCGCCGAGGGCGGGCTCGACCTCGGCGAGCGGATCACCGTCCCGCCGGGGCATCCCACGCCGAGCCCGTACGGCCTGGCCACCTTCCGGCACGAGATCACGATGTCGTGGTACGACCTCGCGATCCTGATGATCGGGATCAGCGACAACGTCGCGACCGACCTGATCCTCGACCGGGTCGGGAAGGAAGCGACGGAAAAGTCGTTGCGGCGGCTCGGTTTCGAGCAGACCACCGTGCCGCAGGACTGCGGGGAGGTGCTCGGCAGCATCGGGGAGGACCTCGGGATCTCCTACGAGGACGACGAACGGCTGCTGGCGGAACTCCCGATGGAGCGGATCGCCGCGTTGCGCGCCCTGCAACCGGAGCACACCTGTGCGACGACGGCCGAAGAGATCACCCGGCTGCTCGGGCTGATCTGGCGGGACGAGGCGGCCGCCCCTGCTGCGTGCGCGGACGTCCGGCGCTGGATGGAACTCCAGGTGTGGCCACACCGGCTGCGGTCCGGGTTCCCGGACGACGGGATCCGCGTCAGCGGCAAGACCGGGACCCTGCCTTCGGTGCGCAACGAGGTCGGCGTGGTCGAGTACCCGGATGGCGGCCGTTACGCGGTGGGGGTTTTCACCGACGCCGTCGACGGGCGGTCGAGGGTGCCGGAGCGGGACGCGTTCATCGGGTTCGCCGCGGCGCGGGCCGTCGAATGGCTCAGGCTCCCCGAGGCCGGGAACGAATGATTCGTCCGCACGGATGAATTTTCCCGCCGCTCTCGTCGTTCCGCACGAACCGGTGACGCCTGTCACCGTCCTAGCATTCCGGGAACCGCCGGACCACCCTTTCCACGGACAAGAGGTGCGCATGTCGAAACTTTCCGAAATAGAGACCTGGCTCGCGGAGAACTTTTCCGCCCTGCTGGAGCGGCATCAGGTGCCCGGCGCGGCCGTGGCGGTCTTCGCGAACGGCGAGGTGATCGACCACGCGGCCGGCGTGCTGAACAAGAGCACCGGTGTCGAGTCCACAGTGGACTCCGTCTTCCAGATCGGGTCGATCACCAAGGTGTGGACGACCACCCTGGCGATGCAGCTCGTCGACGAGGGCAGGCTGGACCTCGACATGCCGGTTCGTGACTACCTTCCCGAGTTCACCCTCGCGGACGGCGACGCGGCGTCGCGGATCACCGTGCGGCAGCTGACCTGCCACACCTCCGGCTTCGAGGGTGACATCTTCACCGACACCGGTCAGGGCGACGACTGTGTCGCCAAGCTCGTGGCCACGCTTTCCGACGTGCCCCAGCTGTTCGGCCCTGGGGAGATGTTCTCCTACAACAACGCCGGATACTGCGTGCTCGGCAGGATCGTCGAGGTCCTGCGCGGCAAGTCCTACGACGACTGCCTGCGTGACCACCTCTTCGCCCCCCTCGGCTTGACGCACGCCGCGGCCGGACCGTACGACGCGATCAGGTACCGCGCCGCGATCGGCCACGTCCAGCCGTCGCCGGACGACGAGCCGGTGGCCGCGCCCGTCTGGGCGCTGACACGATCGAACGTGCCGGCTGGTTCGCATCTCGCGATGCGCCCGCGCGACCTGCTCACCTTCGTGCGCATGCACCTCAACGAGGGCCGCGCCGACGACGGCACCCAGGTGCTCAAGCCGGAAACCGCGCGCGCCATGTGGGAACGCCAGGTCGAGCTGCCCTACCTCGGCCTGATGGGCGGGGCATGGGGGCTCGGCTGGATGATCTTCGACTGGGACGGTGGCCCGGTGATCGGGCACGACGGCGGGACCATCGGCCAGTCCGCGTTCCTGCGGGTGGTGCCGGGCAGCAACGTCGCGGTGGCGCTGCTGACCAACGGCGGCAAACCGCTGCACGTCTACCGGGACGTCTTCCGGAAGGTGCTGGGCGAGCTGGCAGGCGTCGAGGTCCCGCCGCTGCCGGAGCCCAACGCCGCCGAGGCCCCGGCGGATCCGTCGCGCTACGTGGGCGAGTACTCGTCGCAGGTCGCGGACATCGTCGTGAGTCAGGACGAGAACGGTGGCCTGTGGCTGGAACGGACACCGAAGGGCGTGTTCGCCGACCTCGGCACGGGGCCGGAAAAGAACAGGCTGCTGGGCTACAAGGGTGACACGCTGGTCGCCGAAAACGGTGAGCTGGGCTTGCACCTGCCGCACGCCTTCGTCGGCGACGACGGCAACGGACGGGCACTGTATGTCCACACAGGACGGGCGGACCGGCGGGTGAGCCGGTGACCGATGTCGGCGCCGAGATCGACGCCGTCTTCGCGAACGCGGGGGCGCGCGGATTCGTGCACGCGCGCGAGGTCGGCGTCGCGGGCGGTCCCGAAGTCGGCGTCGGCGCGGACGATCCAGTCGTGCTCGCGTCCGTGTTCAAGATCCCGGTGGCGGTCGCCTTCGTCCGCGAGGTGGCCGCCGGACGGCTCGACGAAACCGAGCGCACCCGCGTCACCGCGCGGTACCGGATCGGCGGGATCGGGACCGCCGGCTGCGCGGACGACGTCGAGATGAGCTGGCGCGACCTCGCGCATTTCATGCTGACGATGAGCGACAACGCCGCGACCGACGTCGTCTACCACCGGGTCGGGCAGGATGCCGTGGACCGGGTCCTAACCGACCTCGGACTCACCAGGACGCGGCTGGTCGGCTGCTGTGAAGACCTTTTCGCTTCGGTGATCGCCGACCTCGGCGCGAAACCGGACGAAGATCTGGAAGCCGTCTTCGCCGCGGCCACGCCAGAACAGCTCTGGAAGCTTTCGGTGCTCGACCCGGAACGCACCACCTCGTCGACCCCGCGCGAGATCACCACGCTGCTCGACGCGATCTGGACCGACCGCGCGGGCGACCCGGCCGCCTGCGAACGCGTGCGGACGATCATGGCCCAGCAGATCTGGCCGCATCGGATCTCGTCCGGATTCCCGGCCGGGGTGACGATCGCGGCGAAGACCGGGACGCTGCCCGCCGTCCGCAACGAAGCGGGGGTGGTGACCGATGTGGACGGTCGCCGGTACGCCGTCGCGGTGTTCACCCGCGCCGAATCCCTCGCCGACCGCCTGCCCGCGGTCGATTCCGCCATCGGCGAGGCCGCCCGCCTCGCCGTCGCTCACCTCCGCGCGTAGCCCGTAGACCCAGTAGGAGAACCGCATGAAGAAAGCCCGGCTCACCGCCGCGATCACGAGCGTGGTGGCCTTGACCGTGAGCGCGTGCGGGGGGACGTCGCAATCCGGACAGGACCGGACCGCGAACCAGAAACCGGTCGAAGGCAAGACCTTCACCATGGCGATCGGTACCGACCCGGGGGCGCTGGACCCGGCGATGACCGTGCTCGCGGTCGCGCTGGACATCGGCCGCTACCTCTACGACAGCCTGATCAACCTCGACGACACCGGCAAACCGATCGCGGGGCTCGCCGAGAAATGGGAGGCCACCACGACCACCGCCTCCTTCACCCTCCGGAACGGGATCACCTGTGACGACGGTACGCCGCTGACCGCGAGTGACGTGGCGGCGAACATCGGCTTCATCGGCGATCCCGCGAACAAGTCCCCGATGGCCGGGCTCGCGATCGCGCCGGGTACCAAGGCGACCGCGGACGACGGGGCCAGGACGATCACCGTCACCAGCGGAGCGCCGGACGCGTTCCTGCTGCGCAACGCGGGCGGCCTGCCGATCGTCTGCGGCAAGGGCGTCACCGACCGGCAGGCGCTGGCCAAGGGGAAATACGGCACCGGCATGTTCACCATGACCGAAATCGTGCCGAACGACCATTACACCCTCACCCGTCGGAAGGACTACGCGTGGGGCCCGGGGGAGTGGCAGCGTGAGCAGCCGGGACTGCCCGAGAAGGTGATCTTCCGGGTCATCCAGAACACCACGACCGCCGCGAACCTGCTGCTGTCCGGTGAACTCAACGGCGCCAGGATCACCGGTCAGGACCAACAGCGCCTGCGCGCCCAGAAGCTGTATCACGGCGAACAGGTCGTGCCGATGGGCGAGATGTTCTTCAACCAGGCGCCCGGTCGCCCGGGCGCCGATCCGGCCGTTCGCCGCGCGTTGGTCCAGGCACTCGACCTGCCCCAGATCGGCAAGGTGCTCACCGGCGGTTCCGGGGCGCCCAGCCAGGGGATGGTCACCACCGAACCCAGGGCGTGCTCCGGTGACGCGGTGAGCGGGAAGCTTCCCGCCTTCGACGTCGCCGCCGCCAAGGCGGGTTTCGACGCGGCGGGCTGGAAGCCGGGAGCGGACGGCGTGCGGGTCAAGGACGGCAAGCGGCTCGCGCTGACCGCCATCTACGGCACCCAGGTGGGGCCGACGATGGCCCCCTCCGCCGAACTGATGCAGCAGTCCTGGAAGGCCGCCGGCGCGGAGGTCACGCTCAAGGGCCTCGACAGCCCGGGGACCAGCCAGGTGCTCTTCAACACCGGTGAGTGGGACATCTCGCTCGCGCCGGTGACCCTGCTGCTGCCGAGTCAGGCCGTTCCGTTCGTCTCGGGACCGAAACCGCCCGCCGGCACGAACTTCGCGCATATCGAGAACGATCGGTATACGGCACAGGCCGCGCAGGCGGCGCGGATGCCGGGTGATTCGGGCTGCGCGACCTGGCTCGCCGCGGAAACGGCGCTCATCGAGCGGCTGGACGTCGTGCCCTACGTCAACTCGATCATCCCGACCTTCGGCAGCGACGCGCGATTCAAGGTCCGGTTCGGCTCGGTCGAGCCGTCGTCGATCCGGATGTACGGCTGATGGCGGTCGCGGTCGCCCCGTCCGGACTGCGCGGCAGCCCCTGGCTGTCGTTCGCCATGCGTCGCCTCGGCCGGTTCGCGGTCTCGCTGTGGGTCTTGATCACCACGGCGTTCCTGATGATCCAGCTGATTCCCGGCGACCCGGTCCGGGCGGCACTCGGGCTGACCGCGCCGGTCGAGCTGGTGAACGCGCGGCGGGCGGCCCTCGGCCTCGACGATCCGCTGTGGCTGCAGTACGTCCATTACCTCGGCGGAGTGGTCACCGGTGACTTCGGGACGTCGATGACGAGCGGGCAGCCGGTCTCCGAGGTGATCGGTGATCGGCTGCCCGCCACCCTCCAGTTGGCGTTGCCCGCCTTCGCGGTGGTCATCGCGGTGGCGATCCCGCTGGGCCTCCTGTTCGCCGTGCTGACCCGCGGTGGACGGCGGCGGGGCAGTGAGCTGGTGTTCACCTCGACGACCGTGCTGCTCGCGGCCATTCCGGAGTTCCTGCTCGCCGTCGCGCTGGTCGCGTTCTTCGCGGTCCGGCTCGGCTGGTTCCCGGTGGCCGGGAGCGAGGGCGCGGGTTCGCTCGTGCTCCCGGTGATCGCGCTGGCGCTCGGCCCGGCCTCGGTGCTTTCCCGCATCGTCCGGGTGGAGACGCTTTCCGTGCTGGGCCACGACTTCATCCGCACCGCGCGGGCGAAACGGCTCCCCGCGCGGCTGGTGTACCTGCGGCACGCGCTGCCGAACGCGCTGACCGCGACGCTGACCATGGGCGGGCTGATGCTGACCGGGATGGTCGCCGGGACGGTGTTGGTGGAGAACGTGTTCGCCTGGCCAGGTCTCGGTTCCACCATCGCGCAGTCGATCCTGCAGAAGGACTATCCACTGGTGCAGGGCATCGTGCTCGTCTACGGCATCGGAGTCCTGCTGGTGAATCTGACGGTGGACGTGCTGCTGGCCGTCCTCGACCCGCGTTCGACGATCCGGGAGAACTGAGATGGCGAATCGACGCGGAGCGAAATGGGCCGCGGCCCTGCGCACCCCGGTGGGCGGGTTCGCGGCGACCCTCCTGCTGATCGTGATCGCGCTCGCGGTGCTGGCCCCGATCCTGTGGCACGACAACGCCTTCGCGATCGACACGGACGCGATCGGCCAAGGCCCGTCCGCCGCGCATTGGCTGGGCACCGACGATCTCGGGCGCGACATCCTCTTCCGTGTTCTGGTGGCGACCCGGCTTTCGGTGCTGCTGGCGCTGCTCGCGACGGTGATCGGGGTGGTGACCGGGCTCCTCCTCGGCACCTTGCCTTCGCTGTTGCCTCGGCCGGCCGCCCGGCTGGTCACCTCGGCGGTGAACATCGCGGTCGCGTTCCCCGGGCTGCTGCTCGTGCTGTTCTTCTCGGTCATCTTCGGGGTCGGCACCCACGGCGCCGTGCTGGCGGTCGGTTTCGCGCTGGCCCCGGCCTTCGCGCGGCTGGCACAGACGCTGTCGGCCTCCGTGGCGGGCCAGGACTTCGTGTCCGCCGCGCGGATCTCCGGCGTCGGCCGGATCCGGTTGCTGGTGCGGCACATCCTGCCCAATATCGGTGAACCGCTGGTGGTGAACGCGACCATCGGCGCGGGCGCCTCGTTGCTGGCGTTCTCCGGGTTGTCGTTCCTCGGCATCGGTGTGCAGGCACCGGATTACGACTGGGGACGGCTGCTCGGCGAAGGGCTCAACGGGATCTACGTCAACCCGGCGGCCGCGCTCGCGCCCGGTGTCGCGGTGGTGCTGGCCGGGCTCGCCTTCAACCTGGTCGGCGAGACCGTGGCCGGCGTGATCGGTGTTCGGACCGGGCTGCGCGAACTCGCGCCACGGCCGGTCTCCCCGGCACGGGAATCCGTCGAGCGCGACGACGGTGCCGTGCTGGTGGTGGAGAACCTCCAAGTGGCGTTCCCGCGTCCGTCGGGTTGGACCGTTCCCGTGCGCGGGGTGAGCTTCACCGTCCGCGCGGGAGAGGCGATCGGCGTCGTCGGCGAATCGGGTTCGGGGAAGAGCCTGACCGGCCTGGCGGTGTCACGGCTGGTCGAAACGCCGGCCGTGGTCACCGCGGACCGGCTCGAATTCGCCGGGAAACCCCTGCTGACGACGCCGCAACGGGAGTTGCGCGGTCTGCTCGGCACGTCGTTGGCGATGGTGTTCCAGGATCCGATGACCTCCTTCAACCCGACCAAGCGGATCGGCCGCCAGCTGGCCGAGGTCGCCGAACAGCATCAGGGACTCCCACGCGCCAAGGCCTTCGAACGAGCCGTGGACCGGTTGCGCGCGGTGCGGATCCCGGCGGCAGAACGGCGTGCGCGGCAGTACCCGCACGAGTTCTCCGGCGGTATGCGGCAGCGTGCGATGATCGGCATGGGCCTGATGGGCGATCCGAAGCTGATCATCGCCGACGAACCGACCACGGCGCTGGACGTCACCGTGCAGCGGCAGTTGCTGCGGCTGCTGGCGCGCACCAGGACCGAACGGGACACGGCGATCATCCTGATCAGCCATGACATCGCGGTCGTTTCGCAGACGTGTGAGCGGATGCTGGTGATGTACGCGGGCCGGGTGGTGGAGGATCTGCCGTCGGCCGGGAGACCGCGGCATCCGTACACGCGGGCGCTGCTGGCCGCGACACTCGACCTCGAGACCGATCGTGACGCGCCGCTCGCGGTGATCCCCGGCCGTCCGCCGGAACCGGATCGTGTGCCCGACGGCTGCGCCTTCGCCGATCGGTGTCCCGCGGTGACCGACCGGTGCCGTCTCGAAGACCCGGTGCTGGAACGCGTGGAACCCGGACATCGCGTCGCGTGCTGGTACCCGGCGCCGCTTTCTGTGCCCGCCAAGGAAACCGTGACCGCCGGAGGTGCGGAATGAGCGATCTCGTCTTCGACACGGTGAGCGTGCGGTACGGCGGGCGGCGTGGACTCACCGCCGTCGACCGGGTCGGGCTGACCGTCCCTTCCGGACAGGTCGTCGGACTCGTCGGCGAATCGGGTTCGGGGAAGTCGACGCTGGCCCGTGCCGCCGTCGGGCTCTCGCCGATCAGCGAGGGACGCGTTCTCCTGGGTGGTGTCGACGTCCGGAAGCTGCCCCGGCGCCCTCCGCTGCAGATGGTGTTCCAGGATCCGTATTCCTCTTTGGACCCTCGGATGAGCATCGGAGAGTCGATCACCGAGGCGATTCCGCGTGGCGTACTCCCCGGTCGCGCGGCTCGCCGGGAGGAGGTGGCCCGGCTGCTGGAGCTGGTCAACCTCGATCCGGAACGCGCGGGCCACCTGCCAGGGCAGCTTTCCGGCGGTCAGCGCCAGCGGGTGGCGCTCGCCCGTGCACTGGCCGGGCGGCCCGACGTGCTGATCGCCGACGAGATCACCTCCGCGCTCGACGTCTCGGTGCAGGGCGCGGTGCTCAACCTCGTCCGGTCCGTGCAACGGCGGCTGGGCCTGTCGATGCTGTTCATTTCGCACAACCTCGCGGTGATCCGCTATCTCAGCGACATCGTCGCCGTGATGTACCTCGGCCGGATCGTCGAGGTCGGCCCGGCCGAGCAGGTGCTCGGCGATCCTCAGCATCCGTACACCCGTGACCTGCTCGCCGCGGCGCCTTCCGCGCACACGTCGCTGTTGGACACCGGCGCGGACGAGGCGACCGCCGACACCGAGCCCGCCGACCCGCATCACCCGCCGGCCGGATGCCGCTACCACACCCGCTGCCCGGTCGGCCCGCTCGTCCGCGCCGACCGAGAACTCTGCCTCCAGGCGGATCCCACCGAAGACGCGGCACACCGACGTCACTCGGCGGCCTGCCACTTCAGCGAAAACGAGAGCCGCCGGCTCACGATCCCCCGAGGAGCGACCGCATCATGACCCGACGTCTCGGTCTCGAAGACCTGTACGGAATCGTCGTCCCCAGTCAGCCCGCGCTCTCACCGGACGGCGATCGGATCGTCTACGTCCTGCGTACCGCGGACCGCGACGAGGACCGGAACGAGCACACGCTCTGGGAGGTCGGCGCGACCGGTGGCGAAGCACGGCAGCTCACGCGCGGAACCGCCGACCTGGCGCCGGCGTGGGCGCCGGACGGCACGCGGATCGCGTTCCTCCGTGCCGAAGACGGCCCGCCGCAGGTGTGGTTCCTGCCGACGTCGGGTGGAGAGGCCGAACGGATCACCGAACTCCCGCTCGGGGCGGGTGCCCCGGTCTGGAGCCCGGATGGCGGCAAAATCGCGTTCTCGGCCGCGACCGACCTGGCGGGCGGGGAGCCCGCGCCGAACGCCCCGGTGGTGGCGGACCGGCTCGACTTCAAGGCCGACGGCGCCGGGCTGATCAAGACCATCCGCAAGCATCTGCACGTCCTCGACGTCGCCACGCGTGAGGTCCGGCAGGTCACCTCCGGCGATTGGCACGCGGGCGATCCCGCCTGGTCACCCGATGGCACGCACTTGGCCTTCTCGGCCGGACGGGACGCTGACGCGGACCTGACTTTCCGTTCCGGCGCCTACGTTCTCGACGTGACCACGAAGGCTTCCGAGCCGCGGCTGATCGGCTCCGGCGAAGGCATGGTGGGTACGGTCACCTGGACCGCCGACGGGTGCGAGCTCCTGGTGGCGGGCCGGGTCGACACCGAGGTCGGCCACATCGGGCTGCTGCGGGTCCCGCTCGACGGCGACGACCCCATCGATCTGACGTCCACTTTGGACCGGAATGTGATGTCCGGTGGCGCCGGCTATCCTGGCGCGCTGCCGAAGCTGACCGCGGACGGCGGTTCAGTGCTGTTCGGTCTCCGTGACCGCGGCTGCACCCATCTGTACCGAGTGGACACCGACGGCGGGAATCCGCGCGCGGTGTTGGCGGGCGCGGACCGCGTCGTGTCCGGAATGGACGTCGCGAACGGGAGGATCGTGGTGGCCCTTGCCACGGCGGGCTCGTTCGGTGAGATCGCCGTCGTCGATCAGGCCACCGGCGCCGTCGACGTGCGGACGAAGCACGGCGCCTCGGTCGCCGAGGTGGAGCTCTTCCGTCACGAGGAGCGGGAATTCACCATCGCGGACGGCACCGTCGTCCATGGCTGGCTGCTGCGTGACCCCGCCAAGACGGAGGCCGCGCCGCTGCTGCTCGACATCCACGGCGGCCCGCACAACGCCTGGAACGGCGCGGCCGACTCGATCCACCTCTACCATCAGGCGCTCGTCGCGCGAGGCTGGGCGGTCCTGCTGCTCAACCCGCGCGGCAGCGACGGCTACGGCGAGGATTTCTACACGGGCGCCGTCGGCGGCTGGGGTGTCGCCGACGCCGCAGACTTCCTCGAACCGCTCGACCACCTGGTCGCCGAAGGGATCGCCGACGCGGACCGGCTCGCCGTGGCGGGGTACAGCTACGGCGGTTTCATGACCTGCTATCTGACCAGCCGCGACAACCGCTTCGCCGCCGCCGTCTCCGGTGGCGTGGTCAGCGACCTGAACAGTATGGAAGGCACCTCCGACGCCGGGCACTACCTGGCCGTCCGTGAGATCGGCGACCGGTCGGGGGACTACGCGGAGTTCTCACCGTTCGCCAAGGTCGACCAGGTGCGGACGCCGACCCTGGTCATCCAGGGCGCGGAAGACGAGCGGTGCCCGGTCGGCCAGGCCGAGCAGTGGTTCGGCGCCCTGCGTGCGCGTGGCGTCCCGACGCGGCTGGTGCTGTACCCGGGCGCCTCGCATCTGTTCATCCTCGACGGACCGCCCTCGCACCGCCTCGACTTCAACCGGCGCGTCCTCGAATGGGTCGAGCAGTACGCGGCTCCGGCGGACGGGGTGTCGCGCGTGCCGATCGAGGCGGCGCACTGGCAGCGGCGCCTGGCCGAACTCGCGCGCAAATATCGCGTTCCCGGCGCTGCGCTGGGCATCACGCGGATCGGGGACGACGCGGAGACCCACGTGTCCTACGGCGTACTCAACACGGCGACCGGCGTCGAAGTCACCGAAGACTCGGTGTTCCAGATCGGCTCGGTCTCCAAGGTGTGGACCGCGACCGTGGTGATGCGACTGGTCGACGAAGGGCTCCTCGACCTGGACGCACCGATCTCCGACGTCGTCCCCGAACTGCGGCTGGCCGATCCGGACGTCGCCAAACAGGTGACCATGCGGCATCTGCTGACGCACACCAGCGGAATCGACGGAGACGTCTTCACCGACACCGGGCGCGGCGACGACTGTCTGGAGCACTACGTCGAGATCCTCGACCAGGCCGCGCAGAACCATCCGCTCGGCGAGACGTTCTCCTACTGCAACTCGGGTTTCGTGCTCATGGGCCGGGTGATCGAGAAGCTCACCGGGCAGACCTGGGACTCGGCGATGCGGGAGAAACTGTTCACCCCGCTCGGCCTCACCCACACCGTGACGCTGCCCGAGGAAGCGCTGATGTTCCGCGCCGCCGTCGGTCACGTCGCCGGTAAGGACGAGGAACCGCGGCCCGCACCGATCTGGGGCCTGCCGAGGAACATGGGCCCGGCGGGCTTGATCACCGCCACCACCAAGGACGTGCTCGAATTCGCCCGCCTGCACCTGACCGGCGGCCTGACGCCGTCCGGCGAGCGGATCCTGACCACGGCGTCCGTCGCCGCGATGGCCGAGAAGCAGACCGACATCCCCGACAAGCACTCGCTCGGGGATTCCTGGGGTCTCGGCTGGATCCGCGACGACTGGAGCGGACGGCGGGTCATCGGCCACGACGGCAACACGATCGGGCAGTCCGCGTTCCTGCGACTGCTGCCCGATCAAGGGCTCGCCGTCACCCTGCTCACCAACGGCGGCAACACCCGCGACCTGTTCCAGGAGCTGTACCGCGAGATCTTCGCCGAACTCGCCGACGTGGCGACGCCGCGGCCGCTGGAGCCGCCCGCGACACCGGTGACCGTCGACGGTTCGAGGCATGTCGGTGTCTACGAACGGGCCGGTGTGACGATGGAGGTACTGTCCGAAGGGGACGGACTTCGGCTCCGGCAGACCGCCACGGGACCGCTGGCCGAACTCATGCCGGAGAAGACGCAGGAGTTCGACCTGGTCCCGGTGACCGACTCGCTCTACGTCTGCCGTGAGCCGGGTGCGCGGACCTGGATGCCGGTCACCTTCTACACGTTGCCGACAGGGGAGCCGTACCTGCACCACGGAGTGCGTGCGACACCGAAGGTCAGCTTCGGCGTCGTGCCACGTAACGGATGACCAGAAGCACGATGCAGACGACCGAGACGGCTCCCGCGATCATGCGGAGGGTCCAGTCCATCCCCGCGAACTGTCCGATCGAGTTGGCGGCGGCGCTGACGAGGAGGACGAGCCAGAGGGAGGCGGTGACCATCGTGCCGCCGGCGTTTTTGGTGTCGTTCATGGGAAAGACGTTAGGGAACGGCGGGACGGGCGAACAGGGGAGTGACCCCCGTCGCGGGGTGGTGCTGGCGCTACCCCGCGACACGTTCGCCGGACAGTCGTAAGTGGCGATTAGGGTTATTGAGGGGTAAGGCAAACATGGCGTCGGGTTGGCCGGTCCCGCAATCAAGTCCTCGAATGGCCTTCCGGGCGTCGGCCATTGCTGTCACAGCCGCACCACCAGTCTCCCCAGGTGCGCGTGAAGCACTCCTTCCCAAGTACATGAAGGACCCCTTCACCGCGCCTAGCGCAAGCAAGGGGACCTTCATGTACTCCAACCAGCGGAGAAGGATTTCGGGGAGGTCTTCACGGAACGACGACCTGGCACGACACCGGACGCGCGCTCAGCGCTTCCCGCTCAAGTAGGCGAGCACCGCCAGTACCCGGCGATGCCCGCTGTCCTCCGGCAACCCGAGTTTCGCGAAGATGTTCCGGATGTGCTTGTGCACCGCGCCATCGCTCACCACCAGCAGTTCGGCGATGGTCGTGTTGTTGTAGCCCTCCGCCATCAGCCCGAGCACTTCACGCTCACGCGCGGTCAGCCCTTCGAGAGGATCGGTCACCCGGCGGTGCGCCATCAGCTGGGTGATCACCTCGGGATCCATGGCCGTCCCGCCCTTGACGACCCGGTCCAGCGCGTCGAGGAACTTCTCGACCTTCCCGACGCGCTCCTTGAGCAGGTATCCCACCGCGCCTTTGCCGTCGGCCAGGAGTTCCGCCGCGTAGCCGGTTTCGACGTGTGCGGACAGCACCAGCACGGGCAGTCCGGGATACATCTTCCGCGCCTTGACGGCGGCACGGAGACCTTCGTCGGTGTGGGTCGGCGGCAGCCGGACGTCGGTGATCACGGCGTCGGGCCGGTCCTTGGTGACCAGTTCGAGGAACTCGTCCACATCGTCCACCGCCGCGGCGACGTCGATGCCGGACGTGTTCAGCAGCATCACCAGGCCTTCGCGCAGCAGCGCGTCGTCCTCGACGATCACGACCCGCATGGCAACTCCACTTTCAGTACGGTCGGCCCACCGGCGGGGCTGGACAACTGCAAGGTCCCGTCGAACGCCTCGGCGCGCTTGCGGATCCCGGACAGGCCGGAGCCGCCGGATTCGTCGGCGCCGCCGTGACCGTCGTCGCGGATTTCGATGAGCAGGGTGTCGGCGGAGCCGTTGAGCGTGATCCAGGCGTGTTCGGCGCCGGAGTGCTTGGTGATGTTGGTCAGCATCTCGGCGACGACGAAGTAGGCGGCCGCCTCCACCGCGGCGGGACGGCGGCTGTCGCTCAGAACGTCCACTGTGCACGGAACGGGGCAGCGATCGGCCAGTGCCGTGACAGCGCCGTCGAGGCCGCGGTCGGTCAGCAGCGGCGGGTAGATGCTCCGCACGACGCTGCGCAGTTCGGCCAGCGCGCCGGTCGCGGTGTCCTGTGCCTTGCCCAGCAATTCCCTGGCCCGCTGAGGATCCTTGTCGAACAGCGAATCGGCGATCCCCAGTTGCAGTACCACCGCGGCGATCCTCGCCTGCGTCCCGTCGTGCAGATCCCGTTCCAACCGCCGGAGTTCGGCGCCGTGCGCCTCCAGCGCGGCGGCACGCGACGCGGCCAGTTCGACGACGCGGTCGGTCAGCACGACACCGGGCGCGGGCGCGAGCAGCTTGCGCGCGATGGACGCCTGCCACCGGGCCAACCGGGGGTAGAGGAACATCAGCGCGATCATGCCCACACCGGTGAGCAGGCTGAGGGCGGCCAGCGGCCACGACGTCACCATGAAGCCGAGCGAGCTTTCCACTCCGCCGGGCACCGTCGGCCAGATGAACGCGGTGACCACCTGGCGGAGCCCGCCGAGTGGGAAGGCGATGGCGAAGATGCCGATGACGAAACCGGTGGCGGCGTGGAAGGCGAGCCATCCCAGGTCCCGTCGCGAGGCCGGGTCGGTCACCGGGTTCCCGGACCGGTACGGCTCGGGGATCGGCTCGTCGAGCAGGCGCGCGGCGCGACGGCGTTCGAAGTTGACCGGGTACCTGATCAGCTTGAGCGCGTGCGGCACCGCCGGGATACCGACGCCGAACGGGCACATCAGCAGCACGAACAGCATGCCGACGAGGACGAACCAGGCGAACATCGAAGAAGCCGCGCCGACCGCCAGGTACCGGATCGCGGACCAACAGGACCGGAGCCGGGTGATCACCCGGACAGTCTCCCATCCGGGCCCGGGGTTCAGAACGCGGCGTGCCCCAGTGTCCGCACGCCATCGGCCGCCGAAAGGACGAGGACCGACCAGCGGACGGATGCGAAGGTCATGCGCTCGATCATCCTGCGGGTGGTGCTGTCCGGCCTGAACTCGGCGCTGTACGTCGGCGCGGATGCTGTTCGCGCTCACCGGCAACGGTGACGCCCCGAAGGCGTTCACCCGTTCGCAGTTCTGGCTCAGCGCGGTGAACCGGTCGCCCAGCGTCCGGTTCCCGTCGGGCCAGCGACACCGCCGCATGGTGGTGCCAGCGCTACCAAGAGTCTTCCCTCACGCGGGATCGTTTCCATCCCTTGACGGCCGTAGGTTCAGCCGGGAGAGATCACCACCGTTAAGGGGAAGCAATGAATGCAGGGGGCACGTGCGCCTTGAAGCTGGAATCCGTGAGCAAGGTCTACGGATCCGGTGACGGCGCGGTCACGGCGTTGAACGGGGTGACCGTCGAGGTGCGCAGAGGCACGTTCACCGCGGTGATGGGACCGTCGGGTTCGGGCAAGAGCACCTTTCTGCACTGCGCGGCAGGACTGGACAAACCGAGCTCGGGCCGGGTGCTGCTGGGGGACACGGAGCTGAGCCGGATGCGTGAGAAAGCGCTCACCGAGCTGCGGCGGACCCGCGTCGGGTTCATCTTCCAGGCCTACAACCTGTTGCCATCGCTGAACGTGCTGCAGAACATCACCTTGCCGATGCGGCTGGCCGGGCAGAAACCGGACCCGCAATGGCTGCGTCAGATCGTCGAGAGTGTCGGCATCGCGAAGAAGCTCGAACACCGCCCGTCGGAACTGTCCGGCGGCCAGCAGCAGCGGGTGGCGATCGCCCGCGCGCTGATCACCCGGCCCGAGGTCGTCCTCGCCGATGAACCGACCGGAGCGCTGGACACGCGCACCGCGCGCCAGGTGCTCGACCTGCTCCGCTCCCTTGTGGACGAAATGGGGCAGACCGTGCTGATGGTCACCCATGATCCGGTGGCGGCGTCGGCCGCGCACGGTGTGCTGTTCCTCGCCGACGGCAAGCTGGCGGGTCACCTCTCGCAGCCGACGCCGGAACGCGTCGCCGAGCGCATGACCCACCTCGGGGAGTGGTGAGGTCATGTGGGATTTGGCATGGCAGACGATGAGGACCCGCTTGAGCGGGTTCATCGGCGCGTTCGTCGCGATCCTCTGCGGGACGGCGCTGGTCGCCGGGTGCGGCATCCTGATGGAATCCGGTCTGCGGGCCGGTGTCCCGACCCAGCGGTACGCCGACGCGGCGGTCGTCGTGGGCGGTCGGCAGACGGTCGACCCGCCCGAGGCCGGCCCGCTCGAAAGCAAGCAGGTCGCCGAGCAGGCTTCGGTGCCGGTGACGCTCACCGGGGCGATCACGACGGTGCCCGGGGTCCGCGGTGTGGTGGCGGAGCAGAGCTTCCCGGCCAACGTGGTGACGGCCGACGGCCGGGCGCTGAACGGGCCCGAAGGCGGCCAGTCCTTGGGCCACAACTGGGACTCCGCCGTGCTGGCGCCGTTCTCCCTGCGTGACGGCCACGCGCCGGCCGGAGCCGACGAGGTGGTCCTGGACGCCGAACTGGCGTCACGGAGTGGCGTGGCGGCCGGTCAACGGGTGAAGATCGCCATCCGCTCGACTCCGGTGGAGTTCCGGGTCTCCGGTATCGCCGCCCCGAAGTCGGGTGACGGACTCACCCGGCAGTCCGCGGTGTTCTTCTCGCAGGAGAAGGCGGCCGAACTGGCCGGGACACCCGGTCGGGCGCACGCGATCGGGGTGCTGGCGGACCCGGGCGTCACGCCGGGCGACCTCGCCGACCGGATCCGTGACGCGGTCGGCACCGACCAGGTGACGGTGACGACCGGGGTCGAGCGCAGCACGGTCGAGTTCCTGGACGTCAGCCAGACCCGGATGCTGCTGATGGCGCTCGCGGGCTCGTTCGGCGGCTTCGCGCTCCTCATCGCGGTGTTCGTCGTGGCCAGCACCCTGGCTCTGGTCATCAACCAGCGACGCCGGGAGTTCGCGTTGCTGCGGGCGATCGCGGCCACCCCCCAGCAGATCCGCAAGCTCATCGGCGCCGAGACGATGCTGGTCGCGGTGGTCGCCGGCGTGCTGGGCAGCGGCCTCGGCGTGGCGGTGGGGTTCGGGCTGAGGAACGCGTTCGGGGCCGTCGGGGTGATCCCACCGGACTTCGAACTGGCGATCAGCCCGATCCCGCTCGTCGCCGCGCTGGCACTCGGTCTCGGCACGGCACGCCTGGCCGCCTGGTCGGCTTCGCGGCGTCCGTCGTCGATCCGCCCGGTGGAGGCGCTCGGCGAGGCCGCGGTGGAGCGGCGTGAACTCGGGCGCGTGCGCGTCGTCATCGGCTGCGCGCTGGTGGTGGCCGGTCTCGGCGGATCGATGGTCCCGATCTTCCTCCGCGGTGACGCGGGGCTCGCGGCTTCGGGCGGTTCGTCCCTGATCATCGTGATCGGGCTGGCCGTGGTCAGCCCGAAGGTGGTCGCCGTCATGACGCGGCTGATCGCACCGGTGCTCAACCGGACGTCGCGGATCAGCGGCTACCTGGCCGCCGCGAACAGCCAGGCCAACTCGCGTCGCCTCGCCGCCGCGGTGACGCCGGTGATGCTGGCGGTCTCGTTCGCGCTGACGATGTTCTACAGCCAGACCTCCGCGGCCGCCGCGCGACAGGAGGAGACCGTCGAGTCGACCACCGCGAACCACGTGCTCGCCGGCAGCACGGGTGGGCTCTCGCCTGAGGTCGCCGAAGCGGCGCGGCGGATCCCCGGTGTCGCCGCCGCGACCCCGGTCGTGCGCACCGAGGTGATCAACACGATGCGGGACCAGGAAAGCCTGCGCGTCGAGCGGTATGCGGCACAAGGACTGGACGGCGCGCAGGTCCGGGGGAACCTCGAACTGGGCGTCGTGTCGGGCAAGATCACCGACCTGACCGGGAACACCGTGGCGATGAGCGAAGCGGAAGCCGGGTGGTACGAGAAGAAGGTCGGCGACGAGGTCGAGTTCTACTTCGGTGACGGCGCTCCGGCGAAACTGCGGCTGGTCGCCACCTACACCCGCGACCAGGCTTTCGGCCGCTACGTGCTCCCCGCCGAGCTGGCCAGGGCGCACACCGGTGACCGGATGGACGACTCGGTGCTGGTCCGGGAGCAGCCCGACGCGGATTCCGCGGTCGTGACCGCCGCGCTGAACGACCTCGCGAACCGCTATCCGGGTATGGTCGTGACACCGGGATCGGCCGTGGCCGCGCCCGCCGGCGGGCAGCAGCAGGCCCAGTTCTACGTGAACCTGGTCGCGGTCGGCGTGATCCTCGGCTACGTCGTGATCTCGGTGGCCAACACGCTGGTGATGAGCACGGCGCAGCGCTCGCGCGAGTTCGCGCTCCTGCGCCTGATCGGCACCACGAAGCGGCAGGTCATCCGGATGATGCGGTTCGAAGCACTGGCGACGGTGGGGGTCGCGGCACTGCTGGGGACCGTGGTGGCGGGGATTCCCTTGATGCTGTTGAACCTCGGGCTGCGCGGGACGCCGCTGCCGTCCGGAACGGTGACCGTCTTCGGCGGGGTCATCGCCGGGGCGATCCTGCTCGGCCTGGTCTCGCTCGGGCTCGCCACCCGCGTGACGCTGCGGTCGAAGCCGATCGAAGCGATCGGCCTCCGCGAATAACGGCCCCGTCGTCCGGTCAGCCCTGCGCGGCGGGCCGGACGGCGGGGATCTTCCCGCCGCGGAAGGCGTCCACGAACAGTCGATGGTCCTCCCGCGACTGCTCGGCGTAGGCCATCCCGAATTCGGTCAGCGTGCGGACGAACTCGTCCTCGCGGTCGCCGATGACCCCGGCGATGGCCTCTTCGCTCTGGAAATCGACGAGCGACTGCTCGGAGTCCGAATCGGACACACAGTGCATCTTCGCGGTGGCCCGGCCGAGATAGTCGAGCACCGGCCCCATCTCCGACGGCTCGGTCAGATCCGACCAGTCCAGATCGTTGACATAGGGCGACAACTCCGAGACGACGAACCCGGTGCCGTCGATGTCCGTGTACCCGAGCCACGGATCGGCGTGCGCCTGCAACGCGCGCTGGGACACGGCGGTGCGGTGCCCCTCGTTGGTGAAGTAGCCGCGGATGCTCTCTTCGGCCACGATCCGGCTCGGGGCCGCCACGTTCCCTTGTTTCATCGACAGGACGACGTCGTTCTCGAGTGCCTGTGTCCGGCCTTCGACGAGGATGTTGTACGCGGGCAGCCCGGCCGACCCGATGCCGAAACCGGTGCGGCCGACGATGTCCTTGACCCGGTAGGTGATACTGCCGAACCGCTTGTTCTCCGGAATCGTGTCCAAGTAGGACTCGAAGGCCTTGGTCGCGATCTCGTGTTCGGCCTTTTCCAGCACCCGGACTCCCGGACCGTGCCGGAATCTGCGGTCGTAGTCCTCCACCGTGGTCAGCTCGTCGAGCAGGTCGATCCGCGTCTTGAGCCGCGCCCGGAGCAGGATGTCGTGAAGGACGCCTTCGGTGCTGGCCAGCTCGAGCCGGACGAGTTCGTCGCCGGGGCGCTCGGCGTATTCCCGGACCTGCTTGGCGTAGGCGCGCAGATAAGTGCCGATCAAAGTCTCGATGTCGTCGTCGGAGATCGCCTTGCTCCACGCCAGCAGCGCGACACTGGCGGCCAGCCGTTTGAGGTCCCAGGTGAAACACCCCAGGTACGCCTCGTCGAAATCGTTGACGTCGAACACCAGCGTTCCGGACGAATCCATGTAGCTGCCGAAGTTCTCGGCGTGCAGGTCGCCCTGGATCCACACCCGGCTGGTCTTCTCGTTCGCCCACGGATCGTTCTCGTGCGCCATGTCCGCGTAGAACAGGCACGCCGAACCCCGGTAGAACGCGAACGGAGCGGCCGCCATCTTCCGGAACTTGCGGCGGAACGCGTCGGCGTCCGCGCGCATGAGGTCTTCGAAGGCCTCCACCAGCACTTCGACGATCCGCGCCTGCCGATCGTCCTCGCCGCGCTCGCGGATCCGCCCGACCACACCTGTCATCACGACCTCCAGACGTCTGTCACGGTGCCACAGGTCGGTTCGCCGGGCAGATCAGATCTTGCGGAAACGCGCGTCCAGCATCGCGAAGGCGCCGAAAGCGGCGATCCCGGCCGCGAGGGTGAGGAGCATCGGACCGCCGTACGGCTGAGCGACGAGCGTTTTCAAGGCGGCGTCGAGTCCGCTCGCCTTGGCGGGGTCGAAGGTGACCGCGGCGATGACCGTCAGCACGCCGATGGTGCCGTACGCGGCGGAGAGCGCGATCCAGCCGATCTGCCCGAGCCGGATCGTCGTGGTCCGGGTCGTGCCCGACGCGCCGCCGAAGTCGAGTTCACGCACGAAGGTCTTCCGGAATCCGCGCTGGGCGAGGAACACCGCCACCGCGACCACGGCGACCCCGGCGGCGGCGACCAGAACCTGTCCGTACGACTTCGCGAGGATTTCGGCGACGAGGGAGCCTTGCCCGTCGTCGGCGCCCGCGATGGCGATCTTCACCGCGCTGTAGGACACGAGACCGTAGAGCACGACTTCGATCCCGCTGACGATCCGGCGCACCGTCCGCCGCCGCGCCTTCACGTGCCGGTGGCCCGTGATCGCCTCGCCGAGCTGCCACAACGCCAGCACGGCCAGCCCGGCCGCGATCAGCCAGAGCAGCCACGCGCCACCTTCGGCGACCACCATCTGCAGAGCGCCCGCCTTGTCCGCCTTCGCCTTGTCGCCGAGCGCGACCTGTGCCGCGAGCCATGCGACGAGCAGGTGCACGACCGCGTAGCAGACGAGCCCGCCTCGGGCGATCAGGTCGAACGTCTTGCTGTCGCGCATCGGGCGATCCTTGCCGAGCGGGTCGCTTTCCGCCAGGTCCGGCCGGAGCAATATGTCCGTTGTGTCGGGCAGGTCACTCTTGATCTCCACCGAGGTCGAGGGTGAATCCTGGGTTCACCGACGGTTTCGAGGAGAGAACATGAGCGAGGACAAGGGTTTCTACTCGATCATCGAGTACGCCGTGGACGGACCGGAGACCCAGGCGGCCCTGGTGGAGGCCTTCGCCGAGATCCAGGACCGCTGGGTCCGGTTCTACCCGGGTTACGTGTCGGCGCGGTTCCACGCGAGCGTGGACGGGACGCGGGTCGTCAACGTCGTCGGCTGGGCGAGCGAGGCGGACTACCGGCATTTCGAGGAGACGTCGGACACCGCTGGACGGCTCGCGGCCATCCAAGCGGCACTCGACGGCCTGCCCGGCGAGGTCGAGTCACTGGTGAGCGCGAACCCGCGCTACCGCGTCGTCCGGGAGACCGGGCCCGGCCCGCGCCGGTAGAGGGTGCGGATCCCGAAGGCGGCGAGCAGCCCGAGCACGGCCAGCCCGATCGGCCGGAGCGTGACCGTCCACGGCCATGCCGCGCCGCCGAGCGCGAGGTGTTCGGTCCGGTACTCCAACGTCCTGGCAGTCCACCGGGTGGTCGCGGCGTCCGTGGTGCGCACCAGGTCTTCGAGGACGGCGTCGAACGGGAACCCGGGCTCGGCGTGCAGGTACACCGGTGAGAGCCCGGCGTACCGATCGGCCGCCTGCCTCGCCGCCGCGTCAGCGCCTGGCACGATCAACCGGTCGTGGTCACCCGCCACCGGCGTGCCGCGCGGGGCGAAGGTCAGTCCGTGCCGGGACCGGATCGGTGTGCCGTCGAGACCGACCGCCGTCGTCTCGACCGCCAGGGACTGGCCGTAGGTGTCGAACACCGCGGCGAGTTCCAGTTCCCGGATGCCGCTGGTCAGCAGCACACCCAGCGTCGGCTTGTCCCAGCGGAAGGCGGTGTTGAACCCGACGACGGTGTCCGCCGCTTCGAAGGTGTTCTGGGCCATCGGCGGGCTGGAACCGGGGGAGTAGTGGGGCCAGCCGACGGCTTCGGCTGTCTTCCGCGCGGCTTCGACGCCGGCGAACCGCTCGGCGATCCGGAGTGCCCCGTCGATCCCTGAAAGGATCCCGGCCGTGGTCACGATGTTCCCGTCGTCGACGTAGCGGGTGCCGCGAATCCAGTCCACGGCGGGGAATTCGTCATCGAAGCCGCCGATGCGGAGCCAATGCGCGGTGGCCTTCCGTCCGTCGAGGAGCCCGGCCGAGGCGAGGACGCCCGAACCGTTGCAGACACTCATGAGCAGCGCGCCCCGTGACGCCTGCCGCTTCAGCCAGTCGGTCACCGGTCGCGTGGTCGGCTCGCCGAGGTCCGGCAACGCGGGCACCACCACGACGTCCGGAGCGGTAGGGATCAGCTTGCCGAGATCGGCGAAACCCAGGTCGGGGATCAGGTCGAGTCCGCCGGTCAGGGTGACCGGCCTGGCCACCGGCGCGACGGTGTAGACGTTGAACGCACCGGTCGCGGCCAGGATCTCGTAGGGGACGAGCGTGTCGGAGACGACGGCGCCTTCGTTCCCCACGACGACCACCGCGGTCGGCTTGGCGGGATCGTGCGCCCGGCGTACTGGTTGCGGCGAGACCCCGTCGGTTCTTTGTGCGTAGCGGTTTTCAAAGCCGGCGCTGAGGGTGACCGCGCCCAGTGTGACCGGCAGGGCCAGCGCTGCGACGGTGAACGCCAGCACGGTCAGCGTCACCCGGAGGACAGTGCGCATGGTCAGGCCCCGTACTCGGCGCGACGGCGGAACATAGCGGCGAGCATCGCGGGCACCATCAGCACGTGCCCGGCCGTCATCAACGTCGACCCGGAGATCAGACCGGTCCAGTAGAACGGCAAGAACAGCAGGTAGGGCACGTACATCGCGGCCGACATTTCCGCGATCGACGCCCACCCGTGGCGCCGGATCCGCATCCACAGCGCCATGCCGAGCGACATGTTCGTCGCCATCACCAGCGCGCTCGCGGTCACGTTCCCGGCGAGGCCCGGCCACAGGAACGACCAGACCGGTTCGAGGACGATCATCCCGGCCACCATCGCGAGAAGCATCTCCACGGCGTGGCGGGTGAAGTGCAGGATGGCTTGCTTGCGGGTCTTGGGTTCTGTCGTGTGGTGCATTTCCGGCTCCCTCGATCGGTGCGACGGGAGCAATGTTCGGCCACGGCGGGGCACGAAGGCAGGTGCCGGAAGTCATGCGGGAGGTCATGTGACCGTTCAGAACAGGCCGAGTTCCCTCGCGCGCAGAGCGGCCTGGGTCCGGTCCCGCACCTGGAGCTTGGACAGGACACTCGTCACGAGGTTCTTCACCGTTCCCTCGGCGAGGAACAGCGTCCTGGCGATCTCCCGGTTACTGCGGCCGTCCGCGAGAAGCCGGACCACCTCCAGCTCCCGTTCGGAAAGCGGGGTCACCAATGGCCGTGCCCGCGGTGTCTCGGCGGGCAGCCGCGCCACCCTGGCGACGAGCTTCGCCGCGACCGACGGCTGCAGCACCGACTCGCCCCGCTTGGCCGCGACCAGCGCTTCGACCAGCCGCGTCGACGAAACGTCCTTGAGCAGATAGCCGACGGCGCCCGCCCGGAGCGCGGCGAACACGTCCTCGTCGTCGTCGAAGGTGGTCAGCGCCAGCACACGTACACCGGGCTGCTCGGACTGGAGCCGGGCGGTGGCCGCGATCCCGTCCAGCACCGGCATCCGCAGATCCATCAGCGCGACGTCGGGGCGGAGTTCGGCGCAGAGCCGGACAGCCTGCTCGCCGTCGGCCGCCTCGCCGACGACTTCGATTCCCGGCTGGACCTCCAGCAGGGTCGCCAACGCTTCGCGGAACAACCCCTGGTCGTCGACGATCAGCACGCGGACGCTCATCCCGGCACCTCCACGGTGAGCGTCAGGCCGTGCCCGTCCGCGGAGTCGACCGAGACCCTGCCACCAAGCCCGGCGACCCGCTCGCGGAGCCCCACGAGGCCGAAACCCTTGTCCGGCGGGGAATCCCCGGTGAACCCGAGACCGTCGTCGCGGACCTCGAGCCGGACTCGATCGGCTTCGGCGTAGTCGAGCACCACGGTCGCGGCCTTGGCGCGCGCGTGCTTGTGCACGTTGGTCAAACCCTCCTGAGCCGCCCGGAACAGCGACTCCTCCACCTCGGCACGGGTTTCCCGCGCCGCGCCCTTGATTTCGAATCCGGTCCGGACGCCGGCCGCGGAAGCCTCGTCCGTCAGTGCCCGCAACGCTTCCGTGAGCGGTTCGGAGCGGGGCTCCCGGAGCGCGGAGACCGAACGGCGAACCTCTGCCAGCGCCTCCCGCGACTGGTCCTGTGCCTTGGCGAGCATCCCGTCGGCCCGTTCCGTGTCCCCGGTGCCGATCACCGCGCGGGCGGCCTGCAGCATCATCTGGACGACCGTGAGGTGATGCCCGAGCCCGTCGTGGATGTCGCGCGCGAGCCGGTTGCGCTCCTGGATCGTCGCGAGCTGTTCGGCCTGTGCGGCTTGGCCGCGAAGACGTTCGTGGGCCTCGGCCAACTCCTCCCGCGCCCGCTTCTCCCGGACGACGAGTTCGGTGACCACGGCCGCGAAGATCATGACCGCCAGGGTCCCGAGCCCCTCACGGAGACCGTCCATCGGCGCCATCGGCAGGTGGATCAGCGGGATCAGCACCGCCACCCCGAAAGCCACGGGCAGCGGAAGCAGCAACACGGTATGGCTGACAAGGACCACGAGAAGCAGGACGGACCCGACGGCGGCGCCCGAAAGCGAGAACAGCGTGAAGCCGAGTGGTAACTGAACGCAGACATACACGATCGCCCACGCCCGCCCGCGTTTCTGCACCCACGGGAAGCCGATGACCGCGATCGCCGCGTAGACCAGCCCGGCGACGAGTGTCGGAAGCACGAGCGTCTCGTACTTAACCGAGCCGAGGGGCAACGTCACATACGCGACGAGGGTCAGCACGGCCAGGGCCCGGTTCACGGACACACAATGCTCGACCTCACGTGGCCATCGCAAGCGACCCCCGCGTTTAGTCCTCTGGATGCGGTCCTTGCGCACGCAAACACCGCATCCAGAGGACTAAACGCGGGTCAGGTGATGGTGCTGTGCCGGATCTCCAGCGAGAACGGCGTCTGGACGTCCTCCGGTTCGAGGTCGCTCCCGCCCGCGATACGCCGACGTAGCAGATCGACCGCGGCCCGCGCGATCGCCGCCTTGTCCGGCGCGATCGTCGTCAGCGAGGGCAGGCTGTACGCGCTCTCCTCGTTGTTGTCGAAACCGACGATCGCCATGTCCGACGGCACCTGCACGCCGCGTTCGGCCGCGGCTCGAAGGGCACCGATGGCGAGGAGGTCGTTGAAGCAGAAAACAGCGTCGGGCGGCTCCGGCAGTGCGAGGAGATGTGCCATCGCCTCGGCGCCGTTGGCACGGTGGTAGCGCAGAGCGGGCAGGACCAGTTCCGGAATGGGCGCGAGCCCGGCCTCCTGGAGCGCGGAGTGGTAGCCCTCCAGCCGTTGCGCGGCCGTGTGGCGCTGCGGATGCGCGCCGATCGCGGCGATCCGGCGGCGGCCGAGTGAGCTCAGGTGCCGCACGGCGATGCGGGCGGCCTGGACGTTGTCGATGCCGACGTGGTCTATCGGGACGTCGACGACGTGCTCGCCGAGCATCACCAGCGGTACACCCGGCGCCAGGTCCTCGAAATCGTTGGTGTGCAACGCTTCCGGACTGATGATCGCGCCGTCGATCAGATGCGGCCCCAGCGCGGACAGGGCGTTGCGCTCGCGCTCCCTGGTGCCGAGCGTCTGCTCGATGAGGACGTTCCACTCGTGTTCCTGCGCCGCCTGCAGCACCAGGCCCGCCAGTTCGCCGAAGTACGGGATGCTCAATTCGGGCAGCATCAGCCCGAGGAACCCGGTGCGGCCGCGACGGAGGTTGCGGGCACCGAGATTGGGCCGGTAGCCGGTCGAGGCCAGTGCCTCCTCGACGCGCTTGCGGTTCTCCGGCTTGACGAAGTCGTAGCCGTTGACCACGTTCGACACGGTCTTGACCGAGACGCCCGCAAGCTTCGCGACGTCCTTGAGCGTGGCCACCCTCGCTCCTCTCTGCAGTGCCCCGGCACAGATCTGGCACAGCCTAACCGCGCGAACGACGGATTTACAACGTTGTACCAACGATGTAAATCTGGCACCGTCCTAATGAGTGACATGGGTCACCGCGACCCTGTGCTCGACTTCCCCGAGGAGCGATCGATGTCCCTGCCCATCCGCCGCACCCTGCTCCTGGTGACCGGCCTCGCGCTCGCGCTGCCGGCCTGCACCAGCCGCGAGAACCAGCAATCCGCCCCGTCGGGGGCGGGACCGGCCGCTTCGGCGGCGCCGAACCAGGCCGCGGGGCCGGGATGCGCCCGCGAAAAGATCGGCTATCCGCAGGTGGACGTGAAGAACGCGGTCATCGGCTTCTCCCAGTCGGAGAAGGAGGCGAACCCGTTCCGGATCGCCGAAACGCAGTCCATCAAGGACGAAGCGACGAAACTCGGTGTCCCGGCGGACAAACTCCTGGTCACCAACGCGCAGAGCGATCTCAACAAGCAGGTCAGCGACATCAAATCGTTGCTGGACAGGGGCGCGCAACTGCTCATCGTCGCCCCGCTGAACTCCGACGGTCTTCAGCCCGCACTTGACGCGGCGAAGGCCAAGAAGGTCCCGGTCATCACGATCGACCGCAAGGTGACCTCGCAGCGGTGCTCCGACTACCTGACCTTCATCGGCTCCAACTTCGTCGAGCAGGGTAAGCGGGCGGCGCAGGAGATGGTGAAGGCCACCGGCGGCACCGGCAAGGTCGCGATCCTGCTCGGCGCGTCCGGTAACAACGTGACCACCGACCGCACCAAGGGTTTCAAGGACGAGATCGCCTCGACCGCGGGTATCCGGATCGTCGCCGAGCAGACCGGTGAGTTCGACCGGTCCAAGGGCCAGGCGGTCATGGAGCAGCTCATCCAGAGCAACCCCGAGATCACCGCCGTCTACGCCGAGAACGACGAGATGGGCATCGGCGCGGTCACCGCGCTCAAGGCCGCGGGCAAGACGCCGGGCAAGGACGTCAAGATCGTCTCGATCGACGGCACCCGCAACGCGGTCCGGCTCATCGCCGACGGCAGCTACAACGCGGTGATCGAGTCCAACCCGCGCTTCGGCCCGCTCGCCTTCTCCACGTTGCAGGATTTCGCCGCGGGCAAGGAGATCCCGCCGACCGTGGTGATCTCCGACGACCAGTACGACTCGGCCAACGCGGCGCAGAAGCTCGGGAACGCGTACTGACGATGGAACCGGTTCTCGAGGTCGAAGGCGTGACGAAGACGTTCGCCGGGGTGCACGCGCTCGACGACGTGTCGTTCGCGCTGCGGCCGGGCGAGGTGCACGCGCTGGTGGGTGAGAACGGCGCCGGCAAATCGACGCTGATCAAAGTGCTCACCGGCGTGCACCGGCCGGACTCCGGCGTGATCCACGCACGGGGCGTGATCTCCACGATCTACCAGGAGGTCAACCTCATCCCGCTGATGAGCGTGGCGAGCAACGTGTACCTCGGCCGCGAGCCGAGGAAGCGGTTCGGGCTGGTGGACTGGGCGCGGATGAACGCCGGCGCGGCGGCGCTGCTGAAGGACTACGGCATCGACGCCGACGTCCGCCGTCCACTCGGGACACTCGGTGTCGGCGCACAGCAGATGGTCGCACTGGCCCGCGCGGTGTCGGTCGACGCCGACGTCGTGATCATGGACGAGCCGACCTCTTCGCTGGAACCGCGCGAGGTCGAGACGCTGTTCGAGGTCATCGGCAGGTTGCACGAACGCGGGATCGCGATCGTGTACGTCAGTCACCGGATGGACGAGCTCTACCGGATCTGCGACCGCGTGACGGTGCTGCGGGACGGCAAGCGGATCCACACCGGACCGCTCGCGGACCTGCCGCGGCTGGAACTGGTGTCGATGATGCTCGGCCGCAGTGTCGGCGACATCCGCTCGCACGGGGCGACGGCGTTCGAGGGCGACCACGAGGCGGGACGGGAACCGGTGCTGCGCGCGGAGAAGCTCACCAGCGGCAACCGGCTGGGCGGGGTCTCGGTGGAGATCAAACCCGGCGAGATCGTCGGCCTCGCCGGGCTGCTCGGCTCCGGAAGGACCGAGACCGCGCGGGCGATCGTCGGCGATCTGCCGTTGTCCGGTGGCACCGTTCTCGTCGGGGGAAGGCAAGTGCCGCAAGGGAACGTGGCGGCCGCGATGCGCGCGGGCATCAGCATGCTCGCCGAGGACCGCAAGACCGAAGGGATCATCCCGCATCTTTCGGTGCGGGAGAACATCGTGCTCGCCGCGCTGCCGAAGTTGTCCCGCTTCGGCCTGGTGAGCCGTGCCCGGCAGGACAGGATCGTCGACACGTTCGTGAAACGCCTCCGGATCAAGGTGTCCAGCCTCGATCAGAAGGTCGCCGAACTCTCCGGCGGCAACCAGCAGAAGGTGCTGCTGGCCCGCTGGCTGTGCACCGAACCGAAAGTGCTGCTGCTCGACGAGCCGACCCGGGGCATCGACGTCGGCGCGAAGGCGGAGGTGCAGGCACTGATCGACGAACTCGCCAAAGACGGGCTCGCCGTCCTGCTGATCTCGTCGGAGATGGAGGAACTCCTCGACGGCGCCGACCGGCTGATCGTGCTCAAGGACGGCGCGGTGGTCGGGGAACTGGTGGGGGAGCAGCTCACCCAGGACCACGTACTGGCCGCGATCGCTTCGGGAGGCGCGGATGGCTAGCACCCGGCAGAGAACAGAGGATCCGGGAAGCTCCATGACGGACACGGCGAAAACGGTCGACCGGACCCGGGTGGCGCGGTGGCTGCAGGAGTACGGCGTGTACGTCGCCGTCGTCGCGCTGGTGCTGTTCAACATCGCGTTCACGGCGAACTTCCTGACCGTCGGGAACTTCCGCACCCAGCTCATCCAGGCCGCGCCGGTGTTGGTGGTCGCGCTCGGGATGGCGCTGGTGATCGGCACCGAGGGCGTCGACCTGTCGGTGGGCGCGGTGATGGCGCTGTCGGCCGCGCTCGTCCCGCTGTATCTCGGTTACGGGACACTGCCCGCGGTCGCCGTCGCCCTCGCCGCGGGGTTGGCGGCGGGGGCGTTCAACGGTGTTCTCGTCGCCAGAGTCGGGATCCAGCCGATCGTGGCGACACTCGCCTTACTGGTCGGGGGCCGCGGCCTCGCGCTGGTGCTCGCCGACGGCCAGCTCATCCAGCTGCACGACGAGACGTTCCTCGCGCTCGGCAACGGCGAGGTGCTCGGGATCCCGGTGAGCGTGCTCATCGCGGCCGTCCTGGCGGTGCTGGTGGCGGCGGTGGTCGGGAAGACGGCGTTCGGCAGGCGGCTGGTCGCGATCGGCGGCAACCGGCGGGCCAGTGTGCTCGCCGGGCTGCCGGTCAACCGCGTTCTCATCGGCGTGTACGCGATCTGCGGGCTGCTCGCGGCGCTGGCCGGGGTGCTTTCGACGGCACGGCTCGGCGCCGGCGACCCCGCGGACGCCGGATTGCTGATGGAACTGTCCGCGATCACCGCGGTCGTGGTCGGCGGCACCCCGCTGACCGGCGGCCGCGTCCGCATCCTCGGCACGGTGATGGGGGTGCTGCTCATGCAGCTCGTCCGCGCCACGCTCATCAAGCACAATCTGCCGAATTCGACCGCGCAGATGGTCCAGGCCGCGATCATCGTCGGCGCGGTGTACGTCGCACGGGAACGGAGCAGCCGATGACCGCGGCGCCCCCGATGGCCGCTCAGGACTCCACCCGGCGCGAGCTGATGACCGGAGTGCTGCAGAAACAGGGCGCGGCGATCGCGCTGGTGCTCATGGTGGCCGTCGCGTGGCTGCTGTTCCCGCGTTTCGGCAGCTTGGACAACCTGCGCGACATCGCGTTGCAGAGCTCGTTCCTCGCGATCATCGCGCTCGGGATGACGTTCGTGATCATCACCGGCGGGATCGATCTGTCGGTGGGTTCGGTCTACGCGCTCGGCGGGGTCCTCGCCGCCTACGGGTCGCAATGGGGTTTCCTCATGGCGCTGCTGCTGCCGCTGGCGGTGTGCGGGCTCATCGGGTTGATCAACGGGCTTCTCGTCGCGAAGACCGGGATGGCGCCGTTCATCGTCACGCTGGCGTCCCTGCTGTTCGCACGAGGGTTGCTGCTCGCGATCACCAGCGAGGGCGCGACGACGTACAAGATCCCGGAAGGCGAGGCGTTCGTCGAACTCGGCCGCGGCACGATGTTCGGCTTCGGCTACCCGGTGTTCATCGCGGCCGCGCTGTGCCTGGTCGGCGGGCTCGTGCTGCGGCGGACCCGGTTCGGGCAGTCGGTGTTCGCCACCGGCGGCTCGGAGCAGTCCGCGAAGCTGATGGGACTGCCGGTGGCGCGTACCAAGGTCACCGTCTATGTGACGAGCGGCGTTCTCTCCGGGCTCGCGGGAGCGCTCACCGCGGCCTATCTGCAATCCGGCGTCACGGTGATCGGGGTCGGCCTCGAACTGGACGCCATCTCCGTCGTCGTCATCGGGGGCACCCTCCTGACCGGCGGAATGGGCACGATTCTCGGAACTGTCATCGGCGTAGGCATCCGAACGGTGATCCAGAACGTAATCAACCAGATAGGAACACTCGACAGCAACTACCAATCGGTGGTCAGCGGCGCGTTCCTGCTGGTGGTCGTTGTTCTGCAGCGGTCGCTGGCCCGCACGACCGCCCGGAGATAGGGAGATCGCATGCACCGAAGAACCGCGCGCGTTCTGAGCGTCGTAACCGGTCTGCTGGCCGCCGCGACGACACTCGTGCCCGTCGCCCGAGCCGCCCCCGTCCCGCTGCCCACCCCGTGGACCGACCAGGTCTCGCCGTCGAACGCGCTGCCCGAGTACCCGCGCCCACAGCTGGTGCGCTCGGAATGGCTCAACCTCAACGGGACCTGGGGTTTCACCGGTGCGCCGAACCTGAACTCGCCACCGATCGGCAGGCCGCTGAGCGAGAACGTCCTGGTGCCGTACCCGATCGAGTCGATGCTTTCGGGGATCAAACGGCATGAGGACAACATGTTCTACCGCCGGACGTTCACCGTTCCGTCCACTTGGGACGGTCGCCGGGTGAAGCTCAACTTCGGCGCCGTCACCTGGGAGACCAGGGTGTGGGTCAACGGGACATCGATCGGGAGCCACACCGGCGGTTTCGACGCGTTCTCGTTCGACATCACCCCGGCGCTCAAGGCTGGGGAGAACGAGATCGTCGTCGGCGTCGCTTCGCCGGTCGACGGCAGCCGGTACCCGGTCGGGAAGCAGCGGAAGACCCCCGGCGGCATCTTCTACACGGCGGCTTCGGGCATTTGGCAGACCGTCTGGCTGGAACCGGTCCGGGCCGAGCACATCACCCGGCTCGACACCACCCCCGACGTCCCCGGTGGCGCGCTCGACCTTGTCGTCCAGGGCACTCCAGGGCAGCAGGCGACCGCCGAAGTCCTTTCGGGCGGTCAACTGGTCGGCACCGCGAGCGGGACGGTGGGTTCGCGCCTCCGGATCCCCGTGCCGAACGCGCGACTGTGGTCACCGGACGACCCGTTCCTCTACGACCTGCGCGTGCGGTTGCCGGGAGGCGACGTCGTCACCGGCTACTTCGGGATGCGCTCGCTGGGCAAGGCGATGGTCGGCGGCGTGCTGCGGCCGCTGCTCAACGGCAAGTTCGTCTTCCAACTCGGCACGCTGGACCAGGGATACTGGCCGGACGGGGGCTACACCGCGCCGACCGACGAGGCACTGCGGTTCGATCTCGAACGTCAGAAGGCGCTGGGCTTCAACATGGTCCGCAAGCACATCAAGGTCGAACCCGCGCGGTGGTTCTACCACGCCGACCGGCTCGGGCTGATGGTCTGGCAGGACATGCCGTCGCTCGACTCGATCGACGAAGTCCCCAACGGTCACGCGAACTTCGAATCCGAACTGCGGCGGATGATCGAGCAGCACAAGGGCATCACCTCGATCGTGCAGTGGGTCCCGTTCAACGAAGGCTGGGGAGAATACGACGCCGAGCGCATCGTGGATCTGATCCGCTCGATCGATGACACACGGTTGATCAACCACAACTCCGGGTCCAACTGCTGCGTGTCCGATCCGGATCCGGGCAACGGTGACGTGATCGACGACCACGCGTACCAGGTCTCGACCGGGACGCGACGGCCGGACGCGCGGCGGATCGCGGTGCTGGGGGAGTACGGCGGCCTCGGCAGGCAGGTGACCGGTCACGAATGGGAGCCGGGCAAGGGTTTCGCGTACGGCGCGCTGTACCCGGACGAGACGTCGCTGACGAACCGGTACGTCGAGATCACCAAACAGGTCGGGCGGTTCGTGCACGGCCGCGGACTTTCGGCCTCGGTCTACACCGAGCCGTACGACGTCGAGAACGAGGTGAACGGCTTCTACACCTACGACCGACGCGTGCTGAAGATGACCGAGGCGCGGGTGCGCGAGATCAACCAGAAGGTGCTCGCCATCGCCAAGGGCACCGAGGTGGGCAGGGGCGAACTCGTGTCGTTGCGGGTCACCACGGCCGGGTACACGGATCGCTATCTGCGGCACCAGGACGACTTCGTCCGGACCGATGTCCTGGGCGAAGGCAGCGCGGACCTCGCCAAGAAGGACGCGACCTTCTGGGCCCGGCAGGGGCTGGCCGACGCGTCGTGCCTGTCGTTCGAATCGCGGAACTACCCCGGGCACTTCCTGCGGCATTCGTCTTCGCGGATCCGCAAGGACCCGAACGACGGATCGGCCCTGTTCGCCGGGGACGCGACCTTCTGCGCGAGGGAAGGCGCCGGCGGCACGGCGCTGGAGTCGTTCAATCAGCGTGGCGCCTACCTCCGTCACTACGCCGAGACCGTCTATCTCGCGCGCAGCGGTGGGGCGAATCCGTGGGACACCCCGTCGAGCTTCGCGGCGGACACGACGTGGGCGGCTTCGGTCCCGCTCTGGCGCAGCGGCGTCGATCTGCCGCTGGACCAGGCGCGATCGTTCAAGGTGACCACACCCGGCTTCACCGACCGCTTCCTGCGGCACCGTGACGGTCTCGCGCGGACGGACGTGGTGAACGCGTCGAGTGCGGCACTGCTGAAGGCGGACGCGACTTTCGTCGTGCGGCGCGGACTCGCGGATCCGTCGTGTTACTCGCTGGAGGCGCGCAACTATCCGGGCCAGTTCCTGCGGCACGCGGACTTCCGGGTACGGCTGGGCGGAAACGACAACACCGATCTGTTCCGGAAGGACGCGACGTTCTGCGCCCAGCCCGGGACCGGCGGCGTCCGGTTGGCTTCGGTCAACGAACTTGGCACGAATATGCGGCACTACGCCGAGTACGTCTACGTCGCCGCCAGCGGTGGGGGCCACCCGTTCGACAACCCGGTCTCGTACGACCAGGACGTCAGCTGGGCGGTCTCCGCGGCCTGGATTCCGTAGCGGATCTCGAGAGGAAGGACCGCTAGTACCTAGTACGCACTACCTGTGCGCGGGTGGCGGTCTCGCGTGACTGGATGGACGACACACGTGATCAGAGGGACGACACACGTGTCCAGCCGGACGACTCGCGGGCGGAACCCGGCCGCGCGCGTGTCGTCCATCCAGATACGCGTGTCGTCCGACCAGTCACGCGAAACCGCCGGTTGGCTCCGGAAGACGGTGAGCACCACTCAGTCTCGGACGAGCGGCCGGCCGACTGAGCGAATGATCCAAAGCCACTTCTTCCGCGAAGATCGTCACCACCGGCCCTGGATCCCTTCTTCGATACTCCCGGTAACCTTGCGCCCATGACCGGCCCGGACACACCCGCCTCCTTCAAGCTCGCGTACGTCCCCGGCGTGACGCCCTCGAAGTGGGTCCGGATCTGGAACGAGCGGTCGCTTGACGTCCCGCTCGAACTCGTCCAGACGACCGCGGCCGAGGCCGCCGCGCTGGTCCGGGAGCGCGAGGTGGACGCCGTCCTGCTGAGGCTCCCCATCGATCGCGAGGGTCTGCACGCGATTCCGCTCTACACCGAGACGACCGTCGTGGTCGTCCCCAAGGACCACTTGGTCGCCGCCGCGGACGAGGTCTCCGTCGACGACATCGCCGACGACGTCGTGTTGCACCCGCTCGACGACACACTGGACTGGGCGCGGCCACCGGGGAAACCCGCGCTGGAGCGCCCCGTCACCACGGCGGACGCCATCGAGCTGGTCGCCGCCGGTATCGGGCTCCTGGTCGTCCCGCAGTCGCTCGCGCGGCTGCACCACCGGCGTGACCTGACCTACCGTCCGATCTCCGGCACGCCCGAATCCGGCGTCGCGTTGTCCTGGCCGGACGAAGAAACCTCCGACCTGATGGAACAGTTCATCGGGATCGTCCGCGGCCGGACCGTCAACAGCACTCGGGGGCGGCAGCAAGCCCCGGAGAAACAGACGCCCGAGAAAAAGGCGCCGGCGAAGAGCAAGCGCCCCCAGACCGCCGGCCGGAAACCGCAGCCTGGGCAGCGCGGGGCACCCAAGGGTGGGAAGCGTGGCAAGCCCCGTCGTCGCGGTTAGCGCCTGCGGTCGCCCCTCACAGGCCGGACTTGCGAAGTCACTTTCGACGTTGTGGAAGTGGCTTTCGCAACACCTGCGGCGCGGCGAGTTCCGGCGCGGTCAGCTCTCGCGGCGGGCGGCCTTGACTCGCGCCTCTTCCTTGCGGACTTCGGCGTGGGTCTCGCGTTCCCGCTCCAGCCAATCCGGGGCGGCGGTCTTGATCTCTTCGATCTGCTCGGTGGTGAGGGCGTCGGTGATCCCGCCGCGCGCCAGGCCGCTGATGGAGATGCCCAGCTTCGCCGCGATGACCGGCCGCGGGTGCGGCCCGTTGCGGCGAAGCTCCCGCAGCCACTCGGGCGGTTCGGCCTGCAGCGCGTTCAGCTCGTCGCGGGAGACGACACCCTCCTGGAACTCCGCCGGGGTGGCCTCCAGGTACACACCCAGCTTCTTCGCCGCTGTCGCGGGCTTCATCGTTTGAGGGGTCTTGTGCGACGTCATTGCCTCAGGGTAACGAGCGGCCCGGGCACCGCCGATCACACCCGGTGATCAGCCCTCGGCCTGGTCTTCGAGAAGGTTCGGCAGCGGACGACGCGGCTCGCGGACGTCGGCCGGCCGCCGCCGGTGATCCAGACGGTCACCACGCTCCACCGCGGCAGACACGTCCCTGCCCCCGGTACTTGCGCGACGACCTGACCGTTCAGGAGGGGAGGGGACTGTCCGGATCGGGGCCTTGCAGCGTCAAGTCCGCGTCATGCCCGGACAGCCAGGCGTCGAGCGCCTGCTTTCCCGCGAAGTCCGGCACCACGGCCACGGTTCCGCACCCACGACCAGGGAACCGTCAGCCGCCCTTCGCCGGGAGGGACACGACACCGAATGCGGTGAGCATCCCGGCCGCGGCGACCGCGGCGAGGACGACCCAGGCGATCGGATGCCCGAGATTGAGCGTCCAATAGGTCCCGACCCGTCGGTGCACCAGGAGCGCGGGGTCGTTCCGATTCAGGTAAACCATCCCGGCGGCGTGCCAGTGGCGATCGTCGTCGCGTTGTTCGTACCGGGTCTCCGGTTCGTCGCCGGTGGGTGACAACCGGTGCCCGGCGTCGCCTGCCCGGATGGAGAAGACCGTCCACGCGATGAAGGCGGCGAGGAGGGGCAGATAGCCCACGATCGTCGTCGGCACCGTCGTCTCGACGACCCCCCAGAGCTGGAGCGAGACAACGAGCATTGTCGCGTTGACACAGCCCGCGGAGATCAACAGCAGGCTGAGGACCCCGTGCAGGTACTCCCTGTACCGCGAAACCGACGCCGACGGCTGTGCGGCGTCGACCTCGGGCCGGGCCCGTGAGATCGCGATGGTCAGGGGCGGGATCAGCACGACGACCAGGGTCTGCGCCAGGACCATCGAGAAGTTCGTCGTGCCCTTCAACAAGCCGAGGACCGCCGTGACTACGGCCAGCAGCACCGCCGGTGCCAAGAGAATCCACTGTGGACGGACTGGGTCGGAGCGCAGTGAGGTGTCGGCGGTGACCGCCTGCCGGGTCCCGGCGTACCAGCCCTCCTCGCGTTTCGCCGCGGTGATCGAACGACTGGCCAGACCGCCGAGCAGCGAATAGGCCACGAAGAGACCGACCAGGACGATTTCGGGTGCGAGCCGGTCGATGAGGACGACGACGCCGGCGACAACCGCACCTGCCGCGATCCCCCGGTTGTAGCGGCGGCGCGCGAGCAGGATGACGGCCGCCCCGGTGCGCCGGGCCGGAACCCGGACGCCGAAGGGAAGGGTCGGCCGCGCCAGCGTGGGTGCCGAGGCGAAGGCGGCCGCGGTGAACGCGATCAGGGCCAGATTCAGCCAGAGCGGTCCGGTCATCGCCGGACGCTCACGGCGAAGGAGCCCAGCACGGACTCGCACCGGCTGGTCACTTCGCGCGGGCCCACGCCGAGAGCGACGGCTTCGGCGAGCAAGGTGTGAAGCCGTTCCTGCCATTCGTCCGCGTAGCCGTCCTCCGCCGGACCGGAGGACGCGTCACGCCGGACGACCGCGCCGGTCTTGCGGTTGATGCGGATGAAGCCCTGCGTCCGCAGCAGGTCATAGGCCTTGTTGACGGTGTGGAAGTTGATCCCGAGATCGGCGCCGAGCTGCCGGGTGGAGGGCAGGGCGCTGCCCTCGGCCAGCACGCCGTCGGCGACGGCTTCGACGATCCGGTCGCGGATCTGCTGGTAGATCGGCACCTCGCTGTCGAGGTCGAGAGTCAGCAACACCAGGCAAGGATATCTGCTATACACTTGCTATAACAACTACATCAGATGGCTATGGAGGAAAGGCGGTCACGATGGCGACGATGGACATCACCGAAGGCGGAGTACGGGTGAGGTTCTCGGCCTGGGAGCGGCTGGCCGTGTGGCGCGACGAAGTGGTCGTTCCGCGGGCGGCGATCAAGGTCGTCGAGCGCGTCGAAGCACCCGTGCGACGGACGCGCGGGGGCCGGGCCGGGGTGCTGATCAGCGGAGTGCTGAAGGTGGGCTACTGGGGGCTCGGCACGGGAATTCGCCAGCTGGTGTCGGCCCGCAGGGGTGTGCCGGGGCTGCGGATCGAGATCGATCGCGGGGTCGCCGGACTCCCGTTCGACGAGGTGCTCGTCAGCGTGCCGAACGCGGCGGAACTCGCCGACGCGCTCGCGCCGAGCAACGCCTAGAGGTAGTCGAAGAACCGGTCCCACCACGACGGCGGCCGGTCCGGAGGATAGAGGGCGTCGAAGCCGCTTATCCCGGTGTACTTGGTCCATAACGGGTGTTCGGAGACGGGCAGGTAGCCGAGCGCTTCCAGCTCGTCTTCGACCTGTCTTCGGACCCGTGCCGGGAAGTACTCCCGTTCCTCGTCTTCGTCGTAGCTGCCCGGATTCCCCAGCGTCACCGCGACGAGGCCGCCGAAATTGCTGACCGTGACGGTCACCTGGTCCTGCGCGGAGGCCGCTTTCGCCGGGATCACGATCCTGCCGAGGTGGCTGGCGTCCTGGACATGACGGTCGACTTCGCAGACGCAGCCGAATCGACGGCCGAGTCGTTCGGCCAGTCGCTCGAATCGAACCCGTTCGGCCGGTCCGTCGAAGTCGTGCGGCACCTCCCAGTGGCCGGGTTCGTCCAGCTCTCGCAGCATTGCCCAGGTCTGCTGTTCGTCGAGGGGCATCGTCGCCTCCCGGCCTCGGGTGGTCTAGTCCACATACCGAAATGACCTTAGCCAGCCGCATCCCGCGCGGACAATGGTGGGACGAATTCTGGTCCGAAAAAATATTCGCGGGGGTTGATGGGTAGCGCCAGCGCTACCCGGGATTCGGCAGCCCGCACTCCTGCTCCTCACGTCCGATTCGAGCAGAGTCTCAGGGTGTCGATCCGTTCGAGCAAGGAGTGCGCATGACAGTACGCAAGGGTGTCGTGGTCCTGACGGTGGCCGGGCTGATGGGCGCCGCGTGGACCACGGCGGCGGACGCGGCCCCGGCCAAGGGGTCTGAACTGCAGAAGGGCCTCGACTCGTTGGTACGTCAGGAGAAGTTCCCGGCGGCACTCGCCTACGTAACAGACGGTAGGCGTACGGCGTCGCTGGTCGCGGGGTCCTCCCGGATCGATCGCCGGGTGCCGGTTCCCCGGGACGGCACGGTCCGGGCGGGCAGCAACACCAAGACGTTCACGGCGGTCGCGGTCCTGCAACTGGTGGCCGAGGGCAAGGTGGAACTGGACGCGCCGATCGAGAAGTACCTTCCCGGGATAGTGCGCGGCGAGGGCATCGACGCCACCAAGATCACCGTCCGGCATCTGCTGCAGCACACCGGTGGTCTGCCGAACTACACCGAGTACCTCGGGCTGGAGAACTTCGAGCAGGTGCAGCACCGGTACATCCCGAACCACGAACTGCTCGCCGCGGCGTTGAGCCATCCGGCGAAGTTCGCTCCCGGCACCAAATGGGAGTACAGCAACACCGGCTATCTGCTGGCGGGCATGCTGATCGAGAAGGTGACCGGACGCCCGATCCAGGAGCAGATCACCGAACGCGTGATCAAGAAGGCGGGCCTGAAGCACACCTACTGGCCGCAGGTCGGCGATCAGACCATTCAGGGGCGGCATCCGCAGGGGTACGCCATCGGCAACGCCGCCACCGGCGAAGTGATCGACGCGACCGAGCTGGACCCTTCCTGGGGCGGCGCCGCCGGGCAGCTGATCTCGACGCCCAGCGACCTCGGCGAGTTCTTCCGGGTACTGCTCGAAGGCAGGCTGCTGCCCGCCGCGCAACTGACCGAAATGCGGAAGACGGTCGACGCGCCCCTGTTCCCGGGAACGAAATACGGTCTCGGCCTGATGAGCAATCCGCTCAGCTGCGGCGGCGTGTACTGGGGACACGGCGGGGACATCCACGGATTCGAAACCCGCGGTGGGGCCACGGAAGACGGCCGGACCGTCGGGCTCGCGGTGACCGCGATGCCGGGAACCTTCGGCGACGCGGAGAAGGGTTCCAAGGCGGTCATGGCCACTGTGGACACCGCGTTCTGCAAGTGACGCAGTGACCTCTGTCGAGGGTTGAGGCGAACACCGCCGGAACATGGTCGATCTCCGCTCGGTTCCCGGCGAACCCGCGGAAAACCGGTTCCCGGCCAGCGGGCCCGGTAGATCGACGATGGCCCGCCCACGACACTGTGGGCGGGCCATCGCCCGAACCGCTGTCACCCGGCGATCGGGCGCCGGGCGGCAGCCGTCTTCAACCGGTCACGCCACCGGCCACGGCGGACGGCAGTTCTGCCGCGGCAACGCGTGCGAACCATTGGTGTACACGCCGTCCGCGATCGTGTCCTCCATGATCGAGCGGCGATCGGTCGGCCGGGCCCACTGGTAACACTGGTGCTGGGCGAAGTATCCGCCCGGCGCTTCGATGGTGTCGAAGTGGCAGACGCCGTCGGTCTCGATGCAGTAGCGGATGAACGGGATACCGCCGAAGTCGGTGCGACCGGGCCCGAACGACACGTAGCCGCCGAACGGCGACGGCGCACCGGTGCCCGGCGGGAGCACCGCGCTGATCCCGCGTCCCGGCGGACCGACGGGCTGCATCGGGTCGGCGAAGATCTTCGCCCTGAACCGCGACCTGTCCACGGCCAGTTTCCCGTCGGCGATGTCGTTCAGCACCAGGTTCGCGACCAGCGCGCCCTGCGAGTAGCCGACGACGGTGAACTCCGCGCCGGGGTTCTCGTCGAAGGAGCTCTGAACGACACGGCGGGCTTCTTCGTGCCCGCGCGCGACGCTCTGGTCCATCGGTGTCTGGTCGCAGTTCGGTGCTCCGGCGGCCCCTGCCGGGTAGTGGACCACCTTCCGGATCCCGCCCCGCAACCAGGCGTCGTTGTAGACGGTCGCGGCCCCGTCGCAGGTGCCGCCGATGAGGATGTAGTAGCGCGCCTGGTCGGCCGTCGCCGCCTGGGCCGTCGGCACGACCGCGCCGATCAGGCCGGTGGCCAACGCGGCCGCCGCCAGGACCCCCCTGAGTTTCTTCACATTCATCGTTCCCTTCGTTCGACTACGGTGCGTGTTCGAACGTTAGGGACGCGTCATGAAATTCTGATGAAATGACTTCAGCGATGCGCCAGGACGTTGACCACGTGACCGTTGGGATCGCGCACGAAGAACCGCCGCACGCCCCACGGCTCGTCGGTCAGTTCGTGCACGATCTCGGCACCGGACGCCTTCGCTTCCTCGTACGCCGCGTCGACGTCGTCCACCTGGATCGAGACGGCCGGGACGACGGGCGCCGTCTCGTCATGGGTCATGAGACTCAGCTGCACCTCCGGCCGATCCGGATCGGCCAGGGTCACGATCCAGCCGTGGTCCATCACCACTTCGAAGCCGAGCACCCGCGTATAGAATGCTTTCGCCTGCTCAAGTGACCTGGTCTCGAGGTCGGGTACCACTCTCTTGATCGACATGTGCCGATACTGGCACAGCCCTCCGACGGTTTCGGGGGAGAAGGAGCGGCGTCGCGAGCATGAGCGCCCCGGCGACGCCGACCGCGGCACGCGGGCCGGTGAACGCGGCGAGCAGTCCCCACAGCGCGGTCAGGGCCGCGGTGGTGAGTTTGCCACCGATTGACCACGCCGACAGCGTGCGCGCCGCGCGGTCGAGGGGCACCATTTCGAGCCTCCTGGTGGCGAGCACCGGGTTGAACACGCCGATGCAGGTGATCAGGCAGAGCTCGACGACGATGACCAGGATCAGCCCGGGAACACCCGGCTGGACGAAGACGAGCCCGACGGGCCAGCAGATCCGCAGCGAACCGGCGACGAAGAGGACCCTGTCGCGGCCGTACCGGGCGACCACGCCCGGCGAGAGTCTCGATCCGATCAACCCGCCGAGGCAGGGCACGGCGAAGGCCATCGCGTACTCCCAAGGCGCGAAACCGAGCTGCCCGAGCATCAGGACGGCCATCAGCGGCGCGGTCGCCATGATCAGGCCGTTGACCACGATCGTGTTGACGAAAAGGGGACGCAGCAACGGATGGGTGAGGATGAACCGCCACCCTTCCCGCAGGTCGCGGCCGGTCAGCCGAGGCCCTTCCGGTCTCGCGGGTGGCGGTTCCGAACCGCCGACCGCACGGATCCCGAGTGCCGAGAGCAGATAACTGATCGCGTCGGCGGCGATCGTGATCACCGGCCCGAACAGGCCGACGGCGAAACCGCCGAGCGGTGGGCCCAGCACGGTCGCCGTCCAGGTCGTCGATTCGAACCGGGCGTTCGCGATCAGCAGATCTTCCGGCGGCAGCAGTGTTTTCAGGAAGGCCCCGCCGGCGGCCAGGAAGGTGATGTCCGCCGCGGCGACGACGACCGACACGGCGAGAAGCTGCCCGAAGCCGAGCAGCCCGAACGCGTACGCCACCGGGACGGTCAGCAGCGCCGCGCAGCGGACGAGGTCCATCGCGATCATCACCGGGCGTTTCCGGCGGAACTCGACCCAAGGGCCGAGCGGCAGCGCGACCGCGGCGCCGACGACGAGCCCGGCAGCCGCCAGTAGCGAGACCTCGGTGGTGCCCGCGCCCAGCGTCACGATGGCGATCAGGCTGAACGCGTCGAACGCGAACCGGGTGCCGAAAGCGCTCGCCGCGTACGCCGCCCAAAGCCAGCCGAACCGTCGCCCCAGCGATCTCTCACCCACCGCGAGATCAAAGCAAGCCAAGCCCCCGAAGTCGAACAACGGGTCGTTGGCGGGTCACAACCGGCGGTTGTGCGACCCGCTCAGAGATCTCCGAGCGCGGTGACCGGCGATTCGACGCAGTCGGCGACGAACCGGAGGAATCCGCCGGCGGTTCCGCCGTCGCACACCCGGTGGTCGAACGCGAGGGTCAGCTCGCAGATCTTGCGCGCCACCAGTGCGCCGTCGACGACCCAGGCGCGGTCGATGATCCGGCCGATGCCGAGGATCGCCGCCTCCGGATGGTTAATGATCGCGGCGGAGCCGTCGACGCCGAACACGCCGTAGTTGTTGACCGTGAAGGTCCCGCCGGTGAGGCCGGCGGGGCCGAGTTTCCCTTCCCTGGCTTGTGCGGTCCGGTCACCGATCGCCGCTGAAAGCTCCCTTGTGGACAGTGCACCCGCGGCGCGGACGACCGGGACGACGAGCCCGCGGTCGGTCTGCGCGGCGAACCCGAGGTTGATGTCCCGCAGCTGGACGATCTCGTCGCCTTCGACGCGTGAGTTCAATTCGGGATACTTCCGCAGGCCCGCGACGGCGAACCGGGCGACGAGGCCGAGGAGGCTCACCGGGCGGTCCGGTGCCGAAGCGTTGAGCGATTTCCGCGCGGCGACGAGTTCGGTCGCGTCGACGTCGACCCAGACCGTCGCCTCGGGAATCTGACGTCGCGAGGCCGTCAGCTTGTCGGCGACCGCCTTGCGGACCCCGGTCAGTGGTATCCGCTTCTCGCCGTCCCTCGATTCGGGGACGGTCAGCGCCGCTTCGACGTCTGCGCGCCGGATGATGCCACCCGGGCCACTGCCGGTCAGTTTCGTCAGGTCGATCTTGTGGTCGGCGGCCATCTTGCGGACGAACGGGGAGATCACAACCGGCGCTTTCGACGGCTTCCCGGGAGTGGTGACGAAGGTGCGCGTCCGGCGGCGCCTCGTCGTGGTGGTCGTGCCGTAGCCGATGAGGACGTTGCCGCTGCCTTCGCTCGCCGTCGTCACGCCGGGTTCGGTGAAGCCGGAGCCGATGGTGAGCAGGGGAGCGCCGACCGGCAGCGACTGACCGGGTTCGCCGTGGAGGCGGGTGACGACGCCGGCGAACGGCACGGGCACCTCGACCGCGGCCTTGGCGGTCTCGACTTCGACGACGGGCTGGTCTACGCCGACCGTGTCACCCTCCGCGACGAGCCAGGTGACGATGGTGCCTTCGGTCAGCCCTTCGCCGAGGTCCGGGAGCAGGAAGTCAGGCACCGGCCACCACCGGTTCGTCGTGCCACTGCAGCCGGGCGACGGTGTCCAGGATCCGGTCGACGTCGGGAAGCTGATGGCGCTCCAGTTTCGGCGGCGGATAGGGGATGTCGAGTCCGGTCACGCGCAGGACGGGCGCGTGCAGCTGATGGAAGCACCGTTCGGTGACCCGGGCGACCACCTCGGCGCCGTAGCCGCCGAAGCCGGCCGCCTCGTGGACGACGACCGCGCGCCCGGTGCGGCGCACCGAAGCGGTGACGGTCTCGTCGTCGAACGGGCTCAGCGACCGGAGGTCGACCACCTCGACGTCCCAGCCCTCGGCGGTCGCCGCCGCCGCGGTCTCCAGCGCGGTGGCGACCATCGGGCCGTACGCGATCAGCGTGACGTCCTTGCCCTCGCGGCGGACGACCGCGCGGTCCATGGCCGCGCCGTCCCGGGTGAAGGACACGGATTCCTTCGACCAGTAGCGGCATTTGGGTTCGAGGAAGATCACCGGATCCGGTGAGTCGATCGAGTCGCGCAGGAGGTCGTAGGCGTCCTGGGGAGTGCCGGGCGTGACGACCCGCAGGCCGGGCGTGTGCGTGTAGTAGGCCTCGCTCGAGTCGCAGTGGTGCTCGACGCCGCCGATGCCGCCCGCGTAGGGGATCCGGATGACCATCGGCAGCGACAGCGCACCGCGGGTCCGGTTCCGGAGTTTCGCGACATGCGAGGTGATCTGCTCGAACGCGGGGTACGCGAAGGCGTCGAACTGCATTTCGACCACCGGACGGAATCCGCCCATCGCCATCCCGACCGCGAAGCCGACGATGCCGGATTCGGCAAGCGGCGTGTCGAAACAGCGCTCCTCGCCGAAGTCGGCGGTGATGCCGTCGGTCACCCGGAACACCCCGCCGAGCGGGCCGACGTCCTCGCCGAAGATCAGCACGCGGTCGTCGTCCTTGATCGCGTCACGCAAGGCGGCGTTGAGGGCTTGTGCCATCGAGATCTCGGTCATCAGGCCTCCAATTCGGCCGCGACCAGCGCCCGCTGGGCGGCCAGCTGGCGGGTCGGAACGGCGTACACGTGTTCGAACAGCGACAGGGGATCCGGCTCGACGTCGGCGTTGAGGGTGTCTCGCACTCCTGCGGCGAACGTCTCCGCCTCGGCCCGGAATCGCTCGATGTCGTCGGCGGACAACAGATTCTCGTTGGTCAGGTAGGTCTCGAGACGGCGTACCGGGTCGGCCGCGCGCCACTTCTCGACCTCGGCCTGATCGCGATAGCGGGTCGCGTCGTCGGCGTTGGTATGCGCGTCGATCCGGTAGGTGTGCGCCTCGACCAGCACCGGCCCGCGGCCGGACCGCGCGGATGCGACGGCGTCGTCCAGTACCGAGAGGACCGCGAGGGCGTCGTTGCCGTCGACCTGCTCGGAGCGCACGCCGTAACCGACACCCTTGTAGGCCAAGGCGGGGGCGGCGCTCTGCTTCTCGAACGGCACCGAGATCGCGAAGCCGTTGTTCTGCACGAAGAACACCACGGGAGCCTTGAACACGGCCGCGAAGTTGAGCGCTTCGTGGAAGTCGCCTTCGCTGGTGGCGCCGTCCCCGATGAGCGCGAACGCGACGCTGTCCTCGCCGCGGCGCCGCATCGCGTGGGCGAGCCCGGCCGCGTGGAGGGTCTGGGTGGCCAGCGGGGTGCACTGGGGAGCGACACGGGTCTTGGCGGGGTCGTAGCCACAGTGCGCGTCGCCGCGAAGCAGGGTCAGGATCTCTCCCGGCTCAAGCCCGCGGGCGACCAGCGCGACGGAGTCGCGGTAGGTGGGGAAGAGCCAGTCGGAGTCGGTGAGGGCGAGCGCGCTCGCGACCTGACAGGCCTCCTGGCCGGCACTAGACGGGTAGACCGCGAGGCGCCCCTGTTTGGTCAGCGCGGTCGCCTGCGCGTCGAAGCGACGACCGAGCACCATCAGCCGGTAGGCCTCGACGAGCCGCTCGAACGGCGGCTCGGAGTAGCGACCGTGCTCGTCGACGCGTGTGCCGTCCTCGGCGAGGAACCGCACCGGCACTTCGGACGGCAGCAACGCGGCGGCAGGGGTCTCTCGCGACATGGCGCAGCACCACCTTTCACAGACATATGATGCTGAGATGGTGGATTCCGGAGTCCCAGTGTTCAAGGCCCAGGCGAAATGAGCGACAAACTGTCCTCAGAATCGGTTCAGTCAGGCCAACCGTCCAGTAGTGGCGTGGCTCACGGTCGGGATCCGGGACGAACGGTCCTTGCCCTCGACGACATCGACCGCGCGATCCTCACCGAACTGTCCGCCGACGGCAGGCTCGCGGTCCGCGCGCTGGCGGAAAGACTGCACATTTCGCGCACCAACGCCTACGCGAGACTGGAGCGCCTGATGTCCGAAGGCGTCATCACCGGCTTCGGCGCCCGGATCGACCCCCGGCGAGCCGGACTCGGGACGAGCGCGTACATCCTGATCACCGTCGAGCAGACGTCGTGGCGCACGATGTCCGCCGAGTTGCGGCAGATCCCGTTCGTCGAGCACGTTTCGCTCGTCGGCGGCGACTTCGACATCCTGCTGCTGGTGCGGACGCCGGACAACGCGTCGCTGCGAGACGTCGTCCTGGAGCGGCTGCAAGCGTTGGACGGCGTGCGGTCCACCCGGACCTGGCTGATCTTCGAAGAACAGCCGGGTGTCGCCCCTCGCGTTTAGTCCTCTGGTTGCGGTTGACCAAGCACCGAGTTCACCAGGTCGGTGACCTCGCCGGGGCCCGAGCCCACGAAGGCGACTCGCCCGGTGGTCTTACGGGGGGCATCTGTGCGTTCTCCTCGATCGGCCGCGGTCGAGCGCGGCCCTACCTTCGACGTTCTGACTCACTGGGCGGGGCCGGACAGACAGGAACGCCCCTTGACGATGGAGGGATCGGGACATTCAACGTCCCGATCCCTCCATCGTGGACACCGGCACACGCTGAGCAGTAGTCGCACCCCGGTTGACCGCGAGGCACCGCCGGACAGGCCATTCGGGTGATAACGGTTCGGCATTCGACGTATCTGGCGTGCACCTCATTGACACTTTCGTGCGATCGCGGCGACCGAGTGGAGGAATGCGGTGACGGTGGACTACACGGGTCAGGATTACCTGACGCGGCAGATCGGGGCTCTGCTCGAGGCGATTCGCGAGGAGGGGCCGGTCGGCGAGGGCAGGCGCAGTTTCCGGCTCGCCGGGCATCTCGCCGCGGAGGGCGGGTTTCACCTCGGCGACATCCTCGCGGCGACGGCGCAGTTGCTGGCGGTCCACGCTTGGAACAACGGTTACCTCGGCGCGGCGGAACTGCTGACGCGCCGCATGCGGGACTTCGGTGCCGAGTCGGTGGAGCTGGTGCGGTACCTCGTGAGGCTGGAGACCGGGAGCGAGCAGGGTTGGCTTCCGCGGGACGACCGCGAAGCGCTCATCGACTACGCACGGCGCGCCCAGCGGCCCGACATCGAGCGGCGGGCGCAGGCGATCGAGCCGTTGCTGCCCGGGGTCAGCGGCCCCGAGCGTCCTGATCGGATGGCCAGTGAGTCGTGAGATAGTGCTCCGGATCCGCGAGAACGCCTCGGATCACCGAGCCGGCGGCGCCGCGTACGGCGGCTCCCGTGCCGAGCGGCGACCGGATGACCCGCACCGGCGACCAGGCCGTGCTGGGCACGCGGCGTTCCAGTTCGGCGAGGAGTGGCTCACGAAGCCACGGCTCGAGCCGCGCGTAGGTTCCGCCTAGCACCACCGCCGGGACGTCCATCAGATTGACCACAGTGGACAGTCCGACGCCGAGATGGCCGGCGGCGGTGGTGACCGCGGAAAGAGCGGCCTTGTCGCCGGACTCCAGCGCGGAGACCAGATCGTCGATCGTTTCCGCGCCCGCGAGCCGCAGGATCTCCTCCTGGCCTGCCATCCGTTCCAGGCAGCCGTTCGCGCCGCAGGAACACAGCGGACCGTCGGGCGCCACGGGCAGATGACCGATCTCGCCACCCGCGCCGCGGACGCCTTCGAACAGGGCACGGTCCAGCACGATTCCCGCACCGATCCCGATCTCGCCGGACACGTGCACGAAATCGGGCAACGCCGAGCCGTGCCACAGTTCGGCGAGCGCCGCGAAGTTGGCTTCGTTGGCGACGGTGAACGTCTCCCCGAGCCGGTCCGCGAGGTCGACGTCGCGCCAGCCCAGATTGGGTGCCAGTCGCACGAGGCCGGATTCGACCAGGCCCGGAACCGCGATACCGACGCCGCCGACGGGGACGCCCAGCGCGTCCGCCTGCTTTCGCGCCTTGCGCAGGAACGCCGACACGCGCTGGAAAACGCGGGGGGTCCGGTTGTCCGCGTACCGGATTTCCTCCGCCCGGACGGTGCCGTTCAAATCGACGAGGCAGGAGGCCAGGTAGTCGACGCCGATCTCGATACCGAGTCCGTGCGGGCCGGTGGGGGAGAGCGACACGACGGCCCCGCGCCGACCGGGGCCTGCCCGGCGTTCCGGCTCGCCTTCGGCCACGAGGTCCGCCGCGATCAAGCGGTCGACCACGATCGACACGGTGGCCTTCGTGAGTCCGGTGGCGGTGGCGAGGCCCGCCCGTGAGGTGCCGGGGCCGTCCGCGATCGCGCCGAGGACGAGGGCGGCGTTGTGCTGCCGCACGGTGTGCTGTCCCGCCGGACGCGTGCCGATCATCGCGCGATTGTATTCGTTCGATGCCTGAACGAAATCCTTGACCCGCCGGATCACCGTCGATAAGTTCAGGCATCAAACTAATCGGTGGAGGCGAAATGGTTCAGGCACCGACGCGTGAGGACAAGTTCAGCTTCGGGTTGTGGACCGTGGGCTGGCAGGCGAACGACATGTTCGGCCCGGCGAGCCGGGCCCCGCTCGACCCGGTCGAAGCCGTGCATCGTCTCTCGGACCTCGGCGCATGGGGAATCACCTTCCACGACGACGACCTCGTCCCGTTCGGCTCGGCCGACGCGGATCGCGCGCGGCGGCTGAAGCGCTTCCAAGGCGCGCTCGACGAGACCGGTCTCGTCGTCCCGATGGTGACCACGAACCTGTTCAGCCACCCGGTCTTCAAGGACGGCGGCCTGACCAGCAACGACCGCGACGTCCGCCGCTACGCCCTGCGCAAGGTGCTACGGAACCTCGACCTCGCCGCCGAACTGGGTGCGTCGACGTTCGTGCTCTGGGGCGGCCGCGAAGGCAGCGAGACCGATGCGTCGAAGGACGTGCGCGCGGCGATGGACCGCTACCGCGAGGGCATCGACTTCCTCGCCCAGTACGTCATCGACCAGGGTTACGGCCTCCGACTCGCACTCGAGCCCAAGCCGAACGAACCTCGCGGCGACATCCTGCTGCCGACCATCGGGCACGCGCTCGCGTTCATCTCCACGCTGGACCATCACGAGATCGTCGGTGTGAACCCCGAGGTCGGGCACGAGCAGATGGCCGGGCTCAATATCGTCCACGGCATCGGGCAGGCCCTGTGGCAGGGCAAACTGTTCCACATCGACCTCAACGGCCAGCGCGGCCCGCGGTTCGACCAGGACCTCGTGTTCGGCCACGGTGACGTGTTGTCGTCGTTCTTCCTGGTCGACCTGCTGGAGCACGGCGGCTACGACGGACCGCGACACTTCGACTACAAGCCGCTGCGCACGGAGAACATGGACGGCGTCTGGGCCAGCGCCGAGGCCAATATGGCCAGTTACCTGTTGTTCGCCGAACGTGCCCGGGCATTCCGTGCCGACCCCGAGGTGCGGGCCGCGCTCGACGCCGCGCTCGTCCCGGAGCTGGCGACGCCGACCCTCAACGAGGGCGAGATGGCGGCGGATCTGCTGGCGGACCGATCGGCGTTCGAGGATTTCGACCCGGACAAGGCGGCGGAACGCGGCTACGGCTTCATCCGCCTGTCCCAGCTGGCCCTCGAACACCTCACCGGGGCGCGCTAGCGTAGGACCGGATAGATCACGCCGGAGCGGACGCCTGACTGCTTCGTGAGGTTTGTAGCCCCAGTGCTTGCCTTTGGGGATCGGCCATCAAGGCGACCGCCACTCGGATCAATGACTCGGTCCTGCGCCTGATCGAACGCCTCGCACCGGGTGGACGCCGCCACGGTCACCGCCGAGCAAACTCCGCCGGGTCGCCGGCGGGCTGATGACCCCGACACCCTGCTCGTGGCCGACGCGCCGGCTACGACGGGCCCGGGCCGGCTTTTCAACCGGCCGACCTGCCCGTGTCAGTGCTGGTCCGGATGCGCTCGGACCGGGTCCTGCGCCGCTCGGCCCCACCACGCGAACCACGGCCGGTCAACGCTGATCCGTGTTCCTTAGCCTCGGTCGCATCGCCGTCGCGGCAGTCTGCTTCGGCGGACAGCTCCCGCGCGGGCCTGGACCCACTCTTAGGTGGACTCACAAGGTCACGGCGTGTCGGGCCGGAACATCGATCTCGGAACAGTCCCGGTCACCTGATTCCGTCCAGTGACCACCGGTGTCGCCAGTTCTCTCGTAGCGGCAAGGAAAGGTGAGAGGCGGCATGTGGGTGGTCGTGCCGCAGTGGCCATGGCTGGGGGTAGCGCCAGGTCGCGCCTGCGCTGGCATCGGTGGGGATTGGTCGCATGCGGGTGACCGGCGACGGTTGCTCTTGCCAGCCCCCGGTGAGAGGGCGAAGGGTTGGCCGGGTCGAGGGTGTTGGTGGATCCGGTGCCCTTAGGTATTCGGCATCGGGCAGTGGCCCCAGACCCTCGGTCATCACACCACCTCGCAGGTCCGTGGCATCAGTCCCGGACCCCCGTTACAGGTGGAAGGTTGATCATGAGATCCACAGCACGGATCAGCACGGCGGGCCGGGTCGGCCGGGCTCTGATCGGTTTGGGCACCGGGGCGGGATTCGCCCTGCTGGTTCCCGCGCAGGCGTGGGCGCTTCCGCCGGGATGTACCCAGAGCGGCGCCAATTTCACCTGTACCGCCGGGATTCCCGCCGGTCAGGTGCTGGATGGCACCACGGGGAACAACATCATCACCATCACCGGCGGCGCCGTGAACGGCACGGTGAACGGGCTAGCCGGCAATGACACGATCAGGGTCACCGGCGTCGCCGGTACCGCGGGCACCAACGGTCCTCCGGGGGCCGACGGTAACGCGGGCACTCCCGCGGGCAACGCCGGCGGCAACGGTGGAGCCGGAAGCGTCGGTGGCGCCGGCGTGGGGAGCACCGGGGTCATCGACGGCGGTGCCGGCACGGACAGCATCACCGTCCTCGGTGGTGCTGGAGGTAACGGCGGGAACGGTGGCCAGGGCGGTGCCGGATTCGCCAGTGGCGCCGGTGGCGCCGGTGGTAACGGTGGCGTCGGCGGGATCGGTGGTGCCGGTAACGCCGGGAACGTCACCGGTGGCGTCGGCAGTGACACCGTCATCTTCACCGCGGGCAGGGGCGGCAACGGCGGTCTCGGTGGTCGCGGCGGTAACAGCGGCCTCGTGGCCGGTGGCGCGGGCGCCGGGGGTATCGGTGGCGCGGGTGCGGCCGGCGGGGTCGGGAACTCCGGGACCTTCACCGGCAATCTCGCCGATCCCGGTCTCGACAACGTCACCGCCAACGGTGGTGCCGGTGGTACCGGCGCGGCCGGTGGCGTCGGCGGGTGCGGTCACGGCGGCGGAGCCGGCGGTGTCGGTGGCGCGGGGGGAGCCGGTGGCGTCGGGAACGCCGGGACCATCAGCGGTGGTGCCGGTGCCGACATGCTCAGGGCCAACGGCGGGCTCGGCGGTAACGGTGGCGCAGGTGGCAAAGGCGGCAACGGCTCCGCCGCCGTCCAGCCCGGCGGTGCCGGTGGTGTCGGCGGTGCCGGTGGAGCAGGCGGGATCGGGAACTCCGGCACGCTCACCGGCGGAACCGGTATCGACAACATCACCGCGGCGGGCGGCAAGGGCGGTAACGGTGCCGGTGGCGGTAACGGCGGCACCGGCTGCAGTGGCCCCGGTGGTCCTGGCGGCATCGGCGGCGCCGCGGGCGCGGGTGGCCTCGGGAACTCCGGAACCATCAACGACGGCGCGGACACCATCGCCACCCCGTCCGGCGCCAGCGGCCTCGCCGGCGGCAACGGCATCGCCGGTGTCAACAACGGCGGCGTCTGCACCTGCTGACCGGTAGACCAGCGGTAACGAATGGCGGCGGGATCACTGGTGTCACCAGTGATCCCGTTACCGCTCGTCGATACCGGTCAGGTCGGGCCTCACCACACGACTATCCGCTCTGGCCTCACCCGGCGAACACGCCGAGCCTCACCGGCAGCTTAGGAGGCCACGCCGAGGTGCCGCGTCGTCTCTGACGCTTGGTCGCTCGTCTCGTGGCGGACACCCGTCAATGGCGGCGACGCCGGGCATGGAAGGCGTGGTCCTGTCGGATCAGGCTCTCGACCCGCATCTGCTGGTCGGCCGAAAGGTCGGCGGGTGTGCGGAGTACCTGCTCGATGAGGTACTGGGTGCCGATGCTGAGGGCGTTGACGCCCATGTTCTGGCAGGTGCCCAGGTCGGCGCGGTCGTGCATCACCACCACCGCCGTCGCTACCGGCACTGCGATCTGCCGGCGGGCCAGGAACTTCTCTAAATCGCTCGCCACCTCGCTGACCTGCCTGCCCCAGCTGCGGCCACTGCGGTCATGCAGGGCGCCGTGGTCGACCAGGTTGCCGTAGCGGTCGAACTTCTCGAAGCTCCACGCGTCACCGGTCACGTGCACCCGCACCCCACGGCCCTTGACCTCGATCGCCCACACCCCGCCGGGCCCGACCAGAACCAGATCGACCTCGCCCCGGCGATTGGCGTAACCGTGAAAGAGCATCCAATCGTCATCGAAGCGGTCGATCAGCTCCCCGGCGGCCCGGCTCTCGGCCGTCACCCCGGCCCGCTGCCGCGCCAGATCGGACTGCGTGCCCGGATCGATTCCCGGGGTGGCCATCCGCATCGCCTGTTCCTGCTGGCGGTGGCGCCACCAGCGGCCCCACTGCCACCATCGCCGTGACGCGGCGTTCTGCCTTCGCAAGACCGCAAGCGACTCGAGGAAATCAGCTCGACGGCGCTGCTGCTCGACGATCTCGGCTTCCAGCGCACGCACCTGGACCAACGGATGATTCGACAGCTCCTCCACGCGCACCCGATCGATCCTAGCGTGTCTTAAGTGGTGATCAGCCGCTTTTGAGCGATGCGCTCGACCGTGATTGATCGGTTGTCGTCGCGGCTGGTTCCGGATGAGCTGTGGGCGGTGGCGGAGCCGTTGGTCCCGGCGTTCGAGTAGACGTTGCCGCCGGTGCTGGACATCGAGTACACCGCCTATTCGACCGCGGACTGGACAGGTTGGTGTTACCACCGGTTTTCGGTACAGATCGCGGCTTGGCTAACGGATTTCGTCGCCACGGTGCACGAACGTATCGGTCGCCGGCCGGTGATCTACCCGACCCGTGGCTGCTACGAGTGGGCCATCGGGTCACATTTCGAGGTGATCAGGAATATCTTCGCTGGCACGGTTGCTCAACTCGCCGCGTTCGCCACAGGACCTGCGACCTGATGGAACTGTGCCGAAGTTATCCTGAACGTGCGTCTGTTCCATATATGCTCCCTTCTCACCGGTTTTGTCGGACCGCTTCATAACCTGCTGAAACCAAGAAGGTTCGATACTCGCAGGTGTGACTCTGCTCAGCACACGTTCGCTAGCAGTGCGGTCCGTCACCTCGTTGGGTCATACCGCCAAGCTAATGAACGGCGGCTAGGCTTCAGAGAGTTCGTTGGCGCGTGTATGGGCGCCGCTCGATTTGGTGAAAGGCTGTGCGGATGGCTCAGAAGGTCAGTGTCGAGCTTATCGACGATCTCGACGGCGGCGAAGCGACGCAAACGGTGCCTTTCGCGATCGACGGTGTGCAGTACGAGATCGACTTGTCCACCAAGAACGCCGAGGCACTCCGCGAGGTGCTTGAACGCTACGTCGCAGCGGGTATACGCACCGGCGGACGCAAGCCGCGGGTCGCGGCCGGTCAGTCGACGACCGGAAGCAGCAGCAGCCGTACCGCGACGGATCGTGAGCGCAACCAACAGGTGCGCGCTTGGGCGTCGGAGAACGGCTACGCGATCGCCGAACGTGGACGTATCCCGAACGGGATCTATGAGGGGTTCGACAACGCCGAGTCAGCCAATTCTCAACCCCTCGAGTCGGAACCGGTCCAGGATGCTGCGGCGAAACCGGCGCGCAAGCGGGGGCCGCGGAAGCAGAAAGCGGACAGCTGAGGTGGACCAGCGCTCGAGCGATGTCAGATAGATGGGCCACCGGTCACACGCTTATTCACGGCCGTTGAGGAACGTGGTCATCGCTACGTGACTGTGGCTGAGCACGTGCCCTGCTTCATCGACGATCCTGACTGTGCTACATGGCAGAATCGTCATTTCCGCGAACACGTGGTTGGCCCGGCCAAGAAGGAACTTCCCCACTGGCCCGGGCCAGTTCGCCGCCGATGCTCGTCCCACCGAACGCTCGTGATGGAGGAACTCGCGCAGGATGTCGTGCATGAGGTGGATATTCGGATCGAGTGGCATGACGTGAGTCATCCCGAAGAAGGCCCTGGCCGGCGCCTGGTACAGCCCGAAACCAGCGGTGTGGAGCCGGGCGTGGCGACCGTCGGGCGACGTCACCGGTGCACGTCACCCGGCTAAGCGACTTCGGGTTCGTCGCCGAGGAAGGCCGCTCGCAGTCTGCGGATCCGGGCCCAGAACTCGGCCTCCCGGCCGGACTCGAGGACGCCGAGGTACCCGCCTGGGACGACGCGTCCGACGAACGGACCGGACGTCCAGATCCGCCAGCCGCCCGTCGCGTCGTCACCCGAGGCGGACGCGGGATCGTCGGTTCCTCGTATCGCCGCGATCGGGCACGAGAGCCGTGTCGTGGCCGGCCCGCGGTAGGCGGTCAGCAACTGGAGATCGCCGAGGAGCAGATCCAGGGCGTACTCCCAGCTTTCGGGCGAATCGCGATAGCCTGCGACAGGCGTGAGCCCGGTGCGGCCGAACACCCGCCCGATGGCGGACGCGCCCGCCTTCGCGGTCTTTTCCGGCGAGCGCCGCTGCGGGGCACACGCGTCCACGACGATCAGTGCGCCCGGGGCGACGCCCAGCCGTTGTGCCGTTTCCAAGGCGACGAAGGCGCCCATCCCGAAACCGATGGTCACGGAGCGGGAAAACCAGGCCTTCGGCGTCGCGTCGGCCACGCGGGTGGCGAGTTCTTCGACGGAGGACGCAGGCGTCTCCGCGAGCCGATCACCGTGTCCGGGATATTCGACGCCCCAGACGTCCGCGCCTGCCGTCCCGGCGAGCGGACCGAAGGTCTGGAGCGTGCCGCCGGCGGGCGGAAACAGCAGGTGGCCAGGGCCGCGACTGTCTGATGTGGACAGCGGAATGAGTGCGGCCTTCATGATCCGGAAGATACGCGCCGTCAACCCGAATGGAGTGACGGTTTGGAGTCGACCAAGATCAATTCACCCGCCAGGGGGAGCTTCCCGGAAAAGCTGCCCGGCTGTGTCGTATCTGGCGGTCCCCGTTCGACGTCTTGTTAAGAGCCGGAAGGAGAAAGCGATGAACACCACGACACTGGCCTCGACCACACGGCTGAACCCCGTGGGCCGCACCCTGCCGGTTCTGCTGGCGATGGAGGACGACGCGGAGGACGTCGGCCGCCTGACCCCGGACGACCGCCTGACCTGCCATGTGCACGGCCGCTGGATCCACCAGTGCGTCGCTTCGCCGCTGCACGTCAACCCCATCACCCGGCACCGCTGGTGTCGTTCGTGCGCGACCGCGTTGACCGTTTCCGTCGACGAACTGTCCGGCGACGTCACGATGACCTGTCCTCACTGCGGCCACGGCGAGAGCGCCGCCTCGGCCAGGCTCATCGTCGCGTGCCGGGCCAGCCTGGCCGCCGCCCGCCGCCACTCCGGCTCGTGGGCCGCTTAACCTGCCCACTCGAAGAGACGTTCGATGATCAGCTCGCGGTCTTCCGAGCGGAGGTAGAGGTAGTGACCGGCTTCCGGCAGGATTTCGACGTCGGCATGGGGGAGCAGACTTTCGAGTTTCGCGGCGGCCGCGGCCGGATCGTGTACGACGCTGCGGCCGCCGAACAGGGCGAGCGTGGGAACTTCGATGGACCTCAGCGCCTCCTCGCCGGGGAGGACTTGGAGCGGCACCCGCGCGCGGTAGCAGCGGATTCCAGCCAGTACCAATTGGGCGGCGGGCTGGTCGAGGATGTCCTGTCCGGCCGACCAAGTCACGAAACGTCGCCACAGGCGGTCGTTGTCGAGTAACGCCGCCGGCAAGCTGTAGCGGATCACTTTCCGGGCGAACGGTGCCGAAACGGTCGTCGCGTCCAGTAATCCGATGGACGCCAGCCTGCCGGGCGCGTGGATCGCCTGATTGACCGCGTGCCAGCCGCCGGTCGAACCGCCCACGAGATGCACGGAGGACAACTCCAAGCTCTCGAAAACGTCGTCGAGAGCGCTCGCGCGGTCACGGATATCCGCGAACGGCAACCTTTGCACGCTTCTGCCGGCCTCGCCGAGAGTGTCGATCGCGTGGACCGCGTGCCGGTCCGCCAAAGCGGGGAGCAGTGCCGCGTAACAGGCGGAAGTAGCCATCAGGCCCGGCAGGAGGGCGATCGGCGGGCCGTCACCGCCGTAGCGGTAGACCCGCGTGCTGCCATGCCTCGTCTCGACGTCGAAGATATGGCCCGGCTCCGGGCACTCGGCCATGGCGCGGTCGTAGGCGGCGAAATAACGACTCTCGGCCGCTGGATTTCTGAAACCCCCGATTTTCGTCATGCTCCGGACGTTAGGGCGCAGCGGCGTTCCCGGTCTTGAACGAAAGTAAGCTGGCGGCATGGGCGGATGGGGTCTCGTGATGCCGCGGCAGGACCTCTTCCGCGCGCCCGGCGAGCGGATTCTCCGGTGGCCGCATCCCGGCCTCGCCGCCCACGTGTCGAGCTACGTCGCGCACGACCTTCCCGGCGCCGGCGCGAACTCCTGGCAGGTCACCCCGCTGTCCGTGCTCACGTGGACGATCGACTTCGAAGCTCCGGACCGTGGTCCGGAGATCCCGGATTCGCCCGTGCTGGGGTTGCGGGACCGGCCCCTGCGCCTCGAGCAGGCCGGCGCTTCGCGCGGGATCGTCGTCACCCTGACCCCGCTCGGCTCGTACGCGTTGTTCGGAATCCCGTTGCGGGAGCTGACGAACACGGCGATAGCGGCGTCCGACCTGCTGCCCACCGGGCCGTTGACCGAACGGCTGGCCGAGGCCGCCGACTGGCAGGAGCGATTCCGGCTGCTGGACGAGTACCTGGCGGTGAGGCTCGCCCACGGTCCAGGACTGGCGGCACCCGTCCGGTACGCGTGGGACCGCCTGTCCGCCGGGCCGGTCCGCGTCGACGCCCTCGCCGACGAGATCGGCTGGAGCAGGCAGCACCTCAACGCTCGATTCCGTGAACAGATCGGACTGAATCCCCGCACGGTCGGACGGATCACCCGGCTCAATCGCGTGCTGGCGCTGGTGAACCGGGCGTCATCCCTTTCGTGGGCGGAGGTGGCGTATTCGGGCGGCTACAGCGACCAGGCGCATCTCGTCCGTGAGTTCCGGGCGTTGACCGGATGCAGCCCGACGGAGGCCGGGAAACCGGCGCTGTTCGTTCCGGCCGCGCGACGGATCGATCGACGGAGGTAGGTTGCGGGCATGACCCTGGTTTCGACGCCTGCCGAGGCTGCCACGAGGACCACCGGACGAGCCGTTGTCGAGCAGAGGAGTCTCTCCAGCGGAGTGACCGAATTGGTGCTGGACAGCGGCGACACGGTGGTGGTCAAACGGGGTCACGCCCGGAACGCGACGTCCGCGGAGGCGGCGGGGTTGCGATGGCTGGGTGTGCCCGGCGCCGTGCGGGTGCCCGAGATCCGCGGTCACGACGACGAATGGCTGGTCACGGAACTGGTCGGCGGTGGACGGCCGACACATCACGCTGCGGAGCGGCTGGGGAGGGGACTCGCGGCGCTGCACGCGGCCGGAGCGCCCGCGTTCGGCGCCGCGCCGCCGGACGGACCTGTCGACGCGTGGATCGGCTTGGCTCCCATGGTGAACACGCCGGGGGAGGACTGGCCGCGGTGGTACGCGGAGCACCGGGTCCTGCCCTATGTCCGCCGTGCGGTCGAAGAGGGCATTTTGGACGCTGACGAAATCGCTGTCATCGAGCGGGCCTGCGCGCGGCTCCCCGAGTTCGCCGGTCCGGCCGAACCTCCGGCTCGCCTCCACGGCGACTTGTGGAACGGCAACGTGCTGTGGGGCGCGGTCGAGGCCTCGCTCATCGACCCGGCCGCGCACGGCGGTCATCGCGAGACCGATCTGGCCATGCTGCAGTTGTTCGGCTGCCCGCTGCTCGACCGGGTGCTGGCCGCCTACCAGGAAGTCGCCCCGCTCGCGGACGGCTGGACCGACCGGATCGCCGCGCACCAACTGTTCCCGCTTCTCGTCCACACAGTCCTTTTCGGACGGTCATACGCCGGGCAGGCGGTCGCGGCCGCGAGGGCTGTCGGCCGGTAGGGACGGCAGGGCGCCCCGAAAGCCACTTTCGGGGCACCCTGAGCCGCGGAGGTACGTGAGGATGAAGACGCGCCGGTCGTAGCGTTTGGTCACGGAGGAACCGTAGTGACGAGGCGGGTGGGCCCGCGAACGGAATACGGGCCCACCCAAGTCCTTTTGTGGACAGAAGATCAGACGACGGCGCCTTCGGGGTCGTCGTCGGAGTCGGTTTCTTCGATCTTCCACTTGAGCTGGAACTCGACCTCTTCCTCGCCGTCACCGCGCTCGTGCTCGATCGAGAACTGCGCGCGGGCGGGGACGCGGAACCGTTCCCCGGCGATCTGGATGCGGAACGAGGTCTCGGACTCGAGAGCGTCGGCGAGGCGGCGCAGTTTCGCGACGACGTCGGAGGTGGAGTAGACGCGTTCGACGTCTCGGGGAGCGTTTCCGGTCACGGTTTCCTCCAGGGTCCGACACCCTGGCCGGGTGTCCGTGGCGTCATTCAATCGTGTGATCATCACGTCCGGTCGGCGGGGTCACAGTGACCGGGCGACGCGAAAGCCGACGTCGTCTACTCGGAAGGTCGGGTGACTACGACGCCGCACCGAAGCCCGGCAGCTCCAGTGCTCGTCGAACCAGCCGCCGCCCCGCAGGACCCGGTACTCGCCGTACACCTCGGCGTCGTACACGTCCCAGCACCATTCCCAGACGTTGCCCAGCATGTCGTGCAGACCCCACGCGTTGGGCACCTTCCCGCCGACTTCATGCACGGACTCCGCCGAGTTCTCGCGGTACCAGGCGATCTCGTCGAGCGGTCCGTAGCGAGGGCCGGTCGTGCCGGCGCGGCAGGCGTGTTCCCATTCCGCTTCGGTGGGCAGGCGGTAGCCGTTCGCGGACCGGTCCCAGGTCGACGAATCCAGCTGGTAGGCGGGGGTCAGGCCTTCGCGTTCGGACAGGGCGTTGCAGAACCGGAGGGCGTCCGCCCACGAGACGTCGACGAGGGGGAGCCTGCCGGGCTCGCGGGTGACCGGAACCGGAGCGAGCAGGAAGGGCACGACATCGACAGCCCAGCTCCGCTGCGTGCGCCGGTCCGAAAGCGTGACCTCGCCCGCCGGTACGGTGATCATCTCCATGGTCCGGCCGATGTTACCCAGGCCCGGGCCGCCGGTACGCCATGATGGGCGCGTGCCTCTGCTCATCAAGTCCGCCCTGCCCGCCGGTACGTTCCGGTCGATGCGGCAGCCGTGCCTGGTCGTCGACGACAGGCTGGTGCTGCGACCTTGGTGCGTTGATGACACGGAGGAGGTCGAAGCCGCCTTCGCCTGTCCCGCCATCCAGCACTGGCACGTCCGCCGTATCGACGGAGCGGACGAAGCCCGCGAGTGGATCGCGGGCTGGGAACAGCGCTGGACGGACGAGACGGACGCGAGCTGGGCGGTGGTCGACGCGCGCGAAGACCGGCCGGTCGGGCAGGTCGGCCTTCGCACCCTGTCGCTTTTCGAGGCTTCCGCACAGTTGTCCTACTGGGTTCTCCCTGCCGCCCGCGGCGCGGGGATCGCGGGCGACGCGGTGGCGGCGTTGACGCGGTGGGCGTTCGAAACCGTCCGGCTGCACCGGTTGTTCCTCCTGCATTCCACCGCGAACGCCGCCTCTTGCCATGTCGCGGACAAGGCCGGATACCGCCTCGAAGGCACCTTGCGTTCTTCGATGCTGCACGCGGACGGGTGGCACGACGTCCACCTGCACGCTCGGCTCAGGAGCGAATCAGCACCTTCCTCCGCAGGACGAGCGGAAGAGGAACAAGGGCGATCGCGGCGCTGATCCAGATGGCGTGCCGATAGTCCCCGGTCGACTCCGTGACGAAACCGGCGAGTACCGGCCCCAGGAACGCTCCGGCGTTGAGCGCGACCGTCGCGAACGAACCTCCGAGCGTCGGAGCTCCGGGAGCCACATGCATCACTCGCGCCACAAGCGCGGAACCGCAACCGAACGACAGTCCACCTTGGACGGTCGTCACGACGAACAGGGCGACGGGCTGCGCGCCGGTCACCGCCAGCGCCGCCCAGCCCACCGGCAGGACGCACAACGCGAGTACCAGGCCGCGCCGGAGTTCACCGTCGCCCGTCCGGCCCGCCACCGTGACGCCGAGGAACGCGCCGACGCCGAAGGCCGCCAACAGCCCGGAAACCGCCCCGTCCGGAAGGTGGGCGACATCCGTCGCGATGACGGCGAGAAACGCGAACGTCGCGAAGGTCGCACCGTTGACCAGGGCGGCAAGGAGCATCGCTTGCCGCACCTGAGGTGTCTCCAACTCACGTGCTTCATGTTTGATCGAGACTTCATGAGGGACTGCCGCGTCGGTGGGTGCGGCACGGAACACCAGCACCAGCGCGGGGAGGCACAACGCGGCGACCGCCCAGAACGCGGAACGCCAGCCCGCGAGATCACCCAGTACGGCTCCGGCGGGTACACCGGCGACACACGACAGCGTGATTCCCGCCAACAGGACCGCGGTCGCCCGCGCCTGCTTTCCCTTCGGCGCCAAAGCGATCGCGACAGGCATGGCCACGGCGAGGAAGCCGGCGTTGACGACCGCCGCGACGACCCGGGTGCCGAACAGCAGCGGGAAACTCGTCGTCACGGCACCGATGACGTGCACCACGACGAAGGCGGTCAGAAACCCGGCCAAGGCCCGGCGGCGAGGCCAGCGCGCGCTGAGCACGGCCATGGCAGGGGCGCCGATGATCATTCCGATCGCGTAGGCCGCCGTCAGCGCGGCGGCCGCGCCCACCGGAACGGACAGTTCACCGGCGATTCCCGGCACGAGACCGGAAGCCATGAATTCGGAGGTGCCTTGCGCGAAGACGGCAAGGCCGAGGACATAGACGAACAGGGGCAACGGACGACTCCCGAGAGAAAAGTGAGCAGGAGGAGGCCGTGCGCCGGACAGGAGTACACCCGGCCGGACGCACGGAACAGCGCTCCGGTCACCGGAAAGCGAGAAGGCCGACGCTTAACGGCCGGACACGACGACTCGCCGCCGGATGACCGGCGGCGGGGTTCTGTCCGACTCGGGGCTCGTCACGAGAGCGCACATTACACACGGCCGTCGGCGGACCTCAACCCGGTTTGCCGGTCACCGGAGAAACGGGGCGCGTTCCGCGTACCGGAACGCTTTCGTTGCCCACTCGAATGGATCCGAGTAATGCGTTCTGACCTGCGGTTTCGTGATTGTTTCGGTACTGGGAAGCGCACTTGGATTCGGTTAACCTCGACTTCATGATTCCCACAGTTGTCTGGGGTACAGGCAACATCGGTCGCGCCTCCCTCCGGGCCGTCGACGCGCATCCGGCGCTGGAACTCACCGGTGTGCTCGTGCACGATCCCGCGAAGGTCGGTCGCGACGCGGCCGCGCTCGCGGGAGTCGACGGCGAATGGGGTGTGGCGGCGACCGATGACGTCGAAGCGGTTCTGGCGGCCGGTCCGCGCGCGGTGGTGTACGCGGCGTCCGGCGACATCCGGCCCGCTGAAGCGCTGGCCGACATCGTCCGCGCGATCCGGGCGGGAGCGGTGGTGGTGACTCCCGCGCTCTACGCGCTGTACGACCAGCGCAACGCGCCGGAGGAACTGCGGGAGCCGATCCTCGCGGCGATCGTGGAAGGCGGTGGTTCGCTGTTCGTCTCCGGCGTGGATCCGGGGTGGGGCAACGACATCCTGCCGTTGCTGATCAGCGGTCTCGGCACCACCGTGGACGTGGTCCGCTGCCAGGAGATCTTCGACTACTCCACCTACGACCAGCCGGATTCCGTCCGCTATCTGGTCGGCATGGGGCAGCCGATGGACTATCAGCCGCCGATGCTGGCCCCTTCGGTTCCCACGATGGTGTGGGGCGGGCAGGTGCGCCTGATCGCCCGCGGCCTCGGGGTCGGCCTGGACGAGATCCGCGAGACGCTCGATCGCCGTCCGCTCGAGGAAACCGTGACCACGCGGGCGATGGGTGAGTTCGAAGCGGGTACGCAGGGCGCGGTCCGATTCGAGGTACAGGGCATCGTGGACGGCGAACCCCGGATCGTCATCGAGCACGTCACCCGCGTCCACGCGTCGTGCGCGCCGGACTGGCCGATGCCGCCCAGCGGCGACGGGGCACACCGGGTGATCATCGAAGGACGCCCCAGGATCGAAGTCTCCGTCGAGGCCACTGACGAGGGCGAGAACCGGTCCGCCGGCGGCAACGCGACCGCGGTCGGCAGGCTCGTCGGCGCCATCGACTGGCTCGTGGACGCCAAGCCGGGCCTCTACGACGCCTTGGACGTCCCCCTGCGACCGGCCACCGGCAAGCTCGGAAGGAGCGCGCGATGATCATCGACATTCCCGAGGGCAAGGACCCGATCGGCTACGTGTGGGGCGAGATGGTGCCCGGTATCGGTGTCGCGGCCTCGAATCTCTCCTTGGCGGTCTACTCGCACACCACGCTGGGGCTCCGGGAGTTCGAGGCGGCCCGGCTGCGGATCGCGCAGATCAACGGCTGCGTCTTCTGCCTTGACTGGCGGACCGAACGAGACGGGGTGAAGGTCGAGGAGGAGTTCGCCGATGCCGTGACCGAATGGCGCACCACCGACGCGTTCGACGAGCGGACCAGGCTGGCCGCCGAGTACGCCGAACGTTACGTGCTCGACCACCACGGCATCGATGACGAATTCTGGAAACGGATGTCCGAGCACTACAGCCAGAAGGAAATCGTGGAACTGAGCATGAGCATCGGCTCCTGGCTCGCTTTCGGACGGCTGAATCACGTTTTGGGAATCGACACCGTTTGCGTTCTGCCGAAGTTCTAGGTCGTGAGTGATTGTAGCCGGGTTGTGAAGTACATGAAGGCCCCCTTCCTGTACCTAGGCGCAAGGAAGGGGGCCTTCATGTACTGGGGAAGGGGGCCTTCGCGCGCTGTCGCTGAGGCTCAAGTGGCGTTCCACAGTCCGGCGTGCGTGAAGGGCCCCTTGGCTACTCTCAGGGTAGGTAAGGAGTCCTTCACGGACCAGCGATCCCGAATCGCTCGCCATAGGTACCTAGAACGGTCGGCCCTGACGATCCGAATCGGCACTCACGACCGGCAGGCGTCACAGATCGGTGGCGACGATCTTTTCGATGTTCCGTTCCGCCAGCGCGGTGATGGTGACGAACGGGTTCACCGAGGTGTTACCCGGGATCAGCGCCCCGTCGATCACATAAAGGCCCGGATATCCGTGGAGCCTGCCGTAATTGTCGGTCGCCTTGCCGAGCACCGCACCGCCGAGCGGGTGATAGGTGAGATGGTCGCCCCAGATCTTGTACGCGCCGAAGAGATCGGTCCGGTAGATCGTGCCTTCCTTGGAATTGATCTTGTCGAAGATCGTCTTCGCCATGTCGATCGACGGTTGTTTCCAGGCGGTCTGCCAGTCGAGGTCGACCTTGTTCGCGCCCGCGTTCCACGAGAACGCCGCCCGGTGGGGGTTCTTCGTGATCGACAGATAGAACGAGGCGTAGGTCTCGATGCCGGTCGGCAGGGGTGCGACCTCGGCGAAGGCGCCGCCCGCGGCCCAGTTGTCGATACCGGCGGTGGGAATGGACGATTGCAGCGCCCCGGTGGCGTCCCACATGTGGTTGGCCCGGCCGCACATGACGTTCCCGTTGTCGCCCCAGCCCTTTCCGACCTCGTTGCCGAGGTTGGGCAGCGCGCCGGTGGCCTTGAGCTTGACCAGGAGTTTGCTCGTCCCGACACTGCCGGCGGCGAAGAACACCTTGTCCGCTGTCACGGACTTCGTCGTGGTCACCGTGCCGCCGGTGTCGAGTTGCTCCATCACCACGGTGTATCCGCCGCCGGACGCGGGAGCGACCGAGGTGACGCGGTGCAGCGCCGAGATCGTCACCCGGCCGGTGGCCTTGATGCGCGGGAGATAGGTCTGCTGCAACGATTTCTTGCCCGCGTTGTTGCCGTAGAGGATCTCCCCGGCCAATGCGGACCGCGGAACCGTGCCCGCCTGCTCCTTCTTCATGTAGTCCCAGTCGTACACGTCCGGGACGAACAGGAAGGGGAAACCCGACCGCTGCGCGTGTTTCCTGCCGACCCGGGCGTACTGGTAGCACTCGGCCGTCTCGAACCAGTCCGGGTCGATGGTGGCGACGCCGAGGCCGGCGTTGGCGCGCGGGTAGTAGACGCCGTACATCTCGTCGGCGTTGACCGTGGGCAGGACCGCACCGAAGTTCTCGCGCTTCGGCGTGACGGCCATGCCGCCGTTGACCAGCGAACCGCCGCCGACGCCGCGGCCCTGGTAGACGGTGATGCCGCTGAATTCCTCGGCGTCGAGGATCCCGGTGTGGCGCGGGACGTCCTTGTCCAGTGGGAAGCCGAGGAAGTTGCTCAACGGCTGCTTCGTCCTCGTACGCAGCCAGAAGGACCGGTAGTCCGGAGTGGTGGTGTTGGCGAAGATCTTGCCGTCCTTCCCCGGGGTGTCCCATGCCATGCCGAGTTCGACGAGGTGGACGTCGACGCCGGCTTCGGCCAACCTGAGCGCGGCGACGCAGCCGCCGTACCCGGAACCGATGACGAGCGCCGGGATTCGGGCGGCGTCGGCGATCGAATTTTTCGCGGAAGCGGTCCCGCCGAGAGCCGCGGCTCCCAAGATAGAACCCGTTCCAGCTAGAAACAGGCGGCGGGACAGCTGTCCAGAAGCGGTTCTCAGCACGGATTCGTCGCTCACGTGATCTTCCTCACCGTTAAGAGATTTAGAACAAGTTATACCTGCGGCTATGCCGGGTGGCAATGAAGGCGGGGCTTCTTTTCGCGTGCTTGGGTCAGGTAGGCGGGCACCGTGACGGCGGATGGGTCACTATGTACTGCTGTGGAGTCCACTCGAGTTGATCGCTGGCTGTGGGCCGTCCGGCTGACCAAGACGCGTCCGGCCGCCGCCGCCGCGTGCCGTGGCGGCCATGTCCGCGTGAACGGCAAGCCGGCCAAGCCCGCGACCACGGTCGTGGCCGGCGACGAGGTTCGTGCGCGGGTCAACGACACAACGCGGATCTTGGAAGTGACCCGGGTGATCCAGAAACGGGTCGGTGCCGCCGACGCCGCGACCTGTTTCCTCGACCGGACACCCCCGCCACCGCCCGAGGCCGCCGTGCCGGTCGCGCGGCGGGAACGGGGTGCGGGACGCCCGACCAAACGGGAACGCCGGGTGCTCGATCGCTTCCGTTCAGGAGAACCTTGATCGACTGGTTCACATATGTGGACGTTATTCACATCCGTTGACGTGTGACAGGGACGTGAACTATAAAGACGGAGTCCGGGTGTACACGCCGCAACACCTTCCGTCAGTCCGTCACGGAGGTTTCGGGTGTCCCGAAAAAGTCCTCTTCGTCGTGCCGTCCTACCGGCGGTCGCCGCCGTGGTCGCCACCGCCGCCCTACTGCAGGTACCGCCCGAGATGGCGGACGCGGCGCCGGGACCCCGCGCGCTGACCGGCCTCGACCTCGGCGCCGCCAATCGCCGCGCGCCGGTCGCGGGGCTCTACGACTGGTCCAAGGCCGGGTACCGGGGTGGCACCACGCTGCCCGGCTCCGATGAAGTGAATCCGAACGCCACCTGCCAGGTCACCTCGGCGGAACTGGCGAGCCGATACAACGTCAAGCCCGACGACGGCGCCGACGACACGAACGGGATCCAGGCGGCGATCGACGGGATCAAGAGCGCGTGCTCGCCGTCGGGGAGCTACACCAAGCTGAGCACGATCACCTTCCCGGCCGGCCGGTTCGACGTCACACACGAGGTCCACGTCGACGCCGACTACCTGATCCTGCGTGGCGCGGGCAAGGACGCCACCGAGTTCGTCTACGAACCCGACGCGAACACCCTCTACGACTCGCTCACCCCGGACGGTTCCGACTGGGACGAAGACGGAATGACCTCGGGTGCGGGCAAGGGCGGCTGGCTGTGGCCGGGGCGCGGGCTGTTCCGCGTCCAGTCAAGGGGAGTGCACACGTCCTACGCGAGTGACCACGCCTCGGCGCCCGCCAACCGCAAGGACATCTTCGAGGGCACGATCAACGTCCATTGGAAGGCCGGGGTGAAGCTGCGGGGCAAGCCGGGCGACACCGCGTTCGCCGCGCGGATGGGGGAGAAGGTCGTCCACCTGGCGAACAGCGGCGCGTTGACCTCGCTCGCCGCCGGGAACCTGGTCAACATCCGGGCGGCCAACTCGCGGAAGTTCTACGAGCGGCAGCAGGCCACACCGACCACGTTCCCGTTGCTGAACATGCACATGCGCCAGCAGATCTTCACGATCACGGCGCTCGACACCACGGCACGCACCATCACCCTGGACAAACCGCTCGAGTACGACGTCCCGGTGAACTCCACTTCGGACGGGTCGGCCCCGATCGACGGCGCCACGTACGACTCGAAGGCGGCGCCGCTGGTCGACCCGGTGGTCGGTGTCGGCTTCGAGAACCTCGGGTTCACGCAGGACATGCCGGGCCTGAACCCCGCCGAGGCGAACAACAACTACGGGAACATGGCGCCTGCCGCCCAGATGCACGGGATCGTGTTCAAGTGGGCGGCGAACTCCTGGGTCCGCGGCATCCGCGCGGACATGACCGGCTCGCATCCGATCGTCACCGAGGAGGCCAAGAACCTCCAGATCGCCGACAACGAACTCAACGGCTCGTGGAACAAGGGCAAGGGCGGCAACGGCTACTTCCGCGGCTCCCGGGTCTGGGATTCGCTGTATGCCGGGAACACGTCGACCCTGTTGCGGCACTTCACCTTCCAGTGGTCCGCCTCGGGCAACGTGGTGATCGGCAACTCGTTCGACTCCGACCTGAACCTGCACGGAGGCTGGGAGCGCAACAACCTCTTCGAGCTGAACACGGTCAAGATCCCGTACGCGCACCGTTCGGGGAACTGCCGGGCCAACTGCGGTGAAGAAGGCGGAGGCGGTCCCGACGATTCGAACTGGTTCCCGATCTGGTGGGGCGCGGGCAAGAAGGCCGTCAAATGGTCGGGTGCCACCGGCTACCGCAACGTGTTCTTCAACAACGCCATGACCAAGCAGCTCGCGGACAACGGGCCGTATAACGACTTCTACGCCGACCGGCATCGTATCCACGTCTTCGGCTGGGACGGCGCCGCGTACAAGCACCTCGACGTCGGCGGCACCCCGATCGCCGACTGGGCGAAGAACGAGCAGCGTGACTACACCGGAGGGCACGGGGTCGACGCGACCAGGACCGACGCCGCGTCGTCGCTGTTCCTGAAGGTTGTCGACGGAACCCCGCCGTCCTCGTCGACGGGTCAGTCCTCCGCCACGACAACACCCACCACGACGACCCGGAACCCGAGTGCGTGCCTGAACGCGACGTTCATCCGCAAATCGGTGTGGGACAGCGGATACGGTGGCGGTTTCACCGTCACCAACAGCTGCTCGGCCACGGTGGGCTCGTGGGCGGTCGAGTTCGACCTGCCCGCCGGGTCGACGATCACCGGCTCCTGGAGTTCGGTGCTGGCCAGGAGCGGGCAGCACTACCGGTTCGGGAACGCGACCCACAACGGAAGCGTCAAACCCGGCGGCGCGGTGACGTTCGGCTTCAACGTCGCAGGTCAGGGACTTCCGGCGGCGTGCACGGTCGCCGGAACGAAGTGCGGAGGCACGGAATGACGAGGAAACGACTGCTCGCCGCCATCGCGGCCACGGCGTCCGGGGCGGGCCTGTTCGGCGCCGTCGTCACCGCCGAGGCCGCCGCGCCCAGCCTGTCCGCCACGTTCACCCAGAATTCGGTCTGGGACAGCGGGTACGGCGGCAAGTACACGCTGACCAACACGGGGGACGCGAACAGTACACAGTGGACGATCGAATTCGACCTCCCCGCCGGCACCGCGGTCACCACATCGTGGAGTTCGGTGCTCACCCGCACCGGACAGCACTACAAGGTCACCAACGCCGGCTTCAACGGCACGATCAAACCCGGCGGCACCGCGTCCTTCGGCTTCAACACCACGGGGCTCGGACTGCCGACCGGCTGCACGCTCAACGGCATCCCGTGCGGGGGAGGAGCGCCGACCACCACGGCGCCGACCACCACGAGCACACCGCCGACGACCACCACCACGGTCCCGCCGGGTGACGTCGTCGACGTGGGCACCGCCGCCGAGCTACGGGCCGCGCTGGCCGCCGCGATTCCCGGCCAGACCATCCGGCTGGCGGCCGGAACCTACCGAGGTTCGTTCGCCGCCACGAAACCGGGGACGGCGGGCGCGCCGATCACGGTGACCGGACCGTCGACCGCGGTCCTGATCAACGACGGCCCGTCGGGGGAAGCGCCTTCCTGCCCGGCGCCGACCGCGGGCTGGGACTCCGGGTACGGGTTCTGGCTCTACGGCGCGCCGTATTGGCGGCTCAAGGGCTTCACCGTGCAGGAGTCGAAGAAGGGCATCGTCATCGACAACTCGCACCACACGGTGATCGAGGGAGTTCGGGTGCACCGGATCGACGAGGAGGCCGTGCACTTCCGTCGTTCCTCGGCCGACAGCGTCATCCGCGACTCGACGATCAGCCATACCGGTCTCGTGCAGGCCGGCTACGGCGAGGGCGTCTACCTCGGCTCGGCGAACTCGAATTGGATGTGCCACGGGAATTCCGGCGGAGTCGACCGTAGCGATCGGATCCAGGTACTCGGCAACCACATCGGACCGTACGTCGCCGCGGAGGCCATCGATGTCAAGGAGGGCACCGTGGACGGTGTCATCCGGGACAACACTTTCGACGGTCAAGGGATTTCCGGGCAGAACTCGGCCGATTCCTGGGTCGACGTCAAGGGATCCGGGTACCTGATCGAGGGCAACACCGGCACCTTCGCCGCACCGGGGACGTTCGCGAACGGCTACGAGACGCACAACCCCGGCACCACGCCGTCGTTCCTCAACGGCTGCGGGAACGTGTGGCGGAACAACAAGTCCGACCTCGGCGGCGTCGGTCAGTACGCCATCAAGATCACCTCGACGTCGAAGTGCTCGGAACGGCCCAACATCGTCTACGCGTCCAACACCGTGTCGAGGGCGGTGAACGGGCTGACCAACATCCCCGTCACACCCTGACGGACGCCGGTGGCGGGAGCGGCGCGGCTCCCGCCACCGGCCGGTCAGTTCCGGACCGCGGTGATCGCGACGGTGGCGTAGCGCACGGTGAACCGGCCGTCCATCCTGTCGACGGCCGCCCCGACTTCGGCGAGGATCTCCTGTCGTACAGCGGGCTCGACCCAGGTGAGCGAGCCGAACGTCGGGAGCTGGTCAAGCCATTCGTCGCGGGTGTAGACCCGTTCCCAATCGTGGCGACTTCGCGTCGGCTCGCCGAATCCGGCTGCTTCGCGCAGGCCGTCGGTGACCTTCGCGATGAGCGGCCCGTACGGGTCCGAAGGCTGCTTCGGCACGGTTTTGAGGTCGATCGGTGAATCCGGCACGAGCCGCCGGTACGCGTCCGCCAAGGCGTCGGCCACCTCGTCCGGTGGTTCTGGCACGTGCCAGAACGCGGCCAAGAGCCCTCCGGGTCGCAGCACTTCGGCGGCCTTGGCGGCGCCCGCGACCGGGTCGACCCAGTGCCAGGCCTGTCCGGAGACGAGCAGATCGAATCGGCGTCCGGCTGGTTCCCAGGTCTCGAACGTCGCGACCTCGACGTCGATCCCGCTCCGGCGGGCGAATTCGGCCATCCGGGGATCCGGTTCGATGCCCAGCACGTGACAACCCGCGGCCTGGAACTGGCGCGCTTCGATCCCGGTGCCGGCGCCGACGTCGAGGGTCTCACGGCCGGGAGCGGCGGCGATGAGGTGCTCGATGAGTTCCGGGGGATAGGCGGGCCGGGTCCGGTCGTAGCGGTCGACGTCCACGCCGAAGGATTCCGCGGCCCGGCGATAGTGGTGAGGCTCTTGCGCCGACGGTAGAGTGGGCATGCGCCCACCTTAAGTGGGCACTTGCCCACTCGTCAATGCAAGGGAGCCGTATGCCGACCGGGGTAGCCCTGCGCGCCGTCCGCGCGCAGTTGTTCGACGCCGCCGAGCGCGTCCTGCTGCGGGATGGGCCGAGCGGGCTCACCAGCCGAGCCGTCACCACGGAGGCGGACTGCGCGAAAGGCGTATTGCACCGGCATTTCGACGACTTCGACGGGTTCCTTGCCGAATTCGTGCTGGACCGGATCGAGAAGCTCGACGAGAAGGGTCTCCGAGAGGCCGTCGGTACCGGAACGGTCGTGGACAACCTCACGTCGGCGCTCACGGCGGTGTTCGAGTCGGTCGCGGTCGCGATCGTCCCGCTCGTGATCTTCCGCGACGAGCTTCGCGCCCGATTGCGCCGCGAGTGGCCGGCCGGGGTTCCGGTGCTGACTCAGGCCGCCGAGATGATCGCGGCCTACCTCGAGGCGGAACGCGCGCAGGGCAGGGTCGCCGAGGACGCCGACGTGGACACGCTCGCGGCCACGCTCATCGGTGCCACCCATCTGCTCTTCGCCGACCGCACGGGTGCCGCGCCGGAGGCGGCGCAGGTGCGGAAGACCGTGGAAGCCGTGATCGGAACCTGACGGAGGCTAAGCCGGTGCCGACGTTGCGAAAGCCACTTTCGCGAGGCGCCGCATTTGCCTTATCGCGTGAAAAGGCGGCGAGTCCTCAGTGGACTCGCCGCCTGTCTCAACGGATCAGGACTGCGCGGCGGTGACGGTGTGCCGCAGCAGCAGCGACGTCGTGACGGGGCCGACGCCGCCGGGGACCGGCGTGATCGAACCCGCGATCTCTTCGACCGCGGCCTGGTCGACGTCGCCGACGAGCCCGCCTTCGGAAGTCGGGTTCGTGCCGACGTCGATCACCACGGCACCGGGCTTGACGTGGTCCGCGCCGACGAAGTGCGCGCGGCCGACGGCCACGACCAGGACGTCCGCGGTCTTGGTGACCGCCGCGAGGTCCTTGGTGCGCGAGTGGCAGACGGTGACCGTCGCGTTCTCGGCGAGCAGCAGCAGCGCGGCGGGCTTGCCGACCACGGTGGAGCGGCCCACTACGGCGACCTGGGCACCGGACAGGGCGACCTGCTCGCGCTTCAGGATCTCCAGCACCGCCGCGGCGGTGGCGGGGGCGTAGGTCGGGAGGCCCGCGGTGAGCCTGCCGAGGCTGACCGGGTTGGCGCCGTCGACGTCCTTGCGCGGATCGATGTGCGCGCCGACGTCGTCGAGCGTCACGCCTTCGGGCAGTGGGGTCTGGCAGATGATGCCGTGGACCGACGGGTCCGCGGACAGTTTGTCGAGTTCGCGGGTGACGTCCTCGCCCGTCGGCTTTTCGAGCTGGACCACCCGGCAGTCGACGCCGACCTTCTTCGCGGCACGCTCGATCGAGCGCACGTACCAGGCGGTGGCGTCGTCGTCGGTCGGCACGAGCACGGCCAGCGTCGGGGCGGTGCCCGATGCGCGCAGTTTGGCGGCGGTCTCGGTGACTTCGGCGGTGATGGCGGCGGCGATCGCGCGCCCGTCGATCAGCGTCATCGGGCGATCCTCTCGCGAACCTCGGCGACGAGCGCGTCGGCGCGCCCGGCGGCGGAGACGTGCTCGGCGAGCCGGGCTTCGGTCTCCTTGCGCAGCTGCTCGTCCGACATGGACGCGAGGTTCACCTCGACGTTGACCACGGCCGATTCGAGCGCGGATTTGGCGGACGAGGCGGCGACCGCGATGTCGGAGATGACGTTGGTGTTGGCGCCTTCGAGGGTCGAGGCGGCGACGTCGACCACCTCGGCGGCGAGGGCGGCGGTGCGCAGCGGGACGTCGGCGGCGCCGACCAGCGCGGCCTGGATCGCGGCCGACCGGGCCTGCTTCTCCTCGTCGGTGGCCTTCGGGAGCTTGTAGGCCGAGACGACCGCGTCGAAGGCGGCGGCGTCGTCGGCGGCGAGGCCGAGCGCGCGACGGCGGAGATCCTCGGCCTTGCCCAGCGCCTCGGTCATGGCGGCCTCGTGCTCGGCGTACTTCGGCTTGCCGATGGTCAGGTTGCACACCATGGAGACCAGGGCGGCACCGACCGCGGCGTTCATCGCGGCACCCGCGCCACCACCGGGCGTCGAGGCCTTCGAGGCCAGCTCGTCGAGCCACTGACCGACCGGTCGATCCTCCACGCGATGTTCCCTTCCCGCTGGTTTTGCCGTCGCGGGGAAGCCTACCCGGGGGTTCCCGGACAGCCCGAAGGCCACCTTCGCGGCGATCGACATCGGCGAAGGTGGCCTTCGGCGGGCGGGATCAGGACCGCTGGTACTCCTCCCAAGTGAGCTTCGGCGTGACGGCGGGGCCGTCGTCGGCACCGCGGCCGGCAAGGCCGTTGTAGCCGAGGTAGTAGTCACCGGCCTGGTGCTGCGCACCGGAAGACAGGTCCGGATCGGACAGTGCGATGGCGTGGATGTGGTAGGCGAAGCCCTGGGCCGGGGTCCGCACCCAGGCTGCGAAGCCCACCTGGCGCAGTTTCCGCGCGACGTCGGTCCGCGTGGCCGAGGACATGCCCTCCACGCCGATGTCGAGCGCGCCGCCACCGTCGTGCGTCCCGGCCGAAGCACCGACGCCGCCGGGGTTGTACGAGCCCTGCGTGATGGTGAGCTGCCTCCCGAGCAGAGCCTCGGCCTTCACCAGCATCGCCTTGGTCCGGGTGTTCATCGTCTTGCCGTGGTAGGTCAGGCGGCTACCCGCCGAGACCACCGCGGTGACGGTGTACCGGCCCTCGCCCAGCTTCTCGAGCGAGGTCTTGCCCGGCAGGCCGGAGGCGTCGATCCCCGTGTATCCCAGCGACTTCTGGTAGCCGGAATACGCCGTGATCGTCGAGGTGCCGAAGTGGCCGTCGACGTACTGCTGGTCGAGCAATCCCTTGGCGGCCAGCGCCTGCTCCACCAGCACCACGCTGTCCTTGGCACCCGGGGTCAACGCGCTGTCGGCCCGGCGCGGGTCGATCTGCGCGGCCTTGAGCACCGCTTCCATGCCGGCCGTGGGCAACGCGGTCACGGTCTCTTCGGCGCCGGCCGGTGCGGCCACGCCGAAGGAGAGCGCGGTCGCTGTCGCGAGCACGGCTACCTTGGTCAACAATTCCTGCCTCCTGAACGGACTCGGTTGTCCGTCAGCATGGGCAGCGCGAATACAAGGGCCGTACAAACGACGTCCGGCTTGTCGCCCGGTCGGGTGTCACTCCGGGGAAAACGGGGAACGTCCTGATAAGACTTCCGGTGGACGCCGAAAGGTCGAGACCCACACGGCGCCGTTCCGTCGCATGGACATCCGCGGCGGGCTCCAGCTCTACCCGGCCAGTTACGGGTTCGCCAGCGGTGGTTACACCGCCGACACCAAGGTCTCCGGGCAGACCGCTTCGATCTCGCAGCAGCAGTGGTACACCCGTGACAGCAGCTACGGCAGCTGGGACGGCGGGGTCTGGAACATGGTCTTCTCCGGAACGAACGGCGCTCCCGCCAACACCTTCCCCAGGGCCCCGGCAAAGTCGCATAGCCGCTGGTCGAGTGGGTGTTGCGGTGACAGAGGCGGGCTCGTCACAGTCGCCTGACATCTTTCTCGACTGTCCGCATAGGACGCTTCCAGGGCTACGGTGCCCGGTTTGGGCGTTTTTCGACCAGGTCGTGAGTGAAAAAAAGGGTTCTAGCCCTAAATTTCACTCACGACCCAGTCGAAAAACGTACATAAAAGCATCAAATGGACAACCAGCGGCCGGATACTGTCCTTTGTGGACACTTGACGCTCAAGGCACCCTGTCATCCGCTCTCGTAGGAAGTCCAATTCGGGTCACCGAAAGCGCCACCGACCAGCGGCTATGCGACTTTGCCGGGACCCTGACACCTTCCCGAATCCGCCGGAGACGACGCTCGCCACCACACCGGTGTCCCGCGATGTCCCGTATCTCTACCTCGACGGCTCCGGCAAATACCGGGTCTTCCTGCCTTCGTTGCGCACCAACGCTTCCGGGCCGAGCTGGGCCAACGGTGGCACGCAGGGCGGTTCGCTGCCGATGAGCCAGTTCTACGTCGTGAAGGCGGGGGACACGGCGTCTTCGATCAACACGGCGCTCTCCCAAGGCTGCAACCTGTTCTTCACACCGGGCGTCTACCACCTCGACCGGACGCTCGACGTGAGCAAGGCGAACACCGTCGTCCTCGGTGTGTCATCAATGACGTCGGGGCGGTGACACCGCCCGGGACGACGCCGAGCAATCTGGTGAGCTACCCGTAACGCGAGCACGGGGCCCCCAATGTCGCATTGGAGACGCTCAGCGTCCCCGATGCGACATTGGGAACACCGGACCGCGGCGACGCGAGCCGGCTCACAAGGAGTGTATAACGTCCTATACCGCTCGGCGATGGGTGTTTACTTCATCCCGCCGCTAGGCTCGGCTCCATGACCAGCAGCGATGCCTCCACCGTCGTCGAAGAACTGCGTGACCTCTTCCGATCCGGCGTCACGAAACCGGTGGATTGGCGCCGAACGCAGCTCACGGGCCTGCGGAAGCTCCTGACCGAGCAGGCGGACGTGTTCCTCGATGCGCTCTATGCCGATCTGCGCAAGAACACCGCCGAAGCCAAGCGCGCGGAGATCGCGCTCGTGCGCAACGAGATCGACCATACGCTGGAGAATCTCGACTCCTGGCTGGCGCCGGAGCCTGCCGAGCTCCCGTACCCGCTGCGCCCCGGGAACGGCCGCGTCGTGCGTGAACCCCTCGGGGTCGCGTTGATCATCGGGCCGTGGAACTACCCGCTGCAGCTGGTGCTCGCGCCGCTGGTCGGAGCGCTGGCGGCGGGCAACTGTGCGGTCGTGAAGCCGAGCGAGCTGTCCCCGAACACGTCGGCCGCGATCGCCGAACATCTGCCGGACTACGTCGAGGGTGTCCGTGTCGTCGAGGGCGCGATCCCGGAGACGACGGCGCTGCTGGAGCAGAAGTTCGACACGATCTTCTACACCGGGAACGGGACGGTCGGCCGGATCGTCATGGCGGCGGCGGCGAAGCATCTCACGCCGGTCACGCTGGAGCTGGGCGGGAAGAGTCCGGCGATCGTCGAGCCGGGTGCTGATCTCGCCGTGACCGCGCAGCGGGTCGCGTACGGCAAGTTCGCCAACGCGGGCCAGACCTGCGTCGCTCCCGACTACGTCCTCGCGATCGGCGACACCGGCCCGAAGCTGGCGGAGCAGCTGGCCGAGACCGTCGAAGCGATGTTCGGCGAGGACCCTGCCACCAGCGACTCCTACGGCCGCATCATCTCGACCCGGCACTACGACCGGCTCGCCGCCTTGCTGGACAACGGCACCGCGGTCGTCGGCGGCCAGGCCGACCGCGACGAGAAGTACATCGCGCCCACCGTGCTCACCGGTGTTTCCCCGGACGCCCCGGTGATGCGGGACGAGATCTTCGGCCCGATCCTGCCGATCATCGAGGTGCCCGACGTCGACGCGGCGCTGGCGTTCGTCAACGAACGCGACAAGCCGCTGGCGTTGTACGCCTTCACCGAATCGGATGACACGAAGCGCAGGATCGAGACGGAGACGTCGTCGGGTGGCCTGGTGTTCGGCGCGGCGATCATCCACCTCGCGGCGCCGGAGCTGCCGTTCGGCGGGGTGGGGGAGAGCGGGATGGGCCGCTATCACGGCCGCTATTCGATCGACACCTTCAGCCACGTGAAGGCCGTGCTGGACAAGCCTCTCGCCGGCTGATCAGCGGCCCTGGCGGCTGCCTTCGTAGGCCCGCTCGCGCAGCGCGGCCAGCCAGCCGGGCCGCGGCTCCCATCCTCGCGGAGGGTGCAGCATCGGATCGAAGGCGGGGCGGGCGGCGTCTTCGTCCACCTCGTGCAGGGTCAGCGTCGCGCAGGGCTTCCGATGTCCGTTCGCGCGGACGGTCTCGACAAGGTAGGTCACCGGTCCTTCCGTCACCAGGCGCCTCAGAGCGTCCAGTGATGCTTCGGCGTGCCGCGGTTTCTCCGCGCGGGCCGAAAGCCAGATCAGTTCGCCTTTCGTGCGATAGGGAAGCAATGTGCTGTAGTGGCCGCTGGTCCAGGTCCGTGCCGGCCGCGGCAGTACCCGGCCGACCAGGCCGGTACCCGAGCTGGTCAGCGTGAGATCCCAAGGATCACCGTCGGCGGAAGGGATCCGGACCGCCAGCCCCAGCGCGTCGGGCACCCGCCCCGGGAGACCTACCCCCTTGGACATTCGCGCGGTGACGGCCACCGGCTCGTCCGGCAGCACGAGGTCTTCACACTTCAGGCCGTGAAGTTCACCTTTGAGCAGTAAGCCATCCGGGTGGAAGGCTCTCGCACCGCGCAGGGCAGCGAGGGCGCGAAATCCGGCACGGAAGAGCTTGCCGCCGGGCCCGGCCTGCGTTGCGGCGTCTTCAGCCACGATTCCGACCTCCTTGTGACGTGCGTGCTATGCGCTGGCTACCCCCGTTGGGCCGGGTTACACGGGAATTCCCACGAATTCGTGAGCACGGAATCGGCTCCGGTTCCCCGGTGTGAACGGCTTTCGACCGGGTACTCGACGCGATGTTCGCACAGTTCCCCTTTCACCTGGATCGGAGGAAATCATGACTGCATCGCCGGCCACGGCTCGGCGGACGCCGCGCCAGCTCATCGCCCTCGGCGTGGGCGCGGTCTTCCTGCTCGTCGGCATCCTCGGTTTCATCCCCGGCATCACGACGAACTACGAACAGCTGAGCGGCGCCGGCCATGAGTCCGGTGCCTTGCTGCTGGGCGTGTTCCAGGTGTCGATCCTGCACAACATCGTCCACCTGGCGTTCGGCGTCGCGGGCATCCTGCTGGCCAGGACGGTGAGCGGCGCGAAGGCGTTCCTCGTCGGCGGCGGGGTGATCTACCTCGTGCTCTGGCTGTACGGGCTGTTGATCGACCACGGTTCCGCGGCCAATTTCGTGCCGGTCAACAACGCCGACAACTGGCTGCACCTCGGGCTCGCCGTCGGGATGCTCGCCCTCGGGCTCATTCCGCTCTCCGGTTCGACGGCGCCGGTCGCCGACTCGCGCTAGTCACCTGTTCTTTCCTGATTTCTTCGGAGGTTGTCAGTGTTCCGTCATACCAAATCGCTCCAATTCGAGGCCAAGCCGGAAAAGCCAGACGCGTTGTACGCCCGCAAGCTGCAGGAACTCATCGGTGGCGCCTACGGTGAAATAACCGTCACCATGCAGTACCTGTTCCAGGGCTGGAATTGCCGCATCGAGGGCAAGTACAAGGATTTGATCATGGATACCGCGACCGAGGAGATCGGTCACGTCGAGATGCTCGCGACGATGGTCGCCCGGCTGCTCGAAGGGGCGCCCGCCACCATGGTGGCCGAGGCCGCGAAGGATCCCGCCACCGCGGCGATCCTTGGTGGGATGGATCCCCAGCAGGCGATCATCTCCGGTGGCGGCGCCACGCCGAGCGACAGCCAGGGCTATCCCTGGAACGGCCGCTATGTCGTGGCGTCGGGCAACCTGCTGGCCGATTTCCGCGCGAACGTCGCGGCTGAGGCGCAGGGCCGGTTGCAGACGGCCAGGTTGTACAACATGACCGACGACCCGGGTGTGAAGGCGATGCTGCAGTTCAACCTCGCGCGGGACACGGTGCACCAGAAACAGTGGCTCGCCGCGATCGAGGAACTCAAGGCCGACGGCCTGGAAGACGACATCGCGCCGACGGCGTTGTTCGACGAGGAGAACCAGGAGCACAACAACACCATCTGGCACCTGTCCGACGGCCCGGACGGTGCGAAGGGTGGCTGGAGCGCCGGCGACGACGGGATCGAGTATCTGATGGATCCCGAGGCCCTGGGCGGACCTGGCACCGCTCCGAAGCCCGACCCGGCGCTCTACGGCACCTATGCGCCGATCCAGGACGCTATCGGGACGGTCAAGGGCAAGGCCAAGGACGCGAAGAAGAAGGCCACCAAGTCGCGCAAGAGCTAGGCGAGAAGTGAAGGAGCCCTTCCCCGGTACTGCCGGGGAAGGGCTCCTTTCACGTGTGATGCCGGCCGACCGAGTCAGTCGGTGGTCTTCGTTCGGGCTTCGGCGACCGCGGCCGCTTCGTCGTCGTCCATCGCCTTGGTGTCACGCGGCGGGAGGAACGGCTCGTCGTCGGCGGGGCGACCGGAGGCACGCTCCTTGCCACGCGTGAGTTCCGCGTCCAGCTCGGCGCCGAGGAGGACGGCGATGTTCGAGATCCACAGCCAGATCAGGAACACGATGACCCCGGCGAGCGAACCGTAGACCTTGTTGTACGAACTGAAATTGCTGACGTAAAAGGCGAACCCCGCGGTGGCGGCGGCCCAGAGCAGCACGGCCACGAGCCCGCCCGGTGTCAGCCAGCGGAATTTCGGCTGCCGCACGTTGGGGCTCACCCAGTAGAGCATCGCGAACGCCAGCCCCGCCAGCAGCGCGATCACCGGCCATTTCGCGATGTCCCACACGAGGACACCGGTCGAACCGAGGCCGATCAGGTCACCGAGGTAGCGCGCGACACCGCCGGTCGCCACCACGCCGGCGGCGCACAGGGCGAGGACGATCAGCACGGCGATGGTGAGTCCGACCCGCAAAGGCACGGTCTTCCAGATCGGGCGGCCTTCGGGCATCGAATAGATGACGTTGGACGCACGCATGAACGCGCCGATGTAGCCGGACGCGGACCACAAGGCGCCCACGAGGCCGAGGATTGCCGCCGGTCCGGCCAGTCCGCTGGTCTTGGACAGCTCCTCGATCGCGCCGACCAGGATGTCCCGGCCCTGGCCGGGTGCGATCCGGCTGACGTTGTCGATCAGGGTCTGGGTCGTGGACGGCCCGAGGAGACCGAGCATCGCGGTCAGGACCAGCAATCCGGGGAAGAGCGAAAGGACGCCGTAGTAGGTGAGGGCGGCCGCCCAGTCCAGCATGTTGTCGCGGTTGAACTGGGTGAACGTCCGTTTGAGCACCGCCCACCACGATCGGCGGGACAACTCCGTGGGACCGTCCGGGTTTTCCGTTGTGGCAGTCAAGGGGACCTCCTGAAGGGGATGCCCTTGCTTACCCGGGAGCGCCGGGGCGAAACGGTGGTCAGGCCAGGCGAGGACGCCGCTGTGGTGGAGGCGGGACGGTCTTCGCCAGGACGATGTCCGCCAGCCGGATCGTCACGAGCCCGCGTCTGGTCTCCACCGCGCATTCCACGTCATCACGGGAGCGCAGGTAGCCGAGGGCGTCGGTGAACCCGCCTTCGATCCGGTACCGCACGACGACCCTCGTGCCGACCGGGACGTCCGGAAGGGTCACCGGTCCAGGTGCGCGGTGAGCTCGTCGTCACTCGGCTCGACCAGGTGGGTGCCGTCCGGCCAGACGATGGTGGGGATCCGGCGCTCACCGTTCTGCAGCGCCCGCACGGTCTCCTCGGCGACGGTGTCCGCTTCGACGTCGATGTAGTCGTACGCGACGCCCTTCGCGTCCAGCAGGGCACGGCTGCGTTTGACGTCGGGGCACCAGTCGGCGCCGTACACGGTGAGGTCGCTCATGGATCACAGCATGCCAGGCCGGGGTCCGGCGGCGTGGTCGGCGAGGGCCGAACGGTCGGCGAGCCCGGTCTTGGCGAGCAGGCTCGCGACGTGCTTCTCGACCGTCCGGGGCGAGATGTGCAACCGGGTGCCGATGTCCTTGTTGCCCATGCGCTCGGCGAGCAGCACCAGCACCTCGTACTCGCGCACGGTCACGCCGGACGCGCGCAGATCACCGGGGACCCGGTCGACACCGGACCGGCGCTGCCGCACGGGTGCGCCGAGCTTGCGGAGCAGACTCCGGCAGGCGGCCGCGACCGCCTGGATGTTCCTGCCGTGGAAGTACTCCTCGGCCTCGTTGAGCCAGCCGGCCGGATCTCCCCAGCCGTCGGCGGCGGCCGGTTCGGCGATCAGCCGGAGCCCGAGGTGCCGGGCGAGGGGATAGGGCGCCGAGGTCTCCAGGGCGGCGGCCACCGACCGTTCGGCTTCCGCCGTGTCACCGCGCCTGCCGTGCTCGACGGCGTGCGCGAATTCGACGAACTGCCGGTTCCACCGCATCCCGCTCACGGCGGAGCCCGCCTCCGGGCAGGGAGCGCCGCCGAGGGTGTCGACGAGCGTCCTGAGGCCGTGTTGTCCGGCGAGGTGGAACCGGCTCGGCCGCCGGTCCTCCAACTCGACGACCTGGCCGAGTTCGCGGCGCGCCCGCTCGAAGTCCTCCTCGAGCAGTGAACAGAAGACCCGCGCCAGCCCGATGCTCAGCACCATCTCCTGCGCGTTCTCGCCTCCGCTTTCCCGGAAGTCGTCGAGTGCCCGCTCCATCGCCGGGCGGTCGGCCCGGTGCCCGGCCGACATCGCCCTGGTCATCTGCGCGTACTGCAGCAACGCGGTCAACCGGAGTCTGCCGAGCACGGCGAGGTTCTCTTCCAGCAGCGCGTGCGCGGTGCCGAACTCGCAGCGCAGGATCGCGTGCATGGTGCGTACGGAATCGACCGCGCAGTGCAGGGTGATCGACCCGGTCCGCTGGGCGTCCGCGCGGGCGAGCAGCAGGGTCTGTTCGTCGCCGTTCATCAGCACGCGATGCCCGCCGAGCCGCACCAGTGCCTGGGTGCGGAGGTGGTGCAGGTGGTTGTCCTCGGCGGTCCGCCGCGCGAGCTGCATGTACTGCTCGGATTCGGTGAGGTCCCGCGACAGCGCGAGCATGCCGAGCACCTGCAGTGCCTGGCAGACGACGAACGGCTGCTCGGTCTCCTCGGCCACCTTCCACGCCTGACGCGCGAGCCGTTCCGCCGTGCCGGTCCGGCCGGGGACGTCGAGCCAGAGGTTCGCTTCGACGGCGTCGAGCGCGGCCTGTTGAGCGGGCGAGATCGCCGAACCGAGGGGAGCGCGAGCCCGTTCGATCTGGCCGAGGCATTCGTCGTGCCGTCCGGCGATGTAGGCGGCCCAGGCGAGCTGGGTGTGCAGTTTGGCGGCCCGTTCGAGCGTGCCGATCTCGCCGAAGGCGGCCGAAAGCTCGACGGCGCGGTCGAATTGGCCGGTCTGCCCGAGCGCGTACAACAGCGTTTCCAGCACCTCGGCGCGATCACCCGCGTCGGCTTCGGCGAGCAGGTCGACAGCTTTGGTGAGCATGGTGACCGCGGAGTCCGCGGCACCGGCGTCGAGGGCGCGGCGGCCGGTTTGCGCGAACAGGTGGCCGGCTGCCCGTTCGTCCATGGCGGTCAGCCGGAGCGACGCGGCGAGCGCGCACAGATCGCCCGGTAGACCCGGGTACAGCTTCTCGACGGCGTCGGCGGCTTGACGGGCGAGCGCCGCTTTGCGGGCCGGTGACTGGCGTGCCAGCAACGCTTCCGCGGTCAGCGGATGACGGAAGGCGTACCAGCCCGGCGTCGTCTCGTCGGTGGTCACCAGGTTCGCCGAGACCGCGGCGCTCAGGTGGTTGTGCAGGGTGCGGTCGTTCGTGCCGGTGACCGTCTGCACCACCGTCAGCGGGAAGCGGCGGCCGATGATCGCGGCGACCGACAGCAGTTCGCCCGCCTGCTCGCCGAGTTGCTCCATTCGGACGCCGATACTGGTGACCAGGGCGGCGGGTACGCGGGCGCGGAGTTCGCCGATGACCCGCCAGCCGTCCCGGCCCTCCACGAGGAGACCGTCGTTCACCATGCCGTGGAGCAGTTCCTCGACGATGAACGGCAGACCGGCGCTGTTGCGCCACAACAGTTCCGCCGCGGGCGAGGGCAGGTTCCCCGGTTCGGTTTCCAGGCAGGCCGCGGCGAGCGCGCGCGTGTCGGCGAGACCGAGCCTGCCGAGTTCGACGACGGCGCAGCTCATCCGCTGGGCACCGGAGGTCGCGAGGCGGAGCGCGTCGGAGGGCTCGTTGCGGAGCGTGCCGACGAACAGGGTCTGCGCCGCGGGCAGGTTGTCGACGAGGTATTCGAGGATGAACAGCGTTTCGGCGTCGGCGTCCTGGAGGTCGTCGAGGACCAGGAGCGCGCCGCGGTCGCGGCTGGTGACGGCCAGCAGCCGGAACACCGCTTCGGCGAGCACCAGCAGGGAGCCCGATTCCCGGGGCCGGTCGCCCTGGCTCCAGTCGGGGACGAGCTGGGCGAGCACGGGGATGAACGGGTCGAGTTCGGCCGCCTCCGGCGGTCCACCGCCGCGAAAATGCGACAACAGCGCCTGGGTCAGCGGCCGGAACGGAACGAGCGGACCGATCGAACCGGCCCTGCCCTGCAGGACCGGGATGTCGGCGGCGACCGCTCGGGACGCGGCTTCGATGGCGAGGCGGGACTTGCCGATGCCGCCTTCGCCGACGAGGAAGATCGCGCCGCCGCGGCCCGCGATGGCGCGATCGAGAGCTTCGGAGAGCTCGGACAGTTCGGCGTCGCGGCCGATCACCCGCGACGAACGGATCCCCACCATCGCGACTATAGCGAGCGGATTCCGCGGTCATGAGGAAAGCGATCACGAAGGCGGGCGGCGCGAGCCCGCCTTCGTGAGCTTTGCCGAACCTCAGATCCAGCCGCCGGAGAGGAGGCTGACGACGGACGGCGAACCGGGGGCCGTGGACAGGGTGGCGAGCGGGTTGGCGCTCAGCCGCGGTTTGCTGCCCGCCAGCGCGTGGTTGCGCGAGCCGACCTCGAGGGCGCGCGGCAGGTTCACGGCGCCGAGGGCGTCTTCGGTGGCGGGCAGATCTCTTTCGTACATTCGGGTTCTTCTCCTCATACTCGGTTTACCGGCGGAACAACGGTGGCCGCGGGATGCGGTCGGTCGGGGCGGAGCAGGAGCGCGGACGGGACCCGGTCGCCGAATCCCAGCCGCAGCAGGCCGTAGCCGATCCCCGCCAGACCGCTCAGCAGCCCTGGCGCGGGGACCGCGCCGGGAGTCCCGCAGCGGGCACCGCGCTGATCGATGGCGGCGAGGAGATGACCGGTCCGGCGGCGCACCGCGGCGGCGGCGCCAGTGTGCCCGTTCTCCGCCAGCACGCACAACACGTCCAGCACGCCGGACTCGCCGTGGCAGAGGCTGAGATCCTTCAGCGGTGCCCCGCCGGCCAGCCGTTTGACCGTCCGGTCCAGGTCACGGGCGTACCCGGGATCCGTCAGGCGGGCGGCCTGGCCGAGTGCCGCGCCCGCGAGACCTTCGCACCAGCCGCCGGTGCTTTCCGCCCGATCGTCCGCCTTTCGGGGTGGTTCTTCGCCGGACCGGTCGTGTGCCCGCAGGACCCAGTCGATCCCGGCCGGACCGCGGGCGAAACCCGTCTCAAGTGGACGGTCGCGCTCCAGCAGTTGTCCGGTGTAGCGGTCCGCCCGCTTCAACGCCGCCTCCAGTCCTGTTTGGACATACACCGAGCGCATCGACGCGAGCCCGCCCGCCAGCCCCGTCGTGAATCCGGCCGGAGTTTCGGCCGTGGCCTCGGGCATCAGGTCGACGGCCTGCTCGATGAGGTCGCCGACGGGAAGGCCGACCAAGGTGCTGAGCCGGGCGATCGTGTACGCCACACCGCCGAGCCCGAGAAGCCCGCCGCAGCCGGCGGTGGCGGCCAGTTCGGGGTCGGCGCGGAGAGTCGCGAAAAGGCCGGGGAGCGGGCGGACCGCATACGCGGCCAGATCGCGATACCGCGCGATCCCGGTCAGCTCGGCGAGCTGGGCGAGGAACAACGCGACACCGCAATAGCCCTCACCGAGTCCCGCGCCCATCGGCAGCACGGTCCAATAGCGGTCGTCGACGAGCTCGATCCCGAGCCAGTTCGAGCGGTGCTCGTCGGAGAACGCGCTGGCGACGATGTGGTCGGCGATCCCGCACGCGGTGAGCAGCAGGCGTTCCGGGTCGGGCGCCTGGTTCGGCACCGCCGTCTCCGCGGTCTCGCCGCCGCCGTGGTGGTCGTCGGTCGCCGTGCTGATGGCGAGGGTGGCCGAGATCAGCCATTCCTGGTCGCGCTGGTCGAGCGGATCCATGTCGGCGACCTTGGCCAGCACGGTGTCCAGCGACGCCCGGTCGACCACTCCCTCGACGCTCTCACCACGCGAATCCAGCAGTGACGTCGAGCCGGGGTTCGAGGTGAACATCGGTACGTCGCCCGCCCACAGGTCGGCCCGCTCGTGCGGGACGAGCCGGAGCAGTTTCTCCTCGTCCGCCGAGTCCTCTTCGAGCAGGTCGAACGCGTGGTCGCGGTCGGCGGCGTCGCGCAGGAGGTCCGGGTGGGTGGTCTCGTCGAGCAGACGGAAGTAGAAGTTCGTCGGCCGGATGAGCACCCGGATGGGATCTTCGGCGCAGCTCCGGAGAAGCTCGGCGAATTCCTCCCGTGCGGTCGAGATCGCGTCGTAGCCGAGCCGGAACCCGGCCAGTAGCGCCGCGCTGTGCTCGGCGGGGGTGACATCGCGGCCGTCGAGGCGCGGGAGGTTGTTCCCGCCCGCGAGTTCGCCGGGTACCCGGATCAGCCGCATGTGGTCGGTGCCCGGATCGGCCCAATCGACCCGGTCGGTGGGCAGTTTGCCGCCGCGGCCCGCCAGTCCGGAGATGTCGACGGCGCCATGCTCGCCGGCGAAGAGCTGGGGGAGCAGCAGCGTGCGCTGCACCGACCGTGCCAGCATCGCCGCGGCGGGGTCGCCCCCCGGCGGATCGGGTGGCGACGGCTGGAACAACGTCTCGATGTCGATCAGCACCGGCTGGTCGCCGCAGGCGATGATGTTCTCGTAGTGGACGTCGGTGGCGTCGAGTGCGTGCAGGAGCGCCAGGAGGATGCCCTGACGGCGGTAGAAGCGGTCGACGTCGGCGATGTCGGCGCACGGCCGGTGCTCGACGAACCGGAGCCAGCCGTATCCGTCGCGTTGGAGCGCGTCGGCGGTTTGCAGGTGGAGGCCGGGAAGTCGTTTGTCGAGCTGTTCGACGACGTCGGTGAACCGCTTGTGCAGGATCAGCGGGCGGGGTTTGTAGATCACCTTGGCGCCACTGGAGAAGCGGAACAGTCTGACCGAACGCCCGCGTGCGTGCGAGTCACCGATCCCGCCGGCGACCTCGACGAGCGTGCCGAGTTCGCCGTCCACGACCGAACAGGGGAGCGTGGCGGCGTCGGCCGAGAAGCGGGCCAGCGTTTCGGCGTGGGCTTCGGCGGCGTACAGGCACGCCTGGGCGAGGAGCCGGGCCAGTACCGGGTATTCGCTGAACAGCCGGACGAGTCCGGTTGGGGTGGATTGCTGTCGCACGAAGTCCGAGAAGCGCTCTTCGGGGGTCTCGCCTTGAAGAGTCCCGGCCTTGCGGGCGCGGTGGAGTTCCAGCACCAGCGTGCGGACCGAGAGTTTGAACAGGTGCTGGTCGAGTTGGGCCGCGAAACCCCGGCGGAGTGCTTCGACGTCGGCATCGACGAGATCGGCCGGGACCGCTTCACGAGTGGCGGCGTCGACGAACGACCTGAAGACCCCGGCGAACGCGGCACGCCAGTCACCGACCGGGGGACGCTCCGGCAGAAGCGCGGTGACGGCATGTTCGGCGAAGTCCGCCCATGCGGGCTTGGTCGCAGCTGCGCGTTCGCGCGGGGTCTGGCCGTGCACCCACCACTTCAGCGGCAGGGACGTCGCCGGGAGCTGGGGCGTCACGGCAGTCATGCTTTCAGTTCGATACGCCCCGCACATGGGGGCGGCGCACCCACATTCAGCGCACGCACGAAGATGCCCGGAGAGTGATGACCGGGTTGTCCGCGATCCGCCACCACCGCGCCGGAATATGGGGGCCCGGCACCCATGCGCGGGGACCGGTCCCCGCCGCACGATGGTCGGGTGGTACAGGTCTCGCGGTGGTCGAGAGAACGCCGCGAGTATCGGGCGCGGGCCGGTTTCTGGGGGTCCGGCCCGCGTCGCCCGAGGCCTGTGATCAGTTCCGGCGGAGGATCCCTTTGGCTTTCCCGGCCGTGCGGATGACCGTGTCGAGCACGCGGGGCGGCCGGGACCGGTTCGTGGTTTCCTCGGGCTCCGCCGGTTTCGGTACCTCGACCACTTCGGCTTCCAATTTTTCCGAGGCATCCTCCGGATCGGATTTGGCTGGAGTGAGCTCTCCGGCAATCGCGCCTTCCTCCGTCGGGCGGGGCTCCGGCAGCGCCGCGACCGGCCGGGTCTCCGGCTCCGGCGGGCTCGCTTGGGCCGGAACAGTGCCGGCATCGGTGAGCGGTTCCGCGACGGCCTGCGTTCCGGGGAGACCCTGCTGGGACGTCGGCGGCCGGGTTCGCCCGCGCCCGCGAACCCAGTTCGGCCGGGAAGCTCGCCTACGGCCCGGGCCGCCGATCATCTCCGGGGTGATCGCCGGGGTCATGAGCGGGGTGTGCGCGGTATCGGCGTTCGGCACCGCCGGTCCGCGGGCGACGGGGTACCGGGCGAAGACGTCCGCGGCCGGATCACCGGCCTGGGCGTCGGCTCGGTGCCGGATCCGGACGAGTCCGTAAGCCCCCAGCAGGCCGAGTAGTCCGGTCAAACCCCACCACGCCGTCATTGTCGTCCTCACTTTCCTCATCACCGGTCACCAGTGGGTGACCCGTGGGCGGTCATCTAATCCGGAAGACAACCGTGTGGGTGACATTCGAGGTGACCTGAGTGTGGAAACCCTCGGCGCGGGTACGCAGGCTCTGTTGATCGTTTGTCACCGAAGGGAAGGATGATCAAATGCGACACAGGGGAGCGAAAGTCGTCTCCGCGTTCGTGATCTCCGGCGCCATCGCCCTGACCGGCATGGTTCCGGCGTCCGCGATGCCCGAGCCCGCCGTCGCGACGCAGGCATGGCACCAACAGACCGAGAACGACCCGAACGACGGAAATGACAGGAACGACTCCGACGGGGACAACGGTCTGTGGGGTCTTCTGGGCCTTCTCGGCCTCTTGGGCCTGGCAGGTCTGGTTCGTCGTGAGCCGAAGGCGGGCGCGATGAACGGCTACCCGGCCGCGGGTCCGGGGGCGCCGCCGGCGAACACCTACCCGCCCGCCGAACCGCGACGGAACCCGCCGGGCGCCTGAGCACCCGCGCTACCGGAGATCCGCTCCTCGGTCCCCCCGGGCTGATCTTCGGGAAGGCGCTTCACCCCTGGCGAACCGGGCGGCGCGATCCGCGGCCTTCTACTCGTTGGTCCGCCTTTCGATGACCTCCGAGGCGCCCCGCTTGGAGAACGCCGCCCAGAGGTTGAAGCCGACGATGCCGGCGCACACCGCTGCCCACAACCACAGGAAACCGCTGTTCCGCCCGACCCCGTTGACGAATACGTACACCAGCATCGCCACTCCGACCAGCGCGCCGAAGACGGCGAAGGGTTTGGACGGTTTCACGTTGAAGCTAGCCACTGCCCGACTCCTTGATCAGATCGTTGAGGTGAAGCCGTGATGCCCCGGCCCCCGGACGACGAAACCGTGACGGCTGTCCCGTGCGGAGATATTGCTCTGAATGCGCATTCTCACTGGGCCGAATGGATCTGAGCATCCGCGCTGAGGCCGGCGCGTCCGGCACGGTCGAGGTGCCCGCGACGGCGACCCTTCTCGTCCCATTACCTGGTCGGGTTGGCGCCGCCGTTGACCCCGAAAGTCTGCCCGGTGATGTGCCGCGCGCCGGGGGAAGCAAGGAAGTGCACCGTTTCGGCGATGTCGTCGGGAATTCCGGCGCGCCCGGTACTGGTCGCCTCGATCAGCTGCGCGGCCCGTTCGGCGGGGAGCTTGTCCCGGAAGAACTCGGTCTCGCGGATGTAGCCCGGCGCCACCACGTTCGCGGTGATCCCGCGGGCGCCGAGCCGCCGGGCGAGGTCGACGTTCCACGACGCCAGCCCGGCCTTGGCCGCGCCGTACGATCCGGCGCCCTGGTCGGCGGCGATGGACCCGATGTGGATCACCGATCCGCCTTCGGCCAGTCGGCTCTCCACCGCGGTGGTGGTCAGCACCGCGGTGATCAGGTTGGCGTCCAGGTTGGCCCGCCAGCGCGCGAGGACCCCGGCGAGCCCGTCCTGCTCGGGGAGGTCGAAGTCGGTGTTGCCGCCGGCGTTGTTGACCAGCACGTCGATCGGCCCGTCCAGCTCGGCCAGCGCGGAGGTCACCTGCTCGGGATCGGTACTGTCGCAGACGAGCGGCCGGACCGGCGCGCCCAGCTCGGCCGCGGCCGAGACCAGCACTTCCTCACGCCGTCCGGTGATGTGCACGACGGCGCCCGACGTCGCGAACCTCGCCGCCACGGCCCTGCCGATGCCGGTGCCCCCACCGGTGACCAGGATTGTCCGAGCCATTCAGTCTCCTCCGGGTTCGACGTTCCCACCCACGTTTAGGTCTAAATGATAAGCTGCGCGTCGTGCGGCCGACAACCGGTGGAGGTCTGGGATGAGTACAGCGTCCGAAAACGGCTCCACGCCGGACGCCGCGGACGAGATCGAGGCGGCATGGCGGCGTGAGCGGCCCGGTACGTCGACCGAGCCCATCGGCATCGTGACCCGGGTATGGCAGCTGGCCAAGTTGTTCGGCGAGGACCGCCGCCGTGTCCTCTCCGACTCCGACGTCGATTCGGCCACCTTGGACCTGCTCAGCGTGCTCCGGCGCAGTTCCCCGCCGTACTCGCTGACGACCAGGGAACTTGCGAGGTCGACCCTGGTCACGGCCGGAGCGATCTCCCAGCGGGTAGCCCGCGCGGAACGGGAGGGGCTGGTCGAGCGGCACACCGAACCGCCCGGCCGCAGCGTGTACGTGACGCTGACCCCGGCGGGGCACGCATTGGTGGAGCGGACCGTCGATCGGGTACTCGAGCGGGAACTCGAACTGGTTTCCGGTCTGAGCGACGAGCAGCGGGCTCAGCTCGCCCCGCTGCTGCGGGTGCTCCTCGGCGAGGTCCAGAGCCGCTGCGGCGATCACGGCGTTTCCCACGTGGGCGATCGCGGTACGGCGCTCTGAACCCGCTGGTGCGGTAGCCGCTCAGAACCTCACGAACTCAGTTGGGTCGCACGATGGGTTCCTTGGCCTGAGTGGCGTAGTGGGCGGTGACGATCGCGCCTGACATGGCCAGGACCAGGCCTGCGACCGTGAACGTGGTGAAGCCATCGCGGATGCGGTCGTCGAGGAAGACCAGACCGATGATCGACGACAACGCCGTGTTCGTGGTGAACATGATCGCGTTGACCGCCGTCGCCCCGCCCTTCTGCAGGGCGAAGGCGAACGCGACCGCCGCGGCCAGGCCGTTGAGGATCATCGCCCACACGGCCGGTTCCACCAGTATCGCCCAGCCGGACGACGGTAGTTCCAGGGTGCGCGCCGAGACACCGACCACGCTGAAGCCGATCCCCGTCGCGAAGCCGAGCACCTGCGCCGCCCAGGGGCGATCGAAGCGCCTGAAGTACCAGGCGATCGACCCCACGACCAGCGCCATCGCGGGCAGAACCCAGCGCCATGCCGACGGGAGCACCTTGGCGGGCCCCGGCTGCGCCGACAAGCCCAGCAAGATCAGCCCGACCGCTCCGACACCCAGCGCGGCCCAGCCCGGCGCCGCCAGGCGGGTGCCCATGAACGCGGAAATCGCGGCCGTCACGCCGACGCTGAACGCCAGCACCGACTGGACGAGGAACAGTGGCAGCCGTTGCAACGCGGCGGCCGCGCAGGCGAACCCGACCAGGTCGACGCCGATGCCGACGAAGTAAATCCATTGGCGTCGCAAGCGCACCAGGTCCAGCGCGCTGCCGCCGAAAGCGCCCGCGCGGCGGACCCCGATCGACTCCAGCACCGAACCGCTACCCGAGGCCACCGCCGCCAGCAGCGCGAGGACGTATCCGATGATCACCACCGCAGTCTGTCAGCCACGCTCCGGCACGCTCACCGGTCACCTGCTGTAGGTGTCTTCGATTCGTTCGCCGCCGAGCGGCCGCCCACCCCCGCGGTGGCATCGGGTCGGCGGGCTCCGCCAAGGACAGGATTGCCTGGTGACCGAACCGAATTTGATCGAAGCAGCCGCCGAAGAGGTAGTCAGAGAACCGATCCTCTCCGCGCCCGAGCTGATCGAATCGGTTCTCGGTGGAACCGGGCTGGACGGCTACCTCCTGGACCTCGACGCGGATCGGCCAGAAACTGTAGCCGACCACCAGGGCTCAGGGGTAGACCAGTCCCGGACGCGTTGATCCCCGTCCGCGCGGCGATCCGCTGACCTGCACGAATCGACAGAATTCTGAGACTGGCAACACTTTCGCGGAGGTGAGCCCCAATCGGCTGCTGAAAGTGACGTGTTTCGCTGCTTTGTCACACCGTGGTCGTCATGGAAGGGCAGGACGCCGACGCTTCACCGCCAATCGAACCCGATGAGATGATCGCCATCGTAGTTTTGGCACACGCCGCCCGCGCGGATCGCGAAGGCCCCAGGCGGCGAGTACCGCGGTGTTGCGGTCGTCCTGGCGTGACCAGCGGGCAGGTAGCGGGAGCGCCACGTCGGCAACAACTCGTCAGGGCGAGTGGTCAGGACGTCGAGCCGCTTGACGAGATCGGGCACCCCGCCGAGTAACCCGGAGGGGCGAGCCGGGACCCGAGCTGACCCGCCATCGCCTGGCAGTGGAACGCGAGCAACGTGCTCCGCATGGTGCTCACTGCGGTGACCGGTTGGTCGGTTGTTCAGCGTGTTCCGGAAGCTCGATCGCCGCGCGTCAGCCTGACCGTGCCGCGCGCCATTCGATGCCGTGGGCGGGCGGGGCGCCGTCGCCTTCCTCCTCGCGGAGCATTCCGACGGCGGTTCGGTGCTCGAGTTCACGGCGTTTGGTGCCGTAGGACATCGCGGTGACCTCGTTGACGTAGGTCGCGGTGAGCGGGGTGCCCGCCCGTTTGCGCCGTTTGGCGCGCACGAGTTCGACCACCCCTACCGCCACCATCAGGAGGGTGCCTGCCGGAATGCTTCAGGCCAGCAGCGTTTCCACCGGGTCCACACCGCGAAGCTACTCGAATTCAGCCCAGGGTGGCTGGGAGGACCCGATGCCCGTTGGAGATGAAGGACGCCGTGGGCTCCAGCTCCGCTGGTTCGACCGCCAGCGCCAGCTTCGGGAAGCGCGCGAACAACGCTGGCAGCGCGATCTCCGCCTCCACCCTGGCCAGCGGGGCGCCGAGGCAGAAGTGCACCCCGTGCCCGAACGAGAGGTGGCTCTTGTTCGTCCGCGAAAGGTCGAACTCCTCCGGGTTGTCGCCGACCTCCGGCGCGCGGCCCGCGGCCGCGTACGAAGCCAGGATCGCCTCGCCCCGCTTGATCGTCACCTCGTCGTCGACAACGATGTCTTCGACCGCGTACCGCAGCGGGAGGTGCGCGACGGGCGCCTGCCAGCGCAACGTTTCGTCGATGACGTCGCCCCAGCCGTACTCGCCGTCGAGCACTTGGCGCAACTGCTCGGGATGGGTCAGCAATGCGGTGATCGCGTGGTCGAGCAGGTTGACCGTGGTCTCGTGCCCTGCCGAGATCATCAGGATCAACGTGTCGACGAGTTCGGCTTCCTGCAACGAGGAACCGTCCTCGTCGCGTGCCGCGATCAGGCCGCTGGTCAGGTCGTCGCCCGGCTCGGCGCGCCGCAGCGCCACTAGTTCGCCGAGGATCCGGTACATCTGCTCGCCGTTGGCTGCCGCCTCTTCCGGGGTGGCGGTGGTGTTGAACACCCCGTCGACCGCCTTGCGCAGATCGGCGCGGTGCTCGTCGGGCACGCCGAACAGCTGGCAGATCACCTCGATCGGCAGCGGGTAGGCGAAGTGCTCGCGCAGATCTACGACCCCGTCGGCGCCCTCGATCCGATCGAGCAGGCCGCCGGTGATCTCCTCGACCCACGGCCGCAGCGCCTCGGTGCGACGGAAGGTGAACGCCTTGGACACCAGTGACCGCAGCCGCCGGTGCTCGCCACCGTAGGCGGTGAACATGTTCTGCACGGCCACCCAGATCATCAGCGGCCAGTCCGCGGGTACCGTGCCCTCCCGCCACGCGGTCCAGTGCTGCCGCGGGTCCTTCGACACCCGCTGGTCACCGAGCAGGCGCTTGAGCAGCTCCGGATCGGTTACTGACCACGCCACCACCTGGCCAGGGAGCTCCACCAGCGTCGTGGTGCCGCGGGCGCGGAGTTCGGCGTTCTCGGCGTGGATGTCGGCGCCGGTGGGGTCGAGGACGAGGGGGCGGGGTGCGGCGGATTCCAACGGTGCTCTCCAGTCGGTTCGGTGGACGGAACTGGTGTGGGAACGACGGGGGTGAACAGCACGGGCAGCGCGGCGAGCGCGCGGTGGAACGGGCCTGGCCGCCACTGCAGCTGGTCCTCCGGCACGGCGAGGCGCAGATCGGGCAGCGCGTCGAGCAGGGTTTCGATGGCGGTGGTGGCGATCAGCCTCGCCGGGCCCTGCGCGGGGCAGGAATGCACGCCGGCGCCCCAGGCGATGTGCGCCCGGTTACCCACCCGCTGCTCGGCACGCAGCGCGGGATCGGTGTTGGCGGCGGCGAAGCTGATCACCACCGGTTCGGCGGCGGGCAGGTGGGTGCCCATGAAGTCGACCCCTGGCCACGGGTAACCGGCGGAGTAGTTGGCCATCGGCGGGTCGCCCCAGAGGATCTCCTCGAGCGCGTCCTCCACGTGCAGGCTGCCGCCAGCCAGGTCACCGGCGAAGCGGTCGTCGACCAGCAGCAGCCGCACCCCGTTGGCGATCAGGTTCTGCTGCGGCTCGGTGCCCGCGCCCATCAGCAGCACCAGCTGGTGCAGCATCTCCTCGTCGGTCAGCCGCGCCGGATGCGCCATCATCCACGACGGCACGTCCTGGCCCGGCTGCGCCCGCTTGAGCGCGAGCAGTTCGAGCATGCTCGAGGTCAGCTCGGCGTTGGCGCGCTCGGGATCGACCATGTCGAAGATGCCGCGCATCCCGGCCACCAGCCGGTCCCCGAGCGCAGGCGGGCAGCCGAAGAGGTGGTTGAACACCTGCAGCGACAACGTGGTCGCGTAGTCGGTGAGCAGATCTCCCTTGCCCTCGGCGGAAAACCGGGCGATCAGCTCGCGCGCGGTCTGCTCGACGTAACCGCGCAGCGCGTGCGGGTTGAGCCGCGCCAGGCTGCCGGTGACCGCGCTGCGCAGGCGCGCGTGCACCGCGCCGTCGGTGAACAGGCAGTTGGGGCGGTAACCCATCATCGGCATGACCGGGTTGTCCTCGGGCTGGTTCTGCTGCCAGCGCCGGGGGTCGCGGGGAAAGGTCGACGGCGCGCGCAGCACTTCCAGCGCGGCTTCGTAACCGAGGACCAGGGAGGCGTTCACGCCAGGCGCGAGTTCGACCGGCGCGACGGGTCCGTGCGCGGCCCGCATCTTCGCGTAGACACCGGCGGGATCGCGGGCGAATTCTTCGTCGTAGAGGCGGGCGCGCTCGGCGTGCGCGGGGCAGCCGGGTGGTGGTCCGGCGGCGGGAGTGCTCACGAATGCTCCTGGCGGGTGGGGTCGAAGAGGTAGTCGACAAGGCTGATCAGCGCCTGCGCGGACGAGCCGCGATCGCGGGCGTCGCAGCTGACCAGGCGGGTTTCGGGAAGCAGGTCCAGTGCTTCGCGAAGCTCGGCTTCGGGAAATCTCGGGGCGCCGTCGAACTGGTTGATGGCCACCGCGTACGGCAGGCCCAGTTCCTCCAGCAGTCCCATCACGTCGAAGGACTCTTCGAGTCGGGTGGGGTCCACCAGCACCAGCGCGCCCAGTGCCCCGTAGGCGAGGTCCTTCCACATTTGCGTGAACCGCTGCTGGCCAGGCGCGCCGAACAGGTAGAGCACCACGTCGTCGCCGATGGTCAGCCTGCCGAAGTCCATCGCGACCGTGGTGGTGTTCTTGCCGCGCACCCCGGACAGGTCGTCCACCAGCGCACCGGCCTGCGTCATCGTTTCCTCGGTGCGCAGCGGGCGGATTTCGGACAGCGTGCCGACGTAAGTGGTCTTGCCGACCGCGAACGGCCCCACCACCAGGATCTTCACCGAGGTCCGGACGGTGGCAGGGACGTAGCTCTCAGGTGAGAGCACGGAGGCCATCGAGTACCTTCTGCAGGAGTTGGTGGTCGGGGATATCGGCCTTGCGCACGGCGGCGCGGGCTTCGATGTGACCGGAATCGAGCAGGTCGGACAACAGCACTTTGGTCACGCTGGTCGGCAGGTTCAAGTGTGCGGCCACCTCGGCCACGGCCAGCGCACCGCCCCGGCAGAGCTCCATCACCCGCCGCTTCTCCGGGCTCAGCCCGGCCATCGGCGCCCAAGTGGCGGAGACGACGGTGGCCACGTCCAGCGTGTTGCGGGTCGGGTGGGCGCGGCCCTCGGTGACCACGTGCGGCCGCACCAAAGCCTGCTCGCGCCGGTTCGGGGTCATGCCCGGGAGCCTCCGGCGGCCGGGAAGCGCGGCGGCGCGGTCAGTTCCTGGCCGAGCCTCTGCACCAGTTCCTGCATGCGGGAGGAGACGCCTTCGACGTCGACCCTGCCGGTGGTGGACACCGCGACGTAGGCGCCTTGGCCGGCGGCGGTGAGGAAGACGAACCCGCCGTCGAACTCGATCAACGTCTGCCGCCACTGCTCGGCGGGCCGGCGGCAGAACTCGCCGGTGGCGCGGGCGAGCGATTGCAGGCCGGACACCGCGGCGGCGGTGCGCTCGGCGTCGTCACGGCTGATGCCCTCGGAATGGGCCATCAGCAGGCCGTCGGCGGAGAGCAGCACGGCGTAGAGCATCTCCGGCATCTGCAGGGCCTGGTCGAGCATCCAGCCGAGCCGGTTGGTGGTCGCGTCGGTGTTCGTGCTCACTGGGCATCCCTTTCGAGGTCGGTGGAAGTGGCGCGGCCGCGACGGGTTCCGCGTTGCCAGGCCGCGGCGGTGGCGACCGGGTTCGAGTCGGGCGCCGGAGCGGCCGGTGCGGCAGGCTCCGGGGCCTGGTTGGCGACCAGCGTGCGGCGGCGGCGCCGGGGCAGGCCGTGGGCGGTGGTGCCCAGATCCGTGGTCTTCACCGGGGAAGCGGCCACGATGGGCTCGGCAGGCCGGGCTGGTTCGGGCGTAGCGGGCATTTCGGGGGTTTCGGTTCGTGGGGCCGGGGACGGGCTCGGCGTGGTGATCCTGGTGAGCAGTTCCGTCGGCAGGAACAGCACCGCGCGCGCCCCGCCGTAGGGCGACCGGGTGTCCACCGAGACGCGGAACCCGTACCGGTTGGCGAGCGCACCGATTACCGCGAACCCGATGCGCGGCGGCACCCCGAGAGCGGCGATGTCCTGGCCGCCGTGGCCGCCGAGCAGCCAGGACGCGCGCTGCACCGCCTCCACCGTCATGCCGACACCGGCGTCGTCGATGATGATCGCGAGGCCGTTGTGCGCCTGCTGGAAGGTGACCTGCACCGGGGAGCCGGGCTGGGAGTGGCGGGCGCCGTTGTCCAGCAGTTCGGCCACCGCAAGCACCACCGGCTCCACCGCCTGGCTGACCACGGCGGTGTCCGACGGCGCGGGAATCTGGACGCGCGCGTAGTCGCGGATACGGCCGGTGGCGCCACGGACCACGTCGGTCAGCGTGGCGGCCGAGCGCTGCAGACCGGGCCACGAACCGCAGAGCACCGCAGTCGCCTGCGCGCGGCGGCCCAGTTGCGAGTTCGCGTGGTCGAGGCCGAGCAGCCCCTGGAGTACGGATGGATCGTCGTGCCGGTCCTCCATCGCCGAGATCAGCACCTGCTGCTCACCGGCGAGGTTCTGCACCGTGCGCATCATCGCGCGCAGGGTCGCGGCGGCGGAATCGGCGGAATCGCGGCGGGTCTGCCCGAGCAGTTCGGTGATCGTTTCGAGCACCGCGCGGTGCGGATCGCCGTGGCCGTTGCCGCGCAGCGGGCCCGGCACGGTCACCGACGGATTCGCCAGCGACTCCACGATCGCCGGGAGCCGCACCTCGCGCAGGTGGCGCTCCTCGGCTTCGCGCGCGTTCAACTCGGCGACGGCGGCATCTCGGTACCGGCCGACGGTGGTGGTGACGTTGCGTTGCCGGAGCAGCAGCACGGCGAGCGCGATGGCGAGCAACAACAGACAGATCAAGCCTGCCAGCAGCAGGGTGTATTCCATGAAATCCTCACGGTCAGCTGGGCGGGGACCGACCAGCCGGCTAGGCGATCGCAGGGAGCCGCACCAGGTCCGCGTCGGGGCCGCGACCGCGCTGCCGGGCGATGAGCATTCGGGCGGGCCCGGGACAGGACGGCATGTGCGCAGCTCCACAACGGCGGGGACGGACGTCACATCGCGCCTGGCGCAATGTCAGCAGCGAGTACCGTAGCGCAAACTGGGCGTGTTCTCCCAGACTTCGTGAAGAAAGGGCGCACCGCCAGTGAGGAAGGTCGTCACCGCCGCCGACCTCGTCGACGAACACGGAGCGGCTCCTGGTGTGTGACACGCAGTTCCGCGAATTCGCCGGGCGCGTCGGCGCTGAACTGGCGTGGGTGACGACAGTAGGCGTCGTGGCCTATGACCCTCATCCTGACTGGAAATTCGCCGCGGCGGCCGTTTCGTAGCAGACCGGTCCCACGCCTGTTCTTTCCCACCCGCGAACGCTTCATCGAACGCCGGCGCCGCCACGGCCCTGATCTCGGTCGGTCCGGCTACAGGGCCTTAGGACATCATCGCTTCGCTGCCCGAGAACGAGCGGTACAGCTACGTCTTCGAGGGTCAGTCGCAGGTGCTGGACCACATCCTGGCGTCGAAGGCGCCACGCGGACTCGACTACGACGTCGTCCACCTGAACGCGGAGTTCGCGAAGCAGGCGAGCGACCACGACCCGCAGGTGCTGCGGTTCCGGCCGAGCGCCGGCAACCCCGTCCTGGACGCGTTCCACGACCTGGCGGACTACCTGGAGAAGGTGCTCGGCCCTTACCTGCCGAAGCCCTGATCCGCCGGCAAGCACGCGAGTTCCGGCTCCAGTCACGCGTGATCCGCCGGCAAGCACGCGTGTTCCGGCTCCAGTCACGCGTGAACCGCCAGCAAGCACGCGTGTTCCGGCTCCAGTCACGCGGGATCCGGCCCTAGTCACGCGGGATCCGGCCCTGATCACGCGGGATCCGGCCCTGATCACGCGTGTCGTCCCTCTGCTCACGTGTGCCGTCCCGACGCGCAGGCGTGAGCAGAGGGCGCACACGCGTGATTGGAGACGTAACTCGCGTGATTGGAGACGTAACTCGCGTGATTGGAGACGTAACTCGCGTGACTGGGGGCGTGCCACGCGTGATCAGGAAATACCGCGCCGACCTCGCCGCCATGGAAACTGTGCTCCACCAAGACTCCGGCACGGCGAGAAAAGTGGCCCGAGATCAACTGATTGGTTGATGTCAAGTTCCTTCTGGACGGCCACCGTGGACTGCATGAGGCGATATCTGGGGGCCCTGTTAGTTGTGGCGGGACTCGTTGTTGGAACAGCACCTGCGGTGGCGGCGTCGGGCGGTGTGGTGCGAATCGAGTCCGGGTTGGTGCGGGGTGAGGTGACTGGCGGTCTTCGGATTCATCGAGGTGTGCCCTACGCGGCCCCGCCGGTCGGTGAGTTGCGCTGGCACGCGCCGGTCGCGCCGGGGCGGTGGGATGGTGTGCGTGACGCGACGCGACCGGCCGAGCGCTGTCCGCAAGCCGCGTTGCCCAACAGGCCGGCCAGTAACACCGAGGACTGCCTGTACCTGAATGTGGTGGCGAAGAAGCGCGTGTGGAGGGCGCCGGTGCTGGTGTGGGTGCACGGCGGTGGACTGGTGTCCGGTGCCGGTGGCGATTACGATCCGGCCCGGCTCGCGGAACGTGGCGATCTGGTCGTCGTGACGGTGAACTACCGGCTGGGGAACCTCGGGTTCCTGGGCTTTCCCGGTCTCGCCGATGGTGGTGCGTTCGGCCTCGAAGATCAGCAGGCCGCGTTGCGGTGGGTCAAGCGCAATATCGCCGCTTTCGGTGGCGACCCGGGGAACGTGACGGTCGCGGGTGAGTCGGGCGGCGCCCATTCGGTCTGTGGCCTGCTCGCGTCCCCAGGGTCGGCCGGGCTGTTTCAGCGAGCCATCGGACAGAGCACACCGTGCGTATCGAACGCCTTCGCCGGCGCGGGTGTCCGGCCGCTGCTCGACGTGCCGTACTTCGTGCCACCGGAGTGGCAGCAGGGACACGGGCAGAACCTGGCGACCCGGTTCGGCTGCACGACACTGGACTGCCTGAGGCAGGTGCCGGTGGCGGATCTGCTGGCCGCGCCGGTCCTGCCTCTGCCGGCCTATGGCAACGCCGTGCTTCCGGAGGATCCCGCAGTCGCCGTGCCCGCCGGACGTTTTCAGCGCGTGCCGTTCTTGACCGGCGTCACCAGGGACGAAGGAACCCTGTTCTCGCCGTCGATGTTCCCCGGACTCACCGAGGCGGGTTACCGGAAGGCGTTGGACACCCATTTCGGTGACAAGGCCGCGGCGGTGGCCGCCGAGTACCCCGTCGCCGCGCACGGCACGGCGGCGCAGGCCATCGGCGCGGTCATGAGTGATCTGGACTGGGCCTGGGCCCAGCGGGCGAGTGAACGACGGTTCTCGGCAACGGTGCCGGTCTACGCCTATGAATTCCTGGACCGCACGGCACCGCCGATTCTCGAGTTCCCGGTGGGTGTCCAGCCGCTGGCCGGACACGCGTCCGAGCTGAAGTACCTGTTTGACTTTCCGTATGACGATCGCCCGTTGACGGCGGCTCAACGACGACTGGGGGACCGGATGATCGACTACTGGTCACGGTTCGCTTCGGCCGGCGACCCGAATAGGCACGGGCTCCCGCCGTGGCATCCCGTGACCGCGGCCACTCACTACGTCCAGGGTCTGGACTTGTACAGGATCGGCAAGGTCGACCGGGCGAAACTGCATAACTTCGAATTGTGGGACCGGCTCGTGGCACGGAAATAGACCTGGGGACGTTTGCCGAGGCCAGGAGCGGACATCCTCGATCTGGATCCGCATGGGTGCGCGATCCGTGCCCCGCCGGTCCAGCAGCGGGCCGGCGGGGCTGTATCACTCGGCGGTCCGCGCCGCCTACGTTTCCCTAGCATCGTGAACACACGCCACGGCAGAGTGAGACGTCGAGTTCGAACTTTTGTGGACCCTCGTTCGAAGGGTCCCAAAGAAGCTCTGCGCGAGCTATCGATGTCCGGACGCACCTTTACTGCGCACGATCAGGTGATGCACGCCGAACCACGTTCAGCCTGGTAGCGACTGAGCGGGGCCGATCGGGTGAGAGGTGCAGGCGTTCGCGTGGTCGCCGCAAAGGCGACTTGCGGAACACGCTCACCAGAACGCATCGTTTCAACTGAAGCATCCGCCCCGGCGATAAATGATTACGAGATCATTGGCGCCACTGAGCCGACGAAATTCTGAACCGAGTTAAATTGACGTATGACCCTCCGGGTATGGAGGGTGCGATTTATTTCCATGCCACCCGGAGCGGCAGCCGCCGATACACCGTATGCCGACGTGCCGTATTTCTACGGAGACGACCGGATGACGAAAGGATCATGGCATCTCCATGTTAACTGCCAGATTGCTCGCTGCGGCCTGCATCGCCGTCGGCGCGATCACCGGAATCACGCCCGCGGCGGCCGGCGCCGCGCCGCTCCCCGCCGTCGACCCGCAACCGCTGACCTTCGCGTGCCCGGTGGGTACTCAGGCCACCCGCTTTGACCCAGGATTCAATATCGAACTGCGCGATGTATCCTTCGACGGCACCGGCACCTTCGGTGGCTGTGTCGGCGTGCTGCCAGACCCCCGCCTGCCAGTTGCCGGCGACTCCACAGTCAGCGGCCGGGGCCTGTTCTCCTGCCTGGTGCCGGGGGCCGGGTCAGGCACCTTCCGGATCAACTGGAACACCGGCCGGTTCAGCACCATTCAAATCACCTCCGTTACCGCCCGGCCCAACGGCAGCAACGTCGTCATCCAGCAGGGCACGGTGACCGATGGATTGTTCAAGGACTACGCCTTCCGTCAAGTGATCGTCCTGGCGAACACTGACGTCCTGGCCTGCTATACCGAACAAGGAGTCAAAGCCACCGCCGGCCCGAGCGATCTGCTGTTCACCAAGATCTGATCGAACCGGAACATGGCGGGTGAAACGCCCACATCCCGCCCGAGCTGCTACAGGGCGAACTCGCCCCGTAGCAGCTCGGACCGACGGCAGACAACGGAGTTGTCCCGATGTCTCCGACCCGTGCCCAGAAGGCGACTGTGATCGGGTGCTGTCCGGTCGGGAGCATCGTCCAGTCATAGCGTGGCGCCTGGGCGGCCGCGGCCAGTACTCGCCCGGCGTTGCGGCGCCGGTGGGCTTCTCCTCAACCTCGACGTAGACGAGGGCAGCGCAGCGATCGATGTCGCACAAGGAAAAGCGGATCTCACCGAAGACGGTGCGTCCAGGCGTAGCTGGATGGCCCCAATCCCGGCGGCCGTGGCCGGTCGCAGCAGCACGAAGCGCAACCTGTACAACGCCACGGCACCTGTTGGCTGGGCGGCCCCAATCTCGGTCTCCAACTGGTCGACCACCGAGTCCGACGTCGAGCGCTCGGCCGCGGCGATCCTTCGGGCGGCCGCGGCGAACTAATCGGCTCCAACCGATGCCACACTTCAGCATGACGAACCCCGCTATAGCGGCGCTGGTATCACTCCGTGAACGCGCAGACGGCAGCGCGGTAGGGCCGCTACCCCTGTCGCCGTCCCTCCGAGCGCGGGCTCGGTCATCGGGGGAGGGGACAACACAACCGAGACCGCGCTAGTAAACCTACCCAAGATCGCCCCGCGCAACGTCTGAATCCGGCACGTTCGTCCACGCCACCGCCAAGCCTGCCTTGGTGGTAGCACTCACGTCGCACTCGCGGAATCGCTTGAGCGTGCCGCAAACGTCGAAAAGCGTTGCACGCAACAGGAGACGGGCCCGGCCGTCGGTGGGAAATGACGGACCCCCACAGCGTCCACGCTACTCTTTTCCGGTTACGAATCACGTGCTCGCAACCTCACGACGGGACTCAACCGGCAGTTCATGGTGGCCACGTGGGTGCGCCAGCCTTCGGCGTCGCCACCCAGCCAGCAGGCGCGAGCTTTGCGACCGGCGGCGAAGTATGCCTGTCCGTAGAGGTCGTACTGCGCGCGCACATATCGACGCCACTCACGCCGGTAGCGCATCAATTCTGTGGGTCGGGCTCTCTCTTCGGCCAGCCGGTGGACCTCGTAGCTGCAGCTCCAGAGATCTTCGTGGAATTCAGCTGGCACGGGCAGGCCGTGCGTGTACTCGATCGGTGAGCAGGGTTCCCCTCTGCGACGAATCCGCTCCCGCACGGTCAAGGCGATGACCAACCACCACAGGACGGCGGCGACCTCGAAGACCTGGGAGTACGCGCCTCCAGACCACGTGAGCGAATCCCAGTCGACAACGAGGGTCAACACAGCCACGCCAAGCAGGGACACCACCAGCAGACCGATGAGTGTCAGTCGGCTATGCGCCGCCCATCGCATAGCCCGCCGCTGCGCGGCATCATCTCCTGGAAGCACCTCGGTTCCGCCAGCACCGTGCACCGCGCGACGCGGCAACCACGGCCAGGCTAGCGGCGGCGATGGCCGAAAGCGTATGGCCGAGATGGTTTCCGACATCGCCCGTCCCCTTCTCGATCACGTGTCACCCCTTGGCGATCTTAGCGAGACCTGCGAGCACGAAATCTTCGAAGTTGTTCCATCAACGTGTTGCCGTCCCAGCGCATCAACGTGGCTCGATCCCCTCGATGACCGTGTGGTCGAACCCACTGCTCGCAGGTGGCGACGCTCCAGAAGACGTCCGCCATCGATGTCTGACTGCGCCCCTCCGACGAGGGTGTCCAAATGCCGATATGCCTGGAGTGAGCGAATCTCGTCATCAGCGCCGAGTCCGCGAACGCCGTGAACCGAGGAGGCCGCCGGCTCCGGCCCCTACAGCACTTCAGCGGTGCGGGAAACCCTACGAGGACATGGACGCCACCGGCGGGTGGTGGCCGGCAAGGATATCGACGCTCTGGGGCGGGAACTCGCGCACGATCCGGTTCGGGGTATTCGTTGCTGTCGCGTTCCCTGAGGGGGCGGCACGGGACCGGGAGTCAGTCAGCGCCCGTCGTCGTGCTGGAGATGTGCCAGCCGCGGGCGGTCTCGTACTGGGCGTACACACGGGCGAACATTCCCCCGGTCTCGCGGAGCTGGGCAGGGGTTCCCTGCTCGACCACTCGGCCCGCGTCGAGCGCGACCACCGCGTCGGCCGTGGCCAGGGTGGCCGGACGGTGGGCGATGACGATGACCGTGCGGTCGGGGTCGGTGGTCAGGTTGGCGATGGCTTCGCTGACCATGGCCTCGTTCTCCGGGTCGAGGGCCGAGCCCGCCTCGTCCAGCAGCACGATCCTGGCCTGCTTGAGGAAGGCGCGGGCAATGGAGACCCGCTGCCGCTCGCCGCCGGAGAGCCGCGCGCCGCCCTCGCCGACCGGGGTGGACCAGCTCTGCGGCAGGCGGTCGACGACCTCGTCCAGGCGGGCGGCGCGGGCCGCGGCGTGCAGCTCGTCGTCGGTGGCGTCGGGGCGGGCCAGGCGGAGGTTGTCCTCGATGGTCGTGTCGAACAGGTAGACGTCCTGAAAGACGATGGCGATGTCGTCCAGCAGCGCGGCCGGGTCGAGGTCGCGGACATCGACGCCGCCGACGCGAACCGAGCCCTGGTCCGGGTCGAAGAAACGGGCGACGAGCCGGGTGACCGTCGTCTTGCCCGAGCCAGAAGGGCCGACCAGCGCGGTCGTCGTGCCCGGCGCGCAGCGGAAGGACACGTCCGACAGCGCGGGCCTGCCCTCGGGGCCGTAGGAGTAGGTGACCCCGGCGAACTCGATGCCCGCGTCACGCTTGTCCGATATCGGGTTCGCCGAGTCGGGCAGCGGCTCCTCGGCGAGGATGTCCTGCACGCGCGTAGTCGCGTTGTCCATCGCGTGCAACACGCCCATCAGCTCGGTCAGCGTGCCCAGCGGCTCCAGGAACCGAACGGCGAGCACGAGCAGGGCGACCGCGTCGGCGACCGGGAGCTGGCCGCTGAGCAGGAAATGCGTCCCCATGATCAGGGCCGCGGTGAACCCGAGCATGATGACGCCGGTGTAGGAGAGGTCCGGGAACACGGTGCGGCGCAGCCCGCGGCGGTAGCTGGCGCGGTGCTCGTCCAGGGCGGCGCGCATCCGTCCGCTGCCCACTCGGCCCAGCCCGGCGGCGCGCAGCATCGGTTGCGCTTGACCCAGCTCGATCGCCCGGCCCGCGATCTCGACCGCGGCCTTCTCCAGGTCGCGGTCGACCTCGGCGACGATGCGACCGGAGCGGCGCAGCGCCAGGAAGGCCGCAGGCAGCACCAGGAGCAGCAGCAGAGCGAGCCGCCAGTCCACGAAGAACACCACTGCGACGACGGTGAGCGGGACCAGCGCGCCGCTGATGGCGGGTGGGCCGAAGGTGACGCCGAGGTGCGCCACCGCCCCGGCCGAGGTGGTGATGGTGCGCGAGAGCTTGGCCTTGGCGCTGGAGGTGAACCAGCCCAGCGGCAGCTTGGTCACGTGCGCCATCAGCCGGTTGCGCACCTGGGCGGCGATCCGCATGCTGACGGCGAAGTCGATCGGGGTGGAGACCGCCTTGAGCACCCAGTAAACGGTCACCCCAGCCGCACCCAGCAGCAGCCACGGCAGGGCTGCGTCGATGTCGGGCTCTGGCTGGAGCAGCGCGCGCAGGACGGGAATGAGCAACGCGAGGATGAGCCCTTGCAGGATCGCCATCGCGCCGTGCACGCCGATGACCTTGGCCAGGTCGGACGGGTGCGGGTGGAGCCGGTGCAGGCGGCCGATCACGAGTCGTCTCCGTTCTGCTGGGCGGCCCACATGCGGCGGTAGAGGCCGTCATGGGCGAGCAGGGTGGGGTGGTCGCCGGTCTCCACGACGCGGCCGCCGTCGAGCACGACGATCCGGTCGGCGGTGGCGACGGTGTGCAGGCGGTGGGCGATGACGACGACCGTGCGGCCCACGATCAGAGTGGCCAGCGCGTCCTGCACAGCGGCCTCGCTGTCCGGGTCGAGCGCGGCGGTGGCTTCGTCCAGCACCACGATCGGCGCGTCGGCGAGGATGGCGCGGGCGATGGTCAGCCGCTGCCGCTCGCCGCCGGAGAGGCCGCCGCCGACAGCGTCGAGGACGGTGTCGTAGCCGTGCGGCAGCCGCTCGACCACCTCGTCCACACGCGCGGCCCGAGCGGCGGCGCGCACCTGCTCGTCGGTGGCCCCGGGGCGGCCGAGCCGGATGTTCTCGGTGATGGTGTCGCGCAGCAGGATGACGTCCTGGAACACCAGCGCCATCGACGCCAGCAGCTGCTCCGAGGCCATGTCGCGTACGTCCACGCCGCCGATGCGCACGGCCCCACCGGTCACGTCGGCGAACCGGGGCAGCAGCGAGGCGAGCGTGCTCTTGCCCGCTCCGGACGGGCCGACGAGCGCGGTGACGGTGCCAGGCTCGAAGGCGGCGGTGATGTCGTGCACGGCGTCGGTCTTGCCGTCGTAGCTAAAGGTCACCTGGTCCAGCTCGACCCGGTGCCCGTCGGGCATCTGCGGGGCCTCGGGCTCGGGCAGTGGCGGGCGGCCGAGCAGCGCGTCGATGTTGCCCGCGGCCATGCGCGCCTTGCGCAAGCCCTGCGCGCCGCGGGTGATCGGGGTCAGCGGGGTGGGCAGGCCAACGCCGACGACGAGGAACGGCAGCAGGTCGGCGGCGGTCAGCGCACCGCCCGCGACGAACCACACTCCGACGGCGAGGACGACGGCGAGCACGGTGACCTCGGAGCCGAACAGGTGTGCCAGACCGGTGCTGTACCGAGTCTCCAGCACCCACGTGCGCAGCGCCTTGGTGTGCTCGGCGACAGCGGTGGCGAACCGGGTGAGGATGCGGCCACCTCCGCCGAAGGTCTTCACCACGGTGATGCCGTCGGCGTACTCGACGCTCGCGGCGCTGATCCGCGTCTCCGCGGTGATGAGGTTGCCGACGTGCTCGGTCATCGACCGCATCGCGACCCGGTAGGACAGCACCATCAGGACCGGCACGACGGCGGTGACCAGCGCCATCCGCCAGTCGGTGGCGAGGAGGTAGGCGAAGCTCACCGTGAGCGCGGTGACGCCGCCGACCAGTTCGCCGAGCGCGTGTGCGATGAGGTGGTGCATCTCCTCCAGGTCGTCGGTCATCGTCTTCTTGACCGAGCCGGAGCCCTTGGCCCGGATCCAGCCCAGCGGCAGCGCCCCGAGCTTGTCCACGACCCGGGTGCGGATCTCATGCAGGAGCTTGGCATCGGCGTAGTGGCCGACGTAGGACGAGGCGCCGAGCAGCACCAGTCGCAGCAGCGCGCCGACCGCACCGATGACCACCCAGGTCCAGGCGGTGAGCGCGGCCGAGGTGGCAGTCGGGGCGCTGAGCATGACGCGGGCGATCTCGGCGATCGCGACGTAGGGGGCGGCGCCCGCCGCGGCACCCAGGGCCGAGAGCACGCCGCAGGCGACGAGATGCGCGCGGACCGGGCGTAGCAGGGCGGCAGCGGGGCGCGCGCGCAGGAGTCGGACGGACGGCTCCCCGGACGATGTTGTGGTGGGCGGAGTGGGCCGCGCCTGCTCGGGCTTGGTGTCCGTGGTCGTCATAGGCCCTTCTTCGCTGGGTCGACACGGTTGACTGACCGACAGTCAGTTTCGAGGCAAGGCTAACCTAAATTCTCAGCGAAGGCCAAGGGGTCCGTGAGCGGCTGTGAACAACCGGTGTGCGCAACGGGCACGAAAAGACCACCGCGCGTGGGGGCGGCGGTGGTCGGTGGGAGTGCGTGGCGGGCTCAGCCCGCCACGGCTGCCCCGAGCAGGAGCTTGCAGATCCGCGTGATCTCGGCCAGTAGTCGCTCGCGGTCGGCCGGGATGTGCGCGATGCGATCGGCCACGCCGTGCATCACGTGGTAAAGCGCGACCGCGGTGGCCTCGGGGTCGGGGAGGCCGAAGCCGGAGGCGACCAGCGCGTCGCGCAGCGCGTCGACGGCGACATTGGGTACCGGGTCCACCCGGGCCGGGTAGTGAAAGAGGACGTCGTGCAGCCGTACGTCGTCCAGGTATTCGTTGATCCCGGCACGGATCCAGCGCTCGACGCGCTCGACGCCGTGAGCGTCACGCACCGCGCGATCCTGACGCTCCACCAATCGGGTGACGTACCGTTCACGCAGGGCGCCGAGGAGTTCTTCCTTGTTGGCGAAGTGGAGGTAGAACGTCCCCTTGGCGACACCAGCACCAAGGGCGACCTCGTCCACGGTGAGCGCGTCGATGCCACTACGCAGCACGACCGCTTCGGCCGAGTCGAGCAGTTCGGCCCTGCGCTGCTCGCCCGGTTTCGTGCGGGTCACGTCGCCTCCTTCGCCGCAGGCGGGCGGAGCCGCGCGCCGGCCGGGCCGTCCTGGGATCCAGAAACCCTAGCATTGCCTTTCCGTGTACTGCGATACAGTGACTGACCATCAGTCAGTCAATAGTCGAGGTTGGTACCGGTATGCAGTCAGGGGCTGGGCGGTTGACGACCATCGGCGCGCTGTCGTTGGGCTCGGACATCGGCTACTCGTTCTTCTTCGCCGGGTTGGGCACCTTGCTGCTCGACCGCGGCACCAGCGTGCAGGACCTGGCGCTGATCAATCTGCTCGGCATTCTGTACTTCTGCCGGTTCATAGTCGGGCCGGTGATCGACCAGTACGGATTCGCCCGGCTGGGTCACTACCGCGGCTGGTTGATCTGCACTCAGGTGATCATCGTCGCGGCCCTGCTCGCGCTCGCGACGGTCGACCCGATCGAAAACATGGCGCTCATGCTGACACTGATGTCGGTCGTGTTGCTCGTGTCCTCGGTCAACGACACGGCGATCAACGGGCTCGCGGTGCGGCTGATACCGCCGGAGGAGCACGGGATCGCCAACGGGGTGCAGGTGGCCACCGGCAGCCTGTCGGTCATCATCGGCTCCGGCGGAGCGCTGCTGTTGTATTCGTGGGTCGGCTGGGCACCCACGCTGAGCACGTTGGCGGCGCTGTTCCTGGCGCCGCTTTCGGTGCTGCTGACGCTGCGCGAGCCCGCCGGTCCGCCCACCGTGCGCGGACTGGAGGGGTGGTCCTCCCTGTGGCGGTTCTTCCGACAGGCGAAGACCGGGTTGTTCACGCTGCTGGTCGTACCGATGTTCGTGCTGGGCGACTGGGTGGCCTACGCCCCGCAAACGGCAATCCTGCTCAATCGCGGGTGGTCGGTGGAGAAAATCGGGCTCGTCCAGTACACAGTGGCCACTTCGGCGCAGGTCGTCGCCGCACTAGCGGCAGGGTGGCTGGTCACGCGACTGGGAAGGCACCGCTTCCCGTTGTGGGCGGGCGCCGCAGGCGTCGTCGGCACCGTGTTGCTGTTCCCGGTCGCATCCGAACTGGGCGGGGCCTGCACGGGCGGTACGGTGTTCGCCGCGGGAGTGCTCGTCCTCTTAGCGGCCGTGTACGGGGCGAAGCTGACGTGGGTGTCGACGGTGTCGATGGACCTGGCGCGACCGGAGGCGCCCGCGACGGAGTACACCGTCCCGATGTCGATGCTGGGGCTGATGCGCGTGCTGGCGAACTCGCTGGGACTGGCCAGTGTGGCCTTGGCGGGTCTGCCGTGGGTGCTCGGCTCGGCGATCGCGCTGGGGATCGTCGGCACCGCGGCGGTCATGGCGTGGGCACAGCGAAGCGTTCCCCAAACTTCGGAGCCGGCTACCGTGTAGTTGCTTGAGACCTAGGTATTGCGGCCTTGTCGGCGTGCACACTTGGCCGGTTTGCGACGCCGCGGGCCACGACGGGACCTGATCGCCGGGATCGCCATCACCAGTGGTTCAAGCGCGCAGGAATCGTTCGTGTTCGCGACGGCGAGCGGCAGCCCGGCGCGGTCGGACAGGGCATGGATCTTCGAGCCTGACTGCCGCCATCGGGCTGGGACCGGTCAAAGAGCCCTTTTTTGGCCCGCACGCAGGCACTCGTCCACGATCGCGCGGCTCCAGTCGAATGAAGGCCCTGGCTGCCGAGTTCGTCCACGAGCGCGTGGTGCAAGCGCCGCCACAGACCGGTTTCGGCCCACTGACCGAAGCGGCGGTGCGCGGTCTGGAACGGCACCCCGAACGACGGCGGCAGATCCCGCCATGAACACCCACTGGTCAGGACATACACGATCGCGGTAAACATCGCACGGGCGTCCACCGGGGCAGTGCCGCCACCCCGCGAACGCCAGGATCAGCGGCTCCGTCAACTCCCACAGCTCGTCCGGCACCAACCGCAACGACAACCGATCAACCACAGCCGAGATCATCGCTCACCAGCGACCGATCACCACGTAAGACACGATCCAAGGCGCCACAGTGACAACGTGGCCAGATAATTCGGACAAGCCGTGAACCCTGCTTCGATTGCGCGGCTGCACGCCATCGAGGACGCCGTTTTGACCCCGCCGTTCGGCCCACTGGTCGGCGCGTTTTCGGCCGGGGCCGTCGGCTGGAAATTCCTCGGAACCACCGCAACAGCAGCTGTGGCAGGCGGAGTCTGAAAGGTGTGGAGTCCACACAACACACCTTCGACGAGCTTTCCCGCGAGCAGCTTCCGGGCCTGGTTCGGTTCGCCGCGGTCCTGACGGGCGATCGCGATCTCGCACAGGATCTCGTCCAGGACGCGCTGGTGCGCGCGCATCGGCACTGGCCACGGGTCGTCTCTGCCGACCGGCCTGATCTCTATCTGCGACGGATGGTCGTCAACGGTCATCTGTCCTGGCGGAAGCGCTGGTACCAGCGCTCCGTCCGGCTGACAGCCGACTACGCGGGCACCGAACCGGCGTCCGGGGACCCGGCCGCCGCCGTGGCCGACCGCGACCAGCTCGACGGGCTGCTCAGGAAACTGACCCCCGCGCAGCAGGCCGCGATCGTCCTGCGTTTCTACGAAGACCGCGACGACACCGAGATCGCCGAAGCGATGGGGTGCGCGGCCGGCACGGTGCGCAGTCATATTTCGCGCGGCCTCGCGGCCCTGCGGCTTCGCCTCGAATCCGACCTTACGGAGGTATCTGAACCATGACCGACCTCGACCTGCTCCGAAAGACCCTGCGAGAGCGCGAGAACCTGGCCCCCGACCCCACAACGGTGCTGATCAGGACACACTCCACCCTACGACGGCGCGTGTCAGTGCGGCGCGCGACCGCGTTCACCGCCGCCGCGACCGCCACCACCGGTGTCCTGGTCGCCGGCGGGCTGCTGACGATGGATGGGGACCGACCACCCGTCGCCGTGGCGCCGGCGGCATCGGCCGTTGCCCCGGTGAAGGCGGTCGATCCGGCACAGTCCTTGCCCTTCACTGTCGGCCATCTGCCCGGTGGGTTCGTGCTGGACTCTTGGTCGATCGATCCCGATGAGGTCTCGGCGCAGTATGTGGGCAGAGGAAACTTCGAGACGATCACAGTCCGGGTCCGGACCGAAGACCCCGCCACGGAGGCCGGCGGCGAATCCCGCAACGTCAACGGGGTTCCCGCGGTGCTGCGGACAGTTGACGAGCGATCCGGCTTCAAGGAACTGAGCTGGCAGCTTTCCCCCGGCAAGTGGGCCGCCATCGGCGGGGCGTCGAGTAGCATCACAGTGCGGACACTGCAGGAGGTCGCCGAGTCCGTCACCACACGACCGACCCCGGTGACCGCGACGCTGAAGAACATCACGGTACCTCCGCTGCTGAAGGTGTACTCCGCCCAAGGAGGAAGGACCGGCAGCGCGGAATCGTTCCGCTTCTGCCCCGACGGCTCCGCCACCGACAACCCCGCCTGTGTCCTCGTCGGCGTCCAAACCGGGACCGCACCTGCCACCTGGCAAGTGATCGGGCCTGGAACGGTGAACGATGTCAAGAAAATGCCATTGAAGCCATCCGGTGGGCTTCTGCTCACCGACGACGGCCGCGTCGTGATTCGGCAGATCGACGCCATGCACTGGATCTCGGTGACCTCGGATAGCACAGCCACCGGCACTCTGAAAGAGATCGCGCGAAGCGGCGTAGCCAGGTGAACCGGGTTCCTCGAATCCTCAGCGGATCCGGCGAGCGCGGACGCCGATCCGCATCGCCTGGCTGGCCGGCACGGGCACTGGATGCCCGCCCGCCGCTCGATCTGTGATCCGACCGAGATCGCCTACTACGTCTAAAGCCGGTGGCGGATCGAGGAATGCTTCCAACAAACCAAAAACGAAGTCTGGCCCGGCCACTGCCAAGCCCGTACCAGGCGAGCCTGGTACGCCCATGTCGCCCTGTCCATGCTTGCCCACGCCTGGCTCGCCTTATCACGATCCCTTGCCGTAAAGAGGGAACCGATGTCAACGAACCAGGCATGATCGGATTCACGCTACCGGAGACCCGGTGCTTTGCTCGCCAAACTCGTTCTGCGCGTCGCCGACACCGCCAACACATTTGGTTGCTGCATTACGCCGAGTTCGGTGCGATCTGTATCCATGTCCCACTTTCAGGCCGAGCACTGCACGGCCACACGGTCTTCGGTGAAGTGCGCCTAATACTGCAACGTCCCGGGCGAATGCATTGAGGGGCTCGCCGAGACAAGGCGGTCGGCGAATTTCTGATTTGTCATGTCGACGTATCGGATCTTCCGCGCCGAGATCGCCACCACCGACAATCTGGGGCGATCTCGGCGTGGGACAGGGGCCTCCGGACCCGTGAGCACTGGTCGTACACCTGCCGGGGGTCCTCGGCTGCTCCAAGCGCCGTCGATCTCGACGTAGGCCTCGAGTACGCCGGTGTTACAGTCTGACTGTGCAGTCAGATAATCAACCGGTCGGTCAGCGGACTTTCGTTGACCGGGCTCGCCGGAATCAGCTCGTGGATTGCGCGATCGAGGCGATCGCGCAGGTTGGGCTTGCCAATGCCTCGCTGACCGAGATCGGCAAGCGCGCCGGGCTGTCCAAGGCGGCGGTCTTCTATCACTTCTCCGGGCGCGACGAGCTGATCGGGGAGGTGGTGGTCACCGTGCTGCAGCGGGGTGCCGAGTACATGGCCGCCCGGATGCCCGAGCGGCCGACGCCACCGGAGGAACTGCGGGCCTACATCGAGGCCAACGTCGGTTACGTCGCGGAGCACCGTGACGACGTGAAGGTGCTGGTCGCGATCGCGGTCGGGTTCACCGACGAGAACGGTGAGTCCAAGCTCCGCGGCGACGCTTCGGTCTACGAGGCGAGTTTGGCGCCGCTGCGGGACATCTTGAGCCGGGGGCAGGCGGACGGCCACTTCGGCGAGTTCGACACGCGGACCACGGCGATGACCATCCGCGCGGCGATCGACGCGATCGGTCCGCAGCTCACCGCCGTGCCCGACCTGGACTTGGCGGCCTATGCCCGCGATCTGGTGGCCCTGTTCGAGCGGGCGACGGCGCGATGACCGCGGCGTTGGAGCTGTCTGGCTTGGTCAAGGTGTTCGGTGTGCACCGGGCGGTGGACGGGGTGGACTTGACGGTGCCTGCCGGCTCGTTCTACGGCCTGGTCGGGCCGAACGGGGCGGGCAAGACGACCTCGCTGCTGATGGCGGTCGGCCTGCTGCGGCCCGATGAGGGCACCGCTCGCGTGTTCGGCCACGATGTATGGCGTGATCCGCTGGGTGCCAAGGAACTCGTCGGTGTGCTGCCCGACGGGCTGGCACTGCCGGAGCGCCTCACCGGCCGGGAGTTCCTGACCTACCTGGGGCTGTTGCGCGGGCTCGGTGAGGAGATGGTGGGGCGGCGGGCGGACGAGCTGCTCGCGGTGCTCGAACTCGACTCGACCAGGGCGTCGGTTCTCGACTACTCCACCGGCATGCGCAAGAAGATCAGCTTGGCCGCCGCGTTGCTGCACGCGCCGAAGCTCCTGGTGCTCGACGAGCCGTTCGAGGCCGTCGACCCGGTGTCCGCCGCGACGATCCGCACGATCCTGGAGCGGTTCGTCGCCGGTGGAGGTTCGGTGATCCTGTCCAGCCACGTGATGGTACTGGTGGAGCAGCTCTGCTCGCACGTGGGCATCATTGCCCGGGGACGCGTCGCGGCCGCGGGCACGCTGGCCGAGGTGCGCGAGGGTCGGAGCCTGGAGGCCAGGTTCATCGAACTGGCCGGTGTGCGCACCGGCGGGCAGGACGGGCTGGCATGGCTGTCGACCTGACCTCGACCGTCCCCGTCCTGCTGCGGATGAAAGTGGCACTGCTGACCGGCTCGCTGACCGGGATGCGTGCGGTGACCACCGCGCTCGGCGCGGCGGCAGGACTGGCCGCCGCGGTGGGCACGGTATGGCTGGCGCTGAGCGCGCCGCCGGAGACCCGCCTGGATCTGCTCTGCCTGGCACTGGCGGGCTGGGCACTGGGCTGGCTGTTCGGGCCGGTGTTCCTCGGCGGTGGCGAAGGCGAGCTGCGCCCGGAGTACTTCGCCGTCTTGCCGATCGGGTCGCGGCGCCTCGCTTTCGGCCTGTTTTCCGCTTCGCTGATTGGTGTGGGGCCGCTGGTCACCCTCGCCGCGCACAGCGTGGGCGTTGTGCACGCGAGCACAACGTTCTCCGTTGTCGTCGCGGTGTTCGCCATGCCGTTGCAGGTGATCGCCGTGGTGCTGGCGTCCAAGCTGCTCACCGAACTGACGAGCGCGCAGCTCACCTCCACGGCACGAGCCGTGGTGGCCGCTTTGCCATGGGCCGTGGTCGGTGCCTTCGTCGCCCAGTTCTGGTTGTTGCTTCCCGCGTTCTCCGGGCTCGGCGGGTTCGCGCCGTCGCTGTCCACGGTGCTCCGCGTGCTGCCGTCGAGCTGGGGACTCGTCGCGGTCGACGCGGCGGGCCGGGATGATCCGGTGCTCGCGATCCTGCCGCTCGCCGGTCTGGTTGCGCTGATCGCGGCGCTCGGTGCGCTCTGGTCCCGGCTGATCGCCCGTCGTACCACCGAGCTGAGCACGGCCGGCGGGCACGACGTCGGGGGTCGCTGGGACCTGGCGCGCCTGCTGCCCGCGACCCGCCTCGGTGCGGTCGCGGCCAAGGAGCTGCGTACCTGGGTCCGCGACCTCGATCGCACGCTCTACCTGGCTTTCGCGGTGTTCTTCGCGCTGGCGGTGACCCTGGTGCCGCTGCTCGCCGGTGAACGCGGCTACCTGGCCGCGACGGGGGTGATCGTCGCCTTGCTCGCCACCGCCGGTTCCGCGCAGCTCTACGGCAACGATGGGACCGCGTTGTGGTTCACGCTGATGGTGGGAGGTGCCGAACGCGCCGATGTGCGCGGTCGGCAGCTGGCCTGGTTGCTGCTCACCGCGCCCGTGGCGATCGTGGCCACCGCGCTCGGTGTCCCACTCAGCGGCTTGGGCTGGGCTTGGCCGTGGGCGCTTTCGCTGCTGCCCGCCGCGCTCGGGGCAGGGGCCGGGCTGGCGGTACTGGTATCGGTGTTCGCGCTCGTGCCGCGGCCCGATCCGAAGAAACGGGCGCGCGGAACCGTCGGCGGAGACGGCACCGGCGGCCTGATCACGTGGGTGATGCTGCCGCTCACCGTGCTCGTGGCCGCCCCGGCCGCCCTGCTCCCGCTGCTCGGTTGGCTCACCGGAAGTGTCTTCTTGAGCTGGGCGGGCGTTCCGATGGGCGTGGCGCTGGGTACGGGGGCAGCCTGGTGGCTCGGCGAGCTCGCCGAGCGGCGGTTGCGGAACACCGGCACCGAACTACTGCTGACGATGCGCAGCGGTACACGATCCAAATCCAGTGTGTCCGCTGCGTCCACTGTGGACATAGTATCCAAAGTGTCGATGTCCGCAGGGAAGGCATTCGCCGCGTGGGCGCTGTACCTGCTTGGCGCGGTGCTGCTGTTCGTCCAGGCCGTAGTCGCATTTGTGCTGTCACGCCTGGGAATCCGCGAGCCGACGTGGTTCGCCGCGCTGTACCTGCCCGACGGATGGCAGGTGGCGGGCATGGTAGCGCTGGCCATCACCGGCGCCACCGCCCTCATCGGCGCAGTGCTGCTCACGCGAAGCCACGACAAGGCATCGCGCAAGCGATACCACCTGCCCTGAAGCTCTACGGCGCCGTCCTCGATGATCAGCACGCTGGTGATCACCGGTGCCGGCCTCGGCCTGGTATTCGGCAACGCCACCGCACTGGCGATCGAGGCGGTCCCCGAATCCGCCGGGACCGCGTCGGCAATGCTAGGAACACTCCAAAGTGGACTCGGCGCACTCGCCGCGCCCCTGGTCGGACTCGGCGGCCAGCACACCGCGATTCCCCTCTATCCGGCCATGACGGCATGCTCGGTCGCGGCCCTGCTGTGCGGGTCGTACCTGGTGGGAGCGAAGCCGAAGCGACCACAACCCGCGCGTTTCAAGCCCGCCTCGTGACGTGGCACTCGCTCGGACACCGCAGAGCGGCGGTTGGGCCCAGTCAATCCGCCACCACGAACGCCTTCTCGCGCCGATGTGCGTGCACAGCTCGGTGCAGCGGTTCGCGCTGATCGGTACGGCTTGGTCGATGTTCTGCGGATGTTCGGACAATCGCTGGACAAAGTTGCGTCGCCGGTCGGCGGATCCCGCCCTGACTACCGGCGCGCCTCCCTGACCGGCGAGCAGGCGGGTGACGCCTTGTCGAATCGGGCGTCGAGGAGTCGCGGACCGGTAGCCGAGCTCCGACTTCGGCCACCCACCGGACAGGCACCGTCCTCGGGTGGTGCCGGTCGTGTAGAACTCCGCATCCGGCGGGCCGGCCTGGTCTTCTTGAGTGGGACCGAGGGTGAAGTACGTCAGCGCTTAGCACAGCCGATCGCATACTTCGTTTCGGGACGGTGATCGTCACTGGCGGACGGAAGTTGCTCCTGGGTTTCGACATTCCTCGGTTTTGGAGGAAGGTCCGGGAGCTGGAGAACCTTCTCCTCCTTCGTAATGGCGGGCCATCGCAGCCAGGGTGTGGGCGATGCGGGCGCGCAAAGACGCTGGGGCCAGCACCTCGACGTCGGGTCCCAGGCGGAGGATGTCACGCACGGCTTGGTCTCCGGTTTCGACCGGGACCGTGACGCGTGTCCAGCCGTCCGAATCGGTCGTGGCGCTCTCGTGGGCGGCGTGGATGACCGCGGGCTCGGCCAGGTACGGCAGTCGGTGCATTCCCGTGGGCGACAGGCGCAGCACGGCTTGGGTCTGGTGGCGGCGAGCGTCGAAGTCACTGAGGTACGTCTGCCAGTATGCGGCAAGATCGAAACCGGTGGCGCGGTCGAAGTTCTCGTCCAGGACGTGTACGTCACGAAGGCGAGAGATGCGGTAGGTGCGGAACCGCTCGTCCCGGCGGGCCACGAGATACCATTGACCGCCCTTGAACACCAGACCGTGCGGTTCGATTGTCCGCGACACCTCATGAGGGCTCTCCCAACGCAGATACCGCATGTGGACCCGTCGCTGGTGCCATACCGCGGCGGTTACGTCGGTCAGGTGAGGGATGTGGTCGGCTGCCTGGTACCAGGCCAGGGCATCGAGGTGAAACCGGTCCCGTAGGCGGGCGGCGCGTTCGCTCAGCTCATGAGGAAGCGCCGCTGTCAGCTTGAGCCGTGCGTCCTCGGCGGCCTGGCCGAGACCGAGATCGGCGGCGACGATTGGCAAACCGGTGAGGAACAGCGAATCGGCTTCGGCGGGGGTCAGTCCGGTCAACCGGGTCCGGTAGCCGTCGACCAGCCGGTATCCGCCCTCATGGCCTGCCTCGCCGTACACCGGTACACCCGCCGCGCTCAACGCCTGGATGTCGCGATAGACGGTGCGCTCGGAGACGTCGAGGTAGGCGGCCAGGTCGCGAGCGGTCGTCCGTTCCCGACTCTGCAGCAGCAGGAGAATCGACATCAGACGGCTCGCGCGCACATCGGGATTCTTCCAAACTCCACTGACACTCGATGTCAGTGGACCGGTTTTAAGGTCCCGGTCATGAGATTCGATGTCGATGAATTCGTCGGACGCTACGTCGCCGTGTGGAACGAGGCCGACTCCGAGCGGCGCCGCTCGGCCATTGCCGAACTGTGGGCGGAGGACGGCGTGCAGTTCACCGACTTCGACGAGTACCGAGGGCACTCGGCCCTTCAGGCGCGGGTCACCGAGGCCCACCGGCAACTGGTCGAGCGGGGCGGGTTCGTCTTCCGGGCCGCGGGAGACGCCGTCGGCCACCACGAGGCGATCCGCTTCACCACGTATATGGTGCCCGCCCACGGCGGTGAGATCGCCTGGACCGGCTTCATCTTCGTCCGACTGGACGGAGACGGGCGGATCCGGCAGGAATATCAGTTCGGCGACGCACCGACCGCCGGAGTAACCACAGGGAAGCTGCCGGGAACCAGGGCGGTCGTGGAAGAACTCCTGCGCCGAAGCGGACAGGGAAATCCCGGGCACATCGCGGAACTGTACGCACAGAACGTCGACTGGCGAGTCAACTGGCCGGTCGAGAACCATCCTGCCGTGCCCTGGATCCGGCCCCGATCCACCCGAGCCGACGTCGCCGACCACTTCCACACGTTCAGCGAGCACTGTCCACCCGCCGAGAGTCACGTGTCGATCGACCACATCATGGTCGACGGGATCGACGCCGTACTGATGGGCACAAGCTCGCAGATGGTCGCCTCGACCGGCGAACGTTTCGTCATGACGTTCGCGCTGCACCTCACCGTCGAGGACGGTCTGATCACCCGGCACCACATGTACGAAGACAGTCTCACGGTCGCCGAAGCATTCGACCGCTCCTGACCGGACACCCGCTCCGGACCGGCACGCCCGGTTCGGAGCGGGTGCCTCTCCCGCCGTGGCCGATGCAGCAGGAGTCGGCAATGACGATGGCGGTTCAGCAGAGCATGCGATTAGGGTTCCTGCGCTCCACGGCAATCCGGCTTCGGCGCGCTTGCGACGAGCGTCGAGGGCCGCCACCGCTTGACATTCGACCTGTCTGGGTACGTGAGCAGGTTTAGAGAGCGGTCACCGTGAGATGGTGAGCGGTCGTGGTTTCGTGCCTGTCAGGGTCTCGACGAATTGGCGGTCGCTTCCGGGTCGGTGTGAACCCACTGGAAGTACTCGATCTGGGCTGGGTTCCGGAGATCCGGCACCTTGCTCGCCAAACTCGTCCTGCGTGCCGCCGACACCGCCGAACACATTGAGGTGCTGCATTACGCCGAGTTCCGCGCGATCTGTGTCCATGTCCCACGTTTCCGCCGAGCGCTCTACGCCGGACCGGTGAGGTTCTAATCGCCACTTCGGTCTAGGCCTGCATGTCGCGCAGCGTGGAAGCCGGGACGAAGGCAGGGCGGGGGGTGCAGTCGAAGGGCGGGAAGTAGGTGGTCTCGTGGGAAAGGGCGTGCCGGCGACCGCCGCCCAGTGGAACTTTGTCGGCGGCCTCGTACACGGTCGCGCCGGTCAGGTCGGGTTCGTCCACTGCGCCCTCAGGCCACTCGTAGGGCCTAGCGTGTTACCGAGTCGAGTCGACCATGCCAGTCCCTGGTCGGGGTGGTGGGGACCCGCTACCTGGTGTTATGTCTGCCCTCGGCCGCACCGGTGCAGTTGCCATCACGTGCGCTATTTGCTGGTGGTTGGCCGCGTCGCCGGATTCGGTCAGCGCGATGCCGTGAGACGGCCGGGGCCCGGTGACGCGCGGTGCCGGAACGGCTACCATGCCGGGTGTTCCTGACGATCGGCGAGGAGAGCCACTTCCGATGTCCTCCGACAGTGCAGCACAGCCCGGGTCCGACCTCCTCATTCTCGACGATGGAGTCCCCACTGCGGCGCGCGTCTATGACGTGATGCTGAATGGTAAGGACAACTACGCGATCGACCGGCAGGTCGCCAAGGCGAGTCTCGAGGTGATACCGGAGCTCAAAGAGATCGCGCTGCACAACAGGGCAATGTTGCATCGGGTGGTGCGGCGGCTCGCCGCGGACGAGGGCATCACACAGTTCCTGGACCTGGGCTCCGGGCTGCCGACCGTGCGCAACACCCATGAGGTGGCGCAGGAGGTGAATCCGGATGCCAAGGTCGTCTACGTCGACATCGACCCGATCGTGCTCGCGCACGGCAGGGCGTTGCTGCAGGACAACGCGAACACGAAGGTCGTCACCGCCGACGTTCGCAAGCCGGAAGAGGTCATCGCACACCCCGGGGTGCAGGAGATGATCGACTTCAGCAAGCCGGTGTGCGTGATGCTGTGCGGCATCCTGCACCACATCCTCGACGAGGAGGATCCGAACGGTATCGTCGCGACGCTTCGCGACGCCGTTCCGTCCGGTTCGTACTTCTTCATCACGAACTTCACACGGTTGAGCGATTCTTCGGAGAGTGAGGAGCTGGAGCGCGTGCTGCTGTCCCAGCTCGGCACCGGCCGGGTCCGGACGCCGGCGGAGCTGGAGGCCTTCTTCGACGGGCTGGAAATCCTGTTGCCCGGCATTGTGCCGCTGGCACTCTGGCAGCCCGACGAGGTCGTCACCGACGCGACCACCATCGGGGTGCGCTTCATGACCGGAGGCGTCGCGATCAAGCGCTAAAGGATGTCTCGTAACTGGTGTTGTGGTGAGTGGGTCTGGTGTTGCGATCAGGCATCGAAGAGGATGGTGTGCAGATTCGCGATGCCGGAACCGTGTCGGCGAGCGTGCTCGCCGACCGGCGGTAAGCGCGGATCTTGCGGTGGGTGGCGTTGAGATCTTCCTACCAGTCCGGTAAATCGCTTGACCAAAACGCCGGGGCCCCTTAATCGCGCGGGCACCGCACCGTCGCCGAGGGTGCGGCCGTTCCGGTCCTGCTCGCGACGCTTCCCGCGGACGGTCCGTCTGGTGTCTTCCGGGGCCCGGATTCCCTCGAGGACGTCATTCCCTGGTGAGCCAAGTCTTGATCACCAGCCGTGTCGTGCTCACCTCGGCGACCGACCAGCCAGGAGAGGGCGCGGTTGCCAGAGCGAACAGCCATGTCGTATCCTTTGTATACATTGCATACAAGGAGTGCGGTTGAACAGGGTTTACGACGACATCCACGGCCTGATCGTGCTCGGGACGTATGCGGCCGGGCAGCCGATCAGCGAGCAGGAGCTGTGCTCTCGGCTCGGTGTCAGCCGCACACCGGTGCGGGAAGCGTTGCGGCGGCTGCAAAGCGACGGCCTGGTTCGCGCCGCCCGCCGGGGCGTGACCGTCGTCGAACTCGACACCAAGGCGTTGCGTGATGCCTACCTCGTGCGCGCCTCGCTCGAGGCGCTGACCGCGGAACAGGCCGCGCGCCGCCAGCAGGCGGGCGAACTGTCCCCGGCATCACTACGCCGCCTCACCGAGCACGCCGACCTGGCCGACGAGGCCACCCGCCTGGGTGATCTGCTCAACGGCGTGGCCCGCAACCGGGCATTTCACCGGCACGCCGCCGAGCTCGCCGACCTCCCGATGGCGCTGGACGTCCTGGACCGGATTTGGGACCAGATCATCGTTTCGACGCGCGCTTCGCTGACCGCGTCCGCGCGGCCGGCCCGCGTGGACGACGAGCATCGCCGCCTCATCTCGGCCATTGCCGAGGGCAAACCGGACGAAGCCGCCGCCCGTGCCCGCGAACACGTCATGGCCACCATGTCCACAGTGGACGAAACAACGGAAGGAAGGTCTACATGAGCAGGGAACACGACTACCGGGTCATGGTGCGCTGGACCGGAAACAGCGGCTCCGGCACCTCCGGTTACCGCGATTACGCGCGCGACCACGACGTCGTCGCCGAGGGCAAGGAACCGCTCAAGGGCACTGCGGATCCGGCGTTCCGCGGTACGGCGGACCGCTGGAACCCCGAAGAACTGCTGGTCGCCGCACTGTCGCAATGCCACATGCTCAGCTACTTCGCGCTGTGTGCCCGCGCCGGGGTGGTCGTGACCGAGTATGTCGACTCCGCGAGCGGCGTCATGCGGGAGGAGCCTGGCGCGGGTGGCCGGTTCACCGAGGTCGTGCTGCACCCCGAGGTGACCGTCGCCGAACCTGACATGCGCGCCAAGGCGTTGGCCCTGCACGAGGAGGCGCACGGGATCTGCTTCATTGCCAACTCGGTCAACTTCCCGGTACGGCACGAACCCGTGGTGCGGTAACGGACATACGGTGCGGGTGACGATCGACCCGCGCAGTCCGCTCCATGCGGCCACCGCGTCCTCGTCGCGGGACTGGCAGCCTGTCGTTTCATGCCGCTGACCGGATCGGGTCCGCTACCGGATGCTCAGGCTCCTACGGGAATTCGGAAGTGAGCGGCCGTCTACGCGGGCGTAGCCGAACGTCGTGGATGCTGGTTCTGCCCGATGTGGATCGACAGCTTCCGCCGATCCGACCGAGGCCGCCGATGGAAGGATCAACATCCCCTGCCCCAGTCAGGTCGCCAGGAGCCCCTGCCCTTGACCTCCGGTCCTGTCGACCGTCTCGCCTGTACTCGGTGCAGAGGCGACCACGGTATCGCGATCAAATCGCGTCCTGACACCCGAAGGCTGTCGAGGGTTCAGCTCGGTAGAAGTTTCCCCAACCCTATGAGTGCAGTTCGTATTTGAAGACGTAGCTGTGCTCACCGTTCGGTGCTCGAGTGATCTCCATCGTGGCCCGGAGTCCTTTCAGGCCGCCGCTGGCCGAGTCCGTGACGACTTCGATGCTGGCGGATCCGCCCTCGGCGTTTCCTTGGGCAGAATGACGCAACACGAAATCGCCTTCTCGGCCATCGATCTGCGCGTGTACCCGCTCCATGCCGACATACGATGCCGAGTCATTGTGTGCCAACACCTGGAGCAGGTTCGCTTCGCTAGTGCCCTGGATTCCTCCTTCGAAGGTCTTGGTATTGCGAACGCGGAGAAGGCGAACGCCTCCTCGCTCGTCGTACACGTCTTCATTCCAGCTGTCCAGGGTGAACCGGCCGGTCACTTCGTTCATGAACTCTCATCGATTCCGTGAGTGTGGACACCACTGAGGTGGTGCGTTGTCCACCAGTGGGGAGATGGCACTACTTTGCAGTCAAGACTTCTCAGTGGACAAGGTACAGGTCATGCAATTCCAGTCGTGATCCATATCCCCACGGTTATCTGCGGCGTATCGCGCTACCCGCCGCTATGGATCAGACACGCAAATGTTCGAGCTGTGACCCTGAGTCGCGACCCGAGAGCGGGCGGGCACCGTCACCTGGCGTGGCTCCAACAGTCCACAGCGGACATCGCGATCCCAGTGCCCGCTATGCCGCCGCCGTAGTTCTCTCTCACCTGGGGTACATGAAGGCCCCCTTCCTTGCGCTAGGCGCAAGGAAGGGGGCCTTCATGTACCCCAGGTGCACCGCCGCAGCCGACGAAACCCGCCCCTCACCCTGTCGAAGTGCTCACAGACCTGCGATCAGCCGAAGCCGGAATGCCGTAATAGTCCAAGACACTCTTGGCCCTGACCGTCCTCACCACTCACGACCCTGCACAAAGCGCTCAAATCGGGCGCTGAGGCCCGTTCCGAAGTTCCCTATGGTCGCCGGATCCCTGTGGCGATCGCGCCAGTCAAGGCTTCCACGTCCGAGCACACTTGCCTTACCCCTCACTAGGCGGGGCACCTTGCGGCGGTGGAGAGCGCTAGCGGTGAGTTGCGCCGGGCCAGAGAGGAAGTGTCCAGTCCGCCTGGATCAACTCACCGCCGGCCCGTTCCGCACTACTCACCACGGCACGGTCTGTTCGACCGAGCCAGTGGGCCCACCGCGAAACTCTCCTGTGGGTCCGGTGTCATCGAGGAGTGCGAGTTCGACGGGAACGGCGGCTGCCTCTGCGACAGTCTGGTGTCCACGACTGAAGGGGGATTCGACATTGAGGTCGGTGGCAACGAGGCCCGGGTTGGCGGCGTTGACGTGGATTCCTTTCGCACGCAGGGCGTTGGCGTAGAGCACGGTGATCGAATTCAGCGCGGCTTTGGATGAGCTGTAGGCGAGCAGGCCGCGGGTGGAGATGGGGTGGTGAGGGTCGCTCAGCAGGGCCATCGATCCCAGCGGGCTGGACAGGTTCACCACTCGGGCCCGGGAAGAGCGCTGCAGCAGCGGAAGACAGGCGTGAATCATGGCTATCGGGCCGAACACGTTGACTTCGTACGCTTGCCGGACTTGTGCTGCGGTGATCTGCTCGACAGGCGTTCCCCACTCGGTCACGATGCCCGCGTTGTTGACCAGGACATCGAGTTTCCCGCATTCGTTCTCGATCCGGGCGATCGCGGCGTCGACCTGTTCCGCTGCGGTGACGTCCAAGTGAAGGAAGCGTACATCGGTGTCGGCACCGCCGAGCTCGAACTCGGCGCTCTTGCCTCGTTCCGGGTCGCGAGCGCCCAGGTACACAGTCATCCCCTCGGCTGCGAGTCGCCGGGTGATCTCCAGCCCGATGCCCTTGTTCGCGCCGGTCACCAGCGCTACCTCGCCCTGGTGTCGGCTCCTCGTCATCGCGGATCCGCCTCTCGGCCGGGCTGCGTGTCGACGAGCGCTATCCAGTTGCCGTCGGGGTCGGCGACATATGCGCGTCGGTGTCCGCCGAGGTGGCGATAGGGCTCGATGAGTATCCGGGTGCCACCGGCCCGGAGTCGCGCGGTCTCGCGGTCGACGTCCTCGCAGGAGACGACCAGTTCGAAGGTGGAACCACTGGCGGGTATCAGCCCGGTCGATTTCACCGCGGCCGGGTGGGAGACAGCGAGCAAGGAGGTGCCGAGCTGAAGCACGACGTGCTCGGGAGTGTCCTGGTTCGGCCAGCAGGACGACACCGCGAACCCGAGTCGGTCACGGTAGAACTCGAGTGCGGCGAGGGGGTTCTCGGTGAAGATGTTGAGCATGCTGGACGTGGTCGTAGCGTTCGGCCGCTGTCCGTCGGAGAAGGTAGCACCGCCACCGGCGAATTCGTCGGTCGCGAAGAGGGCGACAGAGCGGGCGGGGCGGCCGGTGACGACCTCGACGTCGCCACTGATCTCGTCGTAGTCGCCGGCGGCGATGACCTCATACTGTGTGGTCAGATCTCGGGCGAGCCACCGGGGGAGCCCGGCGCCGACCATCGCCTCGACGAGTGCCGCAGGGGGCACTCGGACATGGGTGATCGTCCGTCCGGCAGCTGCGCTCAGGATCGCGGCGGCCTCGTCGTAGGTGTGGGCCTGCGGACCTGTCAGGGTGTAAGTCCTGCCCTCGTGCCCGTCCTCGGTCAGCGCCACGGCCGCGACGGTGGCAATGTCGTTCGCGTCCACGAGCGCGGTCCGGCCGTCTTCGGCACAGGTATAGATCGCGTCATCGGTACCGATGCGGTGGAAGTTCTGCAAGTAACCCCCTGGCCGCAGGATTGTGTAGGCGAGTCCGGAAGTCTTCAGTTCACGCTCGGACTCCCAATGCTCCCGCACGAACCCGATCGGCGACTGCTCGTGGGCACCGTGGGCGGATAGCTTGACCACTCGGCGCACCCCGGCCGTACGTGCCGCTGTGATGACGTTGTGTTCCTGTACGCGCTGACTGTCGGGTACCGCGGCGGCGGTGGTCAGCAGGAAGAGGCGGTCTGCCCCAGACAACGCGGGGGCGAGCGAGCCCGGATCGGCCAGGTCGACTGGGAAGGTTTCAACCCGGTCCCCGAAGAGGGTCTGCGCCCGGCGCCTGTCCCGGCATAGCACCCGAACCTGCTCACCGCGCTCCACGAGGAGATGCACCAGCCGACTGCCGACCGTTCCGGTCCCGCCGGTCACGACGATCATGAGTACTCATTTCTTCACATAGATTATGGTGGTAAACCACCATAATCTATCTTCGTTAGCATCGTCCAGTGACCCCGTCGATGCCTGTCGAACCGCCCACTCCGTTGTCCTATGAGGTCATCCAGCTGCTGGTCGAAATGAGTGCACGACTGAGCCGGAATTTCGCCGCGCGAGCGGCGGAGCTGAACCTCACGGCCGCTGAGGGGAAGGTCCTGCTCGCCCTGGAGCTGAATGCCACCTTGTCCATGCGTGGACTGGCTCGAAAACTCGGCTACGACGCGTCGAATCTCACTGGCATCATCGACAAGCTCGAGGACCACGGCCTGGTCGGGAGGCATACGGACCGTGCCGACCGGCGGATCAAGAACATCATGGCCACCGACGAGGGGGCGCGCGTCCGAGACGGTCTCGCGCAGCGGCTCCGGGAGGACGCGGGCCCGGTCAGTGCGCTCACTGAACCCGAACTACACGAGCTCCGCGCCTTGCTTGTGCGCGCGATGGACAGCAACGCGCCCTGAGGCGGCCGGGGGCATCGTGCGCGGGCTCGTGCTTCGCATACGGGTATCGAAGGGCGCCGCGGTCGAAGCAGAGGGGCAGTACCGGCGGCATGAGCGCATCCAACGACCGCGCGGACGCTTCCGACCGAACTCCCCACTCGCCGCAGGAACCTCGCCGACAGCCACGGTGTCAGCCTTTCGCGCCACTGTCGAAGAGAGTGCGGCACCCGCGCCGGCACGGCTGATCCGCCGTCTTCCGGACTGGACCTCAGCACACTTGCCCGGTGGTGAACCCTCTCAGGCTGGCGGCGACCGCTCCTGTGCGGCATGACCGGCCTCACGGCCGTGCATACCGGATAGAGCTTCTCGGACTCATAAGCGCTGGCTTGGTTGGCCTCGCCCCCAAGACCCTGTCGGCGGTACTGCCAGGTGCCAACTGTCTCGCCAATCGTTCATGGCGGGCTGCGGCTAGCTCAATACCGATTGCTGTCTCGTTCCACCCGGCTCACGGTGGCTCGTTGGGGCCTCAAGTAAGCCCATTGCCACAGAAGTTCGACCGGCCCTCGAGAGAACCACTTCAGCCAAAGCGTGCTCAAGGCCATGATCAGGGCACTCACACCCAGGTAGAGGACAATGACCCACCACGGTCGCGCGCTGGCGAAAGTGCTCGACAAGCCGAATCCCCATTCGTAACAGAGTATTCCAGCAATCAGGTTCTGCAGGATGTAACTGGACAGAGCTACGCGCCCGACCGATATGAGCCCCCGTCGTAGCGGGCCTGGCTCGCCCCGCAGCCGGTGCACCAGTGTCGTTACGAGGCCAAGCAGGCCGATCGACACGAATCCTGCAGTCACATATCGGTCGGCGAAGAACCACGACGCGCCCGAGAATGTCGTGATCAGGTTGAGCGGAATACCCATGCCGAGTCCGACCTGCATCAGCTTGTTACGCAGCCGCTGACCCTGCCGAGAGTCCGCCAGCACTCCCCGGCGCATCAAGCGTGAACCGAGCAAGAACAGGAACATGCCCAGGGGGATGACGAGCACGGCCTCCGCGCGATAGGTACCCGCCATGACGATCCGATCCGCGACCGCGGCCGGCCAGCTGGTGGTATTCGGCCCGTTGCCGTCGATCGTCAGCGGAACGTGCCGGTAGTGCTGCGCGAGGGTGAGCAAGCCGATCACAGTGACGAAAACCAAACCTTGGAACCAAAGCCAAATGCTGATCACGCGTTCAGAGCGGCCGATTACGAACGCCACCAACGCAGACACGATGGCGTAGTACATCAGCACGTCGAATTCGAAAATCAGCGTGTAATGAACAACTCCTTCAAAGAACAGGAGGGCGGCACGCCACAGGTACCAACCCGGCCAGCGGGCACCACGTTTTCGCGCCGAGCGGTACTGCAGCTCCATGCCGATGCCGAACATCAGTGAAAGCAGCGCAAGGAACTTGCCATTGCTGAGAAACCGTAACAGCAGCTCAGTCACTCCGGCCACCGAATCCGGCGCCGGCAGATCGAGAAAACCGGCCGCACCACGCTGATCGGCGAAAACCCAAATGTTCGTGCCCAATGTGCCGAGAATCGCGACGCCGCGTAAGACATCCAACGCTTCTATCCGGTCGGTTCCCACCTTGCTCCCTTCGTGCTTCCATCAGGTTACGAATGGAATGCGGGGGTGTCTTCGTATGCCAGTAGCAGATGTGAGTGGAGGCCCGGGTGCGGACAGGGTGGAAGTCATGCACAAAATCTGGGAGGGGTAGTCGAAATGTTCCGCATGACGCAACCGGGCGTGGCATCCATCATGGCACACGAGCACGGGCATCGTCGGATCGACGCGCTGGCGCCGGACGTCGAAACGGCTGAAGCGCCGCTCGACGTAGTTGAGCTTCAGCTACTCGATCCGGGTTGGGCTCGACGCATCTACCACGCGCTGATTCACGAAGCGACCCAGCAGTCCGAGCCGACGGACACGGACGCGCTCGCCACTCGTGGTCGACACGCTGCTTCGAGGAATCGGTACCGACGGAGGACTCCGAGGCTTGGGGGAGGACTAACCCCGGTCGACTCGTGGTCGGGCGGGCCGTGAGGACAATTCCCGTTGCCTGGTCGGGTGGTCACGAGCGTGAGCCGTCGACCATCTGACCAGGTGAACTGGACGAAACGGAGGGTCGCCGTGATCGCGGATGATGGCGATCCTGGCGGGAAGGGCGCCACGTCGGCACAGCGTGGGACGTCTGCCGCGATCGCGGCACTGCCACGCGTGGGAAGTCCAGAATCCGTGAACACCGATGGCGTCACCTTCCACCGGCATCGCTGGGCCGGCCCCTGGCCCGATCGGTGAACCCGGCATCCGCGGCTATATCAAGGAAACCTGGCAGCTCCAGGCGGGGGCAACAGCGGACCCGCACCCTGTGTTCCGGTCCCTTCGCAGCTCGCCGCCGCGGCAGAGCAGCAACTCGAGCGGGCCGGCGGACTGCTCGCCGCCGTTCGCGGGACCGCGCCGGCCATTGATGAGGTGCGCTGAACTGCTCCGGGGTTGTCGCCATCTCCTCGAGGTGATCCAGCCTGCTGACGGTCCCGCTCAGCTCTGACCACGGTAGCGTTCGTACTCATCAGCTGCCTCCGCGATATCACCGTCCAGGATCATGGTCAGCGCGTAAGAGATGGTCTGTACCCAATCGTCCAGCCGAGTCACCTCCGCGTCCGCGATCAAGCTGTTCCGGCGGAGCATCCCGTCCGGCATTACACCCCAGGCTCGGCCGAAATGGCAGATTCCGACCACAGCGGAAACCACCTCACGTGACACCAGGTCAGCCTGCAGTGGTTCGGCAAGAGTCAGCAACGCCGACATGACGTCGTGGAAGTTCTCCTCGCGCAATCCGGTGAACGGTCGCAGAGACCCGAGGAAACCCCGTTGCCAACGCGGATTCTCGACATCTGGATGCGTGCACGAGTGGAACAGCAGGGCTTCACGGGCATCAGCCGGGGTCACGCGAACACAGTAGCGCCAACCCTTCCGCGGCCGAAGACGGCAGTCCGCACCTGCCACGATGGTGCGTTGCCCTCGCGCGACGGCTGTCATCGGAGTTGCGCCTGACAGTGCTGCTCAGCGTGGCCGGTCACCTCGTCGGTGATCGTCGAGGGTGGTGGCGAGACGGCGATGGACGACCTGGCTGTTTCGACACGGCGACGGCTCGGCACGCCCGACTCCAGCACACTGCGCCAGCCGAATAGTCGGCGTACCCGAGCATGACCATGACCGCAGCGAGCATCCGGTTGACCAGAGGTGGGCCATGCCTGAACGTGCGGGTGAGCAGCATGCCGTAGGGGTGATGCAATCTCGTCACCGACCAATGTTGTTTGATGTATTGCTCCAGCCGCTTGGCTACTTGAGTGCGCGCTCAAAAGAGACAGGATTTGCCAGGATCTACACCTTGCCAGGCCAACATATGCCCTGGTCAGGCACTGTCTTGGGCCCTTCGGTCTGATCCAGGCCCTCTTCCATGCAAGGCGTATGGATCTCACTCGGTCGTGCGGCAGGCCGCTATCGCGCCGTTCAAGAGGATCGACGTGCCATGAGATGACTGGTCAAGTTCCGTCCTGGCAGTCGGATTTCCTTTATCTTGTTGCTGTGCGGTTTCTGGTGGTCGGCCCGTTGGCTGTCTCCCGTGCTGGATCGATCACAGCGAAGCTTCACGTCATGCCGTCACATCGCTGCACTGCTTTCTCGCGAGCTCCAGGAGTGATACATGTCCACGATGCTTGTAACGCATGCCGACCGCATGGTGCCGCTTGTCGTCCCGAAGGTTCGCGCGGGAGAGGGTTCTCATTCTCGTCTTGACCCTGCTTCTGTTCCCGCGCAGGAACTTCGTCATAGTGACTGTCGGGGGCGACAGCATGCGGTCGACGTACACTCCAGGTCGGTTCCTCCTGGTGCGGTGGTGCCGAACCGCGGCCGAGGGCCGGGTCGCGGTGATCGCGATGCCCAGCCCGCGGGTGCCTGGTGACCCGGCAACGCTGGTGAAGCGTGTCGCTGCGGTAGGCGGGGACCCGGTGCCCCGGAAGGTGTACCGACCGCCGACGCCAAAGTGTCTCCGCATCAGCTGCTCTTACTCGGGGCCGACACCGCGCACAGTTTCGACTCACGCCGTACTGGCTACTTTCCGGCGACGATCTCCTGGGTGACGGCGTCTGTCCAGTCGCTACGACGGCGAAGTGAGCTGTAGCTCCTCTAAACGACAACTGGGGCCGACCAAGGGGTGCCCGCGATACCTACCTGGTATCGACAGTCAGATTCATATGCAAAAGGTTATGAGTGCCGCGATAAGTACATGGGCGCACTCTTGCTTCGAAGGTTTACCGAGGCCAGTCTGGGGTGACTGGGTATCGTGATCGCACTGCCAGGTGTGATCACGACAACTGGGGAATTAATATGGAGGGTTCTTCTCGAATGTTCACATTCCGATCTATCAGGCGAGCCAGAGGGTTTGCCGCAGTCGGAACGCTAGTAGCCGGAATAGGCCTAGTGACAGTCCCGATGGCGGATGCGGCTGCACCTGCCTCAATCGACACCACCGGTGGCGCGTACTTCGCTGTACTCGTTCCGAAAGCAGCGCCGCTCGACCTGGCGGAGATGGCGGTGATCGCCAATGAGGGTTCCATCGTCCAGAAATGGCCGCAGATCGGTGTGGTGATCGCCCGCTCCAAGCAAGCCGATTTCGCCACGCGGGTGCGTCGGCAGGGCGGTATCGCCGGTGTGGGTGCCACGAGGAACCTGGCCGAACTGGGGACGAGGAGCCGGGAGGCGGCACCCGTACTTCGGACAGCGACCGCCGAAGACCATGGTGACATCGGATCGCGGGCATCGGCATCCGGTGAGCCGCTGGCTGCCAATCAGTGGAACATGAAACTGATCGGTGCTGATCAAGCCAACGACATCAATCCGGGCAGCAGGAACGTGCTCGTCGGAGTCATGGACAGCGGTATCGACTCGACGCATCCTGACCTCCGTGCCAACATCGACCACGTCGCTTCGGTCAATTGCGGGGCCGACGGGGTTCCAGACAGGACAGAAGCCTCCTGGCAGGACCAGAACGGACATGGCACGCACGTCGCCGGCATCGTGGCGGCGGCCCGGAACGGAATCGGTGTCGCAGGCGTCGCGCCTGACGTGCGTATCGCCTCGATCAAGGTCGGCACCGCCGACGATTACATTTACCCCGAATCGGCCGTCTGTGGATACATTTGGGCCGCCGAACACGGCGTTGACATCGTCAACAGCTCATTTGCCATCGACCCGTGGTATCTGTGGTGCAAATCCGATCCGGACCAGGCCGCGGTCGCCGAGGCCGTACGCCGGTCCATCGCCTACGCCACATCGAGGATGGTCACGACGGTCAGTTCGCTGGGTAACAACAATTGGGACCTCGCCCACGACATCGTCGACACGTTGAGCCCGACCAATGGAACGCACTTGACTCGGAATACCGACGCGTCGTGCGTGAGCCTTCCGGCCGAGATTCCGGGAGTCGTCGGTGTATCCGCGGTAGGCGCGGCGAAGAGCCGCTATTACGCGTCGAATTACGGTACCGGTGTGGCAGATCTCACGGCGCCGGGAGGTGACTGGAGGTTCCAGACCCCGTCGACGCCGGATGCGAACGGGCGAGTGCTGTCCACGATTCCGGGTGGCCAGTACGGCTACCTGCAGGGGACTTCCATGGCAGCACCACATGTCACCGGTGTGCTGGCACTTCTGAAGAGCCGCTACCCGATGCTGTCCGGGGATTCACTCAAAGCCGCTGCCGAAGCCGGCGCGGAGGTTCTGCCGTGCCCAGCCGGCGGCGTCCACGACCCAGGAGGCACTGGTCAGTTCCGCGCCGTCTGTGAAGGAGGCGTGAGCGGAGCGGGCTTCTACGGGAAGGGTTTGGTCAACGCGCTCCGAGCGGTCGGCTGACCGGTTCGAAACCACTATAACGTCAGCTGATAACAGAAAACACGCTGTTTGGAAGTACAAGTCGGTCGATGGTGCTCCTCGCGAGTGGCGCCATCGGCCGACTTGCTTTCGCGAGCACTTCGTAATTCCACCGAGAGTGCTGGCCGCGGTCCTGGGGGCCGACCGCGAGCGCTGCGGCCAAGAGTCCGACGGTGATGCGAAGTGAACTTCGCCGTTGTCGAAGTCAGAGTCGCAAATGCAGGACTGGCGGTAGTAGTGTCTGCTGTGAAGTTGTGCACTGGGGGTTCGATGGAAATCGGAATGCTGGGTTCTGTTTCAGTCTTGACCGATGAGGGACCGCTTACACTGGGTGGTCCGAAACCACGCACACTGCTGGCTCGGTTGGCGGTGTCGGCTGGCGCTGTCGTGTCAGTAGAACAGCTTATCGACGCGGTATGGGATGCGGACGCGCTGAAACGCTCCAGAGCGTCGGTGCACACCTATGTGTCCACGCTTCGAAAAGTCATTGTTGAAGGTGGCGGCCAAGATGTGATCATGCGTGGGCCTGGTGGTTACCGGCTGGCGCCCGACGTCGCGTCGATCGACTTCGACGGCTTCGTGCTTTCCGTACGGGACGGGAGGCGAGCGCTACGTGAGCATCGGTTCGCGGCCGCCGCGAAGTCGCTCGGCGACGGGCTCGACCAGTGGCACGGTACCGCATTGGGCGGTGCGGACGGCGGTTGGATGAGCGCTGAACGGGACCGGCTTTCGGAAATGCGGCTCGCAGCAGTGGAGGACTGGTCAGCGGCCAGGCGACCTGGAAGGTCTTTCGTGTCGATTGATGATGTGCCGACCCCTGCGGCGGGTGCTTCTCCGGACGGCCCTGCGGCGGCTTTCGTCGATGCTTTCGCGCAGGGGTGGAGGGCGCCTGCCGATGCCGATGAGCTAGCCGACCACTTTGACCCCTGGCTCCATGCCGACTACCGGTTCACGCAGCCGCTGATCCGGGCTCCCGGCTCCGGGCGCAACGCGTTCCGAGAAAGGTTCGCGCGTCCGATCTTTTCGCTGTGCTCCGATGTACGTGGATCGGTGGAGTCCTGGGCTCACCGAGATGGAATGCTTTTCATCGCGTTTCGTCTCGACGTTACCGTCGGCCGTCGCAGGGTACGGTTGCGTGTCTGTGACCAGGTACTCCTTGACGATGGCCTCGTCGCTGAACGACACACCCATTTGGATGTGGTGCCGTTGCTGGGTGCCATCCTGCGCAGTCCACGCCTATGGTGGCGTGTGGCGAGGTGGCAGTGTGACGACATGATCGCCAAGCGGAGGCAACTGAGAACACGGCGAGATGACGGCTGGCTGTTCTCCGGATATCCGGGCCGGAAATGATCGGTGATGGGATCCGTGATATTGGCGAAGGGGGCGGTTTCTAGAGAACTTCTATCAACGGCTTCACGGGATCGGCGCGGTCGTGCGCGAGGAGCTTGTCGCAAATTCTGGCACTACCATCGCCGATATATTTGAAGCGCAACTATTCGGTGGCTCTGCGATGCTGGAATCGGCTTACGGTCACATGGCCATTCGAAATTCGGAAAACTTTAGCCGGGCTCCGGGCTCGCGTGCTTTGCTCGGCTCTGGCTGCCTCATCCGAGGAGCTGGATCTGCCAAGGTCGTGCATGGTCTCATATCGGGCTGTTGCCTGGTCGAACAGCGTCGAGCAGGGCGCTGAGGATCAGCTCAAGTCGATAGAATGCGGCCCCGGAACTCCTGGGGGAGAGCTGCCGGGGCCGCCGCATGAAACGGTCGTCTCCTGGGGGAGAGGCTGGCGACCGTTCCGAAAACAACGCAGTTCTCATTCCTTCATCTACTGGTAGGCCACTTTAGAGGAACCGGATGCCTAAGATCAAGTCTGCTCGCTCGCACGGGTAAGTGAGGAGTTCGGAATATTGCGTTACCGGTGTTCAGGGACCCTGGGGAACGAATCATGCAAAAATCCGTCGATCGATATCTTCTTGTCTATATCTGCGGCGCACGCCGGGCTTCTGTGGTCTCGTTCGTAGCGGGAATGGTGGGGGATTCGGCACCGGGACAAGTCGACCGCTTGTGGTTACGGAGCAGTGAGACTACTTCAACGGGTAGTTCGGCCATTCGCGCCGTAGGTGCCGACCGGCACTCAGGCTGGAGACGTGCGCGTTGTACGGTTCGTGGCGTTTCGGCGCTGGCCCATCGAGGTCCCTGTCGGCTGTACGTGGTCTTCAGGCGGCTGTTACCGCTGGACAAGTAGTAGGCAAACGCTTACAGTAAACAGGTGCATATAGAAACGCTTCATGCCGAGACGCGATCGGTGTCCATCAAGGCGTCCCCGCAAATCGTCGTTGACCTGGTGTCCGATCCGCATAATCTCCCTCTGTGGGCCCCAGGAGCGGCATCTGCGGTGCGTCCTGATGGTGACGCGTGGTTGGTCGAGAGTGGCGGAACCGAGACCCGTATGTTCGTGCGTGTCTCGCGGGAGCACGGGACCGTCGACCTCTTGGTTGCCGAGGATCCTCCTCAGGGGGTGTTCACCCGTGTCCTGCCCAGCGGTAAGGGTGCCGAGTATCAGTTCACCCTTCTGTTCCCCGAGGGGACGCCCGAACAGGCCGTCGCACAGCAGATGACCATTGTCGAAGAAGAACTGCAGATGGTGCGTAGACTGTCCGAAGAGCGTCAAAGCAGTAAGTAGCAGTTCGAGCTTGGCCCGACTTTCTCTCGCGCCGAAAATCGTACGGAGTTCATTCCATGTCTGGCCCCGACGCTGAGGCAGAGCTCTCAAGCGTGGTGCAGCTGCTACGTGGCAGCCGGCCTTTACGAGCGCTCTTCTCGGCACGAGTGATCTCCTATACTGGGGATTCGCTCAGCCTTGTCACGTTGATGCTTCATGTGGCCAATTCCACCGGCCAGGGTCTGGCGGTGGCCTTGTTGCTGCTGGTCGGCGACTTCGTGCCCTCACTGCTCGGCCCGCTCGCCGGAGCCATCAGTGATCGGTTCGATCTGCGTAAAGTAATGATCACGTGCGAGATCGTGCAGGGCGTGGTGATGCTGCTCATCGCACTCACGCTGCCGCCGCTTCCGTTCCTGCTCGCTTTGGTCGGTGTTCGCGCCGTCGCCTCGCAGGTGTTTCAGCCCGCCTCCCGGTCGGCCGTTCCGGCCATGGTCGGCGGCCGGGATCTGGAGGTCGCGAACTCGGCTGTCGGCTTCGGCTCGAACTGCGCCGAAGCGTTCGGTCCCCTTCTCGCCGCCGCCATGCTGCCGTTCCTGGGTATCCGCGGCGTTCTGCTGATCGATGCTGCGTCGTTCTTGCTGTCCGCTGCGATTCTGACGGCCACCAAGCCAATGTCACCTGAACCGGATCCGGACAATCTGGCGTTATCGGCCCAGGCAAGGGTCGGTCTCAGTTACATTCTACGCACGCCCGCTGTTCGGATCTTGTCCTTGGGCTTCTGTGCGGTGGTGGCCTTCAACGGGATCGATGATGTGGCATTGGTACTGCTGGCCAAAGAAGAGCTGAAGTCAGGCGATAGCTCCGTGGGCCTTCTGCTTGGAGCAGTCGGAATAGGCCTCCTCATCGGCTACGCACTATTGAGCCGGTTCAGTGCCAAGGTCTCGATGCCTGCGCTGCTGATCGCCGGGTTCTTCGTGAGCAGTGCGGGGAACTTCCTCACAGGTCTTGCCTGGTCCGTCGTCGCCGCGTTCACCGTGCAAGCCACGAGAGGGCTCGGTCTTGCCGGCATGGACGTGGCTTCCTCGACCATCCTGCAACGAATCGTGCCGCCGAAGCTGCTGGGTAGAGTGTTCGGCAATCTTTACGGTGCGATCGGGGTGGCAGCCGCACTGTCTTATATCGGCGGCGGCCTGTTGCTCGACCTCGCCGGCGCTCGGGCCACGTTTCTCGTTGCGGGAGTCAGTGGAACTTTGTGCACCCTGTTGGTGGCACTGGTGCTGCCACGGGCCATACGCAAGCATCGCTGAGTCTGTAGTTCGATGACTCGTACTGAAAGAATATTATGGCGACTCCCGAAGGAAGAAGGTGCGGTGCGTATATCACCGAGTGAAGATCTGCTGCGGAGAGCGAAGACCCGAAATTAGTCGTCAGTCGTGTAAAGCCTGGCAGTGCAATCGCTGCCAGGCGCTTACTGGTTCGACCCGTGAGGCGAGAATCCGGTGGGGGTCGACAGCTGCGTGCGTTATATTCAGCTCACCTTGATCCGCAGGTTCGCGGTGCGGGTGGTATGTTGATGAACGGTTTCGAACAGTGAATCAGCGGGTGGGAAGTTTCAGAACCTTCTCCACCAGGGCAGAGTTGCAGTATTCGACGACTTCGACGATTCGATCGTCCGTCAGGCGAAAGATGAAGCAGTATGTTTGATCGTAAGTATCCCCATTTTTCGTCGTGGCATGGCCGCGTGCTTGTACGACCACATGATCCTCGGCTGCGAGGATCATGTCTGCCTCGCTGCGGTAACTGTCGGAAAACTGCGCCATCAGAGGGCGAAGTAACTTGTGCACCACTTCCGTCTTCGGCTCCCAGACGCCGCCCCATGACCAATCTCCCGGAAAAATCCATCGACACTCGTCGGCCATGGCATCGGTCAGGGCACGAGCGTTTCCCGCTGCCAACTGATCGAACACCGTCACGAGGAGTTTCCTGTTGTCTTCCGCACTCATGTTTCTGACGCTACGCTGGCGCGAGTAATGCGACAAGTGACATGTTCGCATGACTGCTATGCTTGTTCGGCATGAGCGACTTCACGATTTTGGGTTTACGCGTGGTTCGGGCGGCGGTACGCTATGGCTCGTTTTCCATAGCGGCAGAGAATCTGGGGTATACGCAATCCGCTGTTTCCCGGCAGATAGCCTTGATGGAGAGAGCGGCTGGCGTCGCGCTATTCGATCGGCAGGCTCGCGGCGTTCAGCCCACGGATGCGGGGCGAATTGTCGCGCAACACGCAGAAACGGTTCTCAATGAATTGAACATAACTGAACAGTCGCTACGCGAACTGGGCTCCCCGTCCTCTCGTCGGTTACGTGTCGGCGCCTACTCAACGGCAATGGCGGCTCTGGTGCCGGTCGCCATCGCAGAGTATGCGACCCGCGAACCGTTGACCCGCATCAAACTGCGAGAAGGGCTCTCGGCAGCGCTGTTGGCATCAATGGTTTCCGGACGGCTCGACATGGCGATAGTCACAGAACCCCACCGTAAACCGGTGGGAATCGACCTCACTCCTCTGCTCGAAGACGAGTTGTATCTGGCTATGCCTGTCAACCACCGGCTTGCCGGCAGGCGTAGCGTCACTGGCGAGGAGTTGCGCGGGGAACGCTGGATTTCAGGGGCCGCCAACCCGACTGATGGACTGCTGGGTATCTGGAATCAGTCGACGGAACAGCTCAACATAAACTTCATCGTTCGTGATTGGATCTCGAAGATCGGGCTGGTGGCGGCGGGGTTAGGGCTGGCCGTCGTCCCTGGGCTGATGGTTCCATCATTGCCCGAAGGCGTAGCAGTGGCTCGGATCGGAGAAGCAGGCGCGAAGCGTGTCACGTTCGCGGCCACGCCGGCAACTGCCGAAGGAGAAGAGCGTTGCCGTGAATTCCTGATCACGCTGCGCGAATCAGCGGTTGAAGTCGGACTCGGAGCGGCTCGACGACTGCGAAACACTCGTTATCCTAGGAGGATGTAGATGAATCGTTGGAATGCACCGACAATACATCAGTTGAGAGCTTTTCTCGTTTTGGCTGAGGAGCTGCATTTTGGCCGCGCTGCTGCACGGCTCTTCATGAGTCAGCCTGCGTTGAGCCGGCAGTTCAACGTCTTGGAGCAACGTCTTGGAATTCAGCTCCTTGATCGAAACCAGCGGTCCGTCAAGCTGACGCAGGTAGGTGAGGTGATCCTCCCCAAAGTGACGGCGGTTCTCGCGGCGACGGATGAGCTCCACCGGGTTTCGATCGAATACTCCGAAACAGTGACCGCGAACCTTATCGTGGGAACGGTCGGCGCCGAGGCGGCTATGGAGCACACACGCCTGGTGATAGCCGAAGTAGCACGGCGGTATCCGAACCTGCACATAGACGTCCGGTTGCTCAATGCCACAGAACAGTTTCGCAGTCTCTACACCGGAGACGTGGACGTCGTCTTCTGTCGCCCACCTGTTCCGGAGCAGATTCAGACTCATCATCTCGCAACCGAAGCCCGTGTGGTCTGTGTGCCGGCAGACGACACGCTCGCGTCGAGGAAGGAAGTATCTCTTGCGGAACTCGACGGGCGCGTGATGATCGATTACCCGCCCGAGTGCCCGCAGGTTTGGCGGAAGTTCTGGGCGGTGGACCCACGCCCAGACGGTTCTCCGGTCAAGTACGGACCGATTGTGAGAGATGTCGAATCGCTGCTGGCCACTGTGGCGCAAGGCAGAGCCATCGCGTTCCAGCCCGCAGCGGCAAGGCACTTCTTTCCGCGTCCGGGCATCGCGTTCCTCGATGTCACTGGTATCGATCCATGCACCTCGGCGCTGGCTTGGCACGCCGACAGCGCACAACGACCCGCTGTCAAGGCCATCAGGCTGGCAGCCGAGGAATTGTTCCCTTCTCACGTTCAGGAACCGTGACCTCGCAGCTTCGGCCGGCCACGCGAAAAGGACGGAATGGCTGTGTCGTAGGTCATGGTGGTGATGGACGTAGAGATGGGCTTGGCAAGCCATCCCGCGTAACGACACCGACGTAGAAAGAAGCGACGGATCTGCGGATGGTCGAAGAACGCGAACACTGGGGCGATAATCTTATCGCGGGAGAGCTGAAGTGCAAGCAGTTCGGTTATGCATTTTAGTGAGAGAAGATAGCATGTTGTATATGAGACGTGCTCAAGGCTCTTTCAACTACACCTTCAGGGCTGCCTGATGAAGTTGTCCATGGCAGGTCTTCAATTTCGCTTCTGGCTTCCCCTCATTTCCAATTTATAGCGCACAGGAGGGCTTGCGGCAAGCCCTGGTCGGTTCGGCAGAATCGTCGGCGTAACCCAGACGCCAAGGAAGTTGGAATGGAAATCATGAGCCCTGCCCCCACCGTCCGCTCTACGGCTAGCCAGGATGTGCGGTCCGAAGTCGATGTCGTCATCGTGGGCGCCGGCCCGGTCGGGCTGATGCTGGCCTGTGAACTGCGGCTCGCCGGCGTTCGATCCATGGTTCTCGAGCGGCAGCCGCAGCTGCGTGAAATTCCGAAGGCCAACGGGCTTGGCGGGCAGATCTTGGAACTACTTCGTTACCGGGGCTTGCTCGAAAGGTTCGAGGCGGCCTGTGACGCGCCGAGTCATCCCGCTCCTCGCTACCCGTTCGGCGAAGTACATGTCGACTTCTCGCCGCTGTCCGAACCTCCGCTACGGGGCCTCACCCTTGCTCAACCGATCCTCGAACGTCTCCTGGACGAACGGGCACGCGAACTGGGTGCGGTCGTGCGCCGCGGGCACGAGGTGGTCGAGATCGTTGACGACGGCTCCACAGTGACCGCCCAAGTAGAGGGACGTGACGGACGATACCTGGTGACCTCTCGATACCTGGTGGGGTGCGACGGCGGACACAGCAGGATTCGCGAGCTGGCCGGGATCGAATTCCCAGGAACAACGTATCCCGAGGTTCATCGGCTCGGACAGATCACGTTGCCCGATTCGATGGCCGGACCCGAAACCGGCGAGTTCCTCGACTTGCCCGGTGCCGGCAAGGTAAAAGCCGGCTTCACGCGCACAGAACGCGGCGTATTCGGATACGGGGCATTGACTCCAGAGGTTCTGCTCGTCTCCACCACGGAGAAGGAGGCGGTCGACACCGACGACAACACGCCGATGTGCCTGGCGGAGTTCCAGGACAGTGTCCGCCGCGTCCTGGGTGTAGAGATACCTGTCAAGGAGGTGATCCGGCTTTCGCGCTATCAGTTGCACGCTCGGCAGGCCGATCGATACCGCAGCGGACGAATCCTGCTGGCGGGCGACGCGGCACACCTCTTTCCCGCCACAGGCGTGGGCCTGAACACTGGCATGCTCGATGCGGTCAATCTTGCCTGGAAGCTGGCGGCGGACATCGACGGCTGGGCGCCGACGGGACTGCTCGATACCTATCACGACGAACGTCGGATGGCCGGTATGAGGACCATGCTCCACACGCAGGCCCAGGTGGCCCTGCGACGCGGTCAGGACTCCGCCGCTGACGCGCTGCGGACGATTTTCCTGGAGCTGTTCTCCGATGAGCAGCCGCTACGCCGTATTGGAGGTATGCTCGCCGGTACAGACGTCCGTTCCCCACTGCACACCTATGACTCTCACGCCCTGACCGGAACTTTCGTTCCCGATCTCGTGCTTCATACCGAAAATGGCACTACGACGAGCATCGCGACCCTGATGCAGGCCGCACGACCGATCTTGCTCGTTCTGGCCGATCGAGCGGATCTACGCGACGCTGCTCGAGAGTGGGATACTCGTGTCATCACTCAAGTCGCGAAAACCAGTGACAGGCCGGCCGATGCCCTTTTGATCCTGCCGGATGCTCACGTTGCGTGGACCGCAGGCATCGACGAATCGACGAACACGGCCGTGCTCGCGTTGCAACAAGCCCTTACCGCATGGTTCGGCACACCTCCGGATACGCGGCCGGAAACCGCTCCCAGCGGAGTGCCGCGAACTCAGGATTCGGAGACGTCACGAGAGTGAAGAAAGTCGAGGCTTGGTCAGTGTTGAACTCTGCACCTCAAGTTATTGAGAGGTAAGGCAAAGGTGTCCGGCCGCCGAAGCCTTGCGTGGCCCGATCGCCGGGGTCCGGCGCGTCCGTGACCGTCCACAAGGACTCCAGAACGGATCTCGGCGCCCGATTTGAGCATTTACCGTAGCTTTGCGCGGGGGTCGTAAGTGGCGGTTCGGGTTATTGAGGGGGTAAGGCAACTTGGCGTACTGGAGTCGGAGGCGGGCGCGAAATCGCTGAAGGGGCCTGGCGTGGTTTCGACAGTCCACAGGGATATCACGATCCCTGTGTCCGCTGGGCCGCTGCCATGATTGTCTCTCGCATGGGTACACGAAGGCCCCCTTCCTTGCGCTAGGCGCAAGGAAGGGGGCCTTCATGTACTCCACGTCCGCCCCAGGCGCACCGGCGCAGCCGACGAAACCCGACCCTCACCCTCCCGAAGTACTTGACGGCCTCCTTCCCCGTTTTCAGAGAAGGGAAGGAGGCCGTCACAGACCTGCGATCGGTCGAAGCCGCAATGCAGTAGGTATCCAAGACACTCTTGGCCCCAACTGTCTTCACTCACGACCCCAGCGCGGGGCTACGCAAAGCACTCGAATCGGGCACTTGAGGGAGACGGGATGTCCGTCGTGGACAGTTGCGGCCGAGGGCGGCCTGTGTCCGGCTCACGTCCCCGAAACCCTTTTATGGAGTCAACGAAACAACCGGTGCGGCAAGGCTCGCAACACGACACGTTTTGCCCTCCCTCAATAGTTCGGCGCAGCGGTAGCATCAAGGCGCGATGTTGTTGAAGGGTGGCGAGGTCGAGAATCCATTACCGGAGGTGAACGTACGGTTCGTCGAGCCGCCAGTGAGTAGCTGTGGCGCGCCGTTGCAACGCTCCGGCTAGCACGGTTGTCTCTCCGCGTGCTCGCCGCCGTCGGACGTTCGCAGCGGTGACGGAGCGGCCGCATCGAAGCGGACGCTCGAACTTGTGGCCCGTGAGGTGCACAGAGAAGGATTGGACACCATTTGCGAATAGTCATCATCGGCGGCAGCGGACATGTCGGTACCTTCCTCGTCCCACGGCTGATACGCGCCGGTCACGATGTGGTCAATATCAGCCGCGGGACACGAGTTGCCTATGCCGACGCTTCGGAGTGGCAGCAGGTACGTCAAGTCACCGCGGACCGGCATCGCGAGGACGAGCAGGGAACGTTCGGCGAACGGGTGGCCGGGCTGGCGCCGGATGTCGTGATCGATATGGTGTGCTTCACCCTGGACTCGGCGAGCGCGCTGGTCGCGGCTCTGCGCGGAAGAACCGGTCATCTGCTGCATTGCGGTTCGATGTGGCGCTACGGGCCCAGTCACAAACTGCCGATCTCGGAGGCTGACGGCTCGGCACCGATCGGTGAGTACGGCATCCAAAAGGACAAGATCGCGCGGATGCTGAAAGCGGAGACTGCCGCCGGAGGCCTCGAGACGACCTCCCTGCATCCCGGGCACCTCGTGGGTCCGGGCTGGCATCCGGTCAACCCGGTGGGCAACTTCGATCCGGTCACCTGGTTCACGCTGTCCTCTGGAGCACCAATGCAAATTCCAGGAAGCGGTGCCGAAGTGATGCATCACGTGCATGCCGACGACGTCGCACACGCCTTCGAGCAGGCGATCGAACACCGCACCGCCGCGGTGGGAGAGGATTTCAACGTCGTCGCGCCCACCGCCTTGACCGTCCGCGGCTATGCAGCGGCGGCGGCCGGTTGGTTCGGTCGGGCCATCGCGCTTGAGCCCGTCACCTGGGAGCAGTTCCGGCGGGCCACACCCCCCGACCAAGCCCAGCACAGCTGGAACCACCTGCACCGGAGCCAGTGCCTGACCATCGAGAAAGCCCGAACGCTCCTCGGCTACGCCCCCCGGTACGAACCCGAAGAGGCGGTACTCGAGGCCGTTCGCTGGCTGATCGAACACGACGAACTCAAGGTCGCCGCCCCCCTCGTCGTCTGACCACGGGGTGCGACACAGGGGGGCCTTCGCTATGAGTTCCGTCGGGCACGCGAAGAAGCGGGGATGCCGAAACCCTGTGTCTCATTGGGCGCGACCCCGGCCTCGGATGAGTGGCTTGCGTCACGCGAGCGACGTGATCGGGTTGGCCGCCGCCCTGACAATCCCAGCACGTTCATGCAGTTCCGGACTTCGTCGTGAACGTCTCGTTCATCATGCTCGTGCTGGATCGCGCTGCGACGGGGGAGGACGATGCCGCGCCGGGCCACCTGGTCGGTGATCCTCGCCGGACACTGGCACCGCCTGGCGCCACTGCACGAGCGTGATGCGCGTTGATGTCCGATAGTGCATCGTGGGTCGAGCAGATCGCATCACGGGGTCATTGCTTTTCCCGCGGTGCAGGACAAGGCTGAATCTCGCAGACGTCCTCGGATCGAGCGATCGCCCCTGCGGTGATCTGGGTGGCCACGGCCGTCAGATCGAGGGTCTCCTCACCGGTGCCTCGGCAGCACACCTGAATGAAGCGCTCCGCGCGATCGGTGTCGTCGCGTCGGGGGAGTGGGTGGCTTCACCGACGTACTCGGTACTTCTGGAGGCACTTACCTTTGTCATGCTCGCATCGATACCGCTAGGCGAGAACGGCGCAACGATCTTCGTCTGGACGTGAACCGCAGAGGTCTCTGAGCTGGATCAAGTGAAAGGAAAACAGATGTCGTTCTTCAAGAGAGGTCTTGGCATCGTGGTGATCGCTTTGGCCGGTGTGCTGGTCACCGTGCCGTCGGCGGACGCTGCGACGGGATATGACCGCTGTACGGTGGGGTATATGTGCCTGTTCGCGGGAGATGACGGACAAGGTGCCATGGCACTCTTTCAGGTTGGTTCACCGGACTTGTCCTTGCAGAATTTCGATGATCGTACGAGGAGTTGGAACAACAGGAATTCGAGCTCGTTCTGCATGTATGTCAACAAGAACTATGACAACAGTGCGGGTGCCGGTACCTTTCATTCAGGAACCAAGGGTAACGTTGCCGAATTCAATCGGTACAGCTCACTTCGCCGTTGCTGACGAAGGCCCGCCTCTGGATGGGCTGAACTTCGTCACCGGTGTTGCACTTTCTGCCCGGAAATCGCGGAGCTGATGATGCGGTCGGCCGTGCCTCCGGACGAGATGTCGACTCCTGCGGAGGCGGTGACTTTCGAGTGCGACGTCACGCCATCGTTCCCCTGTGCCGTCGGCTGGATGGATGCCGTAGGTGGTCGGACTCGCGACAGCCCGGAGTCGTGCTTGTTCGCCGGCGCTGATCGAGGACTGGAGAACGGCAGCTTCGGTGTGCTTGTGGCCCAGCTCCGGCTACACCCGCGTCTTGACTGAGGGCATTCGCGTGGTCGTAGGTCGCCGGAGATGCTCACGCATTGACGAGCGATGGGATGGGACCGCAGAACAGGTCGTGGTCACGTGTCGCCCGGCTGCGGATCGCGGTACCTGCTTCAAGCCCACATCGAACTTCTCCACGCTCTGGCGGTACGGCGGGAAGAATCGTGCGCCGAGTTGCAGGTTCGTGGTCGCCTGGGGCGGTGATCCGTCGGCGCGGTGTGTGTGGGTGAGCACAGAGCGCCGGCCTCGGCCGGTTCGTGCGGTACTGCCGCCCCCGCCGGCGGGAATCGGTCGTCGTGTCCGATATCGCCACCGACCGGTTCTGGAGGATTTCCAGGCTGGCTTGGTAAGCCAAGCCAGCCTGGACGCCTGCTGGTCGACGCCGACCCTGGCCCGTGACGGGGCCTGCTGGAACCTTCCCATGAACCGTCGTGTCCAGCGCGTCCCGCAGGACTCCGCCCCCGCCCGAGTTTCGGCTGGCACCGCGGCCCTGATTATCGAACGCCACTATAACGAGCAGGCAGGGCAAAACGCGGAGGACAGGCCGCCGGTATTCCCTCCCGGCCGTTCTGGAAGCCCGCCTCACTGATCGCGAGTATCCGGCTAATGTTTGAGCACGGGATCATGGTTCAGTCGTCTGCCGCGCTCGGGTTGCCGCAGTCGTGGTAAGCCAGAGCTAAGGTGGCAGACAGGAGCGCGGGTGTCTCTGAAATTCAGCTAACTGGCATGTCGCATGCGCGAGAAGTGAAAGGACGTCGCCATGAAAAGTCAGCCTGAAGCTGTCGGAACTCCGCTGATTCGCACGGATTTCTCCGATCCGGCTCGCTGGGAGGCATTGCGAACGGCGGTGGAGACACCGAACGAGGACGACTTCCTGGCGCATGTGCACTTCGTGGACGACCAAGCCTATCGCGACATGACCGCCGAGCAGCTTCTGCCGTTGATCGGTCGACATTCGCTCTTCATCGTCGCCGACAGACGGGCATTGTCTGACTTCGGCCGACCGTTACTGTGCATATACCGAGGTGGCCAGCAAACTGAACAGCTAAGAGTTATCTCTAGAGAGTTGTGGTCAATCGAGAACAACATTTCCTTGGCGAACATGGACTGGGACGAGTTCGCCCGCGCGGCAGACGACGACGGCGTCTTTCGAGGGTTTTGAGCTGCAAATCGCGCCGGAATAGATGTGGTATCCCGCAGCGGGCCTGCTTACGTTGGACAACGATGTCAACACGAACACGATCTCGGGGAACGCCACACGATCGTTCACCGGGCGGGGCCCCGCTGACGTGACTCAATTCTGGGATCAACGCCTACAGCTCATCCGAACCCAAGCGCGGCGATAGATCTTTGCCTCGCCATCAGCACAGGGGTTGCGACGGCATCGGCACCGTCTGCGAAGTCGGAGAAAGCGTGTGGTCACCGGCCAAGGCTGCCTTGACCGGCATCCGGTCCCGCATCGGACCGATGAACCTTGACCTGACTGGTGCGACGCGTGAGTCAGCACTGCTCTGGCCGAGCTCAGCTCCTGGTGAGCCCGAGGTGCTCAGTCAGGAACTCAGCCCGGTCGGCATACGCGGCCACGTCGTTGATCACGTGCCCCGAGTCGTACCATCTCTGCTGCTTGGGCTGCGGCGCCATCGCGTAGAACTCCTCGGACTCCGCCGCGGTGACACCGATGTCGAACCGCGCGAACTGGTAGAGCACTGGGACTCGCACGTCACCGATGAAATGTTCCGCGTCGTACGGCGCCATCTCGGCCAGGGTCCGCTCGAACAACTCCGGAGGCAACGACGCCCGCATCCGTGCGACCTCGGGGTGGTGGGTGTTGCGCCAGTGATGCGTCAGGCCCGCCATCGGCACTTCGAGTACGAAACACGCAAACCGCTGGTCGAGCCCGGCAACCACCGCCATCGTCATCGCACCACCGCTGTGCCCGACACCCGCGATCCGATCTGTCCGGCCCAGCAGCAGATCCGCGCCCCGACGCAGGGCCAGCATCGACCGGCGGATCGCGGCCACCTGGTCGTCATCGACGTACTGGAACTGCAAGCACAATCCGATCCCGCCCGATCTGGCCAGCGCGATCGCCTCCGGCAGGAACCCCTCCGTGCCACTGGTGGTGTGCATGTAAAGCACGCCCGCCCTGGGTGTGCCGTCGGGCTCGACCAAGTATCCTGTGACGCGGCCGCCCTCGGCGTTTTCGAACGAGCAACGAGAAATCGTCACGCCGGGACGGACGGCAAGCAGTTCGGAAGTTTCGTGCAGCGGGGCAGACGGGTCGCAGTGCAAGTCGGGCATGAATCCAGTATATACGCGCCCGACAGCGGCCGACCCGATTTTTGCCGTCTTTAACAAGCTTAACCTGCTGCGTGCCAAACGGGTGGGGCCCTGCCGACGGCGTTTTCCAGCGGACGCTTCGATTCCGTCGTTGCGCGGCGTTGCGGGCAGTCCGGGATGAACAACCGGATCGAGCTGAGCTCTTTCGGAGCAGTGAACACTGAGTCCATTTCCTGGCGATGTTCGTGGCGATGATGACGACTTTCGCCGTCTGCGGACAGCTTCAGTCCTGCTCGACAGTTCCCGGACAGCTCCACTCACATCTGGAGGCCTTCACCCGTCAGCATGACAGGCCTAACCACCCCAACCCGAATTACACCTCAAGTGCTCGCTGATGCGGAATATGGCACTTCGATGCTTGTCTGTTTATCGATGCGTGAACAGTGAGGTGGCAGGGATCGGCGTCGGGCTGGGCAGCCTATACGCGTGAATCTCGGGGCAGCGACCCTGTAGGACCGCTCGGTGGTAACACAGCGAAGACGGTCACTCGTCGTCCTACTGCGGTTGGGCAGACGGCATCACCGTGAGCTGGGAGAGGCACGTCCCCACCGGACGGCTCACCGCGTAAGCGATCGCGTCAGCGACGGTAGCCGGATCGAGCAGTTTCCCACTACGGACCGCCGAGGCGAGCCGATCGCGGATGCCGGTATGAGTGGTGTGTTCGAACAGTTCGGTGGCAACGCCACCGGGTTTGACGTCGGTGACTCTAAGTCCCGTGGCGGCGAGTTCCACACGTAGAGCTCGGGATAGATAGGACAGTGCGGCCTTCGTCGCGCCGTAGACGGCAAATGCGGAGACGGGGACGTCAGCGCCGGTACTGGAGACGTTGACGACGTCCGCGGCCCTCCCGGCGCTAGCTGCGGCTTGGAGACTGGGGAGCAGTGTGCGAGTCGTGTGGAGAACCGCGCTTACGTTCAGGTCGAGCATCTGCCGCCACTCTTCGTCGCGACCCTCGGTCAGTGGATTGGGGAGCATGACGGCGGCGTTGTTGACCAGGAGATCGACGGTCTTGAGGTTGACACGATCGACGAGTGCTTCGACAGCGTGCCGATCGGTGAGATCTGCCGGTATCGCTACGGCCTGGTCGCCGATCTCGTCGGCGAGTGCCTTCAGGCGGTCGGCACGACGGGCGACGAGAACGACACGAGCACCGTCTTCGGCGAGACGACGGGCGGTAGCGGCACCGATTCCGGACGCGGCACCGGTGATCAGTGCTTGCCGCCCGGCAAGTGGTGCGGTAGGGGTTGTCGACATGGTCGGAAGTCTGACCCCGCCCCAGATGGTGTATCCAGGCCTGGTTCTGACTAGGTTGGATTGACCCATGTTACGGGCGGATCGATCGTGGATGATGGAACCATGTGTTCGGAACTAGGCGGCTTCCTCCGGTCCCGGCGTGCTCGCATCCAGCCGGCCGACGTAGGGCTCAGCCCACAGGGCCGGCGTCGGGTGCCCGGATTGCGTCGCGATGAGGTGGCCGTAGCGGCCGGGGTGAGCACCGATTACTACACCCGCGTCGAGCAGGGGAGAGCGACACCGTCGTGGCAGGTGCTGGCCGCGGTGGCCGCCGTGCTGCGGCTCGACGACGTCGAACGTGAACATCTGCTTCGCCTGACCGGTCCTCGGTCGTGGCCACAGCGTTGTGAACAGCACGCGGCGGAGGGCGTGCAAGCCGGGATGCGGGAGATCTTGGTTCGGCTGGTGGATCTACCCGCCGTCGTTCTGAGTGGAACTCTGGACGTGCTCGCGTGGACACCCCTCGCGGCCGAGCTTCTCGGTCTGCACCCCGACGGTGAGCGCAATATGGCGCGCAGACTCTTCCTGCAGCCGGAGAGCCGCCTCCTTTATCCCGAGTGGAACACCGTAGCAGCGGAAACAGTGAGTCATCTGCGCCGGATTTCGGTAGAACGGCCGTCAGATGTCGAGCTTGTGCACCTCGTGCGGGAACTCTCTGTCACATCCGCCGATTTCGCTCGGCTATGGCGCAGGCACGATGTGGCAGCTGGAACTAGCCGTCGTAAGGTCTTCTACCATCCTCAGGCAGGCTGCTTCGAGCTCGAACCCGAAGTACTGGCCTCTGCCCGTGACCGGCAAACGTTGTGTATCTATCGGGCGGAGACGGGAACCGTCGGCGCGGATGCGCTGGTATCGCTCAAGGCGCTCGGTCTCGCGGGCTCGGACGACCGGCTGGCTGAGGCACCTCGGAATAGGCAGATTCGTGACGGCATACGGCAAACACCCCGTCGGCAGGGGTCCTCGCCTCAAGCGGGGTCACTCCTCGCGCCGTCGGCTTGTCCGAACTCGGTGCCCGCGAGGTGAGGGTCGGGCTGGAGGGCGTCGACCGGTGAGTCGATCTCATCCTCGGCACCGTGGGCGGACTGTAGCTGACAGCTGCCCGGGAGTTGCTCGCAGCAGGCGGCGGTGTGAAAAACGTCCTCGTTTTCTTCTTTGGCCAGACCAAGAAGAGGAGCACATTAAATGATACCCGGACGGTGGATCGTGGCGGCTGGAAGGTGTGCCCACAGCCGCCCCAAGCACTTTTGGACCGTCGCATCGCCGGTAAAGGCGTGCTGTAAGTGGATCTGGCGACCGATGGACAGCGTCGCCATCTTCCGAATTGTTGTTACGGCGCAAGGCGTCGTTGCCCGCGACCGGGCACATCGGTGCGACCCCCATCTCGTACTTATCCGCGTTGGTGAGGCAGCAATGATTTCACTCGAGCCTGGTCGGCAGCGGGGAACGCTGCCGACCAGGCTCGGGTCTGACGGGTTGGGTACAAGAAAGGTACTGGGCGTGACCGTCGCCGACCCGCCGGTCAGGTATCGACCCGCTGGCCACCCGGGGTGCTGAGGTTGTCTCTATCTTGTGGCAGTGGGCCAGAGGCAAGGGCCGTGGTGATGGTGTCGACGGCCGTCGTTTCTACAGAGTCCACCGTACGGCTCTGGAATTGCCTTGCTGCGTTAGGGCACTTCCCGCGGCGAAGGTTTTTGCGGCGATGGAAACCGCGTGGCTGCTGGTTCCGTTGGGGAGTGTTCCGAGAGGGGTGACGTTGCCGTCGGCGTCCCAGGTGACGGCGTGCGCCTGGTTTCCGCTGAACGAGGCGCCTGAGCTGGTGCCACTGGCGTCTATGCCCCACGCGTAGCTCGCCGAATCGCCGGGTAGGACGCCAAGGTCGGTGACCGCCCCGGTGGCGCTCCAGCGGACGGCATGATTCTGACCGTTCACGGTGGTGGAGTTTCCGACGACGACGCCGTTGTCGTTGATACCCCAGGCCGCGGTTGTCGACCCGCCGAGGCCGGGGAGTTCGGTAGCGGTTCCGTCCACAGCCCATCGGACAGCTCTGCTCTGAGCTGTCTGTGTCGATACGCCGACGACCACGCCGTAATTGTTGACACGGCGTGCTTCGCTGGCACTATCGCCCGGGAGTGTCCCTAGATCGATCACGCCACCGGTGGCGCCCCAGCGCACAGCGTGCCGCTGGCCGGCGCTGGTCGTCGCGTAGCCGCTGGCAATACCGTTGTCATTGATTCCGTAGGCGTAGCTGCTGGTTCCACCGATGCCGGGCAGGGCGGCGACGGCACCGGATGCAGACCAGCGGACGGCACGCGGATTGGTTTGTGAGCTGAGCGACGCGCCGGCGGCCGTTCCCGCGGTGTTGACCGCCCAGCTGTAACTGCTCGGATCACCGGGCAGTGCGCTGAGGGCGGTCGCTGTGCCGTCGGCCGCCCACCGGACGGCACGAACGCGGCCGTCCGTGTGCGAAGCGCCGACAACCACACCCTGAGCGTTCACACCCTGGCCCTCGCTCCACAAGTCTCCTGGCAACGTGCCCAGGTCTGTGATCGCGGCGAGCGCCGAAGATGCCGGATCCGGCGCGGCGGAGGCGGTTCCGCTCCACGACGCGATCGCGGCTGTCGTCAAAACCACGACACCGACTCTTCCCCAGAACTTCGACATGGTTTCCTTTCAACGAGGAGAGTTCTGTTCACTTGCTGATCATCGACACGATTCGATTAGAGCGCGTTCTCCGGGCGAAACTGTTGTCGACTGACAGCATCAAGACGCGACACTGCCGGCGACTGTTTCTCCTGGGAGTGCAGACAGACGACGCAGGTGCATTTCCATCCAGCTCCCCCCGCATACCCGCAAGCATCGACCACGCCGCTGACCTCTGGCGTGTTGGCGAAGCTCGCTCCTGACGGCACATAGGTCACATAACAGTTGACCGGCTCTCCGGGGCAACCACTTCCGGTGAGCATCAGTTGGTCAGGCCATCTTGCGTTGGTGATTTCCCCGTGGAAACCACCGGTCCCGGTATTGCGCCAGAGCTTGACGTGGCGGCCTTGCGTCTCGATCTCTTGCACGAGGGTGTAGCCGGCGAGAGATTCCGAGTGTGCCCCCGGAGCGAACCAGACCGACGCCAAAGTCATGATTCCCATTATCATACTGATGACAAGCCGTTGGCTCTTTGTTGAACGGTGCATGGAGTACGTCCTTCATCGAAGGAGTCTCAGGCCGCAGACCCAGCGCCCCGAGCGTATAAGCCGACTGTGGAGCCGGAAATTTCACTGTAACCACGTGAACTGGGCGCGACCAGGTGCTCGGTAATGCGAAAAAACCGTGACCCGATACCCGCTTGGTTGTCATAGCTGGCCATCGTCCTCAGCTGACAATTTCCGTAAAGGAGACTGTGTCCTGTATGCGCATTGATCGCCGCCTTCGTGCGTTCGGTATCGTTTGCAGTAGCGCATGGCGAGAAGTACGAAAAAAGCTGAATTTCGATGCCGACGATGCTGAATCACCCTTGCTGTGCAAGGCAATCCTTACACTGGCCGCGTGCTGCCCATCCTGGTTCGACGACCTGTGGATCACAGACGCCACCCCCGTGCCCTGCGGAATGTCCCGCGAGACCGTGAAACGCTCCGACCTGGCCGGACACGTCAGCTACGGCTACTGCGCGTCACACTCCCGCTGGTACCGGGGCCTGAAGCTCTACCTCGTCTGCACCGGAGACGGAATGCCGATCATGTGGTGCCCGGCGATCGTCCTGGCACCTTGCACGCGCTCGAACGGGCCCGCCGGGCCGCACCAGAGCAGACCCGCTTCCACCCGATGGTCCGCGAAACCACCCGCGTCCTGGTCAGCCTGCACCGCCGCAGCAACCCCGACCTCACCAAGTTCGCCACCTGGCTCGGACTCGCCGACTGATAAGGGCGGTACAGACCTCGCCGCAGCTACCGACGTAGCACGCGACCGAGCGACAGAGCCCGCTTGCACTACACCTGTCGCGAACCGCCGGGAGACCCCACCGGCCCAGTCAGGTCCACGCTGCCCAGGCCAGCCCCGCAGTGGCCGACGGGGGCGGTCCGGCGGCGAGTCGGGCCTCGCTGCAAGCCGACCTGGCCAACGCCCAGGGCCAGCTCACCCGTCGGGCTCGCCAGGATAGTCGATTCGCCGGTCGCTCGTCCGGCTTTGCTTTCGGTGACAGTTCCGCTTGACGCATTTATCCCGCGTTCCGAAACAAGCGCAGGCACATGCCGCGGATTCCGGCTGGGTCGTCGTGGCATTTCTGCGCCCCACGTGAGACCGGCCGGTCTCACGTCACGGCGAACAGCAGCGCGGCCGTGACCGCCTCCACCCCGAAGTAGAACCAGACCGGGTAGAACCGCGTGGGGGCGTCGGCGAGCCGGGAGATGAGCCGGCCCAGGGCCATTCCGGCGAGGGCGGCCGCGACGGTGACGACCACGCCGGTACGCAGGCCGTCGAGGAACAGTGCTGTGATGAGCACGGCAGCGATCGCCAGCCCGAAACCACCGTAGACGGCCCGGATCTCCGATCGGCTCTCCGGCGCGTCGACGACGATGCGAAACGGCTTGGCGAGCGCCGCGGGCACGATGAGCGCGTAGAGGCCTATGCCGAGGAAGAACAACGCGGTGAGGACGATAATGGCTGTCGTCATGCGCCCTCCCCGGAGGTCCGCACCAGCGCCGTTCCCGCTGCCAGGAGCAGCAGCGCCGCGGCGTCGACCTGCGCCACCCGGAGCACCTGCTCGTTCACCGGCGTCGTGGTCAGCGCCAAGAGCAGGAACGAGCCCATGCTGACGGCGCCGCCGGTGATCGCGGCACGGCGCAGTGCCGGGCGGAACGCCGACACGAGCACGAACGCGCCGGTCAGGGCGAGCAGGACCGCCCGGTGTCGCAGCAACACCTCCAGGTCCGCACTCCCGATCCCGACGCCGTACGCCGATCGCATCGACCCCGGCGACACCGCCCCCACCCCCGGCACGACGTTGATCAGCCCCACCACCACGAACAACGCCTGCCCGAATCTCATTCGTCTGCTCTGCACGCGTGGAATCATCGGGGGTATGGACGACGCCGCGCTTCCAGAAACGTGCTGCCCGCAGAACCGGGCCACAATCTGGCTCTGGCCGGGCCACGCCGCCTACCTCGGCCCATCGCTCCACCTCCACCCCCACTTCAGCTCCGTGCACTGCTTCGCGGTCGGCGTCGACACGCCGTTCCTGCTGCGTATCGGTGACAACGAGCGGAAAGTCCGCAGCGCGCTGATCCCGGCCAGGACGCGGCACCAGGTCGTGTCCGAGGGCCGGATGCTGTTCCTCTACCTGGAGCCGGACCTCGCCGACGAGCGGATCCGAACCGCGCTGGGCCTGCTCCGCGCGCACCCGTGCCTGAGCGCCCCGGAGGTCGCCGCCGAGATCAGCCTGTCGACGTCGCGGTTCCTGCACCTGTTCTCGGCGCAGACGGGCACGAGCTTCCGCCGCTACCGGCTGTGGGCGCGGATGCTGCGCGTCGCGGCGGCCAGGGCGGAAGGCGCGGACCTCACCAGGGCGTCGGCGGAGGCCGGGTTCGCCTCGCCGAGCCACTTCAGCGACGCCTTCCACGACATGTTCGGGCTGACCGCGAGCACCGTGCTCACGAGAAACACCCGAATCGTCCTCGACCCGAGGCTGGGGTAAGCAGCGGTGCCGCCGGAAGTCCGTGGCGCACCCTGTCGAATCGCTCGTAACTGGCGATACCGTCCGACGCATGCAGGTTACCTCGGGCTGCTCGGTGGTGCGTTGGGTGGCGTCCTCGGTGGGAACGTCACTTACCTCGCGACCCGAACGAAGGCGCGGCTCGAATTGGTGCACGCACACGACCTCACGCTGCAGGCCGAGCGTCTCGGTCGTTACCAGCGACTTTTCCCCCTGTCAGCACGGCTGCCCCGTTACTGGCAGCCAGGTGAGGAGCCTGACAGGCAGGACGAGGCCCTACAAGGTGTAGGTTCTCACGTCCGATGTCGTAATCTCACGGGCAATGTCGTACGGATGTCGTATGCGAAATCGCGATGAGATTTACTCCGGCGCAAAGTCGATGTTGGGCCGTGTGGTGTCGGCGACATTCCGACTCCGCATGACGTTCGTAAACCTCCGGATTCACCCCTTCAGTGGACCTCGCTGCCTGTGATCCACGCTACAGTGGCCACTCGATCTCGAACTCAGCCAAGGCTTGCCGGGGGGTCAGCCAATGCATAGAGCATCGTTCCGTACCTTATCGCTGTCAATCGGGGCCGCATTTGTGCTCGTTCTGAGTACAGTGACGATCTCCGGTTCTGTCGCTGTAGCCGAGGTGCAGTCACAGGAAAGCAATCAACTCAAAATCAGCGATTCATCGACGAGCCACGCGGCCGGCAAGTTCGCCCGCTCGGCCACGACAGTGGAATTCAGTGCCATTACGAAGAATTCCGTCACCACGGATGTCAAGATCACGGTGGCCGGCAAGACCTTCACTGCCAGCAAGGACATCGCGACCGGCACGGCGCGGTGGTCCGGTGGCGAGGCCACTCTGGTCGAGGACGACCGGGCTGCGGTCTCCGCATTCACCTACGCGTTGAACTCGGCGTGGGTTGAACCGGCGAACGCGGCGAAGTCCACGATTCCGGCGCACCAGGATCTCGCTTTCCGGCTCGCGTTGCTGGTCGGCGACGCACCGCTGTACGAGAAGATCGGCTCACAGGAGGTGCCGCGGCCAGTCGAGCGGTCGGTTGCCAAACAAGTATCGGCCGACGTACCGGCGGACGCCTGCGTCCAGGATGGCATCGCCAGCACCAATCCGAATTCCGCTGAGCGGCGCCACGTGATCATCCAGTGCCAGCAGGCCAATGAGGACGACATCCTCTACACCGGCTGCAACGTCTACGCCTCACTCATGCACGACTTCGACAACCACTGTTTCACCACGCAGATGATCTACGTGGGCCCGGCGTCGTACGACTGCATGGCCAAGTGCGGCAGCGGGTGCTTCATCATCACCGGCTACACCTACGACTGCGGCGACCATGATCAGTGCAACAGAGAGCACAACTCGAACATGGGCGGTTGCAGCGACGAGTTCTGGGAAGCGGATGATGACTTCTTGTGGTCGAGCAACCAGTGTGACTAGGAAGTTGCTGTTGGTCATATCGGTTGCTCTTGTCGCTTTCCCGGCCGCTGCGTGCAGGGAGAGCGGCGAGGCCGCGATCGGCCCCAACACGGTCGCCACGGTTGCCGGAAAACCGATATCGATCGACGTGGTCCGGCCGCTCGTCCGGGACGACCCGTTGCCGCCGGTACGGATCGCGGGCCGCAAGTACGTCACCCCGTTGCGGGCGGCGGCCGACCGCGCGATCCGCGACGAGTTGCTCGCCAGGGAAGCCGCACATCGCGGAATCGAGGCGACGACCAGAGCCGAGCAGATGGCGAAACTCATCGCCGAGGAAAAGCAGAAGGGCGACAACCTCGCCGTCGAGGCCATCGACGATCACGAGGTACGTTCCTGGTACCAGGAGCACGTCTCCGAAATCGGCAGGGTGCACGAGGCCGAGGTAGTTTGGGCCAAGATCACGAATGGCGATGTGGCCGGAACACTGCTCGAGCGGGTGGCGAGCAGCGACCAAAAGGGTTTCCTGCGTCTGGTCAAGGAAACCGGCGCCGCCGACAGCGGAACCGCCACCATTCACGGCGACGGCGGGCACACCGTCGACACGATGGTCGTGCGTGCCACTTTCGGCACCGGTTTCGCCGGCGGGGTGAGACTGGCCGAGGACCCGAAGAACAAGACGTGGTGGCTGGTCCGGATCGGCGGTATCTCGTTCGAGGAGGTAATCTGGGATGCAGCGAAGACACATCAGATCAAGTCGACGATGGCAGCCCGGCGCGAGAACGAGCACCTGCAGCGGCTGGCCGACTCACTGCACGAGCGGTGGCCGGTCCAGGTGCACGAGGCCCACCTAGCCAAATTCGACACTAGGGAGACACCCCAATGAATGTCGCCGCCATCACTGGGATCTGCGTCGCGCTTTTCGTAGCCGTGGCGGCATTGTTCTACCTGCGGGGTCGCTCGGCCGCCGCACCGCTGCTTGGCCGGGTGCTGAGCTGGCTCGCTCTCGCGGGAACACTGGGGATCGCGATCGCGATGCTGCCCGCGGCGCTCGACGACAGTCCTTCCGTTCCGTACCTTCTGGCGATTCCCGTGCTGGCGGCTCTGCTCGCGGTGATCGCCGATGTGACCGGGAAGGCCGTCCTCATCCTGACAGGCGTCGCCGCGCTGGTAATGCTGGCCATGGGTTTGTTCTTCGCCATGTTCCTCACGCCGCTGTTCCTGGCTCTGGTGCCGGTGCTCGGAGCGGCGGCTATCGCGGCGATCCGCCCACGCGGCCATCGCACCGGCAACGAACACGATCAGCACGCCGTGAACCCATGATGGACAAGCCCGCCGGCCGTTCGACGGCCGGCGGGCTCCATCATTTCTCGCTGTCTCGGGATCACGCTGTTCGCGCGGCGAATTCATGCATGTCCAATTGGCCGGTGATTTCGCCACCCGATCGGAGCTATCTAGCCCCTGGGCGGGCTGCTAATTCCGGGTTGGTCTGAGGCTGTGGTGCACGCGACCGCGGCCCGAGGGCGAATTCTTGGGAATTAGCCGTCGCTGCTGGGAGCGACGTGCGAGTCGGCAGTCGAATGCCGTTGTGGTGCGTGCGAACCATTCGACAGTAGGTGAATCGGCTATTCGGCAGGACGCTGTCCGGTGCTGGAATCGTGGAGGTCCGCATCGACTTGAACGACAAAGGGGCCGTTATGGCTTGTTCATCACTTGGCTGAAATACGCGCCTCCCAGAGGCGGCGTCGTGGTCATGGGGCCCGGAAGGCGGCCAGCCCGCGGTGAACGGAGGATCAACAACATCCTCACCGCCGTGCGGTGCTTCCTCGGGTTCGCCGTCGCAGTGCGGGAGGCTCCCCGCCACGTTTTGAGCCAGGTCTACGAGGTGGCCGACGACTCTGACCTTCCGTTGGCCGCCCGCCGCGAGGATTCCGGGCTTACCCTCTGGCTCCGCACGCGCCATCGGTTGCAGGAACCCCAGCGGCCTGTGGACCGCGCGACCGACGAGGAAGTCGTTGCTTTGGTCGCCGCCTGCCGCTCCGCTCGCGACAGGCTGATCGTCCTGCTGATGGCGCGTGCTGGGCTCCGCTGCGGCGAGGTCGCCGGCCTGCACCGTGAGGACAACCAGCGGCGCTGGGATGCCCAATTCAAGGCGAGCACCTGCACGTGGTGCGTCGAGAAAACGTCAACGGTGCCTGGGCGAAGTCGCGACGATCGCGGGCGGTGCCAATGGACTTCATGCTGGTTCAGGCCTTCGACCAGTACGAAAACGAGCGAGCGCTCGTTCCGGAGCCGTCGGCGAGCGACTTCCTTCTGGTGAACCTGTTTCGCCAGCCGTTGGGCCAGCTGATCCGGCCCCAGGCGCTTAACGAACTGGTGGTGACGCTGGGGGAGCGCGCCGGGTTGGCGCGGCAGCTGGCGCCACTGAGAGGCCTCTGATCTTCCGGACGTGAAACCCATTAAGGTTTTACTCGGAAGAGAGGTGTTTGTGTCGAAGAAGCGTCGGTCGTTTACTCCTGAGTTTAAGGACGAGGCGGCGAAAATGGTGGTCGATGGAGTTCGTCCGGTTCCGTCGGTCGCGCGGGAGCTGGGTCTGAACGAGCAGACCCTGCGGAATTGGGTGAACAGTTACCGTGAGACCCATGCCGGGGATGAGCCGCCGCTGGCGGTCTCTGAGCGTGCCCGGCTGCGCGAACTGGAGAAGGAAGTCCGCGAGCTTCGGCTGGAGAAGGAGTTCCTGGGAAAAGCCGCAGCCTTCTTCGCGAGCGAGTATCGGTGAGCGAGCTCTACGAGTTCATCGACGAGGAGAAGGACACGGCGACCGAGGCCGACGAAAACAAGTTCACCACGGCGAAAATGTGTGCGTGGCTGAATGTGTCGACTTCGGGATTTTACGACTGGCGGTCCCGGCCGGAGTCCGCGACCGCGCGACGGCGCGCGTATCTGGCGGCGCTGATCCAGAAGATCTTCGCTGCCTCCGACGAGACCTACGGCCACCGGCGGATCCATGCCCAGCTGGTCCGCCAGGGAGAGCACGCCACCCCGGAACTGGTCCGCGGCATCATGCGCGAGCTGGGGCTCGAGCCGTGCCAGCCGAGGCCGTGGCGGCTGGGACTCACCGAGGGCGCTCCCAGCCTGCTGCCCGACCTCGTGCTGCGGGACTTCACCGCCGACGCGCCCGGCACGAAAATGGTCGGCGACATAACATATATCCCTACCTGGGAAGGATGGGTATACCTCGCCACAGTCATCGATTGCCACACCAAAGCCGTCCTCGGCTGGGCCATGGACGACAACTACCAAACACCGCTGATCGAGAACGCGATACACATGGCCGCGCGAAATTACCCGATCACACGCGGAGCGATCTTCCATTCCGATCGAGGCGGCAACTACCAATGCCACTTAGTTAAGCCGTACGTTTCAGGACGTTCGGGTGCGGGTCATAGTGTTCCTGCTGGTGGCGAGGCGTCTTGATGGGGAATGTGTGACGGTTGCCCTTCTTGCAGACTCGCGGGTAGGTTCGGTGTCGTCGCTTGTTGCGCCGCTCTACGGTTTCCTGGATCGCCCGATCATGGTTCAGGCGTGCCGTTTCGGGGGGAAAACACCGCTGGGTCGGTGACCTGGCGGCGGATGATGTTCAAGGTTCTGGTGAAAGATATCTGATCCGGGTCAATATCGACGCTGTCAGCCGCCTCGTGCATGAACGAGCGTATCGCGTAGTGGCTGACCAGTAAGCCCCAGAATTCTTGTTCCACCATTTCTGGCTTTTTCGACCGGAGTCCACCGCCGTTCAGTAGTTGAACCTCAAGTTCGTGGAACGCTGTCTCGATCTCCCAACGCTGATGATAGGTGTTGGCGAGTTCCTCCGCGGACACATCCTCGGGGTCCAGCATTGTGGTCATCAAGCGGAAGGTTTCCGACTTTCCTGCGGTGTCGCGATGCCCGGAGATCTGGTATTCGACGACGCGAACCCTGATATGTGTGGCCAGCCGGATGTCTCCGATGTCGTCAAGAAGGATGCGTGTTTTCCACCTTGAACAGACTTTTTGCAGATCTCGGCGATCCAGGTTCCATCTGCCAGCACCTCGACAGGCGTCAGTTTCATCGTGGCCCATGCCCGGAACAGCAAGTCCGCGCCAGTCTCGAGAAAGTCGCTCCACACCTGATAGCTGAAGAACCCGCGGTCCGCGATGATCAGCATCTCCTCGGAGACGGAATCCAGCAGCTGACCTGCGAGTTCACGCTCACCAACACGGATCGAGCCCACCGCTGCGGCAACGATCGCATGTGTGGAACATTCAGAGAGGCCGACGGCACGCATCTGCGGGAACGGGCGCCGCGTCCCACCTACCGCTTTCGGGTACCGATCACAATTCTCCGCAGTGTCAGGCATATCTATCATCACACCGTCAATCGCCATGAGCCGCCGTCGGCCGAGCCACGCGCCCGGCGTCCCGGCCGTGGCCACCGGCGAGGCGACACGAGCGAAAAGAGCCTTCATAGGGGCGGCCCCCAATCGCTGTCGGGCCTGCGTTATCGCGCCCGTTGTCGGGACCGCCCAATTCACACTCCAGACGCGCGCGAATCGCAGCCCGTTCACAAGCTTCCGCAGAACCTCTTCGTAGCCATCGTGAAACAACGCCAATGCGAGAACGAAATAGACCACCACGTGAGCCGGCAGGGAACGCGAGCGTCTTTCCCGACTTCCCGTCTCGTCAATAACCTCGTCGACGATGTACCTGGGAACAACTCTCGTCAATACGCCCAACGACACGTGATCTGTCAACTTATCTTTAATGCCCGCCGACACCCGATCGCCCATAAATTGATACTACCGAATGCGCTGAGCATGCCGACCATTTATGCGCTCAACACGCCGAAACATCCTTTCGGTCAAGGATCCTTCAACATGAACAATCTGCCACTGAATTGGCGAGTGGCGGCCTCACGCGGAACGAACTCGCATGACACCCGGGCTAACGACCTTGACGTCCCTCATCAGCGCAAACAGGCTTAACTAAGTGGCATTGTTCCCAATACACCCCAAGGGCGTTCGGGCAGCGACTCCGCGCCGCCGGGCTGCTCGTTTCGATGGGAACAGTCGGAGATTGTTACGAAAACGCCATGATGGAATCCTTCTGGAGCACCTCCAACTCGAAATACTCGACACCAAACAACGGAAAACCCGCGACCAGCTTGCCAACGCAATATTCGAATGGATAGAGTGCTGGTACAACCTCAAACGGCGGCACTTCAACATTGGAATGCACGCCCCGGTCACGTTCGAGGCCCTCCACACGCCACCCGACACAACCGCCTGACCCCACACCCGCCGTGGCGTTGCCCCTTGTCTCCGGACTGTCGTCTGTGGAGTGTCAGGCGGGTTGTTGTAGTTCGTGGAATCTTTCATACTCGACTGGGGTGAGGTATCCGAGTTTGGAATGGCGACGTTGCCGGTTGCGGAAGATCTCGAGGTACTGGAAGATCTCGTTGGCCAGTTCGGTCCGGGTTTCCATTTTCTTCGGTCGATAAGTTCGGTCTGCATCTTCGACCAGAACGACTCCATCATCGCGTTGTCGTATCCGTCGCCGACGGTTCCGAGCGAGGACATCAGCCCGGCGGCCTTGACTCGGTTGGTGAAGGTCCAGGACGTGTATTGCACGCCGTGGTCGGAGTGAAAGGCGGTGCCAGGATTAGGATTCCGGTTGCTGAGTGCCATCTCCAGGGCGTTCACGACGAGGGCGGTGTTCTGCCTGTTGTCGATAGACCAGCCCACTATCTTGCGGTTGAACGCGTCCGGCACCGCGCAGCAGTAGAGCTTCCCTTCGCGGGTGGGATGCTCGGTGATGTCGCACACCCACAGCAAATTGGTATGGGCGCGCAGGAAATTCCGGTTGACCAGGTCCTCGCTGCGGACCTCGATCTTGGAGTTCATGCGAGTCTGCCGTCGCGGAATCCCGGCCAGCCCGGCCGCCCGCATGAGTTTCGCGACCGTCTTACGGCTAACCATGATGCCCATCCCCAGCCGAAGTTTGGCGTGCACCCGTGGAGCGCCGTAGGTGCCGCGGGAGCGGGCATGGATCTCGGTGATCACCCCGGTCAGCCACTCCCGGCGCAGCGCCGCCGGCGAGGTTGGCCTCGATCGCCACTCGTAGAACCCGGAATGACTCACCTCCAGCAGCCAGCAGGCCATCTTGACCGGTAGCCCTCGCTCCGCGAGCCGTCATCTGGGGGCAACGCCACCGTGTCCGGCGAACGGGGGGACTCACAGAAGATCCAGCATCGAGCCTGCTCGTTCGGGTCTCTCCCGCACACTTCTCTTGCTGTTGCACGAAGTTTCACACCACGTGACACCGCGCAACACCACCGTACCGAGGCCGTCTCCAGGACGGATACCTCATACGCCTAGAATTATTGACACTGCGCCAACCTGAAGTGGCGTGGCATGACCTAGCGGAAGGCACTATCGATGGCACAAAAGGTATCCGTCCAGATCGTCGACGACATCGACGGGGGCGAAGCCACCCAGACCGTGCCCTTCGCGCTCGACGGCGTCACCTACGAGATCGACCTCTCCGACGACAACGCCGGCGCCCTGCGCGAAGAGCTCGAGCGCTTCATCGACGCCAGCAGGCGAGTCGGCGGACGCAAAGTGAGGGTCGCGACCGGACAGTCCACCGTGGCCGGTGGTACGGCGAACCCCACCGACCGCGAACGCAACCAGCAGGTCCGCGCCTGGGCATCGGCCAACGGCTACGCGATCGCCGAACGCGGCCGCATCCCCAACGACATCTACGAAGCGTTCGACAACGTCGAATCGACCCCCGCTGAACCGGTCGCCGAAGAGACTCCCGTCAAGCGCAAGCGCGCACCTCGCAAGAAGTCCTGACCCTCGATCGCACCCTTGACGTCCCTTCCCCCGATTGCCCCGGACAGGGACCTCAAGGAAGCACAGGCGCAGATCCCCAGCCGGCCGTGGAGACCCTCGCTGCTGTCTCGGCCATGCACAGCGGTGTGTCCGTTCTTATCCGCATTGAAGTTCGACCGCGGCCGGCCGGTCCGGACAGATGCGGCACACGACGATGTACAAGTCCCCGACGTCGCCGATCATGAGACCCAGCCCACCGGGTTCGGCGCTATCGAGGGGAATGACTTCTTCTGTCACTGACTCCGGTACGACGGCGCGGCCGAGCACGGTGAACGTGGCAGGGTCGAACTCCTCGTCCAGCCCGATCATGGTGTGGCTCGTGCAGCCATCGACCATCGTGAACCGTATCCGTTTCCCGAAGGACGTCCGGGCCCGCGTTTCCAGTGGCATCCACGCCTGCCAGGCGTCGTAGCCACATTCGGACGTGGCCACCGTGAACAGGTGATCCATCCGATGCCCCTCGTCGCATTCAGGCCAGAACGGGCTTTGTTCCCGGCGCAACGGACAGATGCCGGCCGTAGCTCCACTCCCGCCCCTTCTCCCACGCCGCGATCTGTTCACGCAGTTCCTCGGACGGCAGATCGTCCCAGTCGGGAAAGTCCACCACCCGCTCCGGCGTGATCCGGCACGACGCAGGAAGATAACCGTCCTCGCTGTGCTCGCGGTCCGGTTCAGGTACAGCGGCCACCGCGGACACCGCCGTGGCGTCGCGCCACCGCACATCGACCCGCGGCGCGTAATCGGGCTCGTGATCAGTGGGACACCACAACACCTGGCACACATCGGTTCCCTCAGGAAAGGGCAACTCCGGCACATCACGCGCGTAGAACTGCGCGACCGCCACCATGGGCAACCGTGCCGCCGGATCACTCGCGTAATCCACCCGACGCGCCTGCGGGATACGGGCTTCCACCGCTTCGTACTCGCGGGACAGCGACGGCTCCACCATGGCGGTAGCACGGGCGTTCACCGCCGCGCGCAACTCGACGAGGCGCCGCTCCCACTTCTACCCCTCCGCGCTGCGCAACGGCCGATCATCAGGGTGATCGATCGTGCACACCGGCCACGCCTCGTCCGCCGGCCACGACAACAGTCCACCCAACGACGACTCGTGCGCCGTGGTCACGCCCCGCTGCGGATGCAGTCGCACCGTCGTCCGCGCCAAACCAGCCAGTACCGGAAACAACTCCCCCACATCCACCGGCTTATCCGGCGTTGTGAACCCCATCTGCGTATCCATATGAGCAGCCTCCATGAGGGCACGACAAGCTGGGCCGCAGAGGAGGTAACAACAACCATCACACATCCGCAACGACACCCATCGTTGCGGGCCAGCTCCTGGGTGCAGGAACGGGTTTCAGGCGTTGCCGCACCTCAACATGCGGGTCGCGTTCATCCAAACGCCAGCGTTGTGCGTCGACGTTTCGAGCCGGTGCCGACCTTCCTCAGAGCTCGCCGAGCATCGTCGGCCGTAACGCAGATCCCACACCTCTCCGGCACACCGGCATGCCGGGTTTAAGGACCGATTTCGAAAGGCTCCAATGATCGATCTTTGGCAGCCATGTCCCAATCGAGAATGTTGCGCGCGCTTCGACTGCTTGCGAGCTCCAGCATCACAGCGGCCATCGGCCGCCTTGTCCTCGTCCAGTCATCAGGACTGTGTCGGCTCTGGTATACCACGTGCCATTTATCAGGATTGGATGTCCAGGGCAGCCAGAAAAGTGCACCCCCTCAACATCGGAAGCGAACGGAATCACTCCATTGAGCTCCGGAAAAGGCGGAAAACTATCATACGGCCGACACCCCTGCCGCGGGGCAGGTGCTGCGGCAGCTGGCCTGGCAGGCCCCGGACGGCATCCCCCGGGACCTACTGGCCGGTGCGATCGGGGAACCGGAGCTGGCCGAGGCGCTGGGCCGCCTGCCCACCTACAGCATGATCACCCTGAGCGGGGACACCGTCGCCGTGAACCGTCTGGTTCAGGCGGTTACCCGCACACCCGCACCGTCAGCCCGCCGACTCGACCAGGCGGTCCTGCGCAGCATCGAAGTCACCCCGGACAAACAGGGACCGATCGGATAGAACACCGCATCGGCACTCGACCTGTCCCGGTCGCGGTACCGAGTAGCTCGCGCGCCGAGAGCGGCTCGTCCCGCTTGTCGGCCGCCTCGACGACGCTCCCCATACCGGGGGGCCGGACTCGGCTGCCTGGATGTGGCAGTCGGCCGCGTTGTCGCCACCGGTTCTCTTCCGATCTTCCGGCGAGGCTCATGATCAAGTTGTCCATGCCGGGCACGTTCGATGAGGCTTCGCCCGGGTGCGCGGCGCCGGCGCAAGCCTTGATCCGGCCCGCGGCGTGTCCTAGTAGCCCGTCTCGCGGATGCGCTCAGACGCCCGAGCTGGAAGGCTGTAGTCCGGTCACGTTCCGACTACGGTGAGGCGCACTGCCAATGAGACCGGTCCAAGGTGCTCCGCAGGTTTGTCCCGAGTCCGGCTTGCTGTCGTTGCGTGATCTCGACGAGAACGAACTCGACCGCATTGCCGTGAGGGCTGTCGACCTGTACGAGAACCCCCTGGCGCACGACCGTCCGCTGGCCGGGAGAGCGATCGGGGTGCTGTTCACGAAAACATCCACGCGGACGCGGACCGCCTTTTCCGTCGGAGCCCACCGGCTGGGTGCCCACGTCCTGGCCTATGGTCCGGCTGACCTGCAGGTCAACACCGGCGAGTCACTCACCGACACCGCCCGCGTCCTCGGGGCCATGCTCGACGGACTGGTGGCCAGAACCGCCGGGCCGCTTCGCGATCTGCGGGCCATCTCCCGGGAAAGTGGAATTCCGGTGGTGAACGCCATGGCCACCGAGGAACATCCGACCCAGGGAATCTGCGACCTGGCCACGATCCGGCTGCATCGCGGAGACCTCAGCGGCGTGACGGTCCTTTACGTCGGCGAGGGCAACAACACCACGACAGCGCTGGCACACGGCCTGGCGAAGGTCCCGTCCAGCACATTGATCATCGCAACGCCTGAGGGTTACGGAATTCCCGGCGAGGAGCTGACCGCGGCGCGAACGGCCGGCGCGTCCGTCGGCGCCACCGTGGTGACGACCACGTCGATGGCTGACCTCCCCACCGACGTCGACGTCGTCTACACCACCCGCTGGCAGACGACCGGCACAGCCAAGAGCGATCCCGACTGGCGGGAAGCGTTCCGCCCCTTCCATATCGACCAGGCGTTCATGGATCGGTCGCCGTCCGCGCTGTTCATGCACGATCTGCCTGCGTGTCGCGGCGACGAAGTGTCGGGTGCCGTGCTCGACGGACCCCGATCGATCGCCTGGAGCCAGGCAGCCATGAAGCTCAGCAGCGCGATGGCGGTGCTGGAGTTCTGTGCGACCGGCGGCCGAGCCGGACTCCCGGTAACGAATGGAAGTCCAGGATGAGCAAGACCGCGGAAATCGTTCCCCGGATCACCCGGTTCCACCACCTCACCCCGGCCGATCTGCGACCACCGCGGCGGCGCGACGTGTTCTTCGACCCGATCGACACCGAGATCGGGATCTGGGCCACCGCCGACCTCCTCGAACCCGGCTGCACCGTTCTCGATCTCGGTTCTGGAAGCGGTGCGGCGGCACGGGCCGTCGCGCGCGCGGGCGCCGGTCACGTCCACGGCGTGGACATCGCCGCCGGCAGCGTCTCATGGGCGTCCGAGCACTATGCACGGGAGGGCGACCCACGCGTCACCTTCTCCGTCGCGGATTACAGCGTCGCGACCACAAGTGACCTGCTCGCCGGCTGCCCGTTCCGATCCGCGCCCACCATCGTCACGAGCAACCCACCCTACGTTCCCCTCCCTGTACCTCCCGACGGCACCGGCAAGGTCTCGATCGATGGTGGAAGCGACGGGCTTCGCCTCGTCCGTCACGTCGTTCGCCACGCTTCCACCTTGGGCGCCGAACTGGCGATCACGATCGGCAGCTACACCTCGCCGCGCGCGATGACCGCGCTGTTGCTCGACTCCGGCTACCGCATAGCCCAGCTGACACTCGGGGTACTACCGCTCGGCGAGCACACGGTGGCCAACCGGCGACTGGTCCGGCAACTGGCTGACCGCGGAGACGGACCGTTGATCGAGGTGGCCGGTGTCACTCATTACCTGGTCCTCGGCTTGTCCTGCCGCCGGATCCGAGGCCCGGCCGAGTACGTCGTCACCCCGGACGAAGTATTGGCGCTTCTCCAGCGCGCCTGTGCGTCCACGACGAACCGGTTGGAAGCGCTCGACGATTTCGCCACCGCCACCACGCTTCCGTTGCGCGTGGTGGTACTCAGCGACGACATCGTCCGCCACCATCCCTGAAACCACCAGCAGAAAGGCGTTCCAGCTGTGCCAGAGCCGCTTACCGTCGGGGTCGAAGAAGAGTTCTTCGCAGTCGACCCGCAGGAGCGACGCCCGCTGAATGACACGTCGGCGCTGCTGGAGTTCGCCCATCGACTTCCCGGTGGCCGTGAGAGCTACAGCGCCGAGCTGAGGACCTGCATGCTCGAGAGCAGGACCGGAATCTGCCGGACCCTCGACCAGGTCCGTGACGAGCTCCGCGAACTGCGCGCCGGGCTCGGCCACGCCGCGCAGGAGACAGGTGGCCGGATCGTCGCGGCCGGCACGCTGGCCCTGACGGACTGGCGGACGCAGAAGTTCCTCGACCAGTCGCGGACCCACTTCATCGTCGACCGCTATGCGTGGATGGCGCGCACCCACGTGATGTGCGCTTGCCAGGTGCACGTCGGCGTCCCCGACCGAGACACCGCGATCCAGGTGGTCAACCGCGTCAGGCCGTGGCTGCCCCTGCTCAACGCGCTGTCGGCCAGCTCACCGTTCTGGATGGGCGAGGACACCGGCTTCGCCAGCTACCGCGGCACCGTCTGGGAGAGCTGGCCGATGGGCGGCATACCACCGGTCTTCTCCTCCTACGAGGAGTACGTCGAACGGATGGCCGCCCTGACGCGCAACGACACCATCAACGACGTCGGGCAGCTCTACTGGGACGTCCGGCCGGGCACGAACTATCGCACCGTCGAGTTCCGGTCAGCCGACTCCTGTACGACGGTCGACGACACCGTCCTGCAGGCAGGTCTCTGCCGCGCCCTGGTGAAGCACGCGCTCGACGAGCTCCAGCGGAACTCGGACGGCCCCGATCCGTGGCCAGAGCTGCTTCGTGCGGCCAAATGGCGGGCGGCGCGGTACGGGCTTTCCGCCGATCTCCTTGATCCCGTTTCCGGTGAACTGGTGCCTGCCGGAGAGCTGATCGACCGCCTGATGCGCATGGTCGAACCGGCCCTCGAACACGCCGGCGACCACGACGAGGTGGCCAAACTCCTCGCGCGCAAGAGGATCGACGGCACCTCAGCCGATCGACAGCGCGCGGTGCTCGCCGCAGGCGGCACCTTCGCCGACGTCACCGACCTTCTCGTGCGGCAGACCGCCGCACCGTGACGAAAGGAGTGCGGTCATGCGCAAGCCCGATTCGCCGGTGGTGATCACCGAGTACCGGAACGGGCCATTGCTCGTCCGGGGCGACTTCCAGTTGCTCGATGCCGACGGCCAGGAGATTCCCACCACTCGCCGGACCGTGGCGCTCTGCCGCTGCGGCCGTTCCAGTCAGAAACCGTGGTGCGACAGCTCGCACAAACTCGTCCGGCAGTCCCGCAGGACGGCTTCCCCGAGCACCTCGACCGATTGAGAGCGCAGTCATGTCCATCACGGCCGACTCGTCGACACCGCTGTCCCCGGAGCGCTGGGAGCCGCCGCTGCCACACCCCCGAGGACCGATCAGCGAGGTCGTGCTCACCGCCCTGTCCCGTGACCCGGGTGACCTGGCCGCCATCCCCGCGCCCACCGGCGATCCCCTCTCGGATGACGATCTGCACCTGGCACTGTACATCTGTTACGAGCTCCACTACCGCGGTTTCGCGGGCGTCAACCCGCGATGGGAGTGGAATCCGGCGCTGCTCGCCGTCCGCGAACGACTCGAGGCGCCATTCGAGTCCGCACTTCGCGCGGCCTACCCCGTCGATTCCCTTCACGGTCAAGAAGACGTCCGGGCCGGGCTACTCCGGATCGCCGATCTCCCGGGACCGGCACTGTCCCCGTACCTGCGTGACAAGGCGACGAAGGAACAGTTCCTCGAGGTGATCGTGCTCCGCTCGGCCTACCGGTTGAAGGAGTCCGATCCGCACTCGTTCGCCATCCCGCGACTGGAGAACAAAGCCAAGGCCGCACTGGTCGAGATCGAGTACGACGAGTTCGGTTCCGGCCGAGCGGACCAGATTCACGCGGTCCTCTACCGGGACGGCATGAACGCCATGGGACTGGACGCGCGCTACGGCGCCTACCTCGACCTGGTACCGGGCATCGCGCTCGCGACCGTCAACGTCATGTCGTTGTTCGGGCTGCACCGGCGGTTCCGCGCGGCAGCGGTCGGGCACCTCGCCATCGCCGAAATGACCTCGGCACTGTCGAACAAACGCCAGGCCGACGGTCTTCGCCGCCTCGGGTTCGATCCGATCGCCACCCGCTTCTTCGACGAACACGTCATCGCCGACTCCGTGCACGACGTCATCGCGCTCAACGATATGGCCGGTGGCCTTGCCGCACAGGAACCCGAACTCGTCGACGACATACTTTTCGGCGCCTCCACCGGCACCGGACTCGACCACGCGCTCGCCCGGTACATCTTCGATCGATGGGAATCGGAACGGTCGTCCCTGCGCTCCACGCTCGGCGTCGTCGACTCGTCGGCTCGGGCTCACTCGAATCGCGGCTGACCAACTGTTCCACCACAACGAATGGGCGGACTTTGGAGGCGGTGACCGTCATCGAGCACTCCCCGGTCATCCAACGCGACTCAGCCGAGGTCCACTTACGGAGGCGGCTTCCCCTGCTGCGGCAGGCGCGACATGTGACCAGGGCCTTCCGCCGTCATTGTCGAGACTTGCCCGCGAAGACCCACCTATTGCTCGCCAGCGCGTCGTCCGGCTCGGGCCGGGGGCCTCGCCCGAACTCGCGGGTGTAGTCGAAGGGCGTCTTGACGTCGGCGGTCCATCCTTTGCTCTTGAGGTCCCCGATGGAGTCCGGGCGTGATCCAGGGTCGAACAGGGTGAGCAGGTCGACCCCGATCCGCTGTTTCGCCGTGGTGTAGACGGCGTTCGCGCGGACTTCGGGCCGTTCGACGCCGAGTTTGACTTCGAACGCCAGCGAACTGCCTTCAGCGCTCAGGTTGTCCACGGTGTGGATGAGGCTCCGCTCAGCGTCAGCGGACAGGTAGAGCATCAGGCCTTCAGCCAGCCAGACACACGGCTCCACCGGATCGAATCCGGCGTCGATCAGGGTTGCCGCCCAGTCGCCGCGCAGGTCGCCCGCGATCGGTACGCGCCGGGTTTTCGTTGTGGCGCCGAGGGTGTCGAGGACGTCCTGTTTGAAGTGCAGCACCGGCTCGCGGTCGATCTCGAACAGCACACAGTCCTCGGGCAAGTCGAGGCGGTAGGCCCGCGAGTCCAGGCCCGCGCCGAGAAGCACGACCTGACGTCCTCCGGCCCTCGTCGCCCGGAGGACGAAGTCGTCCAAGACCCTGGTTCGCAGGCCGAAGTAGCGCCCGAGCCTGCCCCACAGCGGGTCGGCATCGCCCCCTGGCACCTGTTCCATGCGCAGCGGCCAGTCTTCGCAGACCCGGGTGGCACGCACGAAATACTCCGCATAACCGTCTTGGACGAGCGAGTCCGGACGGTGGGTTTCGATCGCTCGGGCGGCGGCGACCATGAGCGCGGTCCGGCCGACACCGTGTTCTATGGTGCCACTGTCGTGCTTCGTACCGGCCAAGATTCCTGCCTTTCGGGCGGTGCCCAGGCTTCCGGATCGTCGATGGTGGTCACGCAGGCGCCGTAGACGGTGCTCATGAACCGCAGGATCGTGTCGTCGGGCAGGTGGAGACTCGTCGTGCAGTCGGTGAGGACGGTCACGTGGAAACCCAGCTGGAACGCCGTCCGTGCGGTGGAGTCCACGCAGACGTCGGTGTAGAGACCCGCGAACACCAGATGCCCGACACCGTTGCGGGTGAGGTGTTCTTCGAAACCGTCGGTGAGGAAGGCGTCGAAGCGCGCGTTCTTGGTGAAGACACGTTCGCCCAGTACCGGCTCGACCCGGTGGAACTCCGCTCCCCAGGTGCCTGCCCGGCATTTGGGCCGCTTGCCGAGCAACAGATCCCGGTGCCGCCAGCTCGGGCCCTGACGCTCGACGTCGCCGTGGAACCGGACGAAGACGACCTCGGTACCGCGAGCCCTCGCCACGTCCACCGCCCGCCCGGCACCGGCCGTCGCGGCGTCCAGTGTGGACAGACTGCCCGCGTATCTGGCCGCCACGACCGGTCCGGTGCAGAAGTCGTTCTGCAGGTCCATGACGATCAGCGCAGTCCCGGTCACCCTTCCACTGCCGACAGGGCTTCCGCGGGCCCACCGGGCTGTTTCAGCAGGTCCAGTACGGCTTCCGTCACCTCCGTGGTGGAGTGGTGCCCACCCAGATCGGGTGTGGTGATTCCCCGGCTCCCTGCGGACTCGAGAGCGTCCTCGGTCCTCTTGATCGCGCCCGCGCAGCCGGCATGCCGTTCCGCGATCGCCGCCGCGGCCCGGATGGTCGCCACGGGATTGACGATGTCCAGGCCTGCCAGGTCATCGGCGGAACCATGCACGGTCTGGTACTCGACCAGGCCGGCGACGTCGGGATGCAGGTGGATGTTCTCGGTATAGCGGTTCTCCTGCTTTTCGGAACCCAGCCTGTCCAGCAGGACCACGTGCATGATGTCGGCCCATTCGTTGGCCCCGATGACGACGGTGCGCCGCGGCAAACCGTGCTCGATGAGGTTGCGGTTGACCGTGTCCGGCTGGGCGAGGGCGATCTCGACGCCGTGCCGAGCGGCGATCTCCGCCACCCAAGCACCGAGAGCGCCGTCGAGGAGGTGGAACTTGTAGGCCATCACCACCCGTTCCACCGGCTCATCGGGCCACTGCCGCCGCGCCTGCACCAGTGCGGCGGCGACTACTTTCTCGGTGATCTCCTTGCTGAACATCAGGGTGCGGTGGACGACACCGGGGCTATGGCTGTTCTCGCCGGTGTAAAAGCCCTGGGCCTCGTCGCGCACCATCAGCAGTGACGAGTCCCCATTCTCGATGAGGTCGACCTTCACCGCCTGTAGCCGCTCGCGGACCAGGTACAACGACTGGGCGTTGATCGCCGTGCGGAAGACGGCGGTGACGCCCGCACTCGCTTGGGCGCGGCAGAACCGTTCGTAGTGGTCGGCGTCCTGCCGGGTCAGTCCGCCGATGTCCTCGAATCCGCTTCCTTCGGCCTTGAGAGAGAAGTACGAGTGGTACAGCCTGGGCGAACGCACGATGCGCATGGTCGTCGAAGATGCCGTCCCGAGGGTGGTCAGGACACTTTCGAAGACATTCGCGAGTTCCGGCCCGGTACCGCGGCCGACGGCCAACCCGATGGTCGAGACCACCGTGCTCCTTTCGCTGCTCGGATATCGGATTCAGGCCGTGGGCGCACCGGTGACCAGGTGATCGCCGGCAATGTCCGTCTTCGTCGGGTTGTAGTAGTCCTTGATCCCGGCCACCCAGGTCGAGACCGTGATCTGATCCGCGACGGACGGGTCGAAAGCGTCGAAGAGCGCCTCGATGTTCGCCCGTTCGAAACCGATCGCCGCCATGAGCGCATGGAAGACGTGTCGCTCGATGAGACCATCCCCGTCCGGGTCGCCCAGCGTCGCCAGCGCCTCGGCGAAAGCACCGATGGTGGCGTCGAAGCGTTCCGGTGACAGGACGACGGCGGTGTACTCGTCGAAGGTGATCTCGCCGTCGCGATCGACGTCCAATTCCTCGACCAGGGTCCGCCAGTATTGCCGGAACGCCGACCTCATCGCGTCCTTGGCCGCCGCACCGGATTCGGGAGCCGCCTCGACGACGTCGGCGGCCATGATCTCGAAGTCTTCGGCTTCGAGGTGCCCGTTTCCGTTGCGGTCGAACAAAGTGAAGATGAGCCTGACACGCTCGAGGGCATCCGTCTGCATCAAGGAACCGTCCTTCACTCGGATGGAAAAAGGGGGTAACGGCGAAATGCTCGATCGTGACTATGCCAGCGGCGACGCCAAGGAAATACAGAAAGAACGCGGCCGTCACCGTAAAGTGTGGTTCTCTGTCGAACACGTCAGAACGCCCGAACGCATGTTGTTTCATCGTCGCCGTTATGCAGCGCCCACACCCTGGCAGGTGCTGGAACCACTCTCGGTCTTCGTGTTCGGGGCGCCGGGTCCATCCGTCGGCAGCACCGGAATCCCGATCGGGTCTCCGGTCGCGACCCGCCGTCACCCGGTTCGAGCCAGATGTAGCGACCTGTGCCTACGAAGTGGATCTGGCCGGCCGGACGGCCTCGTCGTTGTCCAAACCTCTCGGGGACGAGATCAGGCTGGCGTGCCGCATGGCCTCGGCGTATGCCTGCTGGAGGTGCGTGAGCGCTGAGGCGGGAGGGTCGTCACCTTGGGCGATAGCGGCGAAAATCGTGTAAATGTTCTGGCGTAGTTGTCGGGTGCGGCGAAGAGTGTCCCGGGCGACTTCGGGGTCGCGTTGGCCGCGTTTGCGCAGTGAACCTGCCCGGTTCCCCACCCCGATGAAGGACCTGCAAGGGCGGGCAAACCTCAGTAGCGCGCCTGTCCCTGCGGATCGCGGGGAGACCGCGCCCGGACTCGGCATCCACGGCCGGAGCGCTCACCGCGGGCCGGAAAGCCGTTGCCCAGCTCCGGAAAGCGCTCGAGGTTGCTCAGGGCGAGAACCTGGACCTGCGTCGTCGGCTGGCCGCCTACGAACCGGAATGAGGCCGCGAGCATGACGGCCTCAGCAACGGTCGAGCATGCTCGACAACGCGTTCCGTTCCGGAACGGTGATCGTCAACCCATAGTGGCGCTTGACCACGATCCAGTCCGTCGCATACGTGCACCAGAACGACACCAGCGGCGGCTTCCACTGGTCCGGCGCCTTGTCGCTCTTCTCCTGGTTGACGTTGTCGGTCACCGCCCGCAGCTGCGGGCGGATCAGGTCGTTCGCGAACTCTTCGCGCTTGGCCTGCGGCCACGACTTCGCCCCGCTGACCCACGCCTGACCCAAGGGCACAACGTGGTCGGCGTCCACATCGGACGCCTTTGTCCACGTCTCGCCGTCATAAGCGCTGCGCCAGGACCCGGCAACAGAAGCGCAGCTCGCGTCCACCTTGACGTCCACGCCATCGCGTTTGAGCAGTTCCTCACGCACGTTGCAGCTGCCCGACACGGTCTTCCAATGAGGGAACTTCTTCCGGTCATAGCCATCCATAACCCCGCGGACCGCGACCGTCAGCTCGCCGAGGCGCTTCCGTGCCTCGGCCACAGGAATCGTCGGCGACGCGCCCGCGGTTGAGCCGCCGTCGTTCGGGCTTTTCGGAGCCGCATCGGTGATCTCACACCCAGCCAACAGCGCCAAGACCATCGCGCCGACCGATACACCTGCCGCCACCCTTGAGACACGCCGAAGTTTCGCAGCCAACTTGATCAACCTTCTTGTCGTCAGTATGTTGCTCACAACTTGACCAGCGGAAACGCCTCAGAAGGGCGTCGCGGGCGCGGATACCATGTGATCGACGTCCACATCGGCGGCCTTGCGCCACGTCTCCCCGTCGTACGGGCTACGCCACGACCCGGACACCGCCACGCACTCGTCGTTGACCTTGACATTCGTACCGTCGCGTTTCAGCAGTTCCTCACGGACGTTGCAGCTGCCGGACACGGTTGTCCAAGGCGGGAACTTCTTCGCCCGGTCATAGCCATCGAGAACGCCGCGCACCGCGACCGGCAGCCCGGCGAGACGCTTTCGCGCCTCGGCCACCGGGATCGTCGGCGCCGCACTCGCGGTCTCGTTGTCGCTGCCCGGCTCCGCCGGGCTGGCGCGCGGAACCTCACACCCCGCCAGAAACGTCGACGTCAGCAATGCCACGCCGGCCGCGGCAGCCGCCACCACGTCGCGGACACACCGCCCCTGTCCGACCACGATGCCCATCCCCCTCGTCAACGACCCTGGTGCCCACGACGTGACCAGTAAACCGGAAAGCGGCGACACCAGACGAGAACAGAGAGCACCGTCCTTCACGCCGGCGACTCCCTGTTGCTACGGCACCTACGATGGGGCGCGACGGTGACCGCGCAGCGCTGGTTCCGGGCAGGAAGGGCCGGTGCTCGTGCAGGGGGGCCGGTGATCAGGCAGTGGTGCAGGGCACTGAGCAGACGGCCGAATAGGTTCGAGGCACTGCGTTGTGCCGTCAGTGTCACCTTCGCGGTGGTACTGACGGTGCACCCGACCTTCTCAGGCCGGTTAGAACGCTTCCGCTTCCTTGGGGCCGTTCAGATACGACCTTCCTCGCGAGCTGCGACCGGCAGTTGCCGACAGCCGGAAGGTCGACGCTCGCCGGCTAAAACTGCCTCCGGGGGGCCTCACCGACGAGCAAGCGAGGCATCAGGCCTCGTGGCAGTTCGCCCCGTGCTCGGCTAGGAGGTCTCGCAGCGGTCGCGGGGGTCGAACCCGTTCACGAGGGTTGGGCACGGTTCCCAGCCGGCGTCGAGCTCAGCGATGTCGTCCTGGACGCCGCCGGGGACCGCTAGTCGCTGTCGCTGGCTCGCCGGTAATGCGTGAACTACTTCACGTCCCAGTGCGCCAGCGCCGGGTGTTTCCCGGATGCTGCCCACCGCAGGGCCTCGACTTCGGGCGGAATCTCGGTCAGGCCGTTCATCGTGTTCAAGGAGATCACCTCCAGCATCGGGCAACCGGCGAACGAGGGCAGCCCGGTGACCTGCCTGAGCTCGAACAACGACAGATACCGCAGCGTCGCGATCCGTCCGACCGCCGACACGTCACTCAAGCCACGAATCTGCCACAACCCCAGGGCCTCCAGCGAGCCGAGCTCCGGCAAGGCGTCGAGATCCTTGGTGCCGCCTCCGATGAGGTTGAACGCGGCCAACTGTTGCAGCGGTCTTAGCACGGCAAGGTCGGATAGCGTGATCGACCGGAACTGCAGGGCCCGCAACCCGGTCATCGTCCCGACGACCTCGATGTCCTTGGTAAACCCGGTGAGGTCCAGCAGTTGCAGGGTCGTAAGGTGCTCGATCGCCCGCAGACTCAACCGCTTCTTGGTCTTCCCCAGCTCCAGCGACACCAGATCGTCTGGCAGGTGCCGCAACCCATCGAGACTTTCCGCCAGGTAGTGTGCGCCCTCAAAATGCCGGATACGCGGGAAATATCGCAGATACTCGAAGTCGGTGAAGCTGTTCTGGTAGTACGAGTACGCCCGCAGCGTCACCCGTGGATAGCCGCTCAGAAAGTCGCTCAGCCGCTGGTATTCGTCCGTTGTCAGGGGCTGATTGAACTGCACGACCTCGCAGCGCTCGTCCATCGGCGCCAGCATCTCCGGGGTCAGGGGCGAGGCCACCTGCCGCCGGTCCGGTGACAGCTGCACCTCGTCCATCCAGCTCCCTCGGATAAGTAAGCCCGCACCCGACGACTGTCGATTCATGTCGCCGATCTGCGACTGGTCAGCCTAGCTGGGGGTGTCGCCGACGTGCATGCCCACTACCGCGGCAGCTTGACAGAACCGTAGGGACACCCCCCGCGCTCCGGATTCCGCCGTCCGTTCATGTCCCGGCTCGGCGAAGGTGGTGAGGACCCGGAATGCGTCACGGGGATGTGACCGCGAAGGGGCGTGTTGGCAGGTAGGGCGCGGCCGCGTTGCTACCCGGCCGACAGCGGCCGGGACGGCGCCGGGCTGGCGCGACCGTCGCGCGGGCGGGGAATCCGTGACAACTTTCGAACTCCCTCCCTCCTGTCGGGCACCGGCACGCGATGATGCCTGTATGGCGAGTACATCCGACGACGGGCGTTATCCATCGATCGAGCCGCACGAGTCAGGCATGCTGGAGGTCGGCGACGGCCATTCGCTGTATTGGGAGGTGTCGGGCAATCCCGACGGCAAGCCGGCCGTGGTGCTGCACGGCGGTCCCGGTTCGGGGAGCTTTCCCAGGATGCGGAGCTTGTTCGACCCGGACCGCTACCGCGTGGTTCTGTTCGACCAGCGCAACTCCGGGCGCAGCACGCCTTCGGCCGCCGATCCGGTCGTTGACCTGTCGGCCAACACCACCCAGCACCTCGTCACCGACATCGAGGCGCTGCGGATCCACCTGGGAATCGAGCGCTGGCTGGTGTGGGGTGGCTCGTGGGGCGTCACACTCGCGCTCACCTACGCCCAAGCGCATCCCGAGCAGGTGACCGAACTGGTACTCGCCGCCATCACCAATGGTGACCGACGCGACACTGACTGGATCACCCGCGACATGGGCCGCGTTTTCCCGCGCGAGTGGGAACGGTTCCGCGACGGCGTGCCCGCCTCCGAACGCGACGGTGACCTGTCGGCCGCCTACAGCCGGCTGCTCCACGACCCCGACCCCGAGGTCCGGGCCAAGGCCGCACGCAGGTGGTGCGAGTGGGAGGACACGCACATGTCGCTGGCCCCCGACGCCGCACCATCCTTGTCGGTTGCCGACCCGGCATTTCAGCTGACCTTCGCCCGCCTCGTCACCCACTACTGGTCCCACGGCTGCTTTCTGGACGAGGGCCAGCTACTGCGTGACATCGAGCGGCTCCACGGAATTCCTGGCGTGTTGATCCACGGGCGTTACGACATCAGCGGTCCACTCGGCACGGCCTGGGCGTTGCACCGGGCCTGGCCCGGAAGCGAGCTCGTCGTTCTCGACGACACCGGTCATAACGGCGGCAGCATGACCACCGCGATCATCACCGCCACCGACCGCCTCGCCCAAGACCAGGACGAGTAGCCGTCACGGCCCCCTGCCCCGCTAACCGACCCACGGAGGCCCTGATGGAACATGACGAGGACACAACATTGATCACCCGCTCGCTGGACGACCTCGAAGAGGGTGCGTGCCGGATAGCCCCCGGCGCCTACCAGGACGCGACCGAACGCACGCGCCGGCTTGACGCCCTCCAGCACGGAGGGCGGCCGCTGAAATGACAGGACCGGGAGTTGTGGAAAGAGCAGACCACTGCCTGGAACGCCGTCGCTCAGTGGCGGAGCGACCTCATCGAGACCGCCCCGCCCGTCGCGACGTCGTGGTGGCCGGGGGCGTGGCTTGGCTTCTCCACCGCCCGGCGATTCGGCTACCGCGGGCTGCCCGGCCAGATCGACGGTCTGAACGTCTGGCCCACCGAAACCGCCGCCCACGCGGGGGCCCGGATCGGGCACCCGCCGAGGAGTGGACCGTCACCTGGACACCAACCGCCCGCAACGACATCGAAGAAGTACCGCTGGACCAGTCCTTCTGGGCCCAGCCGTCGCAAACGCCCCCCGGGTCGCCGGCCCCGCGCAAGCGTTCGCAGAGGCCAGGACGCCGATAGCGTGGCGCTACTCGACGACCTCGCGACAAGGTCATCGAAGATCTGGGAAGCAGCCGAAGACGCATACCGACTCTGGACCGCGCTTCCGTGCTCGTCAAGGACGCCCCCGTCGCGTATCTGGCGCAGCGCGAACTGCCGCTCGTTGCATCGAGGAGCGCGTACGGCGATACTCGACCAGGTGGTCGGGAAGCAGACGACCGTGAATTGCTGCAACACGTGCGGACGTCGGCTGGGTATCAGCGGTTCGCCGCAGCGCGTCATCGCGTTTTGCACCTGGCACTGCCTCTGGCAGGGCATACGGACCCTGTGGAACTCCGCTGAGTACCAGGCGTCACTCTCGCGGACAATGGGGCTGACGAACACCATGGTCGGTGACCTGGCGCAGCACAGGGCCGCGCACAACGAACGCGGTGACTGACAATCGAGCCGTGAGCGCCCTGTTCTGAGCCCCGTGAGCGGCACGCTCGCGACGCGCACCACTTTACGGTGCCGGACAGCGCCGAACCCGGTACGCCCGGCACGACGCCGTCCTGACATCGCACACGGGCTCCGGCCGAACGACCGTTTTCCCGAAACCGTGCCACCATGATCAGTCTCAAACTCATGGCATTTCTTCAGCGGGCGTGAGCCAGATGCCTGCGGCGGCCGGGCAGCATGGGCTAGTCCACCCGCCTGCCCAAGCGTCCTCATCGCGGCATGAGAGTGCGTTTGCGCTCAGAGGCGAGCGTCCGGGTGGCACCATCCGGTGAGACGATCCATGAGCTCCAGCACATGATCTTTCGGCGGGATCCTCGTAGCGTCGGTTGCTGCCGGCTGCTGCGCGGCCTGGTCGAGCAGCGTCAGGTCGACGAACTGGTCTCGCTGTCCCGGCGGCTGCACGACCACGGAACCCTGTGGGAGCTCAGGAAACTCGCCGGCAACCCGGCCCCGGAACACCACACCTTGATCCTGACTTTCGCCTGCTGATCGGTCGCTCCCCGACAGCATTACTGCGGCCTGGGAGCGCAACCGACCTCCATCTCGGCAGCCTCTTCAGCCTGCGCCCCACTCCACTGACCGGCACCAACCTGGAGGCGGGCTGCCCTCTTTCCTAAGCGTGGATCACAATGGGCTTTCCGTTGCCGAATCTCGTGCAGGAGGCGCATCTCCAGGAGCATGCGGCGGCACGCGTCGCCATCGACCATGTCAGGACGCCACCGACGAACACGGTTTCGTCTGAGCCCCCCGACGAGCGACTGAAAAGCTTGCCGTTCATCGATGCCCCGTCGTACGAGACTTCGCCGTTGAAGGTCGCGCCGTCAAACCAGGCGGTGCTGAAGGTCGCTTCGCGGAACCACGCTTCGCTGTTGAAGGTCGCCCCGTCAAACCAGGCAACGCGAGTAAAGAGCGCTTCGTCAAACCAAGCGTCGCCGTTGAAGGCCGCCCTGCGGAACACGGCACCGTCATTGAAGGTCGCCCTGTCGAACCAGGCAGCGCTGGTGAAGGTTGTCCCGCTGAACCACGCGCCGCCGCTGAAAGTCGTTTTATGAAACCGGGCGTCACCGGTAAAGGTGGCTTGGCGAAAGCTGCTGTTTCTGATCCGGGCGTCGGTCAAGTCGAAGTTGATGAGCTGGGCACCGGCTAGGTCCAGGTCAAGTGGCCCCCAGTAGGCGGAGCCGCTGTCGGGTTTGAGGTGCTCGCCGAGGAGGCGCTGGACGGCGAGTCGGACTTCCCGTTCCTGCACGCTCTCGCGGTAGTTGTCGCGCTGTTCGGTGCCGGCGCTGTCGTCGCGGCCCAGTTCGTTCGGGAGGTCGAAGGGCATGCGCAGGTAGGCGCAGAAGACGTTGACGATGGTCTGGCGCTGGGTCTCGTTGTCCTGGGCGAGGCGTTCGAGAGCGTAGAGGCCGCCGAAGCGAACCGGGGCTTTGTCGGATCCGAGCTGTTCGACGGCTTTGAGGTAGAGCTCGGTGATCCGGCGCTCGATCGCGTCGGCTCTGGCGTCGTCAGCAGTCCGTTCCTGGTGCGCCTGGGTGACCGCGGCGACGTCCTGTTGGTGAGCGAGGGCGCGTTCGCGGTTGTCGAGGTCGGCTTCAGTGGAGTGCTGGCGGCGCCAAGCGAGGTACAGCGCGACCACGCCGCCACTGCCGACACCGATGCTGAGCCCGATCTTCAGCGCGTCCAACCGTGCCTTGATCAGATCCGCGCCGGTGAGCCCGGCGGTGGCCGGCCACCACAGCACGATCACCGCGCCCGCGGTCAGCACAGTGATCACGCCCGCAGTAGCCCACATCGTGGTCCGGGTCAGCTCAGGCAGCCGCTTCACCGAAGACGGTGCGGAGCCCTGGGCCGAGGAACTGCTCGCGGCCGCCGGCCGCCCATCGTCGGTCATAACATTCATCGTGGCGGAAACCAGTGAAGACTTTGAGGAAATCGGCGGGGATGCCGCAAGACCCGGGCACGCCCGACCGTTCACACGGCATTTGGCGTAGTGCGACCTCAGCGGGGATACTCCGTCGGTCACTCCGCGACGTCCGTTCGGATGACAATTCCTGCCCGGACGATCGTCCACATCGGCTTGTCTCGGCGAGCTCCGGTTGGGAGCGTGACGGGATGTACTCCCGGCACGTCAGCGACCGAGGAACGTATGACACCGACTGCGGCGAGCCGAAGACATCTCCGTTGTGAGTTCTCACCGCTCGTGACATGACGATCTTGTACGACTTGGGCGTTCTCGGTTTGTCTCACGGTGTCGTCACGATAGTCAGTCTCAACTCTTGGCATTCCTCGGCTGAGCTGAGCCTCGCGGCTGCGGCGACCGGGCAGCGTGGACTGGTTTAGCCGCCTGTCCGAAGGTCCTCATCGCGGCATAGACAGATGTTCTGCGTGTCGGTGCTCCACGAAGGAACGCCCCCTGATGCGCTGTCGGGCTTGGTGTCCCATCGCACGAGGAGGACGTTCATGGGTAACAGTAGTGGGATCTCCCGAGGTGACCGCAACCGCAACGCTCGACTGGCCCGGCTCCGCGCACTGGTCCCCGCTCAGAACGCGATCGTGGGCATCGACCTCGCCGACAGCAAACAGATGATCGTCGTCCCGACCATGACTCGAAAGTGCTGGTACGTAAAACATTCCGCTGCCGCGCTTGGGATCTTGGGACCGCGCTGGACTGGGCCGCCCAGCGGGCGAGCACGGCCGGGCACACCGGAATCACCGTGGCATGCGAACCGACCGGACACCGGTGGCGGGTACTGGGCCAACTCGCCGCCGACCGAGGCATGCCGTTGTCGCGGCGGTGTCGCTGTCGAAATGTCCGCGCTTCTTGGTGATTTTCCGGAGCTGGGAGTTGATGTTCTCGATCAGGTTTTTTGTGTAGACAATCCGGCAGAGTTCAGGTGGATAGTCAAGGAATGGGGTGAAGTCGTTCCAGGCGTGCCGCCACACCTGGATAGCGGCCGGGTATTGCGTGCCGAAGTCTTTGTCGAAACGCGTGAGCGCGATCTCGGCTGCCTCGAGTGTCGGCGCGGTGTAGATGTCCCGCATGGCGGCGGCGACTTTCTTCCGGTCGCCATAGTAAATGAATCGCATGGCGTTGCGGATCACGTGCACGACGCAGGTTTGGACCACGGTCTCGGGGAAACGCGCCGCGGAGCGCGTCAGGCAGTCCGGTCAGACCGTCGCAGCAGGCGATCAGGATGTCCTTCACGCCACGGTTCCGCAGGTCGGTGACGACCTTGGCCCAGAACTTCGCCGCTTCGGTCTCGGCGATCCAGAGCCCGAGGGCGTGTTTACGGCCTTCCATGTCCACACCGATGGCCAGGTAGACGACCTTGGAGGTGACCACGCCCTTGTCCTTGCCCCGCTGCTGCCGCAGACCGTCGGCATAGAGAATCGGGTACATCTCGTCCAAAGGCCGGGATTGCCACAACGCGATCTCGTCGGTCACCACTTCGGTCACATTGAAGATCAATTCCTGTGACACGTTCACGCCATATACTTCACGCACATGAGATTCGATGTCCCGCGTGGTCATGCCACGCGAATACAGCGACAGGATCGCCTCGTCAATATTACCCAGCCTGCGTGGGCGTTTCGGCACGATCGCCGGCTCGAACGAACCATTCCGGTCGCGCGGCACCGCCAGCTCGACCGGACCATTCGAAGTGGACACGGTTTTCGGAGACCTGCCGTTCCGGGAATTCCCGGACCCGTTCCCGGCGGGATCTCCTTTCTCATAACCGAGATGATGGGTCATTTCGGCGTCCAGCGCCCGCTCGAGCACCGCCCTGGTCATCTCGTTCAGCAATTCTTGCGCGCCCAGCGCGCCGCCACGCGCATACGCGTCCTTCACCAACGCGTCGAGCATGTCCGGCGGCAGCACACGCGCGAGCGCCTCGTCGGCCGCGGAACCGGAATCCCGATCAGATGTGTCCTCAGTCACAGATAGAGCCTTTCTGGGTCGCGTCCGAGGATCCGATCCTGGTCCATCCGCGGCTTACACGGTTGTCATGACACGGCCCACGGACTGCGCCGAGGTGCTGATCGACGGTGGCAACATCGCCACACCGGGCGGGCCGCCGCCGGAGGTGATGGTCGACGGCACGGGGAAACCCTGCTGCCCGGGCTGATCGACGCACACACCCACACCTTCGACGGCAATCTGCTGTCCAGCCGGTACGAGCCGTCCCAGGAGGCGAGCACCACGAGGAACACCAGGACATGGACACGCCAGCGGCCATCTCGGCCTGTCCGCGAGCCAGGTGTTCACCATCACCCGTGCCGTGCGGTTGCGTCCAGACTTCGGGCGACCGGTCCCCTGGGACCTTGTGCATGTCGAAAACTACGTCCGTGCGGGTTAAGCGGCATGGCGATACTCGTGGGACGACTCTGCCGAGACGGTCCTGTCGGTCTGTGGTGAGGCGTTCGATGTCGGTTTTTACCTAGAGCCCCGAGCGGGGCAGTGGTGTTCACCGTGGATGAGAAGACCCAGGTGCAAACCCTGGACCGGACTCAGCCGCTGCTGCCGATCACCTTCGCCGCGACCGAGAAACGCACCCATGACTATGTCCATCACGGTGTGACCAACTTGTTCGCGGCGTTGGACGTCGGCACCGGCGAAGTGTTCGGCGAGTGCTATTCGGCCCGGGACGGCGCGAGCTTCCTGGCTTTCCTGAAGGCGGCCTCCGGGGTGGCGGGCGCTGGGCCAGAGGGCGCCGGTGTCGTCGAAGGTATCGGGGTCTTGGCCTTCGTGGATCCGGCAGATGATCTCGGCGTAGGACGGGCGGAGACGTTTGGGCAACGCCGCCGAAGTCGCGGAGACCGAGGGGGCAATCTTCGTCGAGGGCACTGGCAGCCAGGTCCGCCTGACCGGTCCCGGCGGAACCGGTGTCACGGACCCTCAGGGCGCTCGTCGAAAGGTCGTGATCACGCTGGAACTCATCGCGCAGGTCGACAAGAGCCTGGACATCACGGGGAATCGGAAGCGCACCACTCCCTGACGAGTTTGTGATCCGAAGGCAGCCTAATTTCCGGCTTGGTGGACGTCGCTCGGCGGCCTTCGGCGGGGCAGGATCGCCGCGCCGCACGCGGCGACCAGGATGATCACCACGGGGATCGTCATGCCGATCGTGAGGCCGAAATTTTCGGCGGCCAGGCCGATCACCGCGGGCCCCGAAAAGAAGCCGAGGTATCCCAGCGTCGACACGTTCGCGATGGTGCGGCTGGGATGCAGGGTGGGCACGGAACCGCTGGCGGTGAAGGTGACCGGCAGGGTGTAGGACAATCCCAGGCCAAGCAGCGCCAGCCCGGCCAGCCCGGCCGCAGTGCTGTCGAGCAGGAGCGCGGCCCCGAACCCGAGGCCGGCAACCAGAGTTCCGGCCAGGAACGGCCATCGAAGCCCGAACCGGTCGATCAGCCGGTCCCCGAGCAACCTCCCGATGAACATCGTCGCGGCGAAAAGACCAAATCCGACCGCGGCCACCGAGGTGCTGGCGCCGGTCTCTTCGTGCAGGTAGACCGTGGCCCAGTCGTTGGCCGCCCCCTCGGCGAGCGCGACGCAGAACGCCAGCAGGCCCAGCAGGATCACCTGGGGTGGCCAGCGGGCGGTGAATCCTCCCGCCCGGTCGCCGGGCAGGACGGGCGCTACCGCGTCGGTCAGCGAGGGCAGCAGGGCACGGCCGCCGACTGTCGCGGCCGCGGCGGCCAGCACGCTGGTCAGTACGAAATGCACCGGCACCGGCAGGTGGAGCAGTTCGGCGAGTGCACCGAGCAGTGCGCCGGCGACGGCACCGAGGCTGTGGCAGGCGTGGATGCCCGAAAGCAGGGCCCGGCCAGTGACCCGCTCAACGGACACGCCGTGGGCATTCATCGCCACGTCGACCACGCTGTTGACCATCGCGAAGACGAACACGGCGGCGGTGAGCCCGGCCAGATCGCCGGCGAGGATGAGCCCGGACAGGCTGGCGGCGAACAGCGGCATCGCCGCGCGCAGGGTGGCGCGGCTGCCGAAGCGCGGGGCTACCAGCCCTCCGAGTTGCAGCCCGAACACCGCGCCGAGGTTCAGCCCCGCCAGCACCACGGCCAGCTCGCCGGCGCTCAGGCCGAGCTGGGTCTTCAGCGTCGGGATGCGAGCGGCCCAGGTCGCGAACAGCAACCCGGTGAGCGCGAAGACGAGTCGCACCGCCCACAACGCCGCCCGGTGCCGTGGTGCCAATGTGGGCGCTGATCCCACCGACATCGGCACTATCCCCTCGCAGTGGCGAACTGCTCGGCGTCGAATCCTGGCCACCAGGCGCGCACACTGTCCTGGGTCGCCCCGAACGCGCGTCCGGCCAGCGCGTGAGCGTCCTCGTCCCGCACGCCACCGTCGCGGGCCACCAGCTGCCCGCTTCGCTCCAACTCGGTGAGGGTGTGCTCGGCGGCCTGCAGCGTGTGGGCCAGGTCGTCGGAGGAGGTGGCCGCGGAGATCATATGCACGCCGCCGTATTCCATCAGCACCCCGCGGCGCAGCAGTCCGCTGTAGAAGGCGTGGCCGGTGTCGTCATCGCAGAAGAGCACCCGGAACATCGACGGCCGGCCGAAGGCGACCGCGGGCACCGAAAACCGGCCGAAGACCTGGTTCAGACCGCGGATCATCGTGGTGCCCGTGGCGCGCATGGCCTCGGTGGGGTCGGTGGAGGCGAACACTTTCAGGCAGGCGGCCGCAGCCGCGTAGGGCGTCACTTCCCGCTGGTAGGTGCTGCCGAAGTAGGCATCCCCCGGCCCGTCGAACACGTCGGCCCGGCCGAGCACCGCGGACAGGGCGAATCCGTTGGCCAGTCCCTTGCTTACGGTGATCAGGTCCGGTTGGATGCCCGCGATCGGGGAGTACCCGCCGAGGGCGTACCGGAAGCCCGTCATCACCTCGTCGAGTACCAGCAGGCAGCCGTGCCCGTGCACCAGTTCGGCCAGCCGTACGTGGTACTCGTGGGGGTAGAACGCGACTTCCGGGGTGAGGATCACGCACGCCACCTCCTCGGCCCTGGTTTCGAGTAGCTCCGCGAGCCGGGACAGGTCGTAGCCGAAGTCGACCGTTTCGGGGTCGCGGCCGGGCAGGCCGCCGAACGCGGTCTGCAGGTGCCAGTCGTGCCAGCCGTGGAAGCCGGTGGTCAGCACCAACCGGCGGCCGGTGTGCAGCCGGCACATGCGGGTCACCGCGGTGGTGGCGCAGGAGCCGGTGCGGAAGAACCGCGCCCGCTCGGCGAACGGGAACATCGACAGGAGCAGTTCCGCGGTCTCGATCCGCGCCGGGGTCAGGGTGTTCGGCACGATGCCGCCCTGGTGCAGCGTGGCGATCGCGGCTTCCAGGACCGCGGGATGGCCGATGCCCAGTGGCGCCGCGCCGCTGCACGAGGTGTAGTCGATGTAGCGCTTGCCGTCGGCGTCCCACACGTGGCAGCCTCGCGCGCGGTCGGCGACCACCGGGAACCGCTTTTCCAGGTCCCAGCGCCGGCTGGCGGTGGAGGCCAGGGATCGGTCGATCAGCTCGGCCATGGTTGTCATGAACGGAGGTCTCCTTGGCTATCGATTGTGGACGGACGAAGTGGACAGTGCGGGCGAGCCGTCAGCGCGGGCGACGGTGTGGTCCCGCCAGGAGCGGTGCGGTTGGTAGCCGAGCACCGCGCGCGCCCGCTCGGTGCACTGGAGCGAGCCGAAGCCGGGCACGAGACCGGACACGGGCGTTTCGGGTGCGTAGGCGGCCAGTAGTTCTTCGGTGGGCCGGTCCATCAGCGTGTCCGGTGCCGCGATGATGAAGTTCTGCGCGCCGTCGATCGGCGCGTCCAGCGCGATCCGGCAGCTGTCGACGACATCGCGGATGTCCACATAGCTCCACAGGTTCCAGCTCGCCAGGTCTGGATCGGCCCACCAGCGTGGTAGCCGGTGGTAGTCCTGTTCGTCGAGGACCACCGAGAAGCGCAAGCCCACCACGGTCAGCTCACCGCGGCGCGCGGCGTGCTCGGCCAGATGCTCCGCAGTCGCTTTGGCCAGCGCATAGCTGTACTCGGGCCGGCGGGGATGCTGCTCGGTCAGCGGGGCGAAATCCGGTGGTCGCTGCCGGAACGGGAAACCCATGACGGTTTCGCTGGAGGCCCATACCACTCGGGGAATGCCCAGCTCACCGGCCGCCAGGAAGACGTTGTAGCAGGACAGGGTGTTGGCGGCGAAGACCGATTGCTCGGCCAGCAGCGGGTACGAACCCCCCTCGGGGGCACCCATTCCGGCGAGGTGCACGACGGCGTCTACGCCTTCGAGAGCGTCCAGGGTCTGCCACAGCTCGCGCAGGTCGGCGCGACGGTAGTTCTCTCCGTAGTCGCGGCCGACGTCGATGCCGCGGACGCGGTGACCCGCCGAGGCCAGATCGGCCAGCACCCGGCTGCCGATTTTCCCACTCGCTCCGGTTACTCCGATGAGCACGATGTCACTCCTTGACTGATCGGGATTGGCGGTGGCGCCCCGCCCTCCTGGACGCCCAGGACGTCCAGCAGTGGCGCGAGCCCGCGGACCGCACCCCGCGGCTGGTTCGGCAGCAGGTACACCTGGGCGCCGATCGCGAGCGCGGCGCCGTCGTTGACCAGGTCGTCCCCGGCCATGACCACGTCCTCGGGCGGAACACCCAGCTCGGCGCAGGCGGTGCGGAACATGGCGGTGTCGGGCTTTTCGGTGCCCTGTTCACAGGACAGCACGAAACTGTCCACGCCTGCCGCGAGCTCGTGGTGGACGAAAGTCGGCCGAATGTCCCAGCCCACGTTGCTCACCACCGCGACCGGCACACCGCCTCGCCGCAACCGAGTCAGGACCTCGGGCACGTCGGCATAGGGCAGCCAGTCCGGGGGCGTAGTGAGCCGGCGGTGCAGCGCCTCGGCCAGCACCTCGCCGGTGCCCGCCTCCCGGAACCAGAACAGCGACGCGTCCCGGTGCGTCACCGGCGATCGCTGGCATCCCTGCTGCGCTTCGCGCACCCGCGACCAGGTCCTGGCCTCCTCGATCCGCGCGTACAGCCGGCGTACCGCAGTCTCGTCGATGGTCATCGCGCAGTCCCGAATCGCGGCACGCAACCAGGAGATGCTGTCGTCGAAGGCGAACAGGGTGTGGTCGAAGTCCAGCAGCAGCGCCCGCGGGGCCCGGGTGCGGCCGGTCACCGAACTCGCACCGCGAGCGCATCGAGGTGGTCGGACGACGCGCGGCGGGGCGGCGAACCGGCCGTCACCGCCTCCAGATCGGCCAGCTGGTGCTCGAACCACCGGGACGGGTTTGCCTCCGCTACCGCGGTGTTCATGGCGCGGGCACGCTCCCGGCGTGCCTTGACAGGCAGTGACAGCGCGAATTCCATGGCGTCCGCCGTCGCCTCGACGCTGCGCGGGTCGGTCAACGGCACCGCGCCGGTGAGCAGGCCGGCCGCGCCGGTGGTGGCGGAGAGCACGGTCACTCCGTCGTTCTTGTTGAGCAGGGCGGCTTCCTGCGCGACCAGGTTCATGCCGTCGGACACCGGATTGACCAGAAGGAGGTCGTGCCCGGCGAGCAGGCCGAAGGCACGGTCCTGGTTCTCGCCCAGATACACCGTGACCGCGCCGGGATACCGGTCGTTGATCTCCCGCACTCGGCGGTGCACCCGCCCGGCGTAGTCGCGGTAGCTGGCCAGCCATTCCCGTGACGGGATCAGGCAGGCGACCAGGCGCGTCTCCATCGCGAACCGCGGGTCGCGATCGAGCAGCCGGGCGTAGGCTTCGAACCCGCGCAGCGCGTTCTTGGCCGGGTCCAGGCGATCGACCCTGGCGATCACCCGGCGCGGATCGCCGCCGCGGATATGCCGTGCCCACCGCCGTACCTCGGGTGACTGCGCACGGGCGAGCACCGCCGCCGCGTCCACGGTCACCGGGTAGGTGCGCACCCACACCGTCCGGTCGTCCACGCGCACGGCACCCGCCGCCCCGTCGACCTCGAAGCCGAGCCGGTCGCAGCACCACAGGAACCGGTGTGCCCACAACGAGCACTGGAAGCCGAGCAGGTCGGCGCCCAGCAGACCGCCCACCAGCTCACGCACCACATCCGGCGCCAGCGCGGACAGCGATCCGGCAGTCGGAAACGGGGTGTGGCTGAAGTGGGCGATCCGGACGTCGCCGCGCAACCGCCGCACCATGTTGGGGGTCAGCAGCAGCTGGTAGTCGTGCACCGAGACGACCGCCCCGGCCGGGGCGTCGCGGGCCACCTCAGCGGGGGGGGGGGGGGGTGGCGGGTGGTGGGCGTTGGGGGGGGTGGCCCCTTACTGTTGGGCGGGGAACGC
>NZ_JBVJCE010000004.1:0-4871 GCF_055588925.1 Amycolatopsis sp. NPDC041971 | reverse complement strand
AGGGAAAGAAAGGCTGGGATCCGTCCACAGAACACCCCCCCCCCCCCCCCCTCTCCTCCCCCCCCCCCCCCCCCCTCCCCCCCCCCCCCCTCCTCCCCCCCGCTGAGCGGGTCGCCCTCGCCCGGTGGGACGGGCACCTCGTCCTCGATGCCGTGCCACGCCGTCCAGATGATCTCGACGCCGGCACCGAAGTAGTAGTCGTCGTGATCCTCCCGGCTCACCGGAGCGATTCGGTAGCCGTAGCCCAGGTCGTCGGCCACCGCGCGGAACAGGTTTCGCTCCGTCGCCGTGTGGTCGGCCGGGGCTTCGGAGGGAGCGATCCACGTGGCCGTCCGCCCGCGGCGACGGGCGATCGTGTCGAGCAGCGCAGTCACACTGCCGTGACGGCGGCCGGGCATGAGCCGGCCGTCCTGCTCGGCGAACCGCACCGGCCCCCGATCCGAGGCGAAAACGACCTGCCCGGTGGTCACCGCCGGCCTCCAGGGGCGCCGACCCCGGTGAGCGCGGTGTCGTGCTGGAAGCCGAGCCCGGACGCCCAAGCGTGCACGATCGCCATATGTGCGGTCTCGATCACGCCGAAGTCGGCCGAGTCCACCACCAGTGCCAGATCGACCAGTTCCACCGCGGCACCACCACCGCAACCCAGCAAGCCGATGGTGTCCAGCCCCATCCGGCGCGCGGTTCTCAACGCGGCCAGCACGTTCGGCGAATCACCGCTGGCGCTGATGGCCACCGCCACATCGCCCGACTCGGCGTTGTCCGCCAACTGAGCCGCGAACACCTCCTCGTAGTCGAAGTCGTTGGCGTAGGCGGTGAGTACCGCCGTGTTGTCCACCAGTGCGAACGCGCGCAGCGTGGCTTCCTCCGGGCGGCGCGCGGTCTTCACCAGATCGCACACCAGGTGGCTGGCCGTGGACGCACTGCCACCGTTGCCGAAGATGTACACCCGGCTTCGGCGCCGCCGCGCGGACTGCAGCACTTCCATCGAATGGGCAAGCTCCGTCGCCGACAAAGTGCGCAGACCCTTCACAGTGTCGTCGAGAAAGATCTCACAGCGATCGCGGTACCGGTCGACATTAGTAGACACAACCATGACTTATCCCCGTCCCTGCCACAAAGATCATTGCATCGAAGGGTGCGATTACCCGCTTCGCGCCGAACAGTGTCACGCGAGTGAGGCGAATCCATATCTTATTGTTTTATTGACGCCACTGATGTCGCTGTGGCCGCTTAGTCACCCACCGGCGAGAACATCCACGCGAGCCAGGTGTCACAGAAATAGGGCACACCAGCACAAGCCGCCCCGCGACCGGCATTGAGGCGGCCGACATCGGGCGAACCGCGTATGCCCACCTCGCTTGACCCGTGTGCAACGGTGCCGCAACCACGAAATCCGACATACCGCCAAATGGGTGGCCGGGCCGCCGAAAAAGGCGAGTCCTTAAGGAACGTAAATTCCGCGTGAATGTGGATCTAGCAGGCTCACAAGCACCAGGATCAGGTCCGCCGCGTACCGCACTGCCTCTCCATCAAAAGCAGAACGAGGCTGGGTTCCCCCCGATTGCACGTCGTCCTGTTCAGCCATACCGATGGCCGAGCGCTACGACATTATGCATATCTCATGGAATTCACTGCGGTTTCCGAGGTGTCCGCATGCGCATTCTCCTCAACAAACGACTCCCGGCGGGGCGGTTCCGGATACACTCGATTGGCTGATTGTCACTGCGACAAAGATAGCGAGAGGATCATTTAGCCTGACGGATGCCAGGTAACCGATTCCAGGGGGATATCAATGAATAATTTTACGCGTGTTCTGCTGCCTGCGGCACTGGGAGTGGCGCTGCTCGGGCTGACCGCCACAGGAACGACAGCGGCGACCGCGGCCACCAACTCGAATACAACGGCCCAGGCGATCCACGAGTACTGCGTGCTCTATCTGAGCAAGGAGCGTAACGTGGAAGGCCTGTCGAAGGTGTTGTCCAAGCAGTGCTCCTCGTTATCGGAAAAAGACGCGTTGACCAGCGTGCGTGCGGAGATGGGGGTACAGCGGCCGGAGTCTGCTGCACCGGCCGAAGTGATGCTCTTCACCGAGTACCGCGACTCCAACTACGGCGGCGGAGTGCTGTACACGATGGTCGGTGGAGAGACCTGTGACGGCGACGGTTATAGGTTGCGCAATTATGTCCAAGTGGCCAACAACGTGAGTTCGATCCGAGGCTACGGCAGTTGCGACCGCGCCCTGCTGACCGACGGGGCACCTCAGTGGTCAGAGTACCAGGATCTGTCGACATCCTACGTCGGTGACCGGCTCAACGACGATATCGACTACGTGCACGCCTTCGACGGCTGAGTGCCACGGATGGGACGACCTGCGCGACATAGCGTCTCATGCACAGGCGGTCCCATTGATGGAGTGCCATACCGAGCGCCGGCGGGAGCGATGATGTCGATCCCGCCGGCGCCCGCCCCGTGCCGCTACGGAAGCCATCACCTGCCTGGCGACCACAAGAGAAGTACATTATGGACAGTCAGGTAACGCCGCGCGGGTGCGCCGTGACGAGGACTTCCGAACAGCGATCTGCCGTAAGGGCTAATCCGATCGGGATGCAGCCCGGGAAGAAGAATTTGACGCTCTACGGCTCCTACCAGGATAATCGGCCCTACCACAAGCGCTACGGAAGGCCAGCCACGTGACCACCACGACACCCGATCTGGACGCGGTCCGTCGTGACAACACGGCAACGGTCGCTACTTTGCGCGAGATTCCCGACGTGATCGGGCTGCTCCGATCCACCACCGTCGGCGACCCGGATGCCGACGAGGTTCCCGGCGGCGTGTGGGATCTGTGGAGCCACCACATCGAAGACGGCTGCCGATGCTAAGGGTCGGTCTTCGTGGGCGCGTCGGCGTGCTGCGCTGGTACACCAACGAAGCCTCGTACGCCCCGGCAGGAGCCACGCACCGCGACCACGAGCACGAGTACTGGCACGGCGGCTTCCCCCAGAGCTGGAACGAGGGCGAAGAGATTCCCGCCGAGTACGTCTATGCCGCCGTCGGCGAGTTCACCGCCACCGGTGCGCGCCCCACGATCATCCGCTGGATCAACGAGATCGACGTACCCAGCAAGAGCACCACCACACCGACGGACATACCCGACGAAACAGAAAGCGCGTGGCGCGCCGCCGCATCCTGACATCCATGCTCGCTTCGTGCGGCCGATCTCCGCACCGTCAACCCAGCGAGCAGTCAGGCGCCCTGGGGTTGACCCGTTTTGGCGGACAGGGTCGATGAGGTGGTGTCAGGCTACCTGACGGCCGAAGGTGTCTTCGGTTGTCGGGTGGCTTGTTTCGTAGTCGTTGGGGCTGAGATAGCCGAGGCTGGAGTGTCGTCGGCGGGTGTTGTACCAGCCTTCGATGTATTCGAAGATCGCCTTGTGCGTGACGGTCCGTGTCGGCCAGCCTTGCCGGTCGATCAGTTCGGCTTTGATGGTGGCGAAGAAGGACTCGGCGACCGCGTTGTCCCAGCACTGTCCTTTACGCCCCACAGATAGACGCACCCCATGGTCCTCGGCGAGGTCACCGAATTGGGTAGAGGTGTACTGGCAGCAATGCCACTTAGGGGTCCTAACAGATTGAGTGGGACTTGAGTCTGCGCCAGCAGATGATGGCGCAGCCGAGGGTGAGGAAGCCTTCGTGGATGTCGTCGCGGACTTCCCAGCGGATGCGCAGGCGTCGGAACCAGTGCAGCAGGGCGAACGCGCCTTCGACGACCCAGCGGTGAACGCCGAGACCAGAGCCGTGTTCCTGGCCTCGGCGGGCTATGAGAGGCGTGATTCCGGCGGCGCGGACCAGTTTGCGGTACTTGTCGTGGTCGTAGGCGCGGTCGGCGTAGAGCCGTTGTGGTCGACGGCGGGGCCGTCCACGGCGGCCCCGTACCGGCGGGATCGCGTGGATCAACGGCATCAGCTGGGTGACATCGTGCCGGTTCCCGCCGGTCAGCGTGGCAGCCAGCGGAATGCCGGTGCCGTCGGTGATGACGTGGTGTTTCGACCCGGTACGGGCTCGATCTACCGGGCTGGGGCCGGTTTTCGGCCCCCTTTTAACGCCCGCACATGCGATCCATCGACCGCCGCCCGTGACCAATCCAGCTGGCCCGCCGCGTGCAACTCAGCCAGCAGCAGTTCGTGCAACTGCTGCCACACCCCGGCCTCGGTCCAGTCCCGCAGCCGGCGCCAGCACGTCATGCCCGACCCATAGCCCAGCTCCTGCGGCAGGAACTCCCACGGAATCGCCGTGTAGAGCACGAACATGATCCCGCACAACGCCTTACGGTCGTCCAACCGCTTACGCCCCGGATTCCTGAACCGATGCTCCACCCGCGGCAACAACGGCTCGATCCGTTCCCACAGACCGTCATCGATCTCCCACGGACGCCGCTGCCCCACCCAGCCCACCCTTCACAGACGATCAACGAGACACAGCATCAAACCACACTCGAGATCATTCTGTTAGGACCCCTTAGTTAAGCCGTACGTTTCAGGACGTTCGGGTGCGGGTCATAGTGTTCCTGCTGGTGGCGAGGCGTCTTGATGGGGAATGTGTGACGTTGCCCTTCTTGCAGACTCGCGGGTAGGTTCGGTGTCGTCGCTTGTTGCGCCGCTCTACGGTTTCCTGGATCGCCCGCTCATGGTTCAGGCGTGCCGTTTCGGGGGGAAAACACCGCTGGGTCGGTGACCTGGCGGCGGATGATGTTCAAGGTTCTGGTGAAAGATATCTAATCCGGGTCAATATCGACGCTGTCAGCCGCCTCGTGCATGAACGAGCGTATCGCGTAGTGGCTGACCAATAAGCCCCAGAATTCTTGTTCCACCA
>NZ_JBVJCE010000003.1:498393-512405 GCF_055588925.1 Amycolatopsis sp. NPDC041971 | reverse complement strand
TCTTTCGCAAGACAACCCCAACCAGGGCGTCAGTGGCTTTCCGAGCCAGACCCCGCCAAGTCTCCGTCCACACACATCATCACTGTGGCTTTCGCTACACGGCCGCACCAGGCGACGGACAGTCCCGACGGGCCTGATGGCCACCGAAACGCGCACTCCGAGCGGGTTTTCCTCACCCATTCGGCCCAGTGGGCCAAAATCGGTATGAAAAGCACCCCCGAAACCGCGTAAGAGCGGCCGTCCTGCCGACTTTCATACACGTGAGCGCGCTCGTCCCGGGTTTTGTCACACGGGCGAGCGGAGGAGAAGGTTGGCAAGGCAGGGGATGGGGAGTGCTGATCGACGCTGAGAGCTATCAGCGGATACTCGGAGACGAGCTCCGCAAGCTCCGCCGTAAACGTGGCTGGACACGCAAGGAACTGAACCAGCATCTGCAGAGCGAGATCTCGCTACAGACGCTGGCCACCTACGAGCTGGGCACCCGGCACTGTTCCGTGGTGCGGCTGGTCGAACTGTGCGTCGCGATGGACGAGCTGCCGCAGGATCTGCTGGCCAAGGTGCATCGCCGGGTGTTCGTGGACGAACCGGGCCGCGTCCGGGTCGACCTGCGCCTGGTGCTCAAGGACGACCAGGAGGAACTGTTCCCCCTGCGACGGTGGGCGGACGACCGGCTCAAACGCTCGGGTGACGCCGGCAGTGCCGAGGTCCACCTCGACTTCGCGGCGCTGGAACGGATGGCCGAGCTCTGCGGCATCCCCACCGTCGATCTCATCGGAAGGCTTCGCCGGCTCAACCCCTCATGAGCGCGGCGTTCCCCGGTCCGTGAAGGCCATGCCCCCCATCTTGGCTTTCACGGACCCTCCCCTCTTCGCGGTGTCAGCCGAGGAGTTCGTAGTCCTCACGCCGCACCTTGCGGGTGTCGAGCCAGTACCGCCAGGTGAAGCCCGGCCAGATCGTGCGGTTGACGCCCTTCGCGTCCAGATACCAGCTCTTGCAGCCGCCCTGGGTCCAGATGCCCTTGGCGAGTTTGCGCTGGATCTCGCCGTTGAACCGCTCCTGCGCCTCCGGCCGCGGGTCGAGCGCCTTGCCGCGCGCGAGCCGCAGCGCCTGCGCGACGTAGGAGATCTGCGCTTCGATCATGAACACCACGGAGTTGTGGCCCAGTCCGGTGTTCGGGCCGAGCAGGAAGAACAGGTTCGGGAACCCGGACACGGTGATGCCCTGATACGTCCGCATCCCCTCGGTCGCCCACTCCTTACCGAGGTTGCGCCCGTCCCGGCCGATGATCTCGAGGTCGTCGAAGGCGTCGGTGACGTGGAAACCGGTGCCGTAGATGATCGCGTCGACCTCGTGCTCGACGCCGGCGCCGTCGACGACGCTGTGCTCGCGGACCTCTTTCACGCCCTCGGTGACGACGTCGACGTTGTCCCGCGCGAGCGCCGGGTAGTAGTCGTTGGAGACCAGGACGCGCTTGCAACCCATGGTGTAGTCCGGCATCAGCTTCCGGCGCAGTTCCGGGTCCTTGACGCTCTTGAAGATGTTGCGCTTCGCGATGCGCTGGCCGAGCTTCATCACCCACGGCTGCCCGTTGAAGCCGAGCGCGCGGGCCTCGAGCCCCCAGTAGAGGACGTCGCGGAAGGCACGCTGCAGCAGCGGAACCGAGCTGAACGCCTTCCGCAGCGCTTCCGGCATCTCGCAGTCCGGCTTCGGCATGATCCACGGCGGCGTGCGCTGGAAGAGCGTCAGTTCGGCGACGTCCTTCGCGATCTGCGGCACGAACTGGATCGCGCTCGCACCGGTGCCGACCACGGCGACCCGCTTGCCCTTGAGGTCGCAGTCGTGCTCCCACCGCGCGGAGTGGAACGCCCGGCCCTGGAAACGTTCGATGCCGGGCAGCTTCGGGATCTGCGGCAGGTGCAGCGCGCCGACCCCGGCGACCAGCGCGGGCGCGACGAACTCGTCACCCGACTTCGAGGCGACATGCCAGCGGTTCTCGTCGGCGTCCCAGCGGGCGCCGGTCATCTCCTGACCGAAGCGGATGAAACGGCGCAGGTCGTATTTCGCGGCGACGTCGCGCATGTACTGCCAGATCTCCGGCTGCGGCGAGTACGCGCGAGACCAGCCGGGGTTCTGCTCGAACGAGAACGAGTACATATGCGAGGGGATGTCGCAGGCGCAGCCGGGGTAGGTGTTGTCCCGCCACGTGCCGCCCACGTCGCCGGCCTTCTCCAGGATGACGAAGTCCTCGCGGCCCTCTTTCCGCAGCTGGATGGCCATGCCCAGCCCGGAGAAGCCGGTCCCGACGATGACGACCCCGGTCTCGGTGCGGTTGCCCATGCCCCGACCTCTCGTTCGCATTACCTGTTACCGGGAGTACACCTTACTTGAAGTAGGTTACCTTCGGTAGAGTGCTGTGGTGACGACGGCGAAGCGCAAACGCGTGCCACGAGCAGAGCGAATGCGGCAGATGATCGAGATCGCTGAGGAAGTCTTCGCCGAACGCGGCTACAGCGCGGCGTCCATGGACGACATCGCGGAGCGCGTCGGGGTCTCCAAGCCGATGCTCTACGAGTACTTCCACTCGAAAGAGGGGCTGCTGCTGGCCTGTATCCAGCAGTCGCGGACGGCATTGCGCGAGGTCACCGAACGGGCGACCGTCGGCGCGACCTCCGCCGAGGACGCGCTGCGACGCGGGCTGCTGGCCTTCTTCGTCTTCATCCGGGAACGACGGCAGGCCTGGTCACTGCTGCGCCACGAGATGGCGCTGATCGGCACCGGCGCCGCCGACGAGATCGAGCAGACCCGCCGCCAGCAGACCGACCTGATCGCCGCGCTGATGAGCGACTACTTCGACGCCGGGGACGACCTCCGCGCCGAGGCGTCCGCGGAGTTCGTCGTCGGCGCGTGTGAAAGGCTCGCGATCTGGTGCGAGCGGCACGAGGACGTCAGCCCGGAAACGGCGACCGGATACGCGATGGACGTCCTCTGGTCGGGCCTGGCCTCGCGGGTCCGCTGAGCGACTGTGAAGATGCGCGTGCATTAGGCCATTCGGTCGTCACTCAGAGCACATTGCCACCAGTGTCTTGTGACACAGAGTTGTCCTACTGTATCGATGACCCTGTAGAAACTCTGATGGACAGTCACGGCCTCCGTCAGGAGGGGGCGCCACCACCCGAAAGTGGCGTCATGACGACGGCGTGGCGAAGTCCATTCGAGTGACGCATGCTCGCGAGGAGAGGGGTGAGGCGGATGACCGAACCGATCACCGCGTCGTACATCCAGGAGGACGACGACTGGAAAATCACGGTCAGCGGCTCCGGCAAGGAACTGACCGGTCGCGCGCCGGGCATCATCGCGGCGCGGGACCGGGCCGACCAGCTGGTCGAAAAACTGTCCCCGCCGGAACGGTCGACGGTGGTGCACCTGCTCAACGGCAGTGCGCTCGAGTTCACCGCCGCCTACATGACGGCGAGGCTCACGCTTCCGGAGATCGAGCCGCTCGAAGTTCCTCCGCCGTCGAACGGCAAGGCCAAGGAGAAGACCGGCGGCAAGCCTCCGGTTCCCCAGGGCAAGGAGCTCCCGAAGGCCGTCGACGAGGCGAAGGCCCCGAAGAAGGCTGAGCCGGCCAAGACACCCGCCAAGGCGGCCCAGACCTCCTGAGGCCTACTTCAGGAGTTTGCGGATCAGCAGCACGCCGATCAGCACAGCCCCGCCGATGAGCGAGTACTTCACCTTGGGCTCGTCCAGCTTCGCGCGCAGGCCGGTCTTCGCGGAATCCACCAGCTTCGCGGGGTTCGCCTTCGTGCCCAGCTGGTCGAGTGTGGCGACCAGCGCGTTCCTGGCCTGCTCGATCTCACGCTCGATGGTCTCGGGATCGCGAGCCACGTGTCCTCCTCGCCGCGACGGACTTGCTGGACGCCCACGTTAGAGGACGCCACTCCCCACGGTGGCACCGGCCACGCCGAGAAACGCCGATCGTGTCGCACGCTACGATTTCGGGGCAGCATTGGGGGCCCGTAGCCCAATTGGCAGAGGCACACGGTTTAGGTCCGTGCCAGTGAGAGTTCGAGTCTCTCCGGGCCCACCGACACTTCTGACCTGCGGAGGCGCGCTCCCCCGGGAGCCGCCCCGCAGGGCACGTGCCACAGACGTGCCTCAGCAGGCAGTAGTGGTCACCCGGCGAGCCGTTTCGACCAGCGTCTGGGCCGCCCGGCCCGCACGTTCGAACTCATCCGCCGTCGCCGGCGTGTGGCTGTAACCGGCCTTGGTCTTCAACTTGAGCGACGTTCGCAAATGCTTCGCGGCTTCCTTGTCCGCCCGGGTCAGCAAACCGACCGCTTCGTCATGGTTCTCACCCTGCGCGTGCTCGCCCAGCCTGGCGCAGCAGATGACATCGGACGCCGCGATCCCGGCGTGGACGCACAACGTCACGTATGCGTCGGCCACATCCTCATGCCCGTCGGCGAGTTCACGGATCGTGTCCGCCGCCTCACTGAACTGATTCGCCTTGCACAGGCGCCCTCGCTGGACGTTCACGTCGCACTGTCGCGTTCGCAAGTCAGCCTTTTCTCTTTCTCAAGTGACTGGCCAGCCAGGCCCGGCTCCCGGCCACGGTGAGCCCGTCTCGCGCCACATCGCGCAGAACGACCTCGTCGTACGCGCGGTCGGCGAGCTCGGCTTCGGTGAACTCCAAAGGCCGAGTGTCGTTACCGACCCAGCGGGTCACTTCGACCGCCAGCTCGTGAACCTGCGTTTCCCAGCGGTCATCATCGGCGTCATCCGGCCGGATCAGCAAGAGATCCACATCGCTGTCCTCCGTCATCTCGCCGCGTGCCACCGAACCGAAGACCGCGGCGTACACCGGCGGGATTTCCCAGGACTCCAGACGGTCCTCGACGCGTTCCAGAAGTGTCTTCTGCATCTGGGCAAGCCCGATGATGTGCTCTGCCGCGAGATGATCACGATTGAGCCGGTACGCGAAGGCGTTCCCGACCCTGTCGGACAGCACGACACCCTGTTTCGTCAGGCGCCGCAGCACCTTGCGAATGCCCTCCTCCGAATGTCGCGCCAACAGCCGGTGCAACTGACCGGTCGTGAAGATGCCGTCGTGGTTGGCGAGCACGGCGAGCACGTCGCCATCAAGCGTGGGGGTGACCGTCATCAACGGTCGGCTCAAGTCCACGATCCGACTCCTTGAACACGCGGCGACAACTCCAACTATAGTGCCGGAACACCAACTATAGTACATGTATCTGTTTTATGGTTGCTCCGGGGTCGCGGCCGGAGTCACGTCCAGAACAAGGCGCCGCCGATCACCGGGCGCGGTCGTAAACGAGCGCCATCTCCCCCAGTTCCCCGACCTCCTGATACGCCAGTGTCCACTTCGACGCGGGCAGTCCGTCGACGAACAGGCGCTGCCCACCGCCGGTGATCTCGGGGCAGATCATCAGGTACAGCCGGTCGATCAGGTCGTCGGAGAGCAGTGCCTTGATGACGCTGGCGCTGCTGTTGACCAGGATGTCGCCGTCTCCGTTCGCCTTGAGGTCGGCGATGACGTCGGCGGCGGGGGCGTTCACGACGCGGGCGCGGTCCCACGGCGCTTCGGTCAGGGTCGTCGAGAAGACCACCTTTTCGGCGTCCGTGAGCCATTTCGCGTAGGCGCGGTCGCGGGGGTCGGCGTTCTGGTCGGCGGCGATGGACGGCCAGAAGCCGAGGAAGCCCTCGGCGTTCAGTCTGCCGAGCACCGCGGTGGTCGCCTTTTCGTGGATACGGGCGAGGTGGGCGCGGGCAATGTCAGTAGTGGCGTACGAGACGATCGCGCCCATGTCGCCAGGGCCGCCTGGGCCGCTGTAGTGGCCGTCGAGGGTGAGGCCGATGTTCGCGGTGACGCGGCGGCCGGTCGGGTTCGTCATGTCGTTCGGTCCTTTTCCCGGGTGATTCGAGCGGCGAGGTTGTCGAGCACCTGGCCCCAGCCGGTTTCGATGCCGGCGATGAAGGGGACGGCCTCGACGGTGGTTTCGGTGACGCGCAGGTCGAGGCGGAGCCGGGTCCCGCCCGGCGCCTCGGTGAACTTCAGGTCGTAGTGACCGGTGAAGAAGGTGTCCCCCTCGGCGTCCAGCACCGAGAGGTCGAACTCGAGGTGTTCGGATTCGGTCGCGGCGCGGACCTCGCCCGCGGAGCGGTATCGCCCTTCCGCGTCGCGGTAGTCGAGAACGGCTCGTCCGCCCGTCCACGGCTCGATGACGCAGTCGGTGACGGTCATCGAAGGCGGTGCCCACCAGGTCGCGAGCAGCGCGGGGTCGGTCCAGTGCCGCCAGACGTCGCTCCGCGGCGCGGCGAGCAGACGGTCGAACGAGAACGCCCGCCCGTCCGCCCACCGGTCCTGGTCCGCGGAGGCGGTGTCCGCGGAGATCGCGGCTTGATAGCGCGTGAGGACATCGCGTTCGCCCTCGTTCGCCTCGATGGTCGCGATCAGCACCCGCATTCGGTCTTCGAAGTCTTTCAGCGGGCCCGCTTCGACCGCGTAGACGCGACGCTGCCCGAGCGGGAAGACCGTCACGAGGCCGACGCGGGCGAGGGTCTGCAGGTGCTTGGTGGTCTGCGGCTGCCGCAGACCGGTCAGCTCGGCGAGCTCACCGACGGACCGGGGCCGCTCGGCGAGAAGCTCGACGATGCGACACCTCGCCCCGTCTCCCAGTGCTGCCGCGATCTGCTCCATGCCCAGAAGCATTCACGAGGAAGAATATTCTTGTCAAGGAATATCTTCCCGCTGGAACTCCAGCAGACTGCGCTGTTCGGTCAGCGTGGTGATGGAGTCGAAGACCAGCCCGTGTGCGGCGGCGAGCTCGCGAAGTTCGTCGAGGCGCCGCTCGCGGCCGCCGTAGAGCACGAGCATGACCAGGTCCCACTCGGTCTGCGCCCCGATGCCGCCGACCGCCTCGATGACGAGGACGCGGCCGCCGGGGCCGGCCGCCTCGGCGCAGCGAGCCAGGATCCGATGGGCGTGCTCGTCGTCCCAGTCATGGAGGATGTCGGACAGCAGATACGCGTCCGCCCCTGCCGGGAGCGGGTCGAAGAAGCTGCCCGCGGTCACCTCGGTCCGGTCTTCGAGCCCTTGCTCACGCAGTTCTTTTCCGGCGACGGCCGCGGTGGGCGCGAGATCGACGAGATGGCCGCGCATCGACGGGTTGGCCTTCAGGATCGCGGCCAGCAGGCTGCCGTGACCCCCGCCGACGTCGACGAGGGTGCCGAAGCGGGACCACTCGAAACCGGCGACGAGCCCCGGCACCTGCGTCAGGAACCGCTGGGTCATCTGCCGGTCGAACGTCTCCCGGAGGTGGGGATGCTCGGCGAGATCGGCCCAGAAGTCCTGACCGTAACGACGGATGTAGCCCGCTTGACCGGTGGCGATGCTGTGCGCGAGTTCGACGAAGGCCAGTTCGCCGCGCCCGCCGGCGGCGTTCATGTCCAGGAGCCCGGCGAGCCCGTTTCCGGCGTCGGCGCGCAGGTTCGCCCCATAACCGGTGGTGCGGTAGCCGGCCGACGTCCGTTCGAGGACGCCGAGGGTTCTCAGGTGCCCCAGCAGCAGATCGAGCGCGAGCGGCGATTGGCCGAGTTCCGCCGCCAGTTCACCGGCGCCCGCGCCGTCACCGGAGAGCCGGTCCGGCAATCCGAGGGTGACCGCGACCCGCAGTGCCATCGGAGTCGCCAGCCCGGCCAGCCGGAGTAGATCGTTTCTGTCGTCGTGGTTCGTCACGAAGACCCACTGTGGCAGCGCGGTCAAGTCCGTTTACGGGGTCAGCGTCCGCCCCGTCAGGCCCGCGGTCTCGACCGCCTCGACGTAGCTCCGCGCGACTTCCGCCGCCGGAGTGCCGCCGTCGGGTTCGCCGAGCGCGGCGAGCGTTTCGCTCACCCAGCCGGGGCTGACCGCGTTGACGCGCAGGCCGCGGGGCAGTTCGCGGGCCGCGGCGGCGACGAACGCTTCGAGACCGGCGTTGGTCAAGACCCCGAAGGCGCTGCCGCGCAACGTCTCCGGGATCCGGCCCGCGGTCACCGTGACCGAACCGCCGTCCGGCAACTGCGGGACGGCGTGCCGCAGCAGCAACACCTGGCCGAGCAGTTTCCCCTGCAGGCCTTGGGTGAACTCTTCGTCGGTGCCGCCGTCGACCGGCACCAGCGAGCCACTCCCCGCGCAGCACACGACGTGCTCGATACCCGGCTCGGTGGCGAAGAGCGCGTCGAGTGTGGAGGGCTGCTCGACGTCCACCTTGAGTACGCCGGAGCGGGACGCGGGGAGCACGGTGTGCCCGCGTGCGGTGAGCGCTTCGGAGACCGCGGCCCCGATCGTCCCGGTGGCACCGACCACGAGGATCTTCATCGGCGTCTTCCTTTCAAGGTCGGGTGAGAGGTTCGGTTTCGTAAGCCCGGTGCAGCGCCGCGACGAACGACGGCGCTTCCGGCAGCGGCGTCGCGCCGATCCGGTGCACCGCGATCCCGGGCGTCCACGAGTTCATGACCACAGCGCCGGTGAACCCCGGCAGGTCGGCGAGCGTGACCTCCTGAAGCCGTTGCGGCACACCGAGCGCGCCCAGCCGCCGCTGGACGACACGCATCGTGGTCCCCGCCAGCAGGTCGGCGTCGGGCCACACCACCGTATCGCGATCCCAGAAGGCGAGGTTCCAGATCGTCGCCTCACTCAACCGGCCCTGACGGTCGACGAACACCGCGTCGTCGAACCCTTCGCCGACGGCCCGCCGCCGGAAGTACGTCTTCGCCATCTCGCCGGTGTGCTTGATGGCGGGGATGGCGCGCTCGTGTTCGACTGCCGTCAGCTCCAGCGGTCCCGCCGGACCGGACGCCGGGGGCCGGGTGCGCACCAGGACTTCGAGTTCACCCGGCAGGTGGACGGTCACGGTCAGGGAGACGTCGGCCGGGCCGGACTCGATCGCCTTGCGCACGTACGAGCGGATCCGGTCGTCGGGCAGCGAGTCGCCGAACAGCTCCAGCGACGCGGTCCGGAGCCGGTCCAGATGCAGATCGAGACCGCGGACCAGGCCGTCGCGCACCTGCATGGCCGTGAAGTGGGCGAAGCCGGCGAAAGCGAGCGGCGCCAGGTCTTCGGCGGTCGCGGTCTCGCCGTTCCGCTGCGCGACATAGGAACGCATGTCCGCACCGTAATCCGGTTGCGGCCCCGGCGCCCCGGCGGCAGGATCGCGCGGGTGCCCGCTTCGCGTTCCGAACTGCCGCGCTGGCAGTTCGATCTGACCTGGTCGTTGTTCGAGTACCACCTCGCCGTCCTCGAACCGGCGGACTTCCTTTGGGAGCCCTCGGCGCTCTGCTGGACGGTGCGCCCGGACGGCACTCCCGACTGGGCCGACACCGAACCCGATCCGATCCCGGTCCCCACGATCGCCTGGCTCACCTGGCATATCGGCTGGTGGTGGAGCGTCGCACTGGACCACGCGAACGGGCGGACTCCGCGCGAGCGCGAGGAAATCACCTGGCCCGGCGAAGAAACCGCCATCGGATGGCTGCGCGGACTTCGCGAGGAATGGCTGGCCGTCTTGGATCGCTTGACCGACGCCGATCTGGACGCGCCCTCGGCCTATCCGTGGGGCGAGGACGCCGGGCTGACCTTCGCCCACACCGTCGCCTGGGTGAACGCCGAGCTGATGAAGAACGTGTCCGAGATCGGGCAGCTCAGGTTGCTGCGGCTCAGCGCGGCGTGATGCCGGGGATGGACTTCAGCCCGCCCAGGAGCATCGAACTGACGGCGACCGGATAGTCGTCGAGCGCGTACACCGTCCCGGCGAGCTCCACCGGGACCGGGATTTTCCTTGGTGCGCCGGCAAAACCTGCCTCACTTCGAGAACGGCGTCCTCGGTCAGCCTCTCGGCGGTCGCGTGCAGGGTCAATGGCGGCTCCCCGTCTTCCGCCGCGGAAAGGTCGAGCGGTACGAGGCGCCGCCGCCCCCAGCACACCGGTTTCCTGTGGAAGCGGGACTCTGAAGCGCCGCTGGGCCTCCTCGAACAGCGGGGCGATCTTGGCCGCGCCGTCGAGCATCGAATATTCGGGATGAACGTGCAGGTGCACGAAGGAGTCCACCGGCCACGCCCCACGGTTGTACGATCCGGTCCGACACGGGGCTTGGATCGAAGGCACACAAGCGTTGTCCAACAAGCGACACGCGGCGATCGACAACCGGAAGTTGTAGGGGAGACAGTGGAGCTGGACCTGGGCGCGGTGCGCGCGTTCGTCGCGGTGGCGGAGGACCGGTACTTCGGCGAGGCGGCGATCCGGCTGGAGGTGAGCCAGCAGGCGATCTCCAAACGCGTCGCGAAGCTCGAAGCCGATCTCGGCGTGCGTCTGCTGTCACGGACCCGCGGCGGCGCCGAGCCGACCGAAGACGGCGAAGAGTTCCTCAACCACGCTCGTGCGCTGATCAACCTCGCGGATCAGGCCGTCGAGCGGCTTCACGGCAGACGCCGTCCCCTGCGCGTCGACGTCCTCGGCACGCGCCTGGCGACCATGGAGGTGATCCGGGCGTTCCACGCCGACCACGACGACGAATTGGAACTCGTCACGCCCGGGTTGGGCGCGGTGCGCCGGTCCATGCTGCCCGAGTCGGTCGATGCCGCCTTCGCCCGCGTCAGCACCGTGCCGGAGCCGGGCATCGGCCGCGTACCCGCCTGCCTGGAGCCGACGAACCTGCTGGTCGGACGGCGGCATCCGCTCGCACGGCGACGGCGGGTCGCGATGGCGGAACTCGACGGTATGACGGCGTGGATGCCCTACAACGCACGGGCCGGCGAATGGACGGGGTTCTGGCGGGAACTGTGCCCCGAGTTCGGCATCCTGGTCGACACCGACGGCCCGAACTTCGGGCTCGAACACCACATCGAGGTGCTCAGCACGGCGAAGGACCGCCTGGGTTTCGTCGGCGCGAAGATGCACGTGCCCTGGCATCCGGACGTCGTCCAGATCCCGCTCGTCGACCCGACCCCGGTGTACCCGTTCTCCCTGCTGTGGCGGCACGAGAACCGGCATCCCACGCTGCGGCTGCTGATCGAGCACGTCCGCTCCGGGTACCGGCCCTTCGACCCGGAGCGGCAATGGCTCCCGGTGTCGGATCGGGCAGCCATGGGCGCGGGTTAGTCCGGATACGCGGTGAGCGGCTTGACGTCACGGTTACCTTCGCGACGATCGAGGAATCGGGACACTGAACGTCCCAGATCCTCCATCGTCAACCGTCGCCGGCCGAGCCGGCATTTCCCTCGCCACACCCGAAGGCTCAGCCGACGATGTCGATCTCGAAGTCCACGTTCGAGCTGTACTCGAAGTCGGCCCACACCGCGCCCGGCAGGTGGTACCGCCGGTGCGAAACCGTCTTCGGGTTGAATCCGGGCTTCTGCATGGGATTCCCGCCGATACCGACCTTGTCGCTGCCCCAGGCGTAGATGTTGCCCTGCCATACGGGAGCGTCGGTGATGCCGTCCCCGTCGACACGCGGGCGGACGATGATCGCGGCCGTCTCGCTGCCGGAGAGGAACAGCCGCACGGACGTGACGGACGGGCTGGCCGGAATGGTCTTGCGTTCCATGAGTTCTGTCGTCGCCTTCCGCCTCGGGGCGGCGCCGCCGCCGGTCAAGTGGGCGTTCGTGTAGGACTCGTTGAGGTCGACACTGCTCGCACGGATGCCGGGGACCTGGCCGGCGTCCGAGTACTGGTGCACGTCGTAGCGGCCCGCGGCCGCATCGGGTTTGGCGCCGTAGCGCGCGATCCAGATGACCAGGTCCGGCACGCCGAATCGGTCCGGGCGCAGCATCTTGGCAAGCGAATTGTTCAGGTAGATGCCTGGCCGGAACCCGTGTCCCGCCACGCGGTCGCAGAACCTGATCGAGAAGTCGCGCTTGCGCGCGTCCGGGATGTTCGGCGCCTCCGAACCCGGCGGGTTGTCTTCGAGGTCGAGCATCGGGGCGCATCCGGTCGCCCCGAGCCGCCGGACCTCCGCGAGGAGCACGTCGGCCTGCGTCTCCGGCGAGGGACTCGCCTGAGCGAAGTGGTAGCCGCCCACCGGGATTCCCACGGATCTGGCTCCGGCCACCAGGGCGTCGCCGGTATTGCGGCCGCCGTTCGGCAGTCCGCCACCGTCGGTGAGCTTGACGAAGACGAACGTCACGCCGTGATTCTTGACGGCCTGCCAATTGGTAACGGACTGAAAGCGACTGTAGACATCTATTCCCAGCGCCATCGTTACAGCCTGACGGGCGCCCCAGTTGGGCAAAAGGGCCTAGTGGGCGATAACCGGTACGTCCGGTTCGTCCTTTTGGGTGGCCCCTCCTCGGCTGACGCGGCTCACCCATGCCCGTACTGTGGCGACATGGCGTCTCGAAGCCCCTTTCACTGGATGACCCGGTGGGCGGACTGGTTCGAAGAGCGCGGCGTCTACGTTCCGGGCGAGGAGAGCCGAGCGGTCGACCCGATGCGAGATTTCGGCTGGTTGATCGTGGCCTGGGTGTCCGGTCTCGCGATCTTCATCCTGTTCTTCGCCTTCGCCGTCTGACCGTCGCAGTGTGCCATCGAGGTGACGACTGTCACTAGCCGTACCCTTCCGATCACGGATCGGCCACGGCTGTACACCAGGTGCGCCTCAACCCGGCCATGCCGCTCCTCTCGGCTGCGGTAGACCGTCACTCTGGACTCTTCGGCACTAATACCTACCTCGAACGGCCTACCCGCACCTCCGACTGGAGTAACCGCACATGGCGCCCCCGCGCACCCCGAAGCTCTTGATCGTCGCCTGCTCCTTGACGCTGGCGGCCGCCTGCGGGGTTCCGGCACCGGAAAAAGGGGCCGCCGTGCTCGGCGCGGACGCCCCGGCACAGGGTCTTGCCGCCACGCACGCGGAAGGTGACCTCGCCTTCGGCGCCCCGCATCGGTTCGCCACCGGGGTCACGATCTCGGTGTCCGCGCCGAATTCGTTCCGCCCCAGCGCGTCGGCGTACCCGCAGAGCCCGCGCGCGGTGGCCTTCGGCATCGAGGTGACGAACGCGGGTGACGGCACGTACCGGCTCTCCGGCCTGTCCGTGACGGGCGAGATCGACGGGGAAGCCGCGGCGGTCAAACAGGTCGTCGACCCGGTGCAGGGCTACAACGGCGTCGCGGACGCCGGCAAGGACGTGGCGGCAGGCCGGTCGGTCCGGCTGAACCTGGCGTTCGCCGTTCCGGACAAGCCGGTGAGGCTGCGCCTCCAGGTGCGGCCGAGCCCTTCGGAGCCCGTCGCCGCGAAGTACTGCGGGAAGGTCTGACGCCGCCGATTCGCTACCGTGTGCGTCATGACCGAGCAGCGACTCTCCCCCGGCGACAAAGCGCCCGACTTCACCCTCCCCGACAGTGAGGGCAACGACGTCAAGCTCAGCGACTTCCGCGGCGAATCGGTCGTCGTGTACTTCTACCCGAGCGCCGGCACGCCGGGCTGCACGAAGCAGGCGTGCGACTTCCGGGACAGCCTCGCGCAGCTCAACGACGCCGGTTACCGGGTGCTCGGCATCTCGCCGGACAAGCCCGCGAAGCTCGCGAAGTTCGTCGAGGCGGAAGGGCTGACCTTCCCACTGCTGTCCGACACGGAGAAGACCGTCCTCAAGGCGTACAGCGCTTTCGGCGAGAAGAAGAACTACGGCAAGGTCTACGAAGGCGTCATCCGCTCGACGTTCGTCGTCGACGCCGAAGGCAAGATCGCGGTGGCGCAGTACAACGTGCGCGCCACCGGCCACGTCGCGAAGCTTCTCCGGGACCTCGACCTGGCGTCCTGACGACGGGCTCGATCTCTTTGAGGAAGCCCCTCTGGCGGACGACGCCGACCCAGAACTCTGACGCGGCGTGACGGGGATCCGCTGACGGTCGTGGGGGGGGGGGGGGGGGGGGGGGGGGGGGGGGGGGGGGGGACCCCCCACAACACCCAAACAACAGAACCACCCCCACCACCCACCCCCCCCCCCCCCCCCCCCCCCTCC
>NZ_JBVJCE010000003.1:486447-498383 GCF_055588925.1 Amycolatopsis sp. NPDC041971 | reverse complement strand
GAGAAAAAAAGAAACAGAGGCCGCAGGGGGGGGGGGGGGGGGCCCCCAGGGGGGGTGGGGGTGGTGGTGGGGGCCCAAACCCAAACCCCCCCCCCACGACCAACTCAACCCACCAGCTTCCGCAGCTCCCCCGCCAACGCCCGCAGCGCCTTCCCCCTATGCGACAAACCGTCCTTTTCGGACGGTTCCAGCTCGGCGGAGGTCCGCGTCTCGCCTTCCGGCACGAAGATCGGGTCGTAACCGAATCCGTTCGTACCACGGCGTTCCCGGATCAGCGAGCCACGCCATTCCCCGCGCACCACGGTTTCGTCGTCACCGGGGACGACGAGCGCCGCCGCGCAGACGAAAGCCGCGCCCATCCGCTCGTCGGGTGTGTCGGACAGCTGCGCCAGCACGAGGTCCAGGTTCGCCTCGTCGTCGCCGTGCCTGCCCGACCAGCGGGCCGAGAGCACTCCCGGCATGCCGTTGAGCGCGTCGACGGCGATGCCGGAGTCGTCGGCGATGGCCGGGAGACCGGTCGCGGCGGCCGCGTCCCGCGCCTTCGCGAGCGCGTTGCCTTCGAAGTCCGGAGCGGTTTCGGGCGCTTCGGGGAACTCGGGGACGTCAGCGAGCCCGATGACTTCGATGCCCTCGATCCCCTCCGCCACCAGGATGCGCCGGAGTTCGCCGAGCTTCTTCGCGTTGCGGGTGGCGAGGAGCAGCTTGGTCACTTCGCGCCCTTCTTCTTGTCCGGACGCGGCTCGGGAAGCTCGCCGGGATACGGCAACGCGAGGGCTTCGGTCTGGAGGCGGGTCAGCTTCTCACAGCCCGCGAGCGCCATGTCCAGCATCGTGTCCAAAGTGGACCGGGCGAAGGTGGCGCCCTCACCGGTGCCCTGCACCTCGATCATGGTGCCGGCGTCGGTGGCGACGACGTTCATGTCGACCTCCGCGCGCGAGTCCTCTTCGTACGGCAGGTCCAGGCGCACACGGCCGTCGACGACGCCCACGCTCACCGCCGCCACCGAAGCCGAAAGCGGCTGCGGGTCGGCGAGGCGGCCCGCCGCGCCGAGCCACGTGACGGCGTCGGCGAGCGCGACGTAGCCGCCGGTCACCGCGGCCGTGCGGGTGCCGCCGTCGGCCTGGATGACGTCGCAGTCGATGACGATCGTGTTCTCCCCCAGCGCCGCCAGGTCGATGCAGGCGCGCAGGGACCGGCCGATCAGCCGGGAGATCTCGTGCGTGCGGCCGCCGACGCGGCCCTTGATGGATTCGCGATCGCTGCGGGTGTTGGTCGCCGACGGCAGCATCGCGTACTCGGCGGTGACCCAGCCGAGGCCGGAGCCCGCCCGCCAGCGCGGGACGCCTTCGGTGACACTCGCCGCGCACAACACCCGGGTGTCGCCGAACTCGATCATCACCGAGCCCGCGGGCCACCGCTGGAAGCCGCGGGTGATCTTGATGTCGCGAAGCTGGTCGTCGTTCCTGCCGTCTTTTCTCGCCACGGCCGTCACTCTAGAACCCCGTGTCAGAGGTCGTAGACGGCGCCCTGCTCGACCAGTTCGGCCCCGGGGAACGCGACGGCCGCCTCGGCGAGGACGGCGTCGCGGTCGGTCCAGGGCGCGACGTGGGTGAGCAGCAACCGCCCCACCCCCGCCTTGCGGCCCAGCTCTCCCGCTTCCTTGCCGGACAGGTGGACGCCGGGGGGCCGGTCGGGCGAGTCGGTCCAAGACGCTTCGGACAGCAGGACGTCGACGCCGTCGGCGAGGTCGGTCAGGGTGTCGCAGACGCCGGTGTCGCCGGTGTAGGCGAGGGTTTTGCCGCCGTGCGAAAAACGCAGGCCGAACGCCGGGGTCGGATGGTCGACCGGGACCGCGGTCACCTCGAACGGACCGATCTCCATGGGTTCTTCCCGCAGGACGTCGAAGGCGAAGACGTCGGAGAGATCGGTGGTCGCCCGCTCGTCCTCGTTCGCCGCGTAGGCGTGGGCGAGCCGCTCGTGCACGTCCGAGGGCCCGTACACCGGCAGCCGTCGCGGCCTCGCCGGATACGGCGGCGCGGGGTGGTAGCGCCGCAGCACGGTGAGCGCGCTGACATCGGCGCAGTGATCGGGGTGGAGATGCGAAAGGATCAGCGCCCCCAGGTCGAACGGGTCGCGCAGGGCCTGCAGCCTGGCGAGCGTCCCGTTGCCGAGTTCGAGCCCCAGGACGAACCCGTCCGCCTCGATCAGATAGCCGGACGCGGCGGCGTTGGGCCCGGGGATGCTGCCGGAGCAGCCGAGGATCGTGAGACGCACTGTGACACCTTAAGCACGGAATCGGCGTTTTATGCGCTGGTGGGAGCCAGCACACCCGGAGCGAAACCCATGAACCGCTGAGCGAGCCTCGTGAACGGCTCGGCGGATCCGGTGGCGACGAACTCGTGCCGCGGCGGGGTGTCGCGCTCGGCGAGGAGGACGGCTTCGGTGAGGACCCGCACGAGGTCACGCGCGGTCTCCTCGGCGCTGGACACCAGCGTGACGTCCTGGCCCATGACGATCTGCAGCACCCCGGACAGCAACGGGTAGTGCGTGCAGCCCATGACCAGCGTGTCGACCTGCGCGTCCAGCAGTGGTTCCAGATAACCCTGTGCGAGCCCCAGCACCTGGCGCCCGGTGGTGATCCCGCGTTCGACGAAGTCCACGAACCGCGGGCACGCGACGCTGGTGATCTCGACGTCCTGTGCGGCGTTGAAGGCGTCGTCGTAGGCGCGGGACCGCACGGTGCCCTCGGTGCCGATCACCCCGATGCGGCCGGAACGCGTGGCGGAAACGGCCCGGCGCGCGGCCGGGAGGACGACCTCGATCACGGGGACGTCGTAGCGTTCCCTCGCGTCACGAAGGCAGGCGGCGGAGGCCGTGTTGCAGGCGATGACCAGCGCCTTCACCCCGCCGTCGACGATGTCGTCCAGCGCTTCCAGCGCGTACTGGCGTGCCGTCGCGATGGGAAGCGGACCGTACGGGTTGCGGGCGGTGTCGCCGACGTAGCGCAACTGCTCACCGGGCAACTGCTCCAGGATCGCCCTGGCGACGGTGAGCCCGCCCACTCCGGAATCGAAGACGCCGATCGGGGCGTCGGCGCTCGGTTTGGTCACCCGGCGAGGCTACCGGGACCGGTCGCTTTCCTGGCTTGGGACCTGTCCATCCGCGCCATCACCCAGGCCGCGAAGACCCCGGACAGCGCGCCGAACAGGTGGCCCTGCCAGGAGACGTTCGGATCACCCGGAAGCAGGCCCCAGAGCATCCCGCTCCAGATGCCCAGCAGCACCACGGCCACCAGGATCTGCCCGACAGCACGATTGAAGATGCCCCGGACCAGCAGGAACGCGAGCCAGCCGAAGGCGACGCCCGAGGCGCCCACGGTCACCGTGCCGCCCGGTGCGATCAGCCAGACGCCGACGCCGGAGAGCACCCAGATGATCGCGGTCACCAGCACCCATCGGCCGATGCCCGCGGACATCGCGAGGAAGGCGAACACCAGCACCGGGACGGTGTTGGAGAACAGGTGTCCCCAGCCCGCGTGCAGCAACGGCGCCCAGATCACGCCGTCGAGATCGGAGACGTCACGGGCGACGATGCCGCCGCTCTGGTCGAGGTCGGCGGGCAGCACGACGTCGACCAGTTCGACCAGGTAGAGCAGCGCGGTGAAGGCCAGCGCCACGATCGCGGCGGCCTTCGGGTTCGGCGGCAGGACGCGTTTGGCCGGATCCGTACCGGGCTCGCTCACCGGGACCGGCTGGGGAGACAAAGGGGTCACCTCCCCAGGCTACGACGGCGACCGGCGGGATCGCCTCCGTGAGAACCCTGAATTGTCGGTGGGGGCCGCTACCGTTGATCACATGGGGACTTCTTCTTCCGAGCACGTCGACGTGCCCGCCTACCTCTCGCGACTCGGCCTCGAGCAGGAGCCACCGAGCCTCGACGCGCTTTTCCGGCTCCACGCGGCGCATGTGGAGCGAGTGCCGTACGAGGATTTCGAAGTCCAGCTGGGCCGGGTGACCTCGCTGGATCCCGCGGTGTCGTTCAGCCGGATCGTCGCCGGCCGGGGCGGTTACTGCTATCACCTCAACGGCGCGTTCTCGGCGCTGCTGCGGGCGCTCGGTTACCAGGTCGACCGGCATCCGAGCGGGGCGCAGCTGCCGGGCGATCCCGCCGGGATCCACCTCAACCACCTGGCACTGACGGTGACCGGGCTGCCGGAGACTCCCGAGGTCGGCTGGCTGGTCGACGTGGGGCTCGGGGACGGCATCCACGAGCCGCTCCCGCTGCGTGAAGGCGAGTACAAACAGGGGCCGCTGGTGTTCCGCATGCGGGCTTCGGACGTCACTCCCGGCGGCTGGCGCTTCGACCACGATCCGCAGGGCAGTTTCGTCGGGATGGATTTCGCGCCGGAGGCGGCCGTGATGGCGGACTTCGCCGAAAAGCACGTCGAGCTGTCCACGTCCGAGGATTCCGGATTCGTCCGCACGCTGGTGCTGCAGCGGCGCGACGCCGAGGGCGTGGATTCGCTGCGCGCGCTGACCTTGAGCGGTCTGCCGGGCGGCAAGGCGGTGCTGGATTCACCGGCCGAGTGGTGGACGGCGATCGAGGACGTCTTCGGCGTGCCTCGCGCCGGTTTCACCGGTGAAGAACAGGACAGGCTGTGGCGGCAGGCCGTCTCGCAGCACGAGCGTCACACCGCGGGAGGGAGTGAGGCCTCGCCCAGCGCGTAGTCCACGGCCGCTTCGGCGTGCAACCTCGTGGTGGGGAAGGTCGGCACCGGGCTGTCTTCGGGGCCGACGAGCAGTTCGATCTCGGTACATCCGTAGATGACGCCTTCCGCGCCCGCCTCGACGAGCCTCGCGATGACCTCGCGGTACCGCTCGCGGGAGCCCTCGGTGACGACGCCGTGGACGAGTTCGTCGTAGATGACCCGGTGCACCGTCTCGCGGTCTTGCTCGTCCGGGACGAGCACGTCGAGACCGTGCCCGGCGAGGCGATCGCGGTAGAACGGCTGGGCCATGGTGAAACCGGTGCCCAGGAGTCCGACCCTGTTGACGTCGCGGGCCTTGATCGCGGCGGCCGTGGTGTCGGCGAGATGCAGGAGCGGGATGCCCAGACCGTTCGTGAGCCGGTCAGCGACCTTGTGCATCGTGTTGGTGCACAGGACGACGAAGTCCGCTCCGGCGGCTTCGAGGCCGCGCGCGGCCGTGTTCAGTTCCCGTCCGGCGTCGTCCCAGCGGCCTTCGGCCTGCATCGCTTCGATTTCGGCGAAGTCCACGGAGTACAGCACGGTGCGCGCGGAGTGGTAGCCGCCGCGCAGCTCACGAACGCGCTCGTTGACCAGCCGGTAGTACTCGGCCGACGATTCCCAGCTCATCCCGCCCAGCAACCCGATGACCTTCATGCCGGCCATCGTGCCAGCGCCCCGCGTGCCGTGCCGCCAATGCCATGAACGGTCCGTTACTTGCAAATTTTGCAAGTAACGGACCGTTCATGGCACGCGCGGAGAGGCGAATCAGGCCCAGAGCTGTCCGTCGAGCCTTTCGGCCGCTTCGTCGAGCGAGCCGGAGTACGCGCCCGTCGAGAGGTACTTCCACCCCGCGTCCGCCACCACGAAGGCCACGTCGGCCGGCTTTCCCGAAGCGGCGGCCTTCTCGGCGACGGCCAGCGCCGCGTGCAGCACCGCGCCGGTCGAGATCCCCGCGAAGATACCTTCGTGCTCCAGCAGCTCACGTGTCCGGCGAAGCGCGTCGTACGCGCCGACGGAGTACCGGCCGTTGAGCACGCTCGCGTCGTAGAGCTCCGGGACGAAACCCTCGTCGAGGTTCCGCAGGCCGTACACCAGCTCGCCGTAGCGCGGTTCGGCCGCGATGATCTGCACGTCCGGCTTCGCCTCGTGGAGGTAACGCCCGACGCCGACCAGGGTGCCGGTGGTGCCGAGGCCGCCGACGAAATGCGTCAGCGTCGGCAGGTCCTTGAGCAGTTCGGGTCCGGTGCCGCGGTAGTGCGCGTCGGCGTTGGCGGGGTTGCCGTACTGGTAGAGCATGACCCATTCCGGGTTCGCCTCGGCGAGTTCCTTCGCGCGGCGCACGGCCTCGTTGGACCCGCCGGCGGCCGGGGAGAAGACGATCCGCGCGCCGTACGCCTGCAGCAGCTGTTTGCGTTCGGTGGAGGTGTTCTCCGGCATCACGCACACCAGGCCGTAGCCCTTGAGCTTCGCGGCCATGGCGAGCGAGATCCCGGTGTTGCCGGAGGTCGGCTCCAGGATCGTGGAGCCACGCCGGAGGATGCCTTCACGCTCGGCGGCCTCGATCATCGCCAATGCGGGGCGATCCTTGATCGAACCGGTCGGGTTGCGGTCCTCCAGCTTCGCCCACAACCGCACGTCGTGGGTGGGCGAAAGCCGGGGAAGGCCGACCAGCGGCGTGCCGCCGAGCGTGTCGAGCAGCGACTCGAAGCGAGCCATCGATCAGCCACCGGCCACGGCGGGGAGGATGGTCAGGGTGTCGCCGTCCTTGACCTCGGCCTCGAGGCCGCCGGAGAAGCGGACGTCCTCATCGTTGACGTAGACGTTGACGAAGCGGTGCAGCTTCTCTTCCTTGACCAGGCGGGCCTTGAGACCGCCGTGGCGGGACTCGATGTCGTCGATCACCTCGAGCACGGTCTTGCCGGTCGCCTCGACGGACTTCTCGCCGCCGGTGTGCGTACGCAGGATGGTCGGGATGGACACGGTCACGGCCATGGTTTTCTACCTCCGGTGGGTTCTCTGCTACGCAGACGTTCGGTCCGGGCCGGGTTGTCCCCGGGGCCGGGGTTCAGCCGATGATCTCGACGGGCTCCTCGGTGATCTCCCCGTCCACGATCCGGTACGACCGGAACTGGTGCGAATCGGGGTCCTTGGTGGAAACGAGCACGTAGTGCGCGTCGGGTTCCGAGGCGTACGAGACATCGGTGCGGGACGGGTAGGCGTCGGTCGCGGTGTGCGAGTGGTAGATGACCACCGGCACCTCGTCGTTGGCGTCCATCTCGCGGTAGAGCTTGAGCAGATCACCCGAATCGAACTCGTAGAACGTGGGCGAGCGCGCCGCGTTCAGCATCGGGAGGTACCGCTCGGGGCTGTCCGATCCCTCGGGACCGGCGATCACCCCGCACGCCTCATCGGGATGGTCACGACGGGCGTGGGCGACGATCTCGTCGACGAGTTCACGGCGGATCCGGAGCACATCGCCCATCTTAGGTGCTGGACGGGGCCGGTCCATACTCTGAGATTGCCGCCACTCAATCCCGCATTCAGTCCTCTGAATGCGGTCCTTGCGCGTGCAACTACCGCATTCAGAGGACTGAATGCAGGGGTCAGGAGAAGGCCTCGGGCCACACGTCGCGGTACGCGCGCATGCCTCCGGCGGAAGTGGCGTTGAGCACGCCGTGCACCATCGCCCGCCCAAACACCCGCGCGGCCGCCGAGCAGAGCGTGTCCAGCACCATCGCGCGCCGGGCCGCCGCGACGGGCCCCGCGCCACCGGGCAGCTCCCGGTCACCGGTCGCCAGCGCGAACACCGTGTCGCCGTCGAACATCGTGTGCGCCGGGCGGACCGCCCTGGCGAGACCGTCTTGCGCGGCCACCGCGAGCCGTCGCGCCTCCGCCTTGGACAGCGCCGCGTCGACCGCGACCACGCCGATGGTCGTGTTGAGCCCCGACGCCTTCGCTTCCACATCGCCGGGCCGGTCGGGCCAGCGGACGCCGAACTCGCCGTCGACCTCGTGATCGGCAGCGAACGCGCGGCCGGTCGAGAGGTCCACGGCCTCGCCGGCGGCGTTCACGGCGGCGACGACGCCGACGGTGAACTCCCCGACCTTCTCCGAGGCGGTCCCGATCCCGCCCTTGAGTGATCCCGCCTTCGCCCCCGCGCCCGCACCGACGGTCCCGAGCCCGACCGGACCCGCGACAGCCGCTTCACAGGCCGCATAACCGAAAGAGGCGTCCGGACGGTTTCCCCAGTCACCGCGCGGCAGGTCGAACAGCACCGCGGCGGGCACGATCGGCACCACCTCGTGCGGCTCGGTCCCGACCGGGATGCCCAGGTTCCGCTCGGCGAGCCAGCGCATGACGCCGTCCGCCGCGGCCAGGCCGTACGCGCTCCCGCCGGACAGGCAGATCGCGTTGACGTGCTGGACGAGGTTCTCCGGCTCCAGCAGGTTGGTCTCGCGGGTGCCGGGCGCGCCGCCGCGCTGGTCGACGGCTCCGACTGCGCCACCGGGGACCAGCACCACCGTCGTCCCGGTCGCCCAGCCGTCACCGACCCGCTCGTGGTGCCCGACCAGCACCCCCGGGACGTCGGTGATCATGACGTCAGCGACTGGATGAGGGTCTCCTGCACCCAGGTCAGCCAGTGGTAGACGCCGAGATGCGGCGCGCGTGGATCGTCCTCGGGCAGCTCGTCGGGCATGTCGTCGGTGACGTCGAGCGCGGTGCCCAGCGCCAGCCGGACGTCGTTGAGCGCGCCCAGCCAGGCGTCGGCCTGTTCGAAGGTCAGCCGCACGTTCCCGCCGTCACGCGGCAGGGTGTCCAGCACGATCTTGGCGACGCCGACCTTCTTGTCCAGCAGTTCGGGCTCGTGGATCGACCGCATCGCGGCGGCCGAGTCGATGTCCTCACGGGTCGGGTTGTCCGGGTCCAGCTTGTGGAAGTCCGGCAGCAACCGCGAAAGCACCGGATCGTCCGGCGATTCGGTCGGGCCCATCCGGATCCCGGTCAGCTCGGCCAGCTCGTCCTGCGGCGCCTCCTCGGCACGCGCGGTGAGCATGTCCTCCAGCTGACTGACCAGGCCACGCAGGACCGCGGCCTCCTGCTGCTCGAACCCCGCGACGATGGTCTCGCCCTTACGGCGCCATCCGTTCATGACGGCTGCTCCATCGTCGCCCAGAGACCGGCGGCGTGGAGTTTCGCGACGTCGGCCTCCACCTTCTCCTTGGAACCGGAGGACACGATCGCCTTGCCCTTCTGGTGTACGTCGAGCATCAGCTTCGTCGCGTGGTCCCGGCTGTACCCGAACAGCTTCTGGAACACGTACGTCACGTACGACATGAGGTTCACCGGATCGTTCCAGACGACCGTCCGCCAAGGTTTGTCCTCAGAGACGACTTCTGCTCCCTGTGGATCAACCTGCGTCTGCTCGGATGCGACAGCCGTGGACATGCACTCCATGGTGTCACGGGCCCGTTCCGGTATGGGCTGGCAGGTCCGGCCATGTGGGTGAATAGGCTGATGCCATGGGTTTCCCCGAGGCGGCCACTGGCGCCAGCACCGCGCTGCTCACCGACCACTACGAGCTGACCATGCTGGCCAGCGCCCTGTCCGACGGAACCGCGGACCGGCCGTGCGTCTTCGAGGTCTTCGCACGTCGTCTGCCCGACGGCCGCCGCTACGGCGTCGTCGGGGGCACCGGCCGTGTCCTCGACTCGATCGCGGACTTCCGGTTCACCGACGCCGAACTGAGTCAGCTGGAAGCGACGGCGGTCGTTGACGACGCCACCCTTTCGTGGCTGGCGGACTACTCCTTCTCGGGGAACATCGACGGTTACCCCGAGGGCGAGCTCTACTTCCCCGGCTCCCCGATCCTGACCGTCACCGGTTCCTTCGGCGAGGCCGTCGTGCTGGAGACGCTGATCCTCTCGATCCTCAACCACGACAGCGCGATCGCGTCCGCCGCCGCGCGGATGTCGGGCGCCGCGCACGGCAGGCCGATCATCGAAATGGGCGGGCGCCGCACGCACGAGTACGCCGCCGTCGCCGCCGCGCGGGCCGCGTACCTGGCCGGGTTCGCCACGACCTCCAACCTCGAAGCGGGCCGCCGTTACGGCATCCCGACGCGGGGCACCGTCGCGCACGCGTTCATGTTGCTGCACGACAGCGAAGAGGCGGCGTTCCGCGCGCAGGTGGACAAGATGGGCGCCGACACCACCCTGCTGGTGGACACCTACGACATCACCAAGGGCATCGAAACGGCCGTCCGGGTGGCCGGGACCGAACTGGGCGCGATCCGCATCGACTCCGGCGACGTCGGCCCGCTGGCGCGCAAGGCCCGCGAGCAACTGGACGCCCTGGGCGCCAAGGACACCCGCATCGTGGTGTCCGGCGACCTCGACGAACACGCCATCGCGGCACTCCGGGCGGAACCTGTCGACGCGTACGGCGTCGGGACCTCGGTCGTCACCGGTTCCGGCGCGCCGACCGCCGGGATGGTCTACAAGCTCGTCGAGGTCGACGGCAGGCCGGTCGCCAAGCGCAGCGCGCACAAGGAGTCCCGCGGCGGGCGGAAATCCGCGTTGCGGCGGCACCGCGAGACGGGCACCGCCGTCGAAGAGGTGATCTGGACCGCCGCAGCGCCGTCCTCGGTGGTACCGGAACGGGAACCGAACGACCACGAATTGCAGATTCCGCTGGTCCGGGACGGCCGGACGGTGGATGATCTGCCCACGTTGGACGACGCGCGCCAGCGGCTTCGGCGTGCGCTGGTGACCCTGCCGTGGGAGGGCCTCAAGCTCTCGCACGGGGAGCCCGCCATCCCGACCGTATTCGTCTAAAGAGACTCAGGAGCAACCCATGGGGACCGCCTTGATCGTGGTCGACGTGCAGAACGACTTCTGCGAAGGCGGGTCGCTCGGCCTGCCGGGTGGCGCCGCAGCCGCCGAAGCGATCTCCAAGCAGGCCGCGGAAGGTGGCTACGCGCACGTCGTCGCCACCCGCGACTATCACATCGACCCGGGCGATCACTTCAGCGAGACGCCGGACTTCAAGGACAGCTGGCCGCGTCACTGCGTCGCCGGCACTTCCGGCGCGTCGTTCCACCCCGCGCTCGACGTGGTGCCGATCAGCGAGGTCTTCTCCAAGGGCGAGTACACCGCCGCGTACTCCGGCTTCGAAGGCAACGCGCGCGACGGCAAGACACTCGACGCGTGGCTGAAGGAGCACGACGTCACCGAGGTCGACGTCGTCGGCATCGCGACCGACTTCTGTGTCCGCGCGACGGCGCTCGACGCGGTGAAGGCGGGTTTCAAGGTCCGGGTGCTGCTGGACCTCACGGTCGGCGGCTCGCAGCCGACCGTCGACGCCGCGCTCAAGGACTTCGACGAGGTGGGCGTGACCTACACCGGGAAGGCGCCGGTCCCGGCCGCATGATCCAGCACGACCTCCAGGACACCCTGATCGAAAACCGGCTCGTCGCGATCCTGCGGGCCGCGGACGCGAGCCGCTTCGCCGACGCCGCGACGGTGCTGCACGCCGCCGGCGTACGGGTGCTCGAAGCGGCGTTGACCACGCCGGGTGCCACCGACGCCATCAAGACCATCCGCAAGAAGCTCGGCGACGACGCGCACGTCGGCGCCGGGAGCGTGCGCGAGGTGTCCGATGTGGACATCTCGGCGGACGCGGGCGCGACCTTCCTCGTCACCCCCACGGTGAACCCACTGGTCATGGAACGCGCGCACGAACGCGGGCTGCCGGTGATCTGCGGCGCGCTGACCCCGACCGAGATCGACCAGGCGTGGCGTCTCGGCGCGGCGGCGGTGAAGGTGTTCCCGATCGCGGCCGTCGGCGGGATCGCCTACCTGCGGGCGATCCGGGCGCCGATGCCGGACATCCCGCTGGTACCGACCGGCGGCGTCCATCTCGCCGACGTCGGGAAATACCTCGAGGCCGGTTCGATCGCCGTCGCCGCCGCGACGCCGCTTCTCGGCGACGCGCTCACCTCGAGTGGGTCGCTGGCGGACCTGGCCACCCGGGCGAGTGAGTTCGTGGCCGCGGCCGCGAAGTACGTCTCGCGCGCTTAAGCCACTCCTCCCCCTCGCGGTTTTGTTCCTTTGTCTGGTGGTTTTTTGACCCCAGGGCGAAGCCCCCAGAGGAAAAAAACGAGAAGGGGGTGGGGGTTTTTTTGTCCCCC
>NZ_JBVJCE010000003.1:441983-486437 GCF_055588925.1 Amycolatopsis sp. NPDC041971 | reverse complement strand
GGGCGAGGGTGGGGGGGGGTTTGGTGGTGGGGGCCGGGAGGGGTTTGCTGATGTTTGGAGCCCTTCCTCCCCTTGTGTTTTCGTCCTCTGGATGCGGTCCTTGCACACGCAAGGACCGCATCCAGAGGACGAAACGCGGAAGAGGGTCAGGGTTTCTTCTTGCCGTACGGGTCGCAGCGGGCGGTCCCGAGGTAGATGTCGCCCTTCGCCGGTCCGCCGCCCTGCGGGAACAGCTTGATGTGCAGCATGTGCGTCACGAGGCTTCCGTCGGGCGGCGTCGGCGTGACGGTCTCGTTGACCGTCAGCGACGCCAGTGCCGTCCCGTCTTTCCCGCCGGGGATGGTCAGCCGGTGGTTCTGCGGGATGTTCTCCGGCAGCGTGAAGCCGGTGACGTCGCCGAATTCGATGTAGCCCAGGCTGCCGTCCTTGGTGGTGCTGCACTTCGCCTTGAACGTGCGGACGCCGATCACCGGGCCGCCGAAACGGTTGAGCAGGGTGGTTTCGAACCGCCGCCCGGACGCCTCGGCGACGGCCACCGCGCCGGTCCGGCCACAGTTCGAGTCGCCGCCGCCGAACCGGGCGAAGTCGCCGGTGATACTGCCCTGGGTCTTCGCGATCAAGGGGCCGTCGACGTCGCACGGCGCGAGCTCGCCGGTGACGACGTGCTCGTCGCCGATCTCCACGTCGAGCGAACCGACCGACGCGGACGCCGTCGCGGGCGCGGGCTCGGCTGACGCGCTCGCCGGTCCTCCCGTCGCCAGCGCCCCGGTCAGCATCGTCACCGACAACAGCCTCGAAACGGGTTTTTTCATGTCCGGCAGCCTTCACCAACTGCCTGTCCCGTGCAGGGTCATGCCACCCGGTCGAGTGGATCGTGAGGTGCCCGACATTCGGACCGCGGCCCGTCGTCTGGCGTTAACCTCGGTTCACATTCGTGTACTCATAGGAGGTCTGAGTGTCTTCGCTGTCCGTGGCCGTCCCCCGTCCGGTCCTCGCCGACCTCGTTCCCGGCGCCCTCGTCCGCGACGCGGTCCTGGTCGCCGGTGGTGCCGCCCTGACCGGCGCGGCCGCGCAGATCATGCTCCCGGTGCCCGGCTCGCCGGTGCCGATGACCGGCCAGACGTTCGCCGCCCTGCTGGTCGGTGCCGCGCTCGGCTGGAAACGCGGCGCGTTGTCGATGGCGCTGTACCTCGCCGTCGGCGCGGCCGGTTTCGGCTGGTTCCGGGACGGTTCTTCGGGCCTGTTCGGCCCCAGCGCCGGCTACATCGTCGGCTTCGTGCTCGCCGGCGCGCTGGTGGGTGCGCTCGCCGGCCGCGGCGGCGACCGCACGCCGCTGCGTATGGCGGGGACGATGGTGCTGGGCAACCTCGCCATCTACTCGGTCGGTGTGCCGTGGCTGATGGTCTCGGGCGGCTACGGCCTGTCGACCGCGCTCCAGTACGGGGTCGTGCCGTTCCTCATCGGTGACGCGCTGAAGATCGCCGTCGCGGCGGCTCTGCTGCCGGGCACCTGGGCGCTGGTTTCCCGCTTCCGCCAGGAGGCGTGACCGGCCCTTTCGCGGCCCCACGAGCTGCCATGAACGGTCCGTTCCTTGCAAAATTTGCGAGGAACGGACCGTTCCTTGCACGGGGCGGGCGATCTTGACGGTGCCCCCGGCTATCGTCTTGTCCCGTGCCTTCCCGTGCTGACTTCCCCGGTGTCCTCGAACTCCTGACCCACGCGGTCGAGTCCGTGGGCGGTGCCGAGCGCGAGGGCCAGGTGAAGATGGCGGACGCCGTCGGCCGCGCCATCCGCACCGGTGAGCACCTGGCCGTCCAGGCGGGCACGGGTACCGGGAAGTCGTTGGCCTACCTCGTTCCCGCGATCCGGCACGCGGTCGATAAGGAGGCCACGGTCGTGGTCTCCACGGCCACCATCGCCCTGCAGCGCCAGCTGGTCGACCGAGACCTCCCCCGGCTGGCGAAGGCGCTGAAGAAGCCCCTCGGCCGCGAGCCCACCTTCGCGATCCTCAAGGGCCGCCGTAACTATCTCTGCCTTCACCGGCTCGATTCCGGCGCCCCGGACGAGCCCGAAGACCAGCAGCTGTTCGATCCGTTCGCCGTGTCCCGGCTCGGCAAGGAGGTCACGCGGCTGCGGGAATGGTCGTCCGACACCGAAACCGGTGACCGTGACGAGCTGGTCCCCGGCGTCTCCGATCAGGCGTGGCGCCAGGTGTCCGTCACCGCGAAGGAATGCTTGGGTGCCTCGCGCTGTCCCATCGGCACGGACTGCTTCGCGGAACGGTCCCGCGCCGAGGCGGGCAAGGCCGATGTCGTGGTCACCAACCACGCGCTGCTGGCGATCGACGCGCTGCAGGGCTACCAGGTGCTCCCCGAACACGACCTGGTGATCATCGACGAGGCGCACGACCTCGTGGACCGCGTGACCTCCGTGGCGACCGGCGAGCTGACCAGCGGCATGGTCTCCGCCGCCGCCCGGCGCTGCGGGAAACTGGTCGACGACGAAGTGGCCGACCAGTTGCTGGAGGCGAGCGACGGGCTGGCCCTGATCCTCGACGACCTGCCGTCTGGCCGCATGGACTCGCTGCCGCAATCCCTCACCGGCGCGATCCCCGCGGTGCGCGACGCCGCGCACCGCTGCCTCACCGCGCTCGGCAAGGACCGGAAGGAGGACGTCGACGAGGCCACGGCCCGCAAACTGGCGCGGTCGCTGCTCGAAGAGGTCCACGACACCGCGGTCCGGCTGCTCGAGGCCTTCGACGACGACAAGGCGCATCAGCGCGACGTCGTGTGGCTCACCGGGGACCGCTTCTCCACGAACCCGCGTCCGCCCGCGCTGAAGGTCGCCCCGCTGGGTGTCGCCGGTCTGTTGCGCGAGCGTGTCTTCAACCAGCACACGACCGTCCTCACGTCGGCGACGCTGACCCTGGGCGGCACGTTCGACACCATGGCCCGGCAGTGGGGTCTCCCGCCCGGCGGCGCGAGGGTCGAGAAGGCGCCTGGCGCGGCGACGGACAAGGCCGCTCCCGCCGACAGCGACGACGCCGAAGGCCCGAAGTGGACAGGCCTCGACGTCGGCTCCCCGTTCGACCACAAACGCAACGGCATCCTTTATCTGGCCAAGCATCTGCCGCCGCCGGGACGGGACGGGTTGCAGCCCTCGACCATGGACGAGCTGGCCGAGCTGATCGAGGCCGCGGGCGGCCGCACGCTCGGCCTGTTCTCCTCGATGCGCGCGGCGAAGCAGGCCACCGAGGAGATGCGGGAGCGGCTCGACCTGCCGATCCTCTGCCAGGGCGACGATTCCACCGGTCTGCTGGTGCAGAAGTTCTCCGAAGACGCGCGCACCTGCCTGTTCGGCACGCTGTCGCTGTGGCAGGGCGTCGACGTGCCCGGTCCGTCACTCCAGCTCGTGGTGGTCGACAGGATCCCGTTCCCCCGCCCGGACGATCCGGTCTCGTCGGCGCGGCAGCGGGCCGTGGAAGCCAGGGGCGGCAACGGTTTCCTCACCGTCGCGGCCACGCACGCCGCGCTGCTGCTCGCCCAGGGCACCGGACGGCTGCACCGTTCGGTCACCGATCGCGGCGTCGTGGCGATCCTGGACTCGCGGCTGGCCACCGCCCGCTACGGCGGATTCCTGCGTGCGTCGCTGCCGCCGTTCTGGCCGACCATGGATCCGAAGGTCGCCCGCGACGCGCTGCGCCGCCTCGACGCCGCCGCCCCGGCCTGAGTGGTCTGGAACACGGCCGAGTACCGTTAATGGAACGCCGAAGACAGGGAGAGCCGGTTGTCCCACGAGTCGCCCAACGCACAATCCCGGACCGTCAGCGTCGATGACACCGGAGTGCGGCGCCAGCTCGCGGACGGAAGCGAGGAAGCCGTCACGTGGTCCGAGCTGTCCGCGGTGGTGGTCAGAGTGATCCCTGAAGGCCCGTGGAAAGAAGACGTCTTCTTCATGCTCGCGGGCGCCGACGGGAAGGGCACCGCGATCCCCAGTGGCGACCCGGCCGCCGACGCCTTGATCGAGCGGCTCCAGACGCTGCCCGGCTTCGACAACGAGAAGTTCATCGAGGCCATGACCACCGACGCCGACGAGGCGTACGTGGTCTGGAGCGCCGAAGGCCACGCCGCCAAACACTGAGCCCAAGCGCTATGAACGGTCCGTTACTTGCAAATTTTGCAAGTAACGGACCGTTCATAGCATCCGGAGGACCTACTCGACCGGGAAGCTTTCCGTGACCGGGACGCCCTTCTTCAACGTCCGGCTCACCGTGCACAGCCGCTCGATGGCCCGGTCCACCGCCGCCGCGAGCGCCTCGCGCTCCAAAGCAGGCAGAGAAGACACGTCGACGTCGAAAGCCACATGGACCGCGTCGAGCTCCGAAGCGCCTTCGCGCCTGTCCGCGGTCACGCCGACCCGGAATTTCGAGTCCTCCCCGATCCGGCGCGTGATGAGGTTCTCGGCGGTCACGGCCGAGCAGCCCGCCGCCGCGATCTGAAGCAGTTCGGCGGGTGAGAAGGCGCCCTCGGCGCCCTTGCGACCGATCACGACCTCGGCGCCGCGTTCGTTGCGGCCGATGAAGCGGTGCTCGCCGTCGCGCTGGACTTCCAAAGACACGGTTTCCCTTTCAGGGTCTGTCGGCCGCCACCCGTTCAGAGTGGCGGCAGCCTAGGGGCGATCTCGCCGGCGAGCCGTTCCGCGGCCGGGCACATCTCCTGCGGCTTCTTGACCTTGTCCGCGACGTAGATCTCCACCGTCTCGATCATGGCACGGCCGTCGCCGGTGAAGGTCCGGTGCGGGATCTCGGCCTGGGCAAGCCTTCCACTCCGTCGAGATCTCGACGAAGGCCTCCCGCGATCCGAGAGCGACGCGCCTGCCCTCGTCTTCGAACGGCACCCGCTCCCGTTCGAACCGGATCGTCACCTCCGTCTCGCGATAATTCCAGTAGCACTCCCAGTTGCCGAAGACCGGGTCCGGCCCGGCCGGGCCGCCGACGATCGCCCGCGGCAGGTTCCCGCCCAGGGCGCAGGCGTCGAGGCTCCCGAGCGAACCGGCGGGAAACGGAGCGGGACGCCGCTTGACCGTCTCCCGGTTCAGCACGTCCGCCGCGTGCGCGGCCACCGGATCGACGTAATCGCACAGGTGCGCGTGCCAGTTCCGGATGTGCCGGGCGTGCACCCACACCTGGTTGCCGTCCGGCAGCGGGACACCCCGTGCGCACTTGTCTTCGGAGCCGCTCGGTAACTCGCGCACGATCAGGTGCCCTGGCATCGGCTTGTCCAGCAGGGGTGACGACGACGACGTCAGTTCGAGCCGGATGTCGACGATGTCCTCCTCGTCCGCGCTCAGGCGCAGGAGGACGCCGCACGAGTTGAAATTGCCGCCGGCGGTGTCCGGTTCGGGGGTTCCGAGGTGCTTCAGCACGGCCGGCTCCACGAGCGCGCACGGATCCGCCGTCCGTCGATCGCCGAGGGAATCGGCGGATGGTGTGGCCGCCATCGACGCTGGTTCCCTGGTGGCGTAGAGCAGACCTCCGACCAGCACCAGCACCACCGCGACGGCGCCGATCGCGACGGCCCGCCCGGGCATCCGGAACCGCCGCGACCGCGCGGGAACGGCGACATCCGCGATTCCGGACAGCAACTCGGCCGCGCGGACGGCGTCCGGCCGACCGGCGGGTTTGCGTCGCAGCAGTTCGGTCAGCACCGGCGCCAGCGATCCCGCCCGGCGGATCGGCTCCACGGAGTACGACGTCGCCCGCCGGAGCTGGACGAACGGTCCCACGCTCGCGTCGCCCCACACCGACGTGCCCTCGACGGCGGCGAAAAGTGTCGCGCCGAGCGAGAACACGTCCGCCGCGGCGCCCGCCTGACGCCCTTCGGCCATCTCGGGCGCGACGTAGCCGGGAGTGCCGACGTCGAGGCCGCCACCGGTTCGGGTCACCTCCGCCCACTGCGCGATGCCGAGGTCGGTGAGTTTGGCGGTGCCGTCGTCGGCCACCAGGACGTTGCCCGGTTTGAGGTCGCGGTGGACCATGCCCTTCTCGTGCATCGCCGCGAGCGCGGCGGCGAGCTGGACGCCGATCTTCGCCACCTTGCCGGGTGACAGCGGCCCGTCGGTGTCGATGACGTCGGCGAGGTTGCGCGAAGGCAGGTACTCCATGACGAGCCAGCGGTCGTCACCGTCGATCACGGCGTCGAAGACGGTGACGACGTTCGGATGGTGCAGACCCGCGCCGATCCGCGCCTCGCGCCGGATCTGGCCGCTGTCCCCGGCCTGCGAACGCTTGAGGGCGACGACCCGGCCGAGGTCCAGATCGGTGGCACGCCAGACCACACCCATGCCCCCGGCGCCGATCCGCTCCCCCAAGCGATAGCGCCCGGCGATCAGCCGGTCACCCATATGGGGAGTATAAGAGGCTAGGCCCTTCGGGCTAGGACCGTGACTGTTCCGGGATCGACTTCGGTGAACCCGGCGTCCCGGACCGCGACGACGCCGTCGCGGCGCCACGAGCCCTCCGGATCCTCGACCGGGCACAGTGCCTTCCAGGTCGCGACCGGCGGAGTCCGCACCGAGCACCGGAACCCGGTCTCTGCCCAGGCCGCCCGTTCGGCTTCGTCCAGCAGCGAGGCCAGGATCATCGTCGCGTGCCCGACCTGGGCGGCGCCCTTGCCGACGGTCATCGAGACCTCGGGGTTCAGCAGCAACCGAGGGAGACCGCCCGGCGCGGGCTCGGGCTCGTCGGCGGGGAGTTCACTCCCGGAGATCTGCAACCGCGAGACCTCTTTCGGGGTGTCGACGACGCGGCCGGGCAGCAACGCCCGCGCCTCGGCCCCGGCCACCTCGATGGTGATGCCGGGCAGCTCCTGAACAGCGTGCCAATGGGCGCCGCGCGCACGCCGGGCGACCTTGCGGATCCGGCCGTCGACCCACGCCTTGAGCGGCTCATGCCATTCGCCCTCGGGCTCGGCACGTTCGTCGAGACAAACCGCGATCGCGGCCGCCGCGGCGGCTTCCAGCAACGCGGTCCGCGACGGCGGTTCGGCGCGTTCCATCCGCAGGATCACCGGCATGGCGCGGACCTCGGCGGGATCCTCGTCGGAGGTGTCTTCCGCTCGAAGTGCTCTTTCCCGCTGAGAGCGCATCAGCACCGTGCTTTCCGCGGGGAGTCCGAGCCAGTACGCGTAGCGCGCGGCCAGCGGTTCCAGCACGCTCATGGCCGGGAAAACTCGAGCCCGTCGGCCGCGTCGGCGGCCTCGATCTCGGCCCTGGTGACCCCGAGCAGGAACAGCACGGCGTCGAGGTACGGATGCGAAAGCGCGGTGTCGGCGACCTCGCGCAGCGCGGGCTTCGCGTTGAAGGCGACGCCCATTCCGGCGACCGACAGCATGTCGATGTCATTCGCCCCGTCACCGACCGCGACGCACTGCTCCAGCGAGATCTCGTACTCGTCGGCGAACCGGCGCAGCGCCACCGCTTTGCCCGCGCGGTCGACGATCTCCCCGACCACCCGGCCGGTGAGCTTGCCGTCGATCACTTCGAGTTCGTTCGCGGCGGCGAAATCGAGACCGAGGTCGTCCACGAGGGACTGGATGATCTTGGTGAACCCGCCCGAAACGACCCCGCAGCGGAAACCCATCCGCTTCAGCGTGCGGATGGTAGTGCGCGCGCCAGGGGTGAGCTCGATGGACGCGGCGACCTCGTCGAGCACCGTCTCCGGGAGCCCTTCCAGCAGCGCCACGCGGCGCTCCAGCGATTCGCTGAAGTTCAGCTCGCCGCGCATCGCGGCTTCGGTGATTTCGCGGACCTGCGGCTCGACGCCGGCGTGCGCGCCGAGCATCTCGATGACCTCGCCCTGGATGAGCGTGGAATCGACGTCGAAGACGACCAGTCGCTTGGCGCGGCGGGCGAGCCCGGCCCGCTCGACCGAGATGTCGATCCCGGCCTCGACGGCGGCGTCCGCCAGCGCGGTGCGCAGCGCGGCGTCGGCCGCCGGGGTGTCCTGGGCGAGCGAGGCGTACAGCTCCAGTCCCGTGACCGGATAGTCGGCGACACTGCGGATCGAGTCGATGTTGACGTCCAGCGCGGCGAGGCGGCGCGCGACGTCGGAGAACGCCCGCGCGGTGACCGGGCGGCCGAGTATCAGCAGGACATGCGTCGAATCCTTCTTGCCGATGGCGAACGGGTCCGCGCCGATGGCCGAGCCGATCTTCACCTCGACCTGCATCCCGACCGATGCCATCGCCTGCTCGACGTATTCCTGCAGGCCTTCGGGGTCGCGGTACACCCCGGCGAGCACGCCGAGCACCAGCTGGCCGCGGATCACGACCTGCTCGACGTCGAGCACGTCGACATCGTGGCGCGACAGCACGGCGAACAGCACCGAGGACACACCCGGTTTGTCGGGACCGGTGGTGGTGATGAGAACTGGTGTCTGCGTCACGGACTCAGTCTTTCGTAGCCGGGCACGAAAAAGGCGCGTACCGCACCTCGGTGTGAGGCAGGGCACGCGCCATTTCCGCTTATCGGGTCACTTCTCGCTGGAGTTGTCCTTGGAGTGGTCACCCGGCATGGCCGCCTCGGTGAGCACCTGGGACGGCGCGCGGTGGGAGTTGACCTTCTGCTTCCCGAAGAAGCCGATCTCACCCTCCTTGTGGATGCGCTCGACCATATGCGGGTAGTGCAGCTCGAACGCCGGCCGCTCGGACCGGATCCGCGGCAGCTCGGTGAAGTTGTGCCGCGGCGGCGGGCAGGACGTCGCCCATTCGAGCGAGTTGCCGTAGCCCCACGGGTCGTCCACCGTGACGATCTCGCCGTACCGGTAACTCTTGAAGACGTTCCAGATGAACGGCAGCGTCGAAGCACCGAGGATGTACGCGCCGATCGTCGAGATCGTGTTCAGCGTGGTGAACCCGTCCGACTGCAGGTAGTCCGCGTACCGGCGCGGCATGCCTTCGGCACCCAGCCAGTGCTGCACCAGGAACGTGGCGTGGAAGCCGATGAACGTGGTCCAGAAGTGCCACTTGCCGAGCTTCTCGTCCATCATGCGGCCGGTGATCTTCGGGAACCAGAAGTAGATCCCGGCGAACGTGGCGAACACGATCGTGCCGTAGAGCACGTAGTGGAAGTGCGCGACGACGAAATAGCTGTCGGACACGTGGAAGTCGATCGCCGGCGCGGCCAGCATGATGCCGGTCAGTCCGCCGAAGAGGAACGTGACGATGAAGCCCATCGAGAAGATCATCGGCGTCTCGAAGGACAGCTGGCCCTTCCACATCGTGCCGATCCAGTTGAAGAACTTCACCCCGGTCGGGACCGCGATCAGGAAGGTCATGAAGGAGAAGAACGGCAGCAGCACGGCGCCGGTCGCGTACATGTGGTGCGCCCACACGGCCACCGACAGCGCGGCGATCGCCAGCGTCGCCCAGACCAGGCCCTTGTAGCCGAAGATCGGCTTGCGGCTGAAGACCGGGAAGATCTCCGACACGATCCCGAAGAACGGTAGCGCGACGATATAGACCTCTGGATGGCCGAAGAACCAGAACAGGTGCTGCCAGAGGATCACGCCGCCGTTCGCGGGGTCGAACACATGCGCCCCGAGATGCCGGTCCGCCAGCAGGCCCATCAGGGCCGCGGTCAGGATCGGGAACGCCAGCAGGATCAGGATGCTGGTGACCAGGATGTTCCAGGTGAAGATCGGCATCCGGTACATCGTCATACCCGGCGCGCGCAGGCAGATCACCGTGGTGATCATGTTGACGCCACCGAGGATGGTGCCGAGACCGGACACGACCAGACCGGAGATCCACAGGTCGGCGCCGACGCCGGGCGAGTGGATGGCGTCCGACAGCGGGGTGTAGGCGAACCAGCCGAAGTCGGCGGCGCCACCCGGGGTCAGGAAGCCGGACATCACGATCAGGCCGCCGAAGAGGTACAGCCAGTACGAGAACGCGTTCAGCCGCGGGAAGGCGACGTCGGGCGAACCGATCTGCAGCGGCAGGATGAAGTTCGCGAAACCGAAGAGGATCGGCGTCGCGTACAGCAGCAGCATGATCGTGCCGTGCATGGTGAACAGCTGGTTGTACTGCTCCTGCGAAAGGAACTGCTGCCCGGGACGCGCCAGCTCGGAGCGGATCAGCATCGCCATCGCGCCGCCCACCATGAAGAAGGCGAACGACGTGACCAGGTACATGATGCCGATTTGCTTGTGGTCCGTCGTGCGGAACAACCGCAGCAGGTACGAACCCTTTACCGACTCCCGCGCGGGATACGGGCGCGTGGCGATCGGCTTGGGGGCTACGGCCGTCACTCCTGCCTCCAACACTCAAACCTTGTGGTGGTCAATTTCCGGTCGCCGGGCGGGTTCGGGACCCACTCCGGCGGCTAGTGGGGATCGTAGCCCTCACTACCGACAGTCGCGCGCACCGGCTGGCAAGATCGCGCCGTGACCGACGAACACACGCGTGCGGGAGTGGCCGCGGCGGTCGCCGTCGGTGCTCGGTACGGGCTGCCCACCGATGCCCCCGAGGTCCTGCATTTCAAGTCGAACGTGCTGGTGAGACTGGGTCCGGTGGTGGCGCGGGTGCCCGCCACGACGCGCCTCGCGCGCTCCTCCCCAGAGCACTGGCTCTTGCGCGACGTCGAGCTGTCGAGCCACCTTACGGAACGTGGTGTGCTCGTCGTCTCACCCACCACGAACCCCCCGGCAGGACCACATTTCGCCGACGGCCTTCCGGTCACTCTCTGGCACTACACGCCGCACGAACCGGGGCACACGCTGTCGCCGCGCGAGGTGGCGATCTCACTGGCCCGGGTGCACGCCGCGCTCGCGGACTACCCCGGCGAGCTACCCGAATTCGGACCGGTCCGTGCACTCCGGACGTTGCTCGACGAGCACGGTTCCGCCATGGGTGCGGCGCGGCGCCGCGGTTGTCCGAAGAACTCGAACGGGTCGTGGCGGCGCTTCCGGCGGACGAGGTCCGGCCGCTGCACGGGGACGCTCATCGGGGCAACGTCATCGCGACGGCGGCCGGACCGTGCTGGCTCGATTTCGAGGACACCTGGCGCGGCCCGCTCGGCTGGGACCTCGGCGTGCTCTACGCGGAGGCAGGCCCCGCCGCTTTGGACGAATACCCGGCGGACGTGACGCCCTCGTCGCTGGAACCGTTCATCGCGTTGCGGCGGTTGTTCGAGGTTCCTTGGCGATTCGTGATCGCGCGGCGGTTCCCGGAGCGGCTCCCGGAGGCCGAGGCCGCTCTGGAGCGCTACTTCCAGCGCATTTAGTCCTCTCGATGCGCCTAAGGGCCGGGACGACCTCGCGACGATGAAGGAATCGCGACATTCGACGTCCCGATTCGTGCACCCACTCCCGCCCACCCACGCATCCAGAGGACTAAATGCGGGGGAAAGCACCTCGCCCCCAGCGTTACCCCCGAGCGTTACCCCCGAGCGTTTCTCACGCGGGGTACCAGCCCAAGATCGCTTCGACGACGCCGGCCGGATCCTCCAGCGGCGTCAGATGTCCCGCCTCCGGAAGTACGACCAAGGTCGCGTCCAACAGCGTTTCCATCAGAGTGTTCGCCGCCTCCAGTGGGGTCAGGCCGTCCTCTTCGCCGACCACGACCAGCGCCGGCACTTCCACCGCCCGCAGCGTTTCGAGCGAATCGGGCCGGGCCGCCATCGCACGCGCCGCCCACGCGATTCCCGCCGGAGGCTGCGTCGTGATCAGTTCGCGAAGTCGTCCGGTCACCTCCGGGCCTGCCTTTTCGGCGAGCAGTCCGGGCGTGACGGCGTCGGGCATCCATCCGGCTCCTTCCGCCTCGACCCGGGCCGCGACGTCGTGCCGGGCCTGGGCGGCTTCGGGGGTGTCGGCCGTCGCCTTCGTGTCGATGAACACGAGCCCGCCCACCCGTTCCGGTGCGAGACGCAGCACCGCCATCGTCAGGTAGCCGCCCATCGAGCAGCCGCCGAGGACGACTTTGTCGAGTCCGAGCCGGTCGAGCAGTGCCACGACGTCGCGGGCGGCATCGTCCAGATCCGGTTCCCGGTCCGTCTCCGGCAGCGGGCTGCGACCGAGGCCGCGCTGGTCCGGGGTGATCAGCCGCAGACGTTCCGAGAGCGGCGCGCGGACCGCGTCCCACATGCGGGCGTCGACGGGGAAGGCGTGCAGCAGTACCAGCGGGAGATCCTTCATGACGTTAATTCTGTCGCACCCCGGCGCTACCGTCGGATCCGTGCTGACAGAGATCAAGACGGAGAGGCTGCTGTTGCGGCGGCTGCGCGAGGCGGATCGCGAGAACATCGTCGCGCTGCAGGCCGATCCGGAGACGAACAGGTTCAACCCCGTGCCGCACACCGTCGAGGGTGCGCGGGAGCTGTACGACGCCTGGATGAAGCAATGGGCCGAGCACGGGTTCGGCTATCTCGCGGTGTCCGCTTTGGACGATCCCGAGGTGATCGCCGGCTTCGGTGGCGTCCGCTATCACGAATGGAACGGCGAGCGCGTGCTGAACCTCGCGTACCGCTTCTGGCCGTTCGCCTGGGGCAAGGGCTATGCGACGGAGATGGCGGCCGCCGTCGTCGCATGGGCCGACCGGGAGATCCCCGACATCCCGGTGATCGCCGACATCATGGTGTCCAACGTGCCGTCGGTCCGGGTCGCCGAGCGGCTCGGCTTCAAAATCCACACGGAGGAGGAATTCGCAGGAGCGCCCTCACTGCACATGCGGCGCTGAGTCACCAGCGTCCGGGACGGCGCCGGGACCGCGCGCCCCAGCACGCCTTGTGCCAATGGCGGCGGTCGGCGACCCCGCCGATGTCGTCGGCGGGCCAGGCGACCACATGCGGGGTGCCCTGCCGGATCTCGTGGTCGCAACCGGGGCAGCGGTAGTCCTTGGTGGCCTGCGCGCCGGGCACGGTACGCACCAGCCATTCGCCGTCGGTGGCGGATTCGGAACGCGCCCAGCCGGTGGACGCGCCGAGGTCGGGGCGGTTACCGCGTTCGGGCCGGTTACGTCGTGGCACGCCGAAACGGTATACGGCCGAGTGTGCCGCGAGCGTGTCGTTTGTCCAATCACGCGTGACGGCCACCGGATCACGCCGCGCTAGCCGCCGAAGTAAGCGCCCGGTGTCACACCCACCGCCCGGCGGAAGGCGGCGACGAACGCGCTCGGCGAGGAGTAGCCGATCCGGCGGGAGACCGCGGTCAGCGGCATGCCCTCGGCCAGCAGCGGCAAGGCCGCGCGCAGCCGGGCCTGCACCCGCCAGGCGCCGAACGTCGTCCGGCATTCGGTGAGGAACAGCCGCGCGAGCGTGCGCTCGCTCGCACCCGCGTCGTGGGCGAAATCCGCGAGGCCGCGGCGATCCGCCGGATCGGCGATCACCGCCCGCGCGACGGTCAGCGCACGCCCGTCCGACGGCATCGGCACGGTGATCGGCACGACGTCCACCGGGTCCAGCAGGTCGAAGGCGACGGCCTCGGCCCGGCGGCGCGCGTCGTCGCGGAGGTCGGCCGCGCCGAGGTGCTCCAGCAGTTCGCGCAGCAACGGGCGGACGGCGATAAGCGTCGGTTCGAGCCAGTGCACCGGGCACCGGTCTCGAGCGGCGTAGATCCCCCGCAACACGGTCTGCGCGGTGGCGCCGGTGCGGTGCACGACACCGGCCGGGATCCACAGCGCTCGCGTCGGCGGCAGCACCCAATACCGCTCGCCGACGTTCACGCTCAAGATCCCCCGCGCCGCCCAGGCGAGCTGATGACCGTCGTGCTCGTGCCACGGAAGCCATGTACCGGCGGGCAGGTCCATCTCGCCGAGCACCATCGCCGTCGGCATCGGGGGCAGGAGTCCGATTCTCGACATCACTTGGCAGCCTATCGTCTACCGGTCACGGCTAGCTTCGGATTCATGCCGATGAACCTGGTACACCGCAAGCTCTGCAGTTCCGCGCTGTGGGCGAAAGCCGTCGCCGCCGAGATGCCGGGCAACGTCGCCGGTTTCGACCTCGGCGACTCCGTACTCGAGATCGGCCCCGGCTTCGGCGCGACCACCCGCGCGCTCGTCCGGCTCGTCCCCCGGCTCACCGCGATCGAGATCGACGGGACCTCGGCGGAACTGCTCGAGCGGGAATTCGGCGGCCGGGTACGGATCGTCCGGGGCGACGGCGCGGCGATGCCCTTCGAGGACGGCGAGTTCTCGGCGGTCGTCTGCTTCACGATGCTGCATCACGTGCCGACGACGGCGTTGCAGAACGCGATCTTCGCCGAAGCGTTCCGGGTGCTCCGCCCCGGCGGTGTCCTGCGCGCGATCGACAGTCTGGCGAACGTGCCGTTCCGGCTCTTCCACCTCGGCGACACGATGAACGCGCTCGACCCGGTTTCGCTCTGGCCCCGGCTCACCGGCGCCGGGTTCACCGACGTCGACGTCGATCACGTCCCGAAGCGGAGCGTGAAGTTCTCGGCCCGGAAGCCCGCCTGACGCGTTTCGTCCTCTGAATGCGGTAGTTGCACGCGCAAGGACCGCATTCAGAGGACGAAATGCGAGGCTAGCCGTGCGCGAGGACCAGCGGGACGAGTTGTTCGGCCGGCGTCAGCGAGCCGTGCTGGCCGACCAAGGAGGACTCGACGGCCTCGGCCAGTTCCCGCACGAGCCCGAACCGCCCCTTCGACGCCACGACCACGTCGCCGATGCGCGGGCGGACCCGGTCGGAGACCGGCCCGAACCAGCCCGCCTCGACGGCCTCGTCGCGCGGGAGGATCCACGCCCGGTCACCGATCACCTCGCGCCAGGCCGCCAGCACGTCGGCCTCGGCGCCCGGTTCGCTGTAGACGTGCCGTGCCCGGACCTCACCCCCGATCGCCCGGACGCCGCCGAGCAGCGCGGGTGTCTCGTCGATGTCGAGCGCGCCCTCGACGGTCACCATGCCGTGGTCGGCCACGACCGCGAGGAGCGAACCGGGCGGCAGTCCGTCCACAATGGACTCGACCAGTCGGTCGACGTGGCGCAGCTGCATTCGCCACGGCGCCGAACCGGGCCCGTAGACGTGGCCCAGCATGTCGAGTTCGCTGTGATAGCCCCAGCAGAACGCCGGCCGCGTTTCGAGGCAGTGCAGGATGCGGGCGGCAAGGTCGCCGAGCGCGTGGACGCCGACATAACGCGCACCCGACTGCGTCGCGCGGGTCAGCGCGGTGTCGGCGAACTTCGCCGAAGACACCACACTGGTCGCGATCCCGGCGGCCGCCGCGCGTTCGAACGTCGTCGGCAGGGGCTGGACTTCGCGCGGCGGCAGAACACCGCGGAGATCGCCGCCGTCCACGTGGCTGGTCCAGCGCAACGCGTTCAGGACACCGGCGCCCGGCACCTCGAAGCTGTAGCCGACCAGGCCGTGCTCCCCCGAGGCCAGCCCCGTGCCGATCGCGCCGAGACCGGCCGCCGTCGTCGCCGGGAAACCGACCCGCAGCGGCGACTTCGCCAGCTGGGTGAGCACGGGCGCGTCGGCGGCGTGCTCGGCCAGCAGTTCCCAGCCGAGACCGTCGATGAGCAGGACGCAGGCGCCGGCCGTCTCCGCCAGGCTCAAGGAGTTGGCGAACCCGCCGGCGCCGAGGGCGGACAGCACGGACGGGACGACTTGGCCGAGATGCGGCACATGCGCCGCGACAGGCAGTTCCACCCGGCCAGCTTGCCATCCCGAAGCCGGGAGGAGATGGGATAATGCCGGACATGCCGACTTACGCCTACCGCTGCCGCGAATGCGCCGGGACCTTCGAACTGCTGCGGCCGATGAGCCAGTCCGGCGCGCCCGCGCCGTGCCCGGAGGGTCACCAGGACACCGTCAAGCTGTTGACGACCGTCGCGCTGACCGGTTCGGCTTCCGGACCGGCCCCCGTTCCCGCGGGCGGAGGCGGCTGCTGCGGAGGCGGCTGCTGCGGCTGACCCACCCGTTCGGGTGGCTCACCGTGTGATCGTCCGAACGGCGGGTAACCCGTTCCCACCAGCCTGGAAGCTCCAAGGTGGAAGGGAGAACGTCCAGTGGCCACATCAGCACTGGCGGCCGTCGACTTCGGTCAAGGCGTGTCGAGCGCCTGGAGTTCGGTCGCCACCTTCGTCCCGAAACTACTCGCGTTCCTGGTCATCCTGCTCATCGGCTGGCTGATCGCGAAGGCGCTCGCCAAAGCCGTGAGCATGGTGCTCGAGAAGGTCGGGTTCAACCGGCTCCTCGAACGCGGGGGCTTCAAACAGATGCTCGCGCGAAGCCAGTTCGACGCGTCGGACATCATCAGCAAGATCGTCTACTACGCGATCCTGCTGATCGCCCTGCAGTTCGCGTTCGGCGTGTTCGGCCCGAACCCGGTGAGCTCGCTGCTCAACGACATCGTCGCCTGGCTGCCGCGCGCCATCGTCGCGATCATCATCGTGGTGATCGCCGGCGCGATCGCCAAGGCGGTCAAGGATCTGGTCGCCAACGCCCTCGCCGGCGTTTCCTACGGCAAGGTGCTCGCCACCATCGCTTCGGTGTTCATCTGGGGTCTCGGTGCGATCGCCGCGCTGAACCAGATCGGCGTGGCCACCGCGGTCACGCTGCCGGTGCTGATCACCGTGCTCGCCACGGTCGGCGGCATCGCCGTCGTCGGTGTCGGCGGTGGTCTCATCAAGCCGATGCAGCAGCGCTGGGAGACCTGGCTCGGCCGGGCCGAGGCGGAGATCCCCGCCGCGAAGGCGCAGGCCGAGGCCTACCAGCGCGGTCGCGAAGACGCCGGCCGTTCGGGTGACGTGCCGACCGAGCGCACGACGGTCGGCCAGCCGGTGTCCGCCGGGCACCACGCGGCCGAGGAGAACCGGATGGGTCAGCAGCCGACGCCGCACCAGCAGTTCCCGTCCAGCCAGGGTCAGGTGTCCCAGCACCAGGATCCCGGCCAGCGGCCCCCCGGTGGAAACATGCCCCCTCCGCCGGAGTACCGCTGACCTTCCCCGGGAGCGGGTGGGGCGTCCGGCCGCCCTACCCGCTCCCGGTCGGCCGGTCGTCGATCGTGGCGGCCAGCGAACACACGCCGACCAGCCGCGCGGTCATCCAGTCACTGGTGGTCCAAGCGGACAGATCGGCCGGAGGACGAAACGTCCACCCCTTGATCCTGGCCTCGTCGAGCAACCCTCGCGTGTAGCCGGCGAGCAGGACGACCCCGGCGACCGCCGCCGAACCTTCGACCCCCGCCGCGAGGATGTCCCGCACCGCGGCGGAGTGCTGATCGAAGACGGCCGACAGCCCGGGCAGGGCCGCCGCCGCGGCGAGCCCGGCGACACCGATCTGCTGGTGCAGCCGGGAAAGCGTGCTACGAGCCGAAGATTCCACCCAGGACGAGACCAGATCTTTCACCCGACCAGGTTAGCCAGGCCGGACGATTTGTCGACATAACGGTGACGACGATCGCAGCATTCAGCACGTCTTGAGTGCCTGATCCAGGTCGTGCCAGAGGTCCTCGACGTCCTCCAGTCCCACCGACATGCGGATGAGCCGGTCGGTGACCCCCGCGCCGCGCCGGTCGTCCTCGGCCACGATCCGGTGGCTGATCGACGCGGGATGCTGGATGAGCGAGTCGACGCTGCCGAGGCTGACGGCCGGGGTGATCAACCGGACCGCGCCGATGAGCGCGTGCGGATCTCCGTCGACCTCGAACGCGATCAGCGGACCGCCGACGGCCGGGTAGTGCACGGCGCTCACGTTCGCGTGACCGCGAAGCCGCTCGACGAGTTCGGCGGCCGTCGCGGACGCGGCGTTGACGCGCAGCGGAAGGGTCGAGAGGCCGCGAAGCAGCATGTACCCGGCCAGTGGGTGCAGGACGCCTCCGGTGGCGAAGCGGATCTGCCGCAACATCCCCGCGTCTTCGGCGCTACAAGCGACGACGCCGCCCATGACGTCGCCGTGGCCACCGAGGAACTTGGTCGCGCTGTGCAGGACGAACCGGGCGCCGTGCCGTCCCGGCCGCTGGAGCACGGGAGTCGCGAACGTGTTGTCGACCAGCACCGGGACCTCGCCCGCGGCGCGGACGATCTCGGCGATGTCGACCTCGCGCAGGGTCGGGTTCGCGGGTGTTTCCAGCAGCACCAGCCCGGTGTCGGGCCGCAGCGCCGACACGACGCCTTCCGGATCGGCCCAGGTCACCTCGGTGCCGAGCAGACCGGACGTGAGCATGTGGTCGGTGCAGCCGTAGACCGGCCGGACGGCGACGACATGCCGTTTGCCCTGCGCGACGGCGGCGAGCAGCGAAGCCGACACCGCGGCCATGCCGGTGGCGAACGCGACGGCGTCGTCGAAGCCTTCGAGTTCGGCGAGTGCCTTCTCGAACCGTTCGACGGTCGGGTTGCTCAGCCGCCCGTAGACCGGGAGCCCGGACAGCGAGCCCGAAGCGGCGAATTCGTCGATGCGGCCCGCCTCCTCGACGCTGTCCCGCGACGGGTAGGTCGTGGACAGGTCGAGCGGAGCGGCGTGGACGCCGAGGTCCGTGAGATCGTCACGGCCGGCGTGGACGGCTCGGGTGCGCAGCGTTGCGGTCATACTCCAGATGGTGCGATTTTCTCCGGACCTATCGCAATATCCTCGGATATCATTCGCCGATGTCGGATTCTGTCGAACTGAACACGGTTGATCTTCGAATTCTGCGGCTTCTCCAGAATGACGCCCGGATCTCGAACAAGGATCTGGCCGCCGAAGTCGGCATCGCGCCCTCGACCTGTCTCGACCGCGTCAACCGGCTGCGGGAACTCGGGGTGATCACCGGCCAGCGGGCGGAGGTGGACGCCGCCAAACTCGGCCGCCCGCTCGAAGCGCTCCTGTTCGTCCAGGTCCGCCCGCACCGGCGGGCGCTGGTCGACTCGTTCGTCGAGCATCTGCTGTCGCTGCCCGAGGTCCGCGCCGTCTACCACCTGACCGGCCCGGACGACTTCCTCGCGCATGTCGCCACCGCCTCGGCGACCGAGCTGCAACGGCTGGTGCTCGACGAACTGACCGCCCGCGACGAAGTCGCCAGGGTACACACCAACCTGGTCTTCCAGCACTGGAGCGGGGGACCTTTGCTACCGCCGGTCTAATCGATCCGGACCTTGAAGGGATGCGTGACGTCGGTGGGGCAGGTGAAGACGTTCAACACCCCCTGACGACTGAACGACCAGCCCGCCGGCTCGCCTTCGCCTGCTTCGCATCCGCAGCCGACCTCGTGCTCCTCCGTGGCCAGCGCGATCGTCTGGCGCAGTTCGGCACCGCACTCCCGGCAGCCCAGGTCGTACCGATCGGTCGCGTCCCAAGCGGTCCAGCCGCCGATCTTCGAATAGTGGCCCAGCTCGGGCCAGCCCTCCGGCTCGTCGCCCGAGCCCTCGGGGATGCCGAGCGCGGTGCGGGTCTCCGCCGGGAAGTCGCAGAGCCGGGGCAGCTCGTCGATCGAGCACGGTTCGAAAACGCAGGGTTCCGGCAGGTAGGCGGCTTCGGCGTCCTCGGGGCCGGGCGGCGGGTCCGCGATGTCCCGCACCTCGCCTGAATCACGCCAGATCAGCCGCACCGCGGGCCCCTGGTGATACGGGCTGTCGTGCTCCATCGGGCAGAACAGCATCTGCAGGACGTCGGTGCCCTCCGGGAAGGGCAGCTCCGGGAAGTCGTCCCGGAAGAACTGCGCCGCGCCGACCATCCCCGGGACCGGCTCGTCGAGCGGATGCCCGGCCGCCCACGCGTCGTCGGACGCGTCCGGGTCTGGCGGCCAGGTCACCGGGCACTCCGGCCACGGCTCGTCGGACGGCCAGAGCAGCGGGCCGCCGAAGTGGCTTTCGTCCGGACCGGGCACTCCGGGAGCGGGGTGCAGCCGGATGGCCGTCCGGACCAGGTCGTTCAGGCCGGGGATGGGCATCCCGTCGTATGTGAGCTGACGCACTCACGCGAGCTTAGAGGTCCGGCAGCGGATCTTCAGGTTTTGCCCGCAAGATCTCGGCGTCGGCCGCGCGTACCACCGCGACATATTCGTCGTCGATCTCGTAGTCGATGCCGTTGAACTTGAACCACGGGGTGGTCGCCGTCTCGACCGGCCCGATCCGGTGGTTGCGCAGCGTCGTCGAGATGACGTGTTTCGGCGCCTTCCCGCTCCACCGGCCGGTGGTCAGGATCGTGATCGTCTTGCGGGTCACCGCGAAGAACACGCTGGGAGTGAAGCTGCCGACGATGTCGGCTGGGAACACGTAGTGGATCTCGTCGTCCGGATCGAGGAGTTCCTTGATCCGTTTCCTGACCCCCGAGGAAACCGGCATGCCACCGAAGCTACCGGGCCGAGTAGTCCTTGAACCCCTTTCCGGTCTTCCGGCCCAGCCGCCCGGCGGTCACGAGGTGCTCCAGCAGCGGCGCGGGCGCGAAGCCCTCTTCACGGAACTCGTTGAACAGGGTCCGCTGAATCGCCAGCGAAACGTCCAGCCCGACGACGTCGAGCAGTTCGAACGGGCCCATCGGCAGTCCGCAGCCCACCTTCATCGCGGTGTCGATGTCGTCGGCCTCCGCGTAGTGCGCCTCGAGCATCTTCACCGCGTCGTTGAGGTACGGGAACAGCAGCGCGTTGACGATGAACCCGGCCCGGTCGCCGCAGTGCACGGGGTGTTTGCCGACCGCCGCGCAGACGGCGTCGACGGTCGCGATCACGTCGGGCGCGGTGGCGATGGTCGAGACGACCTCGACGAGTTTCATCACCGGCGCCGGGTTGAAGAAGTGCACGCCGACCACGTCCGAAGGCCGCGAGGTGGCGGCCGCGCATTCGATGACCGGCAACGAGGACGTGGTCGTCGCCAGCACCGCACCCGGCTTCACGACGTCGTCGAGCGCGGCGAAAACGGCCTGCTTGACGGCGAGGTCCTCGGCCACCGCCTCGATGACGAGGTCCACGTCGGCCAGTTCCTCGAAGTCCACCGCGGGCGAGATCCGGCCGAGCGCGGCGGCGGCGTCCTCTTCGGACAGTTTGCCCTTGACGACGGCCTTGTCCAGCGACTTCTTCACCCGCGCGACGGACGCCGCGGCCTTCTCCGCGCTGCGCGCCCGAAGGATGACCTCGTAGCCGCGTTTCGCGAAGACCTCGACGATGCCGGTCGCCATGGTCCCGGTGCCGACGACACCGACCTTGCGTACCTCCCGCGACGACGCGGTGTCCACAGTGGACTTCGTAACCGCGTCGGTCACCGTCGGCGAATCGGGCTCGTCGTAGGTGTAGAAACCCTGCCCCGTCTTCCGGCCGAGCAGTCCGGCGGTGATCATCTGCTTCAGCAGCGGCGCCGGCGCGTGCAACCGGTTGCGGGACTGGTGGTACATCGTGTCGAGGATCTCGTACGCGGTGTCCAGCCCGATGAGGTCGAGCAACGCCAAGGGCCCCATGGGATACCCGCAGCCGAACCGCATCGCCGCGTCGAGATCCTCACGCGTGGCGTAGCGCTGCTCGTACATCCGCACCGCGTGGTTGAGATACCCGAACAGCAGGGCGTTCGCGATGAACCCGGCGCGGTCCCCGATCACCACCGGGGTCTTGCCGAGGCGTTCGGCGAACGCCACGACGTCGGTGATCACGTCGGGTTCCGTGACGACCGTGCGGACGATCTCGACCAGCTTGAGGATCGGCGCCGGATTGAAGAAGTGCATCCCGACGACCTTGCCCGGCCGCGCGGTGTGCACCCCGATCTCGGTGATCGACAGCGACGAGGTGTTCGAGACGAAGATCGTGTCCGGGCCGGTGATCTTGTCCAGCTGCGCGAACACGTCGAATTTCGCTTCGAGGCTCTCCGGGATCGCCTCGATCACCAGGTCCACATCGGACAGTTCGGTCAGCGACGTGGTGTACCGGATCCGGCCGAGCAGCGCGTCGCGTCCGCCGGCGTCGAGTTTGCCACCGGACACCGCCCGTTCGGTCGAATGTTCCAGATGACCACGGCCCCGGCTCACGCCGTCGTCGTCGATCTCCACCGCGACGACGGACACGCCGCTCCGCGCGAGCACCTCGGCGATCCCGGCACCCATGGTGCCGAGACCGATGACTCCCACACTCGAGATTTCCCGCGCCACAACCGGCCTCCGGAGGTTACTCGCTGGTAGTTTCTCCGATCGTGCCACGCCGGGGCGCGGAAAGCAGCGGCTGTCACCCTCCGAATCGAGTAAGTGTCACTCGCGGACGACGTCTGACGGGGACTTTCCCCTGCATGTGACGCAGAAGGGCTCCTCACGCGAGGGATCAAGGGACCTTTGCTATCGCCTCCGCCCGGGCCGAAGTACATGAAGGCCCCCTTCACGGCGCTAGACGCAAGGAAGGGGGCCTTCACGTACTTGAGGCCGCCGAGAAGGGTCCTCAGCTCACTCGCCGAAGTTCTGATCGACGAGGTCCTTGACCTTGGTGAGCGCTTCTTCGGCCTGCGTCCCCTTCGCGCGGACCTCGATCCGGTCACCCTGGCGGGCGCCGAGCGCCATCAGCGCGAGCACGCTGTTGGCGTCCGCCGTCTCGTCGCCGAGCCGTACGGTGACCTCCGCGTCCAGGCCGGCGATGCTCCGGACCAGGACCGCGGCGGGCCGTGCGTGCAGCCCGACCTCGTTCCGCAGCGTGATTTCGACACTGCTCTCGCCGTCCTGCGCACCTTCGTAGAACGTCAGGTCCGGCGGAGCGCCCGCCGAAGCGGCGGCCGCGACGACGGCGTCGCGATCCGCCCCGCCCTGTGCCGCGACGGCGGCGGCGATCGCGCCCTCGACCAGCGGCGCGTCCACGACGATCGCGGCCGACGGGTCGGCGAGTGATTCGACGGCCAGTTCCGCGGTCATCTGCGCGCTGCCCAGGTCGTACAGCAGGACGACGCCCGCACCCGCGTCGGCGCGCTGCGTCGCGGCGACGACCTCGTCGTAATCCGTTCCGATCCCGCCGCCTGCCAGGCCCCCCGCCGCCGCGATGGTGACGTCCGGCGCCATCTGCGCGGCGAGGTCCGCCAGCCCTTCGGCGAGCTTGGCGCTGTGGGAGACGAGTACGATTCCGACGCTCACTTGGCGGCCTCCGCGAACGCGCGCAGCAGCAACGCCGTCGAACGGGCACCAGGGTCCATATGTCCCTTGGCCCGTTCGCCGAGGTACGACGCCCGGCCCTTGCGCGGTACGAGGTCCACAGTGGACTCGGCGCCCTTGTCCGCGGCGTCGGCGGCCGCGGCCAGGATCACCGCGACGTCGGAGCCGGAGGCTTCCTCGGCGGCGGCGACGGCGGGGATCAGGGCGTCGACCATGGTCGCGTCTCCCCCGACGGCCTTGCCGCGCGCCTGCACTCCTTCGAGGGCCGCGCGCAGGGCCTCGACGAGCAGCGGTCCGTCCACTTCGGCCGCGTCGCCCAGTTTGACCGACGCGCGCAGGAAAGCCGTGCCGTACAACGGGCCCGCCGCACCGCCGACCTTCGAGATCAACGTCGTGGCGGCCAGTTTCGCGACCGCTGAGGGGGTCTCGGGAGTCGCGGTGTCCAAAGCGGACACGATGGCGGTGAACCCGCGATCCATGTTCTCACCGTGGTCGGCGTCGCCGATCGCGCGGTCGAGGTCGACCAGTTCGGCGCGATGCTCGGCGATCACCGCGGCCGCCGCCCGCAAGGCGGCGGCGAGCGTCTCGGCGGTGCAGGCCATCAGACTCCCCACCTCAGTGCCGGGGTGTTCACCGGCGCGTCCCACAACTCGGTCAGCTCGTCGTCCAGTTTCAGCAACGTCAGGCTCATCCCCTGCATCTCCAGGCTGGTGATGTACGGCCCCACCAGGCGCCGCTCGACCACGATCCCACGCTCGGCCAACAACCGCTCGGCGATCCCGTGAGCGAGGTACAGCTCGACCAGCGGGGTTCCACCCATCGAGTTCGTGAACAGCAGGACCTTGTCGCCCTCGCCGAAGGGCAGGTCCGTGACCACCGCGTCGACCATGCGCGCGACGAGTTCGTCGGCGGACAGGGCCGGTGTCCTTTCGATGCCGGGTTCGCCGTGGATGCCGATGCCGAACTCGATCTCGTCGTCGGCGAGGTCGAAACTCGGCTCGCCCGCGTGCGGCACCGTCGGCGCGGTGAGCGCGACGCCGATCGACCGGACCTGGCCGATCACCTTGCGCGCCAAGGTCTCCACCGCGTCGAGCCGGTCGCCTCGTTCGGCGGCGGCGCCGGTGATCTTCTCCAGCAGTACCGTGCCGCCGACCCCGCGACGGCCGGCGGTGTAGGTGGAGTCCTTGACCGCGACGTCGTCGTCGATGACCACGCTGCGCACGTCCAGCCCCTCGGCGGCGGCGAGTTCCGCGGCGGTCTCGAAGTTGAGCACGTCGCCGGTGTAGTTCTTCACGATGAGCAGCGCACCCGCGTCTCCGGTGGTGGCCTTGACCGCGGCTTCCACGGCGTCCGGGGTCGGCGAGGTGAACACCGCGCCGGGAACGGCGGCGGAGAGCATGCCCTGTCCGACGAAGCCCCCGTGCAGCGGTTCGTGCCCGGAGCCGCCGCCGGAGATCACCGCGACCTTGCCCGCCAGTGGCGCGTCCACGCGCACCACGATCGCCGGGTCGTCCGCCACGCGCAGGACGTCCGCGTGCGCCGCGGCGAGTCCGCGCAAGGATTCCGCGACCACCGTCTTCGGGTCGTTGATGATCTTCTTCAAAGCGGCCTCCGACACGTCGGTGGGTGAGGTGTCCCCTTCCTACCTCGCCCGGCCGGATGCCGCCAGCGTCAGGGCTTCGGCAGCTTGGAGATCACCGATTTGGCGATCTTCGCCGCCTTCCCGCAGGACGCCGCTTCGTCCTTCTTCTCGTCGTAGTGCTTGTACATCACACTGACGATCTCGACGTACTCGCCGGCCCACGGCTTGTGCTGCCACTCGACCTTGCACTCGGCGGAGCTGCTGCTGCCGACCTTCTGGTAGGCGGTGACGCCGTCGATGTCGATCTGCTTGCTCTCATCGCGTACCTCCGGCGGACGACCGGGGCGGAAGCCGATCGAGATCCGCGGATTGGAGCCCGGGGTCCAGTCACAGGCGTGGAAGCTCGTCAGCATGGTGGCGCCATGCGGTACGACTTCACCGAGGACGCCCGTGTCCGCGGCGGTGCACGGGTCGACGGCGGTCAGCGTGCCCGCGTCGGCGGGGAACTTCGCCGGCGACGCGTGCAAGGCCTTCGCGGCCTTCGCGGCCACCGCGCGGGCAGTCCCGCACGGGTCGCCGCCGTCGTAGGTGACCGAGAAGCCCACCCCGCGCTCAGGCTTGCGCAACGTCATGATGCCGACATCGCAGCTCTTGCCGTCCTTGCTCTTCCGCTCGACCTGCGGCAGGCCCTCGACCACCGAAACGGTCACACCACTGGTCGAGACGTACGTCGACGCGCCGATGTCGACGGAGACCGTGAGCTTCTTGCCTCCGGCGTCGACGACCTTCGTCCGGCAGCCGCCGAACGAGATGGTCGACGGCTGCGGATCCTCGGGCGTGCCGAGGCCGCTCAGCACGTCCTTGCCCACCAGCGGGCACGGATCGATCGTGCGCATCACCGCGGGAGTGACCGCCGGGTCGTTGATGTCCCCGTCGGGCACCGAACCGGAGCCGGCTTCGGCGGCGACGGTGGTGCGGGCGAAGTTGGACTTGCCGAGGTTCTGACCGCAGGCCGACACCGCGCCGAGTGCGGCGACCAGGGCCAGCACGGACACGATCCGGCGACGTCGAGGGGTGAGCGACACGAGGTGCACGGTAGCCGGACCGCCTCGCGGCTGTCCGGACAACCCGGCTATTCGCCGCCCTCGACGTCGGTGCTGGGCGGCACCACGATGGGCCGCAGCTTCGCCCACAGCAGGAACAACGCCGCGAACACCAGCATGCCGATGCCCGCCCACAGGTTGATGTTGACGTCGGCGGCCTTGGCCAGCTCCTTCTCGGTGGTGAACCACAGGCCCATGATCGTGAGCACCAGCCCGTAGCCGCCGATGAGCAGGGCGATGATCAGCCGGATGTCGAACACGCCGGCCTTCTTGGGAGCTTGCGACGCAGCCATCTCCGGCCTCCTAGAAGACGATGTTGAGCACGATGGTCAGGATCAGCACGATGCCCGCGAGCAGGCCCGGCTTGCGGTACCAGCCCGCGTCGTCGCCGGTTTCGTCGTGCTTCAGCGACTCCTTCGGGGTGAGGGAGTACACGAGGCCGACCAGCTGGGCCTCCGGCTTCGGCGCGGTGGCGAGCGAGACCCCGACGCTGACCGCGATGTCGACGACGAACGCCGTACCGGCGGCCACGAAGCTGATGCCCTGCCCGGTGAGCCCGAGGATCCCGGCCTGCGACAGCAGCCAGACGGTGATCGCGGAGGCGGTTCCGGACACGAGGCCGACCCAGCCCGCGGTCGGTGTCATCCGCTTCCAGAACATGCCGAGGATGAAGGTGGCGAACAGCGGCGCGTTGAAGAAGGAGAACAGGTCCTGCAGGTAGGTCAGGATGTTCCCGGAGTTCGACGCGATGAACGCGGTGCCGATCGCGAGCACGGTGCCGACCGCGGTGACCAGGCGGCCGAGCCGGAGATAGTAGCCGTCCGACTCGTTCTTCTTCACGTACGACTGCCAGATGTCGTAGGTGAAGACCGTGTTGAACGAGCTCAGGTTCGCGGCCATCCCGGCCATGAACGAGGCGAGCAGACCGGCGAGCGCGACCCCGAGCATGCCGTTCGGCAGCAGGTCGCGCATCAGCAGCAGGATGGCGTTGTTCGCGGTGACCCCGCTGGGCGCGTCGCCGCCGTCGAGCAGGACCTGCTTGTCCTGGACGTACTCGGAAACGGTGACCGCGGCGATCATGCCGGGGATGATCACGATGAACGGGATCAGCATCTTCGGGAAGGCGCCGATGATCGGCGTCCGCCGCGCGGCGGACATGCTCTTCGACGCCATCGCGCGCTGGACCTCGACGAAGTTCGTGGTCCAGTAGCCGAAGGACAGCACGAAACCGAGACCGAAGACGAGACCGAGGACCGAAAGGAAGCTGTTGCCGAAGCCGGTGAGGTTGTCACCCGGCCACGAATGCAGCTGCGCTTCGCCGCCGGGGCTCGCGGTGACCTTGTCGACCAGGCCCTGCCAGCCGCCGACCTTCACCAGGCCGACGATGGTCAGCGGCAGCAGCGCCGCGACGATCACGAAGAACTGGAGGACCTCGTTGTAGATCGCGGCGGAGAGGCCGCCCAGCGCGGTGTAGGAGAGCACGACCGCGGCCGCGACGATGATCGACACCCACAGCGGCCAGCCGAGCAGGAGGTTCACCACGCTGGCGAGCAGGAACAGGTTCGCGCCGGCGATGAGGATCTGCGCGCTCGCGAAACTGATGCCGTTGACCAGGTGGGCGGGTTTGCCGAACCGGCGGAGCATGAACTCCGGGACACTGCGGACCTTCGAGCCGTAGTAGAACGGCATCATCACGATGCCGAGGAACAGCATCGCCGGGATCGCGCCGATCCAGAAGTAGTGGACCGTCGGCAGGCCGTAGAGCACGCCGTTGGCCGACATGCCCATGATCTCGACCGCGCCGAGGTTCGCCGAAATGAAGGCGAGACCGGTGACCCAGGCGGGCAGCGAGCGGCCGGAGAGGAAGAAGTCGAGGCTGCTCGAGACCGACCTTCTCGCCATGTACCCGATGCCGAGCACCAGCGCGAAATAGAAGGCGAGCAGGACGTAGTCGATCGGACTTGCGTCGAGCCGCAGGTTCGCATCGGCCAGCACGTGCAACCGACCCACCTCCATTGATGAATACGTTCACGAGAAACGCCGGTATCGCGTCAATCGCGGACCATACTGCATGGATTCAGCACCGGCAGTGCGGGTGGGTGAGGACCGCCCCGAAGTGTCTGAAATGGGGCTGTCGCTGACAATTCTTGTCCGGTTCGGAGGTCCGGGCGAACAGCGGAACCCACAGCCGGAAAAGGGCCGCTCCGGCTTTCGCCCGGAACGGCCCTTTCCCGTGACCGGTGGGGGTTTACCGGTCCGTGGGCAGGCCGACTTCGCCGTCCTCCCTGATCAACCGATCGAGGACGTCGTCCGGCAGGTACGTGCGGTGCGGGTAGCCCGAGCCCCACGAGTTGAGGAACGGCACGGCGCCCAGTTCGTCGGCGCGCGGGTTGCCCAGCACCTCGTGCACCTCGTCGACCGTCTTCGCCCAGCGGTAGGCATGGATGCCGTTCTTGGCGTCGGGCGTGTAGGCGGCCCGCTTGACGTGATCGTCGTCGGCGTAGGTCTCCGACCACGGGACATGCCCCAGTTCGAGCAGGACCTCGGCGGCGGCACGGCACGACGTGCCGTTGTTGTCACCGGGGTTGGTCTCGCCCCATTCGTCACGCAGCTTCGACTGGTCCCACAGCCACCGCGCGGCGTACAGATCGCCGTTGAACAACGTCATGCACCGCGACCAGCCGAAGCCGACGCAGGCGCCTTCCTTGCCTTGGTCGTAGAACGTGTACTGGGTGTCGCCGTCGGTCGACTCACCGGGTTCGAGGCAGACGCAGTGCCCGCCGCGGATCCTGGTGAGCGTTTTGGCGCCGCCCTTCGCGACGAAGAACTCGCCGGATTTCTCGTCCTTTTCGGGGACGTCGAATTCCTTGTACCAGTTGACACCGATGACGACCGGAGACCGGGTGGGCCGGTCCTCGGTGGCGAGCGCGGTCAACGGATAGCGCTCGATGTGACGCCAGTCGTCCGGGACGAACCGGCCGAGGCGGCCGTCCGCCGGGTCACTGCCGATCGGGCGATAACGCATGGGATCCTCCTATCCCTCATCCCACCGGAATACCGCCGGCGAGTTCATTGCGGCACGATCTTTTCCAGAAACCGCCGCGCGGCCTCTCGCCGCTTTCGAAGAGGCGCTTCTTCTCCTCTTCGCCGAGCCTGAAGTCCACGGCGGAAATCCCGGTCGTGTCGACGTACACCGTCCGCCGGTTCACACCTTCCTCGTGCAACCGGTAACGATTCCAGTCCGACAGCAGGGTTTCGAGCGAACCGATGGCGATCCGCAACGCACTCTTCACCGGTTCGTCCTTGCCGCCCACGGGCTCCCCGGAGAGCTTCACACCCCAGGTCGGCCACCGCGGCTTCTTCGTGTCGGTCCGGTCGAAGACGGTGATGGGAAAGTTCGACAGCAGTCCGCCGTCGACCCAGGCGACCGTGCCCTCGGGGCGGAAGTCGAACTGGACCGGCCGGAAATAGAGCGGGATCGACATCGACGCGCGGACGGCGTCGACGATCTTCTCCGTGCCGGGGTCGCGGCCGTACTGGGAATAATCCCAAGGCAACCGGACGAGGACGCGGCGGGTCAGGTCGCTGACGTGGACGACCAGGGAATACCGCTGATACGGAAGCAAAGTACCTTCGGGATCTTCGATGGCGAGATCGGCGAAAGTGCGCACACCGGTCTCTTCCAGCAACGGCGTGAGCCATTCGACGAGAAAGTCACCGGAGTGCATCCCGTCGTGCAGGAGCAGATCGACCCCGTCGCCGATCGGACCGGTGACCTTGTCGAGCAGGGACTGATCCTGGAAACGGCGGCAGTCCATGTCGTTCATCACCGCTTCCAGACCACCGAGATCCTTCCCGGCCTTCTGATAAGCGGCGACCAGCGCCGCGACGATCGCCCCGGCGCTCGTCCCGGCGATCCGCGGAAACGAATACCCGGCTTCGTGCAACTCCAGCACCGCGCCCAGCAGCCCGATGCCTTTCACGCCGCCGCCTTCGAGTACGAGATCGACGTTTTTCCGAGAATCTTTCATGGCCCGTCACCCTTGCACCCGCGACCACCGGATGTCGGTGGTACCCCTCGCGGAAATCGAGTGTGACACAGCGCGAGACGGAGCAATCCGCCGTTCACCCGAATGGCACGAAAACAGCTGGTTCTTTTGCGAGAGAACCCGAGTTCGTTAATTTCCCGCCGCCCTTTAGGGCATTCTGTGGCGCGGGAAAGAATGCAGATACAAAACCGAGGACTCGATTCGGTATCGGCTGTTCACCGCGGCCTCCCCCGCCCGCCACGGTGCTCGGGTGGCGGTTTCGCGTGAAGGGAACCTGGCTCGGGGCTCAGAAGAGGCGGAACTCGTCCGACTCGATGCCGCGCAAAGCGTCGTAGTCCAGCGTGAGGCACCGGATACCCCGGTCCTCGGCCAGCACCCGCGCCTGCGGCTTGATGATCTGCGCCGCGAAGACGCCCTGCACCGGCGCCAGCAGCGGGTCGCGGTTGAGCAGTTCGAGGTACCGCGTCAGCTGCTCGACGCCGTCGATCTCGCCGCGCCGCTTGATCTCGACGGCGACGCTGGCACCGTCGGCGTCGCGGGCCATGATGTCGACCGGGCCGATCGCGGTCGGGAATTCCCGTCGCACCAAGGTGTAGCCGTCGCCGAGGGTTTTGATGTGCTCGGCGAGCAGTTCCTGCAGGTGCGCCTCGACGCCGTCTTTCCGCAGTCCCGGTTCCGCGCCGAGTTCCTGGGCGTGGTCGTGGAAGATCTCGTCGATGGTGATGACGAGCTTCTCTCCGTGCTTGTTCTCGACGATCCACAGCTTGCCGTCCTCGATCAGCCAGCACGGCGGGCTCATCCAGTTCAGCGGCTTGTAGGCGCGGTCGTCCGAGTGCACGGACACCGAGCCGTCGGCCTTCACGAGCAGCAGCCGGGTGGCCATCGGCAGATGGGCGGTCAGACGGCCGGCGTAGTCGACCTGGCAGCGAGCGATCACAAGGCGCACCACGCGAGGGTAGGACAAGCATCGCGATACTGTGCGCATGGACCCCGTTCAGCGTGTCAGCTCGCGTGAGGTGTACCGGAACAACTGGATGACCGTGCGCGAGGACGCCGTCCGGCGGCTCGATGGATCCGAGGGGATCTACGCCGTCGTCGACAAACCCGTCTGCGCCGTGATCATCCCCTTCGACGGCGCCCGATTCCACCTGGTCGAACAGTTCCGCTATCCGATCGGGCTGCGGCGCTGGGAGTTCCCCATGGGCACCGCGCCGGACCGGGCCGACGTCCCGCCGCTCGAACTCGCCGCCCGCGAGCTGCGGGAGAAGACCGGGCTGATCGCGGGATCGATGATCGATCTCGGCGTGACCGACGTCGCCCCCGGGATATCGAGCCAGCGCGGGCGCGTGTTCCTGGCCACGGATCTCACGCAGGGTGAAGCCCAGCGTGAAGTGGAGGAGCAGGACATGCGGACGGCGTGGTTCGAGCTCGACGAGTTCGAGAAGATGATCGCCGCGGGTGACATCACCGACGCGCAGACGCTGGCCGCCTACACGCTGCTGCTCATGCGCGAACGCGCGCTCTGAACTCAGTCAGGCCACACCGGGGAACGCTTCTCCAAGAAGGCCGCCATTCCCTCACGCGCTCCGGGCAGCTGCGACGCCGAGGCCATCACCTCGAGCGCCAGCGCGTAGGCGTCGGCTTCGGGCCGGTCCAGCTGCGCGTAGAGGGTCTGCTTGCCCATCGCCTTGCTCGCCCGGCTCCCCCGCGTCGCGCGCCCGAGCAGTGAGGCGACGGCTTCGTCCAGCGAATCGTCCGGGACCACGCGGTTCACCAGACCCCAGTCCAGCGCGGTCGCGGCGTCGACGACGTCACCGGTGAGCGCAAGTTCCATCAGCCGTTTCCGTCCGATCGCACGCGCCACCGGCACCGCGGGGGTGTGGCAGAACCAGCCGCCCTTGCCGCCGGGCAGGGCGAATCCGGCGGATTCGGCGGCGACGGCGAGGTCGCACGAGGCCACCAGCTGGCAGCCCGCCGCGGTCGCGAGCCCGTGCACCCGCGCGACGACGACCTGCGGCACCGACTGCATCGCGCCCATCAGGTCGGTGCACAGGCGCAGCAGCTCACGCACGCCCATCAGGTCGCGCGCGGCGACGTCGCCGAAGTCGTGTCCCGCCGAGAACACCGGCCCGGCGCCCGCCAGGACGATCCCGGTGGCGTCGGTCTCCCCGGCTTCACGGAACGCCGCGAGCAGCTCGGCGAGGTGGTCCGCCGACAGTGAGTTGCGCCGCGCGGCGCGGTTCATGGTGATCGTGACGGTGTCACCGTCCCGCTTCACGAGGATGTGCTCGTACTCGGCCATGCTTCGACGGTAACCGACCGGAACGTCCGGCGATACGAATCGGGACCGACGCCGACGTCGGCCCGCAGCCGTCGTCGCAGGTTGGCGGCGGTGCCGAGGCCGGAACGCCGCGCGACCCGCTCGACCGGGAGCTCGGTGGTCTCCAGCAGCCGCCGCGCGAGCCGCACCCGTTGCGCGCGCAGCCACCGCCCCGGCGTCACCCCGGTGGCCGCCGCGAACTCGCGGTGGAAGGTCCGCTCGCTCAGCCCGGCGTGACCGACGAGGTCGTCGACGCCGATGTCGTCGGCGATCCGCGTCAACGCCCAGTCCATTGTGGACGACACACTCGGCCGTGACGGCTTGGGCGGCAACGGGTTGTCGACGTACTGCCGCTGACCGCCTTCCCGCGCGGGCGGCATCACGAGGCGGCGGGCGAGGGCGGCGGCGATCTCGGCGCCGTGATCGCGGCGCACCAGGTGCAGGCAAAGGTCCAGCCCGCCGACCACACCGGCGGACGTCAGCACGTCACCCTCGTCGGTGAAGAGGACGTCCCGCTGGACGACGGCGTCGCGAGCGGCCGCTTCGAGGTCGTCCAGCAGCCGCCAGTGCGTGGTGACGGACCGGCCGTCGAGCAGCCCGGCCGCGGCGAGGGTGAACGCCCCGGAACACAGCGACGCCAAGGTGATCCCCGCCCGGTGCGCCTTCCGCAGCGCGGCGACGGCGGCCGCGGGCACCTCGGCGTGCGGATCGACCCGGCCGGGTACGAGGACGAGATCGCAGCCCGCCAGCCCGCTCAGCCCATGGGTCGCCTCGATCTGGCCGAACGGGTGAACGGCGATCCGGCCGCGGCCGGCCGCGCAGAGCCGGACCTCGAAGGGGCCGATGCCGCTGTCGGTCCGGTCCACGTTCCAGACCTCGCCGATCACGCCCAGATCGAAGGACCGGCTGCCCGGCAGGAGGAGCACACCCACGGTTCTCATGGCAGAAAAGTACCGCATCGCGCTTCTTCTGCCACTCCCTCTTGATGACGAGGCGCGGGAAACTCGAAGCCATGACCACTGAGAACAAGGCTCTGCTCGTGATCGACGTCCAGCGCGGCTTCGACCAGCCCGTCTGGGGCCCGCGCAACAACCCCGGCGCGGAGGCCAACATCAAGGCGCTCGTCGACGCCTACCAGGAGCGCGGACTGCCGATCGTGCTGGTGCACCACGATTCCGTGAAACCCGGTTCGTCGCTGCGGCCCGGGCAGGAGGGCAACCACTTCAAGCCCGAACTCGACGGCGTGCGCGCGGACCTGGTGTTCGGCAAGAAGGTCAACTCGGCCTTCCACGGCGACGTCGATCTCGACGGCTGGTTCAAGACGCGCGGCATCACTTCGTTCGTGCTCGCCGGTATCCAGACGAACTTCTGCTGCGAGACCACCGCGCGCGTCGGCGGGAACCTCGGCTACGACGTGACTTTCGCGCTCGACGCCACTTTCACCTTCGACCTCGCCGGGCCGGACGGCGGCGTCCTGACCGCCGACGAACTCGCCAAGGCGACCGCGACGAACCTGCACGGCGGCGGGTTCGCCACGGTCACCTCGACGAAGGAGATCCTCGGAAGCCTTTGAGCCCCCGGACCAAGGGGGTCACCGTGGTCGTGAGTGGCGATTCGGGTTCTGCACCGACTGGGACAACTAACTACAGTCGGCAGAGCGTCTACCAGCGAGGATACGGCTATGAGCGCATCGGCACCTCGGAAGCGTCGGAGGTTCAAGAAGCAGACCAGTGAACGGCCGCCCGTCGTCCCCGTTCGATCCTATGGACGACGCGGCGGTCTGCTACTCGCGTGAGTCGCACTACGCGGATGAGAGCACGTCCAACGTGGTCCAGCGCGACACCACGCACCGGTGGACGTCTGCCTATGGGATTCTGGTGGTGGCGACCGTTGGGCTCGGGAAGTACGCGGCCGGTATCCGCGCGACCGACCTACGGATCAACCGAGACCGGCGAACCTGCGTAGCGGTAGGCATTACGGACGAGACGTTCGAGTTGGTGCGGACGTTCTATGTGCCGTTCGAGGACGGTGCTGACGACGTGTCACCGATCATTTCCCGCGCCATGGCGTTGATCGAGGAAGTAGGCCACGCCATTGAGACCAGCGCGCGGCCGGAACTCGACGCGGCACCCGTCGTCGCCGATCCTCTGGCTGATGTGGGCACGGTGATGAACGGCGAACGTCGCGTTCGGACACTGGTCATCCTGACACGGCTGGCACGGCACCACCCGGACGAGTACGAGGGATGGACGTTCCGGGACCCCACGGCCGCACTCACCGACTCCGGGATCACCCCGGTCAAGTCGGACGGAGTGAAGGTCATCCGCGTCGAAGACGTCGCCGCAGCACTCACCGACCGCGCCCAAGAAGACAGGGAGCCGGACAGGGACACGGCAGGGACACAGGGAGAACTCCCTACCGCGTCCCTGGAGCAAAATCACGGCGTTGACCAGGGAAAACCCGGCTCAGGGGCCCAGGGACCCGCCGACCGGACACCCCGGAATCGGGGCGAAACCCGGGTGTTCCTGGGACCCGGGGAGGTCCCTCCCTCACCGCCCGCAGCACGGAAGACGGGAGGTGACCGCCCTTGCCTGACCGTGTCCGCTCGACCCGACCAACGACCGAAGACAACCGCCTGAAAGGCAGCGACCATGCCCACGACCACCACGACGAACCCGAGGACAGCCAAGACTGCGGGGGCGGCCCGCAGGACGGAGACCAGCCGGATACCGACTCACCCTGGAACACCGGACAGAGCACCGCCGCACGGGGCTCTCAGCGGGGCGTAGGTGGCTCCGCGTCGTCGATGGCGGCATCGGGCCCGAGCTCGGGCGCGTGACGCTCAAGACCACATCAGAGGGCGCGGCGCGGGTAATGGTCGAGGGCTCCGACTTCGCGGAGTTGGCCGAGAGGATCAACGTGGTGTACGACGTCCTGACCAGTTCCCGCAAGGCGGTGACCAGCGCCGATAGGTGGTGTCCTGGCTAGTTCGGGCGCATCCTGAGTAGATGGGCGGAGGACCAGGATCGTTCTTTGATCGGATGGCAGAAACAGGTGAACGCGCCGCCGCTCGTGAGCGGCGGCGCGCTGCCATCAAACGGGGCGTCCGGGTAGTGGTTGTTCTGCTGACGACAAAGCGGCCCCTGCTATATGGCCCAGAGCTAGCAACAATCATTCGGAATCGGGGCGACCGTCGGGCTGGCTCATGCTCCGACGAGCATGGGCCAGCTTAAGCTTTTCCAGTAAGGTGGCTAACCAGTGAGATCGTGCTAGCGCAAGTCCTCCACTGCTCCTCAATAGCGCAACTAAAACATCTTCCTTGCACACGGCCTCAGGTTGGTTGCCAAATAACTTCCTTAAGGCTGTTCCGGCAAAGACAATTACATCTTTTCCTCTGTGGCCTAGTTCTTGGTTAAAGCTAGCTTCTGCTAGACGTTCAAGTTCCTGTGATTTCAGGTTCGAGCGGGATAACTGGATGAGAGCCGAGCAATAGTTGGGAATCTTTAATATTAGCGTATTTTTATCGATCTTCGACCCTAGGTCTACCTGGTCGAACGCTAAACCCAAGCCTCTCTTGACGTTTTCGTTGCGAAGAGTGCTCACGGGATCGACTTGCGAATTGATGAATTCAACTACTTTTTGGGCGCCGCCAAAATTTGAGATCTTCACGGTGGACCCAAGATGTTCCATGACTTGATCAAGGACTCCGAGGAAGATCAGCATCGACTCCAGGTCGCGCTGCTCGTATGGGTGATGAACATCGATTATATCGTCAACGTTGCCGAGGGGGTCAAAGTCGTTGTCCGTTACACATACGAAGCTATCAATCCCCCAGTTTTTCAAGCTTCGGGCAGCCTTGATAACGTTATTCTTGCCGTCGACGGGAAAAATTTTAACGGCATCAAGGTGCTGCTTAAGTATCAACTCATCCTCGGGGCCTTCGACGATCAAAATTGGAAGGTCGCTAACCTGACAATGCTGGCGAATTCTGTCTGCCGGTCTATCGAAGTCGCGGATAGAAGGCTGAGTCATATCAGTCAAGGACGTCCTCTGCCTCTAGGTCCGAATCGGCCTCCGTAGAATTCTCTGTTGTCAAATCGGGAAAGGTCAACTCTTCAGTGAGGTCCCAGCGGCCGTTGATGATTCCGGATGAGTGAGTGGCCAGAATAACCTGGAGGTTGGCAAGGTTTGCCACTCGTGTGATGTCTTCCAAAAAGTCATGCTTCCATGCAGCATGCATCGAAATCTCAGGTTCGTCGATCAGGACTATTGCACCTAGATGTGCGGTAAATAGAAGATGCGTGAAGAGTGCGATTAGATGCTGTTCGCCAGACGATAAGCTGGAAACCCTAATGCGGCGCTTTGATGACGTGATAAACTGTAGTATGCCGCGTTCGTTCATTGATGTTGCTTTTCCGGACGGCTTGAGCTTTGCGTCGATAATGTCGCGCAGGGTTTGAATCTTCTCGTTCAGTGGCCAAAGGGGCTGAAGGCGTTTCTCCCAGTCGTCAAGAAAAACTTTCAAAATCCGACGTACCGTCGGCGTCGTTTCGTTTGGGAACTCAAGTGGTGCTTCGCCGACTGCGAGCCCATTTCTCGCGAGTTCCTCGTACTTTTCTACGATTTCATCGTATCTTTTGTGAAGTGAAGCCTCTTTGACTGTGGCTTTAGCGGCCGCAAGCGCGCGTGCAGCGAAGCTTAGGTCGGCGCTTTGAGTTGCTCGGATAGAGCTTCTGCGAGCTTCCGCTACCTGGATACGTATTTCGTCGATGTAATTTACAATGCTTGATGAGCCCACAGTTAGGTCGCCTGGACGAAAAGTTTCGCGATCAACCTGAGGGGAGCGAGCGACTATTGCGTCAAGCCTCTTCGTGTCAATCATGATCGGCTGAGCTGAGCTAATCAGATTCACATAGTCGCTATAGGCGGGCTTCTTGCTCAACTCTTCAATTTTACGTCGATAATTAGCTCTGTAGCGTTTTTCAACAAGGTCGTTACTGATTATTCGATCGCTTCGCGAGTCATGCCAGTTTCCAGATGGCCTTCTGGTTAGCCAGCGAGGTATCTCGTCCTCGGAATCTGAAATTATCGAGGCGTCGACATGGAATGACTTGGCGCGATTAACGGTTTTGATAGAAAATTCTAATTGTTGACCCTTGTCTGGATCTTGAGAACGCTTCACGGAAAGCTGATCGCCTGAATGGAATTTAATAGTCAAACGTTCGAAAGGTGAGCGCAGAAGGCTCGCGAAATCCTGACTCAATGCGGCACGAATGAGTAGGAGGAGATGTGTCTTACCCGCTCCGTTCGGCGCCGTGATGATTGTTGGGTCGTGCTCTCGAACATCTACTGCATGCTTCATGAAGCCGAACAAGCCCTCGACTGCTACATGCTTGAGCTTCTGCACGGCGCTCCTGTCTGTCAGCATCGTCGGTCCGATCGATAACACGATAAGGCACGCGGACGCCGTTGGCAGACGCTCGGCGCGCTAACCCTCGGACTGGTCATGGTGACGGCCAGTTCGGTCAGGCCGGCGGTGCACGCGGCCGAGAAAACCCGCCAGAAACAAGAGGAACTGAACCAAGCCCCATGCGGAAGCGGCAGGCTGGCCGATCAGGCCAACGGGCGGCCGACGAACGGCCGCAACGGGGACGACTGCCCCCTCTGACTTCTGTTTCCATTTCAGCCCGCAAGCAGGGCAAGGGCATCTGGCGATCGGCTACCGACCATGCTGAGGACGTTCACCAGACATGGGCCGGACATGGCGATAGCCCCTGCCTCACTGCTAAAACGAGGGCTACCTAGCTAGTGCATACCTCACGTCCAGGGGTCAAAACAAACGGGGGCTGTCGCAACGTTCGCGACAGCCCCCCGCCCTGGATACTCGGTACGGCGGACCGGAACCACACGAATCCGGGCTAATCGAACAGGCCCGTGATATCTATCGTTCCACTTTGATCGCTGATTCGGCCGCCGCCACACTGGAGAGCCTGAAGAGCGGTGACATGAAGCGCGCGGCGATGTTCGGCGCGCTGCTGGACATGACGATCGAGGACAACGACAAGGCCGCCGAGAGCGCGCAGGAGTAGCCGCATCCCACGTTCACGCCGCCGTTAAAGTCACTGCCCGATTCCACCAGGTCGGGAACATGTGGAATCCAAGGTGAGTAGCAGGTCGCCTCCATGAGCTGTGTTGATCCACCTGCGGTAGGCATGAGTGCCAGAGTCGAGCCGCCCGCCCTTGACACGACCGGGGGGCTCCTCGCGCGGGTGGCCCCTACAGGACGAGCGCAGTACAGGGTTGTTGGTTGACTCAGGCGGTGGCTAACCCGAATCGCCACTCACGACCACCTGGACCGGCGCCTTCCCGCAGCTCTCCCCTCAGGCCCGGTCGATGACCGCCTTGAGGAACCGCCGCGTCCGGTCGTGCTCCGGATCGTTGAACAGCTTGTCCGGGGTGGCGTCCTCCAGCACCTGCCCCTGGTCGAACATCATCACCCGATCCGAGACGTCCCGCGCGAACTGCATTTCGTGCGTGACACAGAGGATCGTGATCTCGGTGGACGCCGCGATCTCACGCAGCACGCGCAGGACGTCGGCGACCAGTTCCGGGTCGAGCGCCGAGGTCACCTCGTCCAGCAGCAGCACGTCCGGCCGCATCGCGAGCGCGCGGGCGATCGCGACGCGCTGCTGCTGGCCACCGGAAAGCCGGCTGGGGTGCTCGTCCTTCTTGTCGGTGAGCCCCACCATTTCCAGCAGTTCGACGGCCCGTGCCTCGGCCTCGTCCCTGGCGACGCCGAGCGAGTGGATCGGCGCTTCGGTGATGTTGCGCAGCACGTTCATGTTGGGGAACAGGTTGAACTGCTGGAACACCATGCCGATCCGCTTGCGCGCCTCCCGCAGGTACTTCTCGTCCGCGGGCACCAGCTTTTCGCCGCGCCTCATGTGGCTCAGATAGTCACCGCAGACCTCGATGGTGCCGCCGTCGACCTTTTCCAGGGTCATCAGCAGCCGCAGGATCGTCGTCTTGCCGGACCCGCTCGGCCCGATCAGCGAAACGAATTCCCCCGGCGCGACGGTGAAATCGAGGTCCCGCAGCACGACGTGGTCACCGTAGGACTTGACCACCTGCGAGAACCGGATCATCGGGGAATCAACTGTGGGCGGCACGTCGCTCCAACCTTCTCACCAGAATCGAAGCCGGCAGGCTCACCAGCAGGAACAGCACCCCGGCCAGGGTGTACGGCTCGATGACACGGAAAGTTTCGGCGCCGACCTCTTTCGCCCGGTTGAGCACGTCGAGGACACCGATCCCCAGCAGCAGCGGGGTTTCCTTGAACATCGAGATCGTGTAGTTGCCCAACGCGGGCAACACCCGAGGAACCGCTTGCGGCAGGACGACCGCCGTCCACACCCGCCGGCGTGGCAGGTTCAGCGCGGTCGCGGCCTCCCACTGTCCTTTCGGGACGGCTTCGATCCCGGCCCGGTACACCTCGGCCGCGTAGGTCGCGTAATGAACGCCGAGCGCCACGACACCGGTGACGAACGCCGACATCGTGAAACCCGTCAGCGGCGGCACCAGGTAGTAGATCGCGAACACCTGGATCAGTAACGGCGTGCTGCGGACGAACTCGACGAACAGCGTGACCGCTTGCGACAGCACGGGAATCCCCGTGCGGCGGATCAGCGCGAACACCAGCCCGAGGGCGTACGCGACCACCGAGGCGAGCAGGGTGATCTCGACCGTGACGAGAAGACCCTCCAGCAGCAGAGGAATCGAATCGAAGGCCGCTTCCCAGCTCCAGTCCATCAGACACCCCCCGCCGCGGCCGTCATCTTCGCCGGCGCCCTGCCGAGGCGCCGCGCCGCGACCCGCTCCAGCGCCCGCATCCCACTGGTGATCAGCAGGGCGATGAGCAGGTAGAGCACGAGTTCGGTGCCGTAGATCCAGCCGATCTCGGAACCGAACACCGGCCGGAGCAGTTCACCTTGCCGCGCCATCTCCGGAACGGCGATGAACGAGAGCAGCGCGGTGCTCTTCAGCAGCTGGATGAACAGGTTGTTGAACGGCGGCAGCATTTCCGCGAACGCCTGCGGCAGGATCACCCGCCGCATCCGCTGGGCGGGTGTCAAATTGAGCGCGATGGCACCTTCGAACTGTGCCCGCGGAACCGAATTCACCGCACCGCGCACGATCTCGGCGCCGTACGCGCCGTGATTCAGCCCGAGCACGAGGATCCCGGCGAACATCGGGACCAGTTGAAAGCCCACCAGCACGGGCAGGACGAAATACAGCCAGAACAGCTGGACGACTTCCGAGGTCCCGCGGAAGATCTCGACGTAGACGCGGGAAATTCCGCGCACGAACCGGGATGGCGATCTGAGCGCGAGCCCCGCGACCAGGGAGAGCACCACGGTGAGCGCGATCCCGCCGATCGCGGCGGTGACGGTCGCGGTCAGTCCACTGAGGACGGACGTGATGATGTGCGATACCGACGACGACATGACGTCAGCCCCGTTACACCGCGCAGAGTTTCTCGGTGGTGACGTCGGGTTTCGGCAGGTTGGCCGCCGTGAACCCGAACGGCGTCACGATCTTGGTCCATTCACCGCTGTCCTGCAGCTTCTTGAGTTCGGCGTTGAACGCCTCGCGCAGAGGGTTGTCGTCCTTGCGGAAGACGAAGGCGCCGGCGGAAACGACCGGCTTGCCGTCCTTGATCGGATCGAAGCCGGGCGTGACTTCCGCTGCCGCGCCAGGGCTCTTGCTCAGCACGTCCTTGAGGGAGATGTCGGTGAGCGCGGCGCAGTAGACCCGGCCGTCGGTGACCGCGCGGAGCATGTTGTCCTGCGAATCGAGGGTGACGATCTGGTCCTCGGCGACACCGGAATCGGTGGCGTACCCCTTCTCCACGGCCGCCGACAGCACGGCGACCTTGAGCTTCTTGGCCGCGATGTCCTCGAACTTGAGCACCTGCTGCGGATTCCCCTTGGGTACCAGCAAAGCGGTCAGCGCCGAATAGTCGGGGATCGAGAAGGCCGCCGCGTCGCACCGCTCCTTCTTGATGTTCATCCCGGCCGCGACGACGTCGTACTTCCTGGCGTTGAGCCCGGGGATCAGCTGATCGAAGGAGACCGCTTCGGCTTCCACGTTGTCGATACCCATGGCCTTGAAGACGGCTCGCGCGACTTCGGGCGCCTCCCCGGTGACCTTGCCGCTCTGATCCGTGAAACCGTAGGGCGCTTCGTTCGCGATACCGATCTTGATCTTCTTGGAGCTTTTCGCCGCCTCCAAGGCGTTCCCCGAGGACGTCGTCGTACACGCGGACAACAGCACCGGGCCGCCGATCGTCACCGCTCCCAGAACAGCCGACCGCCGGAAGAATTCTCGCCTCGACCACTCGCCGTGCGCCATCACCGCACCCCTTTTCGATTAATCAGTTTGATCAAAACGTAGGGGGGTACCTTTGCACGGGCAATGTGAGTGAGCCACCCACCGGCCGCCGTTATCCGACCGCAATCGACGGTGACGTTAAGTGCTCAGACCGTGGCGCTCCCGCACCAATCCGACAATTCCGTCCATGATGTCGGTGAGTTCGTAGTCCTTCGGCGTGAACACCCTCGCGATTCCCCGCTCCAACAGGAGCTTCTCGTCATCGGGCGGGATGATGCCGCCGACGATGACCGGGATGTCGCCCGCGCCCGCGGCTCGCAAGCCGTCCACCACCTGCGGCACGACCTCGAGATGCGAACCCGAGAGCACCGAAAGCCCGACCACGTGCACGCCCTCCTGGACGGCGGCCGCGACGATCTGTTCCGGCGTGAGCCGGATGCCCTGGTACACCACCTCGAAACCGACGTCACGCGCCCGGACGGCCACCTGCTCGGCGCCGTTCGAGTGCCCGTCGAGGCCGGGTTTGCCGACCAGGATCCGCAGCCGCTCGCCGATCTCGGTGTTCGTCGCCTTGACCCTGTCACGGACGCGGCGGAGTTCCTCGTTGCCCTCACCCACGGCCGCCGACGCGGAAACCCCGGTGGGAGCGCGGTATTCACCGAACACCTCGCGCAGCGCACCGGACCATTCACCCGTGGTGACGCCGGCGCGGGCGCACTCGATCGTCGCCTCGAACAGGTTTTCCGACGTCTTCGCGACGGTCTTCAGCTTCTCCAGCGCCGACTCGGCGGCCGCGCTGTCGCGGTGCGTTCGCCATTCCTCGATCGCCGTGACGGCCTGCTTCTCGACGGCGGGGTCGATCGTTTCGATCGCCTTGGCGCCCTCGGCTTGCAACGGGGAGGGCTCCGTGGTCTCGAATTTGTTGACCCCGACCAGGATCCGCTCGCCGTTCTCCATCCCGCGCCGGTACTCCGCGAGCGAGCCGACGAGTTGCGACTTCATGTAACCGCTCTCGACGGCCGCGACCGCGCCGCCGATCTCCTGCACCCGCGCGATCTCCTCACGCGCGCCCGCCATGATCTCGTCGACCTTGGCCTGGATGACGTGCGAGCCGTCGAAGATGTCCTCGTACTCCAGCAGGTCGGTCTCGAACGCGAGCACCTGCTGCATCCGCAGCGCCCACTGCTGATCCCACGGCCGGGGCAGGCCGAGCGCCTCGTTCCACGCGGGCAACTGGATCGCGCGGGCCCTGGCACCACGCGAAAGCGACACCGCGAGCATCTCCAGCACGATGCGCTGGACGTTGTTCTCCGGCTGCGCCTCGGTCAATCCCAGCGAGTTGACCTGCACGCCGTAACGCAGCCGCCGCGCCTTGGGATCCGTGACGCCGTAACGATCCCGGGTGATCTCGTCCCAGAGCGCGGTGAACGCGCGCATCTTCGACATCTCTTCGACGAACCGCACACCGGCGTTGACGAAGAACGAGATCCGCGCGACCACCTTCGCCATGTCGGCCTGCTCGACCTGCCCGGAATCCCGGACCGCGTCGAGGACGGCGATGGCGGTGCACAACGCGTACGCGACCTCTTGCGTCGGCGTCGCGCCGGCCTCCTGCAGGTGATAACTGCAGATGTTGATGGGGTTCCACTTCGGCACGTGGTGCACGGTCCACGCGATCATGTCGGTGATCAGGCGGAGACTCGGGCCCGGCGGGAAGATGTAGGTGCCGCGGGAAAGGTATTCCTTGATGATGTCGTTCTGCGTCGTGCCGGTGAGCTTGGCGAGCACCTCGTCCACGTCGCGTCCTTCGGCCTCGGCCTGCTCACGCGCCACGGAGACGTAGAGCGCCAGCAGCCACATGGCGGGCGCGTTGATCGTCATCGACGTGTTCGCCTCGGCGAGCGGAATCCCGTCGAACAGGCGCCGCATGTCGCCGATATGCGAGACCGGGACGCCGACCTTGCCGACCTCACCCTTGGACAGCTGGTGATCCGGGTCGTAGCCGGTCTGCGTCGGCAGATCGAAGGCGACCGAAAGACCGGTCTGCCCCTTCGCCAGGTTGCGGCGATACAGCTCGTTCGACGCGGCCGCGGACGAGTGGCCCGCGTAGGTCCGCATCACCCAGGGGCGGTCCCGTTCACGATCCGTGGGATAGGGCACGGTATACCTCCGGCGCTGGACGACCGTCTGAGTGTACCGGCCGGTAACATCGGCCGCGCAGTTGAATCGGACACAGTCGGGTCATTCTCCGGCGGCTGAATCGGGGCGCTGTCGTGCCTCGTCCACGGCTTTCGCGAGCTTTTCCCGCACCTTCGCCACATCGCTGACACCCACAAGGATGACCGTCGGCTCGCGGTCCTTCCCGGTGCCCGCACCGAAGTTCGCCGACGCCCACGCCAGCACGCCGAGCCTGCCGAAGGTGATCGTCCCGGTCTTGCCGGGCCCCGGGGTGACGACGGGATCCGCCAGTCCTGACAGCTCCTTGGACTTCTCCCTGCGGCGGATCAGCGAACTGGTCTCGATGACCCGGCCGTCCGTCACGGCGTAGGTGGTCGAAGCGAGCCGCAGGTAGCGGATCAGCGGCCTGCCGACGAAATGGAACACACCCGCGACGGTGAGCACGGCCCATGCGGCCACTTGGAACGCCGTTTCGTGGTTGCCGGCGAAGAAGAGCGTCACGCCGCCGAGCCAGAGCAGGCCGACAGGGACGTTGAAGTAGTCGCCGGGATTGAAGAGGGGCCTGCGCACCGGCTGCCCGGCCCAGACGACCCGTTCGCCTGGTAGGAGGTCGATCTGCCCCTCATGCATGCCACGGCACCCTACCCGTCCGCGAGGCGGGCGAGGAGTGTCCGTTCGTCGGTGAAGTCTCGGGCCGAACGGTCGAGTTGGTCGTGAGTGGCGATTCGGGTTCTAACCCGAATCGCCACTCACGACCCACCCGACCCAAGGCGGCCCGCTGTTGTGCTGGGT
>NZ_JBVJCE010000003.1:415178-441974 GCF_055588925.1 Amycolatopsis sp. NPDC041971 | reverse complement strand
ACACCGGCCCCAAAACTTCTCTTAGGGAGGGGGAGACTCGACCCCCCCCCCCCCCCCCCCCCCCCCCCCCCGACACCCGGCACACGCTGAGCGGTCAACCCTCGTGCCGCGTCGATCGGGTGGGTCGTGAGTGGCGTTCCGGGTTCGGGCGGGCCCTCTCGTAGGTACCTACTGTGTGACCTGAGGCGTTGCAGTACATGAAGGACCCCTTCCTGTACCTAGGCGCAAGGATGGGGGCCTTCATGCACTGGGGAGGGGTGTGACTAGTGACGCTACTGAGGCTCGAGGTGTCGTTCCGGACCCACCCGCAGTAGGTACCTAAGACACCCTTGGCCCTAACCCGAATCGCCACCCACGACCCACCCGACCCACCACCTACCGCTACCGCACCCGGCACTGTGACCGAAATCCGCGAGACTCGCCCGTGCCCGGCGTCTAGCGTGGGCAAGCGTGACCTGGAGTTCTTACAGCAGCTATCTGCTCATCGTCGTCCTGATCGTCCTCGCACCGGGGCCGGACACGATGATCATGCTCAAGAACTCGCTGTCCGGCGGCACGCGTGGCGGGTTCCTCGCCACGGCGGGGATCTTCGTGGCCAACACCGTCCAGGGCTCCGCGGCCGCGCTCGGCCTCGGCGTCGTCATCGCGCAGTCGCAGCCGGTGTTCGTGACGCTCAAATGGGTCGGCGCCGCGTACCTCGTCTTCCTCGGTTTCCAGGCGCTGCGCGGGGCATGGCGTGGCGACTACTCCGGTGTCGCCGCGGTGAAGCAGCAACGGTCGAGCGGGTTCCGCCGCTTCCGCGAAGGCTTTCTCTCCAACATCACCAACCCGAAGGTCCTCGTGCTGTACCTGTCGGTGCTGCCGCAATTCCTCGACCCCGTGACCACGTCGGCGTGGCACGCGCTGCTGCTCGCCTACACCGTCGCGGTACTGGGTGCGATCTGGCTGATGACGCTGTTGTTCTTCGTGCACCGCGTGCGCGCCTGGCTGGAACGCCGCAAGGTCCGCCGCGCGCTGGACGGCGTCACCGGAACCGCCCTGGTCGGTTTCGGCGCCGCGCTCGTGCTCGAAGGTTAGGCGCGCTCAAGTGGTCGTGAGTGGCGTTTCGTGTTCTGGTGGACCCGTATTCGCCCGCGCACTGAATCCTGATGTCGTCTTGGTGAGCCTGCACCCAGACCGGAACAGGGTGATTGGGCGATCCGAGTGTGGCCTACCTTCAGAGTAGGCAAGGAGGCCTTAACGGACCGGATTGCTGTCAGGCGCGCTCGGGTTCGCCCGATACGCGCTCGATTCGGGCGCCGAGGCGGTTCAGGTTCTCCACGAAATGCGGGTAGCCGCGGTCGATGTGGAAGACGTCCCAGACCTCGGTGACGCCGTCCGCGCACAGTCCGGCCAGCACCAGCCCGGCGCCGGCGCGGATGTCCGCGGCCCACACCGGAGCGCTCGAAAGCCTCTCCACGCCGCGGACGACGGCGTGGTGCCCGTCGGTACGCGCGTCGCCGGAAAGCCGCATCATCTCTTCGATGAACCGGAACCGGGCCTCGTAGATGTTCTCCGTGATCATCGACGTGCCTTCGGAGACCGCCGACAACGCCACCGCGAACGGCTGCAGGTCGGTCGCGAAACCGGGGTACGGCAACGTCACCCAGTCGACGGCCTTCGGGCGCTCGTTCTGGACGATGCGGAAACCCTTGCCTTCGAAGGTCTCGACCTCGGCACCAGCCAGGCGGAGCTTGTCGAGGACCAGGTCGAGGTAGTGCGGGTTGACGCCGCGGACGGTCAGGTCGCCCCTGGTCATCGCGGCGGCGAACGCCCAGGTCGCGCCGACGATCCGGTCGCCGATCACGCGATGCTCGGTGGGGTGCAGCTTCTCGACGCCCTCGACGGTGAGCGTCGAGGTGCCCGCGCCTTCGACCTTCGCGCCCATCTCGGTCAGCATCGTGCAGATGTCGACGATCTCGGGCTCGCGCGCGGCGTTGTCGATGACCGTGGTGCCCTCGGCGAGCACGGCGGCCATCAGGATGTTCTCGGTGGCGCCGACGCTCGGGAAGTCCAGCCAGATCTGCGCGCCGCGCAGCCCGTCGGCCTTCGCCACGACGCAGCCGTGCTCGATGGTGCTGGTGGCGCCCAGCTTGCGCAGGCCGTTCTGGTGCATGTCCAGTGGCCGGGAACCGATCGCGTCACCGCCGGGCAGCGCCACGACGGCCTGCTTGAGCCGTCCGACCAGCGGACCCAGGACGCACACCGACGCGCGCAGCTTGCCCATCGCGGACGAATCGGCCCGATGCGACAGCTCGGCCGGCGTGGTGATCTTGGCGGTGTCGCCGTCGATGACGACGTCGCAGCCGACACTGCGCAGGACGTCGCCCATCAGGGGGACGTCCAGGATCTGGGGGCAGTTCGTGATGGTCGTCGTACCTTCGGCCAGCAGGGCCGCGGCCATCAGTTTCAGGACGCTGTTCTTGGCCCCGACCACGTCGACCTCGCCGACCAGCCGTGCTCCGCCGTGCACGTCGAAGTGCTCGCTCATGGGCGCCAATCATGCCCTCTCGCCCGGATTTGCCTTACGCCGGGCCGGTAGAGTCGGCTTCATGGTCGTTCGCATCAACCGCGTGTACACGAAGGTCGGCGACAACGGCACCACGGCGCTCGGCGACGGCTCCCGCGTGCCGAAGACCTCGCCGCGGCTGTCCGCGTACGCCGACGTCGACGAAGCCAATTCCGTCATCGGGCTCGCGCTCGCGATGGGCGGTCTCTCCGAGGAGATCACCCAGGTGCTGCGCGCGGTGCAGAACGATCTCTTCGACGTCGGCGCGGATCTGTGCGCGCCGATCGTGGAGAACCCGCCGTACGAACCGTTGCGCATCACCGAGCGGTACATCGAACGCCTCGAAGGCTGGTGCGACGAATTCAACGAGCGCGTGCCGAAGCTGACGTCGTTCATCCTGCCGGGTGGCACCCCGGGCGCGGCGTTCCTGCATCAGGCCCGCACGGTCTCCCGGCGGGCCGAACGCTCCGGCTGGGCGCTGTTCGAGGCTGAGCAGGCCACGACGAATCAGCTGGCGATCAAGTACTTGAACCGGCTTTCGGACCTGTTGTTCATCCTGTCGCGGCTGGCGAACCCGGACGGCGACATCCTGTGGCAGCCCGGCGGAACGAGCTGAAGGGGACTTTCCCCGCGTAAGACGCGCTAAAGGACGCTTTCACCGCATCTGGCGCGGGGAAAGCGTCCTCAGCTCACGCTCAGCCCTGTTCCTGTGCTGCCCAATAGCGCTCGAGGTCGACGTCGGGCGTGCCGTCCTTGCCCGGGTCGATCGCCTTCATCGTGATCGTGTCCTCCAGGGACACGGAGTCGGGAAGGTGGCTCCAGCGGTTCGCGTCCTCGCTCTGAGTCATAGACCGAGAATAGACGTGGATCACGTCGGGAGCCCGGTAGAAATGCCGCTTCGTGATGATCCCATGTTTCCGCAGGCGCATTCAGAGGACTAAATGCCCCAGGAAGCCCGGAGTGAAGCGAGAGCGTCGTGGAAGCCGGGGAAGGTCTTCTTCACGCAACTCGGGTCGTCCAGCGTGATCCCCGGTGTCCGCAGCCCGGTGACGCTGAACGCCATCGCGATCCGGTGATCCCGCCGGCATTTCACCAGAGTCCCCGTCGGCGCGCCCGGCTGGATCTCGATCCAGTCCCGCCCGGATTCGACCGAGACGCCCATCGCGCGGAGGTTCTCCTCGCATGCCGCCAGCCGGTCGCATTCCTTGATCCGCGTGTTGTAGACGTCCTCGATCCGCACCGGCCCGTCCGCGAACGGCGCGATGGCCGCGAGCGTCGGCACGGTGTCGGAGATGTCGCGCATGTTCACCGTGACACCGCGCAGCCCGCCGGTCCCGGTCACGGTCACCGCGTCCGGCCCCACCTCGACGTCCGCGCCCATCTGCCGCAGGACCTCGACGAAGGCCAGATCTCCTTGCAGCGCGCCCTCGCCGATGCCCGGCACGGTCACCGAGTTACCGGTCAGCGCGGCGGCCGCGAAGAAGTAGCTGGACGTCGAGACGTCGGGCTCGATCTCGTACCGGCAAGCCCGGTACGGCGTGGGTGGCACGACGAACGTGTCACCGTCCCGCACGACCTCGACGCCGAAGCGCCGCATCATGGCGATGGTGATCTCGACGTACGGCACCGAAACGAGGTCGGTCACGGTGATCCGCAGTCCCTCGGCGGTCAGCGGCCCGACCAGCAGCAACGCGGTCAGGAACTGGGAGGACAGCCCCGCGTCCAGCGTCAGTTCACCGCCCTTGATCCCGGCGGCCCGCACGACCAGCGGATGGTGCCCCGGCGAGCCTTCGAAGGTCAGGTCGACGCCCAGCTCCCGCAACGCGTCGGTCAGCGGCCCGAGCGGGCGGGCGCGCATCTGTTCGGAGGCGTCGAAGCGGAAGGTGCCGTGCCCGGCGGCGGCCAGTGCGGGCAGGAAACGCGCGGTGGTGGCGCCGTCGCGGCAGAAGACGTCGGCGCTGTCGACGGCGGGGCCCTCGGGCCTGCCGGAAAGGGTCCACTCCCCGCCGGCGCGGGAGACCTCGTAGCCGAGCTTCAGCAGGCCTTCGGCGAAGCCCTCGGAGTCATCCGAACGCAGCGGCCTGCTCAACACGGTCTCCCCGTGAGCGGCGGCCGCGAGGAACAGGCCTCGGGCGGTGATCGACTTCGAACCGGGGATGTCGACGATGGTCACGGCGTGAGCATACGGCGTGCTCGAACGGCGAACTCACGTGATCAGAGGCGGAACTCGCGTGATCAGAGGCGTGACTCGCGTGCTCAGGAAGCGCGCGGGAGGCGGCGGCCCGGCGGGGCCGATTCGAGCCAGGAGAGGAAGCCGGTGAGGGCGCCGGGGCCCATCGCCATCTCGATCGCCTCCTGCGTGGCGGACTCACACCGCAGGACGATCGAGCCTTCGGGGACGGCGTACGCCTCCGTGCCGGAGGGATCGCGACGATCCGCGATCTCCATGCTCGCCCGATGGAAGACCCGGTCCGGGCCGGTGCGCAGGCTCCACACCCGGAACCAGACGAACTCGTCGCCCTCGTAGCGGCCCAGCCCCAGATGCCAGCTGGACCGCGCCTCGTCCGGACGCCACCGCAGCGCGACACTCACGCCACCACCGCGGCGCATCCGGACCCACCGCAACGAATACCAGGCCGCGACAACGGCCAGGATGGTCAGGGCCCCGAGAACACCCACGGCGATTTCCACGGCCCGGCCCCTGTCCTTCGCCCGGTCAGACTGACTGACCGGCCGCGCGGAGCTGGGCGGTCGCCCTAGCCCGCTCTTGCTCGTCTTCGCCGCTCAACGCCTTCTTGGCCGCGTCGACGTCGATCTCGTGCGAAAGTTCCGCGCTCTCGGCGAGGATGCTCACGCCGGTCGCGGTGACCGACAGGAAGCCGCCGTGCACCGCGGCGGTCACGGTCTCGCCGTCCGTGGTCGTCACCTTCACGACGCCGCCCTCGACGAGCTGGCCGAGAACCGGCTCGTGACCGGCCATGATGCCGATCTCGCCCTCGGTGGTCTGGGCCACCACGAACGTGGCGGTACCGGACCAGAGACGGCGCTCGACGGCTACCAGCTCGACAGAAATCTCAGCCACGTAGCTTCCCTTCACCTCAGGTGCTGCCACCGAGTGTAATAGTCAAGGTTCCATCTATGCGAACGGCGGGACCAGCGTCCACAGTAGACACTGATCCCGCCGCTCATCGGAACATCACTTCTTGGTGATTTCCTTGTACTTCTTCTCGAGGTCTTCGAGGCCACCGATACCCAGGAACGCCTGCTCCGGGTAGTGGTCGAAGTCGCCCTTGGTGATGCGGTCGAACGACTCGATGGTCTCCGACAGCGGCACGGTCGAACCCGGGATGTTCGTGAACGCCTCGGCGACCAGCATGTTCTGCGACAGGAACCGCTCGATGCGGCGCGCGCGCTGAACGGTCAGCTTGTCCTCTTCCGAGAGCTCGTCCATACCGAGGATCGCGATGATGTCCTGCAGTTCCTTGTACTTCTGCAGGATCCGGATGACCTCGGAGGCCACGCGGTAGTGCTCCTCACCGACGATGGCCGGGTCGAGAATGGTCGACGTCGACGCCAGCGGGTCCACCGCCGGGAAGATACCCTTCTGGAACACGCCACGCGAAAGCTCCGTGGTGGCGTCCAGGTGGGCGAACGTCGCGGCCGGGGCCGGGTCGGTGTAGTCGTCCGCGGGGACGTAGATCGCCTGCATCGAGGTGATCGAACGACCACGGGTCGAGGTGATCCGCTCCTGGAGCTGACCCATCTCGTCCGCCAGTGTCGGCTGGTAACCCACGGCCGAAGGCATGCGGCCCAGCAGGGTCGACACCTCGGAACCGGCCTGGGTGAACCGGAAGATGTTGTCGATGAAGAGCAGCACGTCCTGGTTCTGCACATCGCGGAAGTACTCCGCCATGGTCAGCGCGGACAGCGCGACCCGCATACGGGTGCCCGGCGGCTCGTCCATCTGACCGAAGACGAGGGCGGTGTCGTTGATGACGCCGTCCTCGGACATCTCCAGGAAGAGGTCGTTGCCCTCACGGGTGCGCTCGCCGACACCGGCGAACACCGAGGTACCACCGAAGTTCCGGGCGACACGGGTGATCATCTCCTTGATGAGCACCGTCTTGCCGACGCCGGCACCGCCGAACAGGCCGATCTTGCCACCCTCGACGTACGGGGTCAGCAGGTCGACGACCTTGAGGCCGGTCTCCAGCATCTTCGTCTTGCCTTCGAGCTGGTCGAAGGAAGGCGGGTTGCGGTGGATGCCCCAGCGCTCGAGGTCGTCGCCGTAGCCGGGCTCGTCGAGGCACTCGCCGAGCGCGTTGTAGACGTGGCCCTTGACCTTGTCGCCGACCGGGACCGTGATGGGGCCGCCGGTGTCGGTGACCTCGGCACCACGCACCAGGCCGTCCTGCGGCTGGAGCGAAATGGTGCGGACGAGGTTGTCACCGAGGTGGCTGGCGACCTCGAGGGTCACCGTCTTGCGCAGCTGCTCGAACTCGATCTCGACCTTGAGCGCGTTGAACTGGTCTGGCACGGCACCGCGCGGGAACTCGACGTCGACGACCGGCCCGGTCACCGACACGATGCGCCCCTTGGCACGCGGGGTTTCAGTACTGGTCATCAATCATCACTTCCTGCTGCGGTGAGCGCGTTCGCGCCACCGACGATTTCGGAGATCTCCTGGGTGATCTGCGCCTGACGGGCCTGGTTCATCTCCCGCGTGAGCATGCCCACCAGATCGTTCGCGTTGTCCGACGCCGCCTTCATCGCGGTACGGCGGGCGGCGAGTTCGGATGCCGCCGACTCGAGCATCGCCGCGAAGATCCGCGTGTTGATGTACTTCGGCAGCAACGCGGCGAGCAGCTTTTCGGCGTTGGGCTCGAACTCGTAGCTCGGGAGCAGGCCGTCGGGCTTCTCCTCTTCGTCTTCGGTGTACTCGACCTCGAGCGGCGCGACGCGCTTGGCGACCGGACGCTGGGTGAGCATTGAGACGAACTCGGTGTAGACGACGTGGATCTCGTCGACACCGAGGATGCCGTCGGCGTTGCCTGCCTCGTCGTCGGCGCCGTTCAGGAACGACTCGACGATGAGTTCACCGGCACCCGAGGCGTTGACGTAACCGGGCTGGTCGGAGAACCCCGTCCAGCTTTCGGTCACCTCGCGGCCACGGAACCGGTAGTAGCTCAGGCCCTTGTTGCCGGTCACGTAAAGCACCGGCTCCTTGCCCTGCTTGCGCAGCAGCGTGAGGAGTTCCTCGGTCGCCTTCAGGACGTTGGAGTTGTACCCACCGCACTGACCCTTGTCGCTGGTGATCACGAGGACCGCCGCGCGCTTCGGGTCGGCGCGCTCGACCAGCAAGGGGTGGTCGAGGTTGGACGAGGCGCCGGCCAACGCGGAGAGCACGTTCGTGATCTCGTCCGCGTAGGGCCGGGACGCCGCGACCTTCGCCCGCGCCTTGGTGATGCGCGCGGTGGCGATGAGCTCCATCGCCTTGGTGATCTTGCCGATGGACTTGGTCGCCTTGATACGCGACCGGAGTTCTCGGAGTTGTGCGGCCATGAGCTATCAGCTCACTTCTTCGGTGCGGGCTTGTTGACCTTGACGGTCTCCTGCCCGACCTTCTCGGCGTCCATCGCGTCGGAGACCTCTACGAGGCTCTTGCCCTCGGCGGTGGTGAACTCCTTCTTGAACTCGTTCACCGCGTCGACCAGGCCGGAAGCGGTCTCGTCGGAGAACTTGCCCGACTCGCGGATGTCCTTGAGGAGCTCGCCGTGCTTGCGACGGGCGGAGTCGATGAACTCGTGGTTGAAGCGGCGCACGTCTTCGGTCGGGACCGTGTCGTAGTGCCCGTTGGTACCGAGGTACACCGTGACGACCTGCTCCTCGACCGGGATCGGGGAGTACTGCGGCTGCTTGAGCACCTCGTACAGCCGCGCTCCACGCTCGAGCTGCGCCTTCGACGCGTCGTCGAGGTCCGAGGCGAAGGCCGCGAAGGCCTCCAGCTCGCGGTACTGCGACAGGTCGATACGGAGCGAACCCGAAACCTGCTTCATCGCCTTGACCTGCGCGGCACCACCCACGCGGGAAACCGAGATACCCACGTCGATGGCCGGGCGCTGACCGGCGTTGAAGAGGTCCGACTGGAAGAAGCACTGACCGTCGGTGATCGAAATGACGTTGGTCGGGATGTAGGCCGACACGTCGTTCGCCTTGGTCTCGATGATCGGGAGACCGGTCAGCGAGCCCGCGCCCAGCTCGTCCGAGAGCTTCGCGCACCGCTCGAGGAGACGGGAGTGCAAGTAGAAGACGTCGCCGGGGAAGGCTTCACGGCCCGGCGGGCGACGCAGCAGCAGTGAGATCGCGCGGTAGGCGTCGGCCTGCTTGGTCAGGTCGTCGAACACGATGAGGACATGCTTGCCCTCGTACATCCAGTGCTGGCCGATGGCCGAGCCGGTGTACGGCGCGATCCACTTGAAGCCGGCGGAGTCCGACGCGGGGGCCGCGACGATGGTGGTGTACTCCATCGCGCCGGCGTCCTCGAGGGACTTCTTGACCGCGGCGATCGTGGAGCCCTTCTGGCCGACCGCGACGTAGATGCAGCGAACCTGCTTCTTCGGGTCGCCGGAATCCCAGTTGGCCTTCTGGTTGATGATCGTGTCCACCGCGACGGCCGTCTTACCGGTCTTGCGGTCACCGATGATCAGCTGACGCTGGCCGCGGCCGATCGGGGTCATCGCGTCGATCGCGGTGATACCGGTCTGCAGCGGCTCCGACACCGGCTGGCGCTCGACCACCGAAGCGGCCTTGACCTCCAGCGGGCGGCGGTCGGTGGTCTCGATCTCGCCGAGGCCGTCGATCGGGGCGCCCAGCGGGTTCACGACGCGGCCGAGGTAGCCCTCGCCGACCGGAACCGAAAGGACCTGCCCGGTCCGCTTGACTTCCTGGCCTTCGACGACGGTCTCGAAGTCACCGAGGATCGCGGCACCGATGGAGCGCGCGTCCAGGTTCAGCGCGACCCCGAGGACCCCACCGGGGAACTCGAGCAGTTCGTTGGCCATCGCCGAGGGAAGGCCCTCGACGTGGGCGATGCCGTCACCGGCGTCGATGACGACGCCAACTTCTTCCCGGCTCACGTCCGGGGCGTAACTCGAGACGTAGTTCTCGATCGCGCTACGGATCTCATCCGAGGAGATCGTCAGCTCCGCCATTTCAATCCCGCTCTCGCTTCGTTCGTGCCAGTGTGCAAAGTCGTTGTTGTGGGTCAGCCGGCCAACCGGCGGCGCAGGGCGTCCAGCCGGCCCGCGGTGCTGCCGTCGATGACCTCGTCGCCGACGCGGACGACGAGTCCGCCGCCCAGTGACGGGTCGACCTCGACGTGCAGCGCGAGCTGCCGCCCGTACAGGGCGTTGAGCTTCTCGCTCAGCCGAGCGTGCTGCTCGTCGGACAGCGCGCTCGCGCTGGTCACCTGGGCGACCGAGCGCTGACGGCGTTCCGCGGCCAGCTGGACCAGCCGCTCGAGGGAGTTGGCGACCCCGCGGCCCTTGGCGCGCAGGACGACCTGCTCGACGAGGGTCTTGGTGACCACGTCCACCTTGTCGGCGAACAGGGTGCGGACGAGGGTCCGCTTCGCCTCGGCGGGAGCGGTCAGATCGGCCAGCGCCTGTTCGAGCTCCGGCGCACCCGCAACGATACGAGTGACCCGGAACAGCTGGTCTTCGACAGCGTCGATGTTCCCGGACTTCTCCGCACTGGTGAGCAGCGCCGAGCGGCCGAGGGCCTCGAGCCCGTCGGTCAGTTCGCGCGGGCTCGACCAGCGGCTGCCCGCCACGGAGTCGAGCACCTGCAGGGCCGGCTCGGAAACCTTGCCCGCGAGAATCCCGCGAGCGAGGCCGATCCGGGCTTCGGGCGTGGCCGAACCGTCGGCGACGGCCCGGCGCAGGCCGATCTCCCGGTCCAGCAGGGCGACGACCGAAAGCAGCTCGTCGCCGAGCGAGGAGGACACAGTCGGGTCCGTACCCGCGGCGGCCAACACCTCGCCGAGACGATTCTCGGCGAGGTCGAGCGCTTCACGGCTCGCAGCATGCAGCGTCATTCTGGTCTACTTTCCCGCTCCGAGACCGGCACCGTTGGTACCGGCGGTCTCCAATTCGGCCAGGAACCGGTCCACGGTGCCGTGGCGGCGCGCGTCGTCCGCGAGCGACTCGCCGACGATGCGGCTTGCCAGCTCCACGGAGTTACGGCCGAGTTCGGCGCGCAGTTCGGCGATGATCTGCGCCTTCTGTGCCTGCAGCTGCGCCTGGCCCTGGGCGACGATGCGCTGGGACTCGGCCTCCGCCTCGGTGCGAAGCTCCGCCTTGATCTGCTCGGCTTCGAGCCGGGCGTCGTCGCGGATCTTCGCGGCCTCGGAACGGGCTTCCGCCAGCTGCGCCTTGTACTGCGCGAGGTTTTCTTCGGCTTCGGCCTGTGCCTTCTCGGCCCGCTCGATGCCACCCTCGATCAGCTTGGTCCGCTCTTCGTACGTCGCCTCGAAACGAGGAACGACGTACTTCTTCAGAACGAACAGCAGCAGAAGGAAGGCGATGAACCCGAGGATGAGCTCGGGAATGTGCGGCACGATCGGGTTGGGCGCTTCAGCCGCCAACACCAATTCGGTCTTCAGCACAACGTCTCCTTAAGCGATGAGCGGAACTCAGCCTTAGACGGAGGCGAGGAAGTAGATGACGATACCGATCAGCGCGAGCACCTCGGTCAGCACGAAGGTGGAGAAGGCGATGCTCTGCAGCTTGCCCTGGGCCTCCGGCTGACGGGCGGTGCCGTTGATGACCGCGGCGAAGATCAGACCCACACCGATACCGGGGCCGATCGCGCCGAGGCCGTAGCCGATCGCGGCGAGACCCGGGTTGATGTTGGTAGCGGCCTCGGCAGCCTGCGCAAGAACGATGTTGCTCACGTGCGTTTCCCTTCAAACTCGGTCCGCGCGACTCACGCGGATCGGGGGCTTTTGGTGTATCTCAGTGCTCCGACGCCAGCGCGGCGCCGATGTACCCTGCGGACAGCAGTGCGAAAATGTATGCCTGCAGGACCTGGATGAATGCCTCCAGGAAGGTCATCGCGATAGCGAAGAGGAACGCCACCGGCGACGCGACCTTCACGATTCCTTCGCCCTCGGTCAGCAGGAAGCTCCCACCGAGCGTGAAGACCATGATGATCAGGTGTCCGGCGAACATCGCCGCGAAAACTCGGATCGCCAGCGTGGCCGGGGCGATGAAGAACTTCTGCGCGAACTCGATGGTGGAGTACAGCGGCAGAACGAATCCGGGAATGCCCGCCGGCGCCAGTTCCTTCTTGAGGTAACCCTTGAAGCCGTGGCGTTTGAACCCGACGTAGTGGTACACCGGGTAAACGACAAGGAACGCGAGAGCGACCGGGAAGCCGATTCGCGCCATGGTCGGGAACTGGAAGAACGGGATGATCCCGAAGAGGTTGTTCACCAGCACGAAGCTGAACAGGCCGAGCACAAGCGGGATGAACGGCTTGAAGTCGGCGGAGCCGATCTGCTCTCGCGCGATGTTGTTGCGGCCGAAGTTGTAGAGGCCTTCGGCGAAGAACTGTCCCTTACCCGGGACGACCTTCAGCTTCCGCGAGGAGAGCATGAAGTAAGTGATGAGGATGAGCAGGGAGATGACCACCAGCAACATCGGCTTGGTGAAGCTCAACCAATAGCCGGAGCCGAACAACGGCGGCAGGTTGAAGTCTTTGACGCCTGGCGGCGTGAACTCCGCACCCTCGGCTAGTACCAGCGCGCCCACTGGGCTCCTTCCGGTTCTCCCGGCCGGCGTTCACTCCGCCGGGGGAATCGTCACGATCTGGACTTAACGTACCCGACACGTATCGGGTCGTCGGAGGCGGCCACCCCACGATGTGCTGAACACGGTTTCACGTTCCGCACACGAGGATTCTCGACGCAGTGCTCCCGGGAGACAGACGCCTACCAGCGGGTACGAGGGGACGATTCAACACCGTCGCCACACTGCTGTTCGGGGTTCGTCATCGGGAGCCGGCAGCCGAGGCCGCCGCCCATACGCGGACCATATCAGCAGGTTCACCCGCGCCGTACAGGCGTACTACATTGGCCCCGATCGGCCGAGGACCTAGGTCCCGGCCCAGGTCAGGACCTCGGTCCCGATGATCAGCGGGAAGCGGGGATGATCGTCGGGATCTTGGTCTTGCGGAACGCCGCGAACTCCACGGCCGCGGCCACGAGAATCGCGACGATCATGGTGACACCCAGCGCCATCGGGTGGATCGAGGTCACCCCGCGAAGCAGGGTCAGCGCCCCGAAAAGCAGGACGATCTTGAGCACGTAACCACCGAGAGCGATCACCATCACGAACATCGGGTCCATGCCCGCGCTGAAGCGCATCAGGCCCAGCGTCGCGAGGGCGGACACGATGGCGAGCACGCCACCGATGACCGAGCCGAGCAGGCCCGGGAGTCCATTGAGGATGGTGAAGACCACGATGCACACGAGCACCGCGGGCGGGACCAGCATCAGGGACGCCTTCATCATCGCGTTGGCCGCCTGCAGAACCACCTTGGCGTGGGGGTTCTCCTCCGCCGCGACGGTCTTTTCGGTCTCGCTCACAGAAAGCTCCCTGGTCGTCTCAGCCCGCAAGTGTAGGCCCGCGCAGATCGCGCCTTTCAGGCGGTTCGGTTCCGCGACCGCAGCCTCGGCACGATCGACACCAGGGTCGCCAGCAGGAAGCCGAATCCGACGATCCAGAAAACCGCGACACTGTCGAACAACGTCACCGAAACCGCGCCGAACGCGAGCAGGCCCGCCCACAAGTAGATGAGCATTACCGCGCGACGCTGGGAATGGCCGATCTCCAGCAGGCGATGGTGCAGGTGCATCTTGTCCGCGGCGAACGGGCTCTCGCCGCGACGGGTGCGGCGGATGACCGCCATGATCAGGTCCAGCAGCGGCACGAAAAGGACGGCGGCGACCACCACGAGCGGCGACAGCAGCGCGAGCGCGTCCTTACCGCTGAACTGCGGATACGGGACGCGACCCGACGCCGACGTCGTCGCGCCCGCCAGCATGAGGCCGATCATCATCGAACCCGAGTCGCCCATGAAGATCTTCGCGGGCTGGAAGTTGTACGGCAGGAAGCCCAGACAGGCCCCGGCGAGCGTGGCGGCGATGAGGGCGGGCGGGTAGGCGCCGACGTCACCGCCCGAGGAATCGAGCAGGCCCAGGGAGAAGGAGCACGTCGCCGCCGCGGCGATGAAGCCGAGTCCGCCGGCGAGCCCGTCGAGGCCGTCGACGAAGTTCATCGCGTTGACCATGACGACCACCAGCACGACGGTCAGCAGCGCGCCCTGGTTCTTGTCCAGCACCAGCACCTGGCCGAAGGATTCGCCACCACCTCCCCACGGCACCCAGAACGACACCCACTGCACCCCGAAGATCACCAGGATCCCGGCGCACATGACCTGCCCGGCCAGTTTCGTCCAGGCGTCGAGTTCGAACCGGTCGTCGAGCGCGCCGATCAGGGAGATCACCCCGGCGGCGAGCAGGACACCCAGCGAGTCGAAGGAGAAGTCGAAGCCGCGGCTCAGCGCGGGCAACTGGTGCGCGAGCCCCATCGCGGCGGCGACACCGAGGAAGATGCCGATGCCGCCCATCCGCGGGATCGGGGTGACGTGGACGTCGCGGGCCCGCGGGTTGGCGATCGCGCCGATCCGGATCGCGACCCGGCGCACGACGCCGGTGAGCAGGAAGGTCACGGCCGCCGCGGTGAGGGCGACGAGGATGTACTCCCGGATCGGGAGACCTTGCGTAGGAGGCATGATGCGTTACGCCGCCGAGGTCCAAGTCACTCGAACACGCTACCGCGCTGGGGGGACACGGCGGCCAACGGTCCTAGGCGAGTGACTCCGCGGGCACTCCCAGTACTTCCGCGACGGCGGCGCGGCTGACCGCGCCCTCCCGCAGGATGACCGGGTCGTCGCCGGTGAGATCGACCATCGTGGACGGAACCGGCTCCCCTGTGGACCCGCCGTCGAGGTACACCGCGACGCTGTCGCCGAGCTGATCGACGGCCTCCTGTGCGGTGGAGGCGGGCGGCTGACCGGACACGTTGGCGCTGGAAACGGCCATCGGACCGACGTCACGCAGCAGTTCCAGCGCGACCGGGTGCAGCGGCATCCGCAGCATGACCGTTCCGCGTGACTGTCCGAGATCCCACTGCAGGCTCGGCGCGTACGGCAGGACGATGGAGAGGTCACCGGGCCAGAAGGCCTCGATGAGCGCGCGGGCCCGCGGCGGTGTGCCGAGCACGAGCCCGTCCACAGTGGACCAGGAGCCGACCAGGACGCCGACCGGCATGTCCGGGCCGCGGTTCTTCGCCCGCAGGAGGGACTGGACGGCGCCGCCGTCGAAGGCGTCCGCGCCGATGCCGTAGACCGTGTCGGTCGGGAGGACGACGAGGCGGCTGGAGCGCACCGCGCTCGCCGCCGCGGCGAGCCCGTCGGCCCGCGATTCACGCTTGCTGCAGTCGTACACCGCGCTCATGGCCTGTGAGCGTAGCCCTGTCGTGCCCCGGGCCGGTGCTCACCTCCCAGGCGCGCTAGGAACGGTCCGTTCCTTGCAAATTTCGCAAGGAACGGACCGTTCATGGCGTCCGCCGGACCTGTCAGAAGGCGAAAGCGGTGCAGAACGACGTCGCCGTCTTCGCCGGGTCCGCGATCGACGTCGCGGTCAGCTTGATGTGCGCGACGTGGTCACCGCCCGCGGCCCGTTTGGCGTGCGCCGTCGCCGAAGACCGCCCGCCGAACGGGACGGTGGACAGCTCGTTCGGCAGCCGCACCTCCCAGCCCTTCGCGCTGGTGGACGCGCTCAGGCGGTACGTGTCGGTGTTGTACGGCGCCGCCGCGCCTTTCGCGTTGCCGGTGTTGAGCACCGGGAACGAGCAGCTCGCGAGCCCCTGCCTGGCGAACGCGGGGGCCGACGGCCACAGCGAAACGCCCCTGGCCTGCGAACCCGCCCCGTCGAGCGAGGCCACCGTGACGACGTAGGACAGCACGCCCTTGCGGTCGCGCTCGACGTCCGAGACGAGGAACTTGAGCTTGTTCGCCTTGTCGGTGTACTCGTACTTGCTCGCGGAACCGGTGCCCGCCTTGAACGCGGCGTCGTTGAGCTGGCGGTAGTCACCGATGGGGATGGGGACCGCGGTGCCGTCGGGCTTCTTGTAGTCGGTCATGCCGATGTCGGCCGGATTCGCGTCGACGATCCATTCGAACGGCGCGTTGTCCTGGTTCTTCGTCTTCGCGATGATGACACCGGAATCGGGGGCGAAGGAATCGCTGCCCATCCGGTCGACGACCTCGACGGTGTAATTGTCGTAGCCGCCACCATCACAGAAAGGATCCTTCGAACGATCGCATTTCGGCGAAAGGTCCCCGCCGTTGAGCGCGATGTTGATGCCGCTGTAGGCGCCCTGTCCCGGAAGGACCGAACGCGCCGTGATCCTGGCCGAAACCGGGCCGTTCTCGGCAAGCTGGTTCCGGTCGAGTTTGAGGACGTCTTCGGGGTCGATGATGTCCAGTTTCATCTTGGTACGCAGCATGTGGTGCGAACCCATCGAGCCGCCTTGCGTCGCCGGGATCTGCCAGCGCGTGTGCGGTCCGCCGGGACCGTTGAAGCTGCCGCGCGACATCATCTCCCACGGACCGGTGTAGGTCCTGGACGGCGGGGTGCCGAACGGGTTGTTGTAGTTGTCACCGATGCCGAGAATATGGCTCAACTCGTGCGCGTAAACCGCCTGACCCGAGCTTTCGGCCTGGGTCGAGGAACCGGTGACCGCGTTCGGCCAGATACTCGCCGCCGACTTCCACGACGTCCACGGAACATAGCGGGTGGACGCGGCGTTCGGCATTCCCGCGACACCGGGACCGAATTCGTCGGGCACGTTCCCCGGCTCGCCGAACTTCATCACGCCGAATTCCTGCCAGGTCGCGCTCTCGTCCTGACCCGCGGAAAGATAGAAGATGAAGTCGAACTGCTTGGAGACGTCACCCACGTCCGCCCGCCAGGCGGCGCCCGCGTCCGCGCGGAGGTCACGCTTGCAGTTCGCCCCCGGCGGACAGGCGTCGGGCTGGAACTCCATGCCGTATTCGAAGGACTTGCCGGGCAGCCGGTACGGCCCGAACGCGGTCAGTTCGACGCCCATCCTGCCGCCGGAGTCCTCCATCCAGTATTCGTTGATGGTGTGGCCTTGGTTCAGCGCCTGCGGCTTGTTGAGGAAGTCCTGGTAGAACTTCGCGACGTTCGCGCGGGGGATGTTGCTCGCGGCGGGGCCGGGGTTGCCGAACACCGTCGAATGCGTCGGCTGCGTGACGGCGAACTCCTGGTCCGGATAGTCCGCGAGCACCACGGCACCCTTGAACGTCCGCTTTGTCGGCTTCAGCGAAGGGTCGGCCCAGTTGGTGCCAGGCGGCTTGCGGTAGTCGTCCCACGTCATGTGGTCCTGGTTCTCCCAGGTCGACCCGTCGATCGGGGCGGGCCAGCCCTTCACGGGCGCCGCGGCGGACGCGGGGTGGGCGACCAGACCCGGCAGTAGCGCGACGGTGGCGAGAACGGCGAGTGTTCTGAGTGGGGCTCGTCGGAGAGACGATCGCATCGGGGTACACCTCCCAGTCGGACCGCCGATGAGGCGGCCGAGATCGACGTTAGGAGGTCGGCTTTGCCCTGGGCACCGCCGGAAGTCGTGAGTCTCGCTAACTATCGGCCCGGCACCCTCCGCGTTTCGTCCTCTGAATGCGGTAGTTGCGCGTGCAAGTACCGCATCCAGAGGACGAAACGCGGAAGGAACGAGTCAGGAGACGCGCAGGGCGGTGACGAAACGAGGGCGTCCGGCGAGGTCGACGTGCCCCTGCACGTCGGTCAGCACCCGCCGCGCCCGCACCAGCGCCGGGACGGCGGAGCCGTGCGTGTCGTCGTGCTCGATCGCCATCCCGCCGGTGGGCCGAAGCAGCCGCGCGGCGGCGGCGATCGCGTGCCGGATCACCGCGAGCCCGCTCTCCTCCGCGAACACCGCCCGCGGCGGATCGTGCTCGGCGACCTCCGCCGGCACCGGCGTGCCTTCCGGCACGTACGGCGGGTTGCACAGGACCAGGTCGACGAGACCGTCGAGTTCGGCGAACATCGTGCTGTCCGCGACGTCGCCGGAGTACAGCCGGATGGGTGTGTCCCCCGCGTCCGCGTGGACGTCGGCGTTGTGCCGGGCCCAGGCGAGCGCCTGCGCGTCGATGTCGACGGCATAGACGACGGCGTCCGGCCGAGCGTGCTGCACGGCCAGCGCCAGCGCGCCGGAGCCGGTGCACAGATCGACCACCACCGGGTACTCGCGCCCGTGCAGCAGTTTCAGGCCCCATTCCAGGAGCAGTTCGGTCTCCGGGCGGGGGACGAACACCCCGGCGCCGACGTTGACCGTGATGTCGCCGAGCGCGGCCCAGCCGGTGAGGTACTGGAGCGGGATCCGTTTGGCCCGCTGGTTCACGAGCTGGCCGATCGCGTCGATGACCGGCGGGTCCACCAGCGGCACCATCGGCAGCCGGCCGCGATCGACGCCGAGGACATGTGAGGCGATCAGTTCCGCGTCCGAGCGCGGTGACGCCACACCGGCCTCGGTGAGGATCCGGGTCGCTTCCATGATGGCGAGGCGCAACGGCTGCCGGTTCACTGGTGTTCCTTCACAGAGTCAAGCCTGACACACGAGGCACGCGTGCCGGGGTCGATACACGCGGGCTCAGGGTATCGATTCCTTTCAGCGCACCCGCCACGAGAGCGACGACAACGTCAGCGCCGCTTCGGCCACACGGCGCGCAAGGTCGGTCTGGAGGCTCTTCGTCGCCGAAGCGATCCACTCGTCAACGTTCCGTACGCCGACATCGCGGTACTCGACGGCCTGAAGCAGCATTTCGAGCTTGTCCGCGTCACGCGCGTACAGCGCTTCGGGACTTTCTGCGGCTTCGTACTCGTCGACGGCGTCGCGTACCGAGTCACGCGCGGCGCCGGGAAGCGCTGACGTCTGCGCGGCGGTGATCGCCCGCGGATCCGGCTTCTCGACGAAACCCTTGATCGTGTGCGGGAGATCGCCGGTCCGCGTCTCCTGCGTGTCGTGCCAGAGCGCGAGGTACGCCGCCCGGGCCGGGTCGGCGCCGCCCTCGGCCGCCAGCAGTCCGGCCAGCTGCGCGACCCGAGTGGTGTGCTCGGCGACCGATTCGGGGTCACGGACCCCGGCCTGCCACCACCCGGCCCGCCGGATCCGCTTGAGCACACCCAGTTCGAACCCGAATCTGGCCAGGGCTTCCACAGTTCTCCTTTGAATCGACACAGCGACGCGCAGCGTCACCGCTGAGGGTGGGGGCGGGGGCATGGATGGACGACGGTGAGATATCCGGCCAGTGTCCCGCGACGCCGCCTGAGCGTGTCGATGCGGTCGTCCATCTCGGCCAGTTCGCGCCGGATCTCCGCCACGACCGTGGGACATAAGTCGAGCTCCGGCAGTTCGCCGTTCGCGCACGGCAGCACCTTCGCGATGACCTGCGTGCTCAACCCCGCCGCGAGGAACGCGCGGACCTGCCGCACCGTGATGACCGCGTCGTCGTCGAAGGTGCGGTAGCCGTTGAAGTCGCGTCGCGAGACCAGCAGCCCCTGCTCCTCGTAGTAGCGCAGCAGCCGGTGGCTCACGCCGGTTCGCCGGGACAACTCGCCGATCAGCATGTGACCCCCGTCATCCGTGATTGACCTTCACATCGATGTCAGTACCTAACGTCGCCGTCATGACGAATCATTTCGCGCACATCGTCCGCGGTTCCGGCCCCGGCCTGCTGCTCGCCCACGGCGCGGGCGGCAGCGTCGAGGGCAACTTCGGCGGCATCATCGACGACCTCGCCCGCACCCGCACCGTCGTCGGCCCCGACTACCCCGGCGCCGGGGCCACTCCGCGCAGCACCGAACCGCTGGACCTCGACACCGTCGCGGACGAACTGGTCTCCATCGCCGTCGACGCCGGACTCGACCGCTTCGCGATCCTCGGCTACTCCCTCGGCACCGGAGTCGCCGTCCGCGCCGCGACCCGGCACCCCGATCGGGTCACCGGGCTCATCCTGACCGCCGGGTTCACCAAGCCGGACAACCGCCTCCTGCTGGCCGTCGACATCTGGCGCGAACTGCTGGGCGGCGACCGGAAACTGCTGGCGAAGTTCCTCACCTTCGCCGGCACCGGTGAGAAGCACCTGAACGCGCTATCACCTTCGGAGCTCGAAGCCGCCATCGAAGGACTCGTCGGTTTCATCCCGGAAGGTAGCCCCGAGCACGTCGGCCTGGTCGCGGGCGTCGACACCCGGGCCGAGCTGGCCGGGATCTCGGTCCCCACCCTCGTCGTCGCCACGACGCTGGACGGCCTGGCCCCGCCCGCCCATTCCCGCGAACTCGCGGCCGGGATCCCCGGCGCCGAACTGGTCGAGATCGAGGCCGGGCACGGGATCAGCGTGGAGGCCCGCGGCGAATGGCTCGGCGTGATCCAGAAGTTCCTCTCCGCCGGGGTTAGCCAGGGTACGAACTGATCACCCTGCGGAATCTTCTAAGGTGGCGCGGGTGAAGACCCGGGAAATCCGACTGACCCTTGGCGTGTTCTTCGCGGCGCTCGGGGTGCTCCTCGTCCGTTTCCTGGTTCCGCGTCCGATCGGCATGGCGGACAACGGCGACGGCTGGCGCATCCTGTGCCAGCTCGGCGCCCGCGAGCTCGACAGGCCTTCGGAATACTTCGTCCGCTTCTCCTACGGGCCCGCCCCGGCCTGCAGAAGCGAGTACATCTCCAGCCAGAGCTGGATCGACAAGATCGCCAGCGAGATCGGGCAGCTGCTCGGCTCGTCCGCGATCCTGAACCTGCTGGTCCTGGGCGCGCTGGGCTGTCTGCTGGTCGCGGGCGGGATCGCCGCGATCGTCGTCGGCCTGCGCCTCTCGGTCCGGAACAGCGTCATCGCCACGGCCGCCCTGCTGCTGGTCGCGGCGGACTCGGCCTTCTTCGGGTACTTCGCCTCGGTGCTGAGCGAGGGCGCCGCCTTCGTCGGGATGCTCTTGCTCGCCGGCGGGCTGCTGCTCATGCACCGCACCGGACCGTGGCGCTACACCGGTGCCGCGGTCACCGTGCTCGGCGCGATGATCGGCATCAACGCGAAGTCACAGACGCTGCTGCTGATCCCGCTGTTCGCGCTCGCGCTGCTGTTCGTCCGCCCGGCGGGCAGCCGCGGCCTGGCCCGATGGGCGCTGCCGCTGGCCGTGCTCGCCGTCGTCGGCACGGGGACCGCGCTGATGCAGGGCGCGGGCGACTCGGCCAACGCGGAATACCGCGAGGCCAACATGTACCACGTCGTTTTCAACGGGATCGTGGACGGGAAACACGACACCACCGCCGACCTCGCCGCACTGGGCCTCCCGCCCGAGTTCGCGAAGTACATCGGCACGGGCTGGTGGAGCGCGAACGCGGCCTGGCGCGACCCCGAGTACGCCCAGTACCGCGACAAGATCAGCCGCCGCAACGTCGCCCAGTACTACCTCGATCACCCGGGGCGTGTGGTCCAAATGCTGCACCGGTCCGCGCAGGAGACGCTGACCGCGCGGGTGCCGAACCTCGGCAGCTTCGGCGAGCACGCCGGGCAGCCGCCGCTCGCCAAGGAATACCGCGTCCCGGTGCTGTCCGGGATCACCGGCTGGATCGCCCCACTGGGGCTGTTCGCCCTGCTGCCGATCTGGCTGCTCATCGGCTGGGCGGGGTTCCGCGCCTTCCGGAACCGCGCCGGACACCGCGACGTCGGCATCGTGGTGCTCATGTTCCTGCTCTTCGCGATGGGCCAGATCCTGGTCTCCGGCCTCGCGGAAGGCATCGAGAACGTCAAGCACCAGCAGCTGACGATCTACCCGACCCTGCTCGCCGCCGCCTTCGCCGCACTCTCGTTCCTGCCTCGGCGCAAGGAAGAGGCGCCCGTCGTCGAGGAACGCGAGCCGGAGACGGCGTCCATCTCCGGCTGATCTTCAGCCGCAGGCTTAACAAATGCAGGGAGGAGCCGCCCGTGACTTCGCTGGCACCCGAACAGAGGCGATCTGCCGCGGACGCGCTCGAGCTCGTCCTCCATGCCTTCATCGAAGAGATCGGCGAGGAGCCGACGCTCGGAGAATTCCTCGAAGTACTGGGACTGTCGTTCCAGCCGGACGAGGACCTTCTGCCGGACGCCCCGTTCCCACTTCTCTTCAAGGCCAAGAAGAAAGGGAATCGCTGGTACAAGGCAGAGTCGTCCGAGAGGGTCGCCTCGCTCAATGACAACACCTTCAACGAGGCCGGCGCCTTCCTGGATCTGCTCGTCACCGGAAGCGGTGCCGAGCCGACCCACCCGTCGTCAGTCGAGAATCTCGCGGACCATATCCTCGATGTCCTTCAGTCCGGCGATCGCGCTTTCAGCGACGTCGCCGCGCGGGACCTACAGGCCCTGGTCGTCCCGTCAGCCGGAAAACCGCTCGGGTGACGGTCGGCGATGTCGTGGCGATTCCGGCGGTGCCCTGTGGCCACCATCTGGCCATCGTGCTCTGCGAAGACCAAATGGGCACAGCGGCCGGCTTGTTGGAAGGCGTCTTCTCTCCGCCGCGAGTCGGTGACATAGGAAGTCATCGGGCCCGGCACATCCCGGTCTACACGGGGACCCAGATTGATCAAGAACAGGACTTGGCGGATCGTCGGGCCCATCCTGAGCTGCTGGAACTGTTCCCGGACCTTCCCGAAGCCTACTGGCAGGCGGAACGACCTGGGGAGAGCGGTACGGCGAGTACGGCGGCGCGGGCAAAATCGAAGGCCCGGTTCGGCTGCTCGACAAGGCGGAGGCGGAAGCGGTCGGTCTCTTGGACGGCACCTATCGGCCGACATACCTGGAGGAATACTTCCAAGAAATGCTCAACGAAGGCCGATTCGACAATGGACCGGCTCCGCGTTCCTGGCTCTGATCGGCGCGGCGATCGCCAAGTGTTCGCGCAGAGGACATGCCGTACACGTAAGTGCACCTGAGATTTGACTCCGCGACACCAACGGCGACCGGCACATGCGTGACGACATCTGCCGCCCCATGCACGTCTAACGCGTTTCTCAAGCCTGTCACGGAGACTCCTCAGCGGACGGGCGTCGATCCATGCGGCGCCCGTCCCGCGTAGGCTGAGCGCCACCTGTACGCGCCGAAGGGCACACGAAATAGTCATGGATCTCCCGGAAACGGAAGTCGTCACGCGGATATCCGCGATTATCGAGACCGAGGATTTCGCCGCGGCCGCCGCGCTGGGCGAACGTCTCATCGGCGACTTCGAGGCCACCGAGCTGGAGATCTGCCGGGCGGATCCCGAAGGCGACTGGAAGGGGTACTCGGTCTCCGTCGGCTATCGCACGCCTCCAGCGGACGGCGAGGAACCCGCCGAGACGCTGCACCGGGCCGCAGTACCGGCACTTTTCCACTTCGGCCTGAATGCGGAATTCTTCGAAATTCACGGCACGCCGGAGACCGGCCAGTACGGAAGCTACGACGCCTACGACACCCAAGCCGACGGATACACGCTTCATTCACTGATGGCGGCCGTCGGCGGCACCGATCCGCGTGAACCGGCGTATGTCCCCCGGCACGATTTCTCCCCGCGTGCGGAAACCGATGTCATTTCGCGGGTGCATCTTTACGTCCCCACTGGTGATCTGCGTTCGGCCGTGGGCCTGTGCGGCCGTCCCGTGACCGACCTGTCGGCCTCGCTGGTCCGGATCAGCACGGACGCCGGTCCTTGCGAAGCGGTGCTGCTGTCGGCTTTCCCGGCTCATGCCGGAGAAAGCGGCGAAGAGGCGCTCAGGCGGGTCGCGAGCGAGGTGACCGACAGGCTCTCGCAAGTGGGCATGTCCGTCCGGGCCATCCATACCGGACTGGAGGACGACCCGTTCTACACCGAACCCGGCTAGGGACACCCCCCCCCAGATCTGAGAAGCGCCCTGGAGGCGTTGGACTTCGTGTTTTGAGGCGTTCACCGAGGAGATCGGCGAAGAGCCGACACTCGGTGAATTCGTCGAAGTACCGAGCCTCTCGATTCAACCGGACGAGGATGTCCTTCCTGATGCTCCGGTCCCCTGTTGATGAGGGCGAAGAGGAAGGATGGCCGGAGGTACAAGGCCGAACCTTCCGACAGGGTGACTTCGCTCAACGACAACACCTTCGCCGAGGCCGGTGCGTTCCTGACGCTTCTCATGGACCGGCACACGGCCGACGGCACCCCCACGATGTCAACCGGGGAGCTCTCGAACAGTGTCCTCGAGGTTCTTCAGGCAAGCGAACGCGCCTTTGCCGATATCACGGCCGAGAACATCCATGCGTTGACGATGCCGAAAGCCAAGAAGAGTTTCCGGTCGAGGACCGGCGACGTCATCGCGATCCCCGCGGAGCCGCGGGGGTACCACTTAGCGGTGGTGTTCGGCAACGACACGACGGACCTCGCCATCGGACTATCAAAAGGTGTCTTCTCGCGATTAGAGGTGGGCAATGTGGACCGCCGCCGCGCCCGGCACATTCCGATCCACACGGGTACTCGACTGAGCAAAGACGGGACTTGGAAGATCGCCGGGAATCATCCGGACCTGCTCGAGTTGTTCCCGGATCCACCAGACATCTACTGGCAGGCGGTGACAGCCTGGGGAGGTCGGTTCGGTGATTACGGCGGAGCGGGCAACTCCGACGGCCCCATTCGCCTAATCGGCAAGCCTGAAGCCGAGGCAGCCGGACTCCTGGACGGCACGTACAGGTCGAGCTATCTGGAGGTGCAATTTCAGAGGCTGCTCGACGAAGGCCGCTTCGACGACGGACCGGCACCGAGGTCCTGGCTCTGATCAGCCGGCGTGTTCGGCCAGTCGCTCTTCGCGGTCCGCATTGATGAGCGCGTCCAGCACGCCGTCGAGGTCGCCGTCGAGGACCTGGTCCAGGTTGTACGCCTTGTAGTTCACCCGGTGGTCGGCGATGCGGTTCTCGGCGAAGTTGTAGGTGCGGACCCGCTCGGAGCGGTCGACGGTGCGGATTTGCGAGCGGCGGGCGTCCGACGCCTTCGCGGCGGCCTCTTCCTCGGCGATCGCCTGGAGGCGGGCCTGCAGCACCAGCAGGGCGCGGGCGCGGTTCTGGATCTGCGACTTCTCGTTCTGGCACGAGACGACCACGCCGGTCGGGAGGTGCGTGATGCGCACGGCCGAGTCGGTCGTGTTCACGCTCTGGCCGCCGGGGCCGGACGAGCGGTAGACGTCGATCCGCAGGTCGTTCGGGTCGATCTCGACCTCGACGTCCTCGGGTTCGGGGTAGATGAGCACGCCGGACGCGGAGGTGTGGATGCGGCCCTGCGATTCGGTGGCGGGCACGCGCTGCACGCGGTGCACCCCGCCTTCGAACTTCAGGCGCGCCCAGACGCCGTCGACGGCGGTCGAACGGCTCTTGATGGACACGGTGACATCCTTGAAGCCGCCTAGGTCCGAGTCGACCGAGTCGAGTACTTCGGCCTTCCAGCCGTGACGCTCGGCGTAGCGCAGGTACATGCGCAGGAGGTCGCCGGCGAACAGCGCCGACTCCTCGCCACCTTCACCCGATTTGATCTCCATGACCACGTCGGAACCGTCGTACGGGTCGCGCGGCAGGAGCAGTTCGGTGAGCTTGGCCTCGAGCGCGGGGATCTTGGCGGAGATCTCCTCGGCCTCGGCCGCGAAGGTCGCGTCTTCCGACACCAGCTCCTTCGCCGTCTCGAAGTCGTCGCGGGCGGTGTCGAGCTCGCGGATCGTCTTGACGACGGGGCTCAGCTCGGCGTACCGGCGGCCGAGTTTGCGGGCGCGCGCCTGGTCGGCGTGCACGGACGGATCGGCCAGCTGCTCTTCCAGCTGGGCGTGCTCTTCGAGCAGACCCCTCAGCGAACTCGAATCCACCACTCCACCTCTCAACTGCCCGGACAAAACCAAGGCTGCGACACCACAAAAACGGCGCCTACCCGGACATGCGGGTAGGCGCCGTCGTTCAAGCTACTTGGCGTCTTCGGCCTTCTTGCGCTTGCCGTAGCGAGCCTCGAAGCGCGCGACGCGGCCGCCGGTGTCCATGAGCTTCTGCTTGCCGGTGTAGAACGGGTGGCAGTTCGAGCAGATCTCGACGTGGAGGTTGCCGGAGGTCTTGGTGCTGCGGGTGGTGAATTCGTTGCCGCAGTCACAGTTCACGTGCGTGACAACGTACTCGGGGTGAATACCGCTTTTCATGGTGTCCTCTCTCGTTGGCCCCGGGTCCCCGTGCGGGGTGAACCGGTGCCGGACTTCAGCGGATGATTTTGCCAGATGCGCTGGCAGTGGACTCAACGCACCCCTCCTCCGGAGTATTCCACCACGTTGAGTTATCAACTATCACGCCCGGTTGTACGAAATTTGTACTTGATCACGGGATCGTCCTCACTGTTGGTAATTCCTCAACAGGAGGTACTGATCATGCGCACCATCTTCGCCAAGGTGGCGAAACCGGCGTCCGTCGCCGCGCTGGCCATCGCGGCCCTCGCCATGGCTCCGGTCGCCGGAGCCGCTCCGGCCGCCCCCGAAACGGGCGCCACCGTCACCGCCGCCGACATCAACCCGGCCGCGGGAACGTTCACCACCGTGTCCGACGGTGACCTGGCCATCCAGGGCGCCGGCGACGGCACGCCCGCCGGTGCCGTCCAGTGGTTCAAGAACCGCATGGGCTCCACCGCGTACCAGGGCCTCTGTGAGAAGGCCGTCGAAAACGCGTACGGGACCACCGGCGTTTGGGCTTCGGCCAACGCGCACTGGAACGGTGCGAGCCCGAAGCGCACGACCGGGACGCCGCCGAAGGGCTCCTTCGTGTACTGGAACATCAGCCAGTGGGGTCACGTCGGCATCGCCGACGGCTCCGGCGGGATCTACGCCACCAGCATCGGCGGCAAGATCGGCCACGCGTCGAGCGTGCGCTACTTCAACAACTACCGCGGCTGGACCCCCGCGGCGGTTCCACGCCGCTGAGCACTCGGTGGGGGGGGGGGGGGGGGGGGGGGGGGGGGGGGGGGGGGGGGGGGGGGGAGGAAAGAAAAGAAGGAGCGGGAGGGGGAGGGAAGAGAAGAAAAAAGCACGCTCCAACCCGCA
>NZ_JBVJCE010000003.1:383617-415168 GCF_055588925.1 Amycolatopsis sp. NPDC041971 | reverse complement strand
CCCGCCCTGGCTGCTCGTCTCCTGTTCGGTTCGCTCTTTCCTCCCCCCCCCCCCCCCCCCCCCCCCCCCCCCCCCCCCCCCCCCCCCCCCCACCCGGCCCAGCGCGGTCTGGCTGCCGGAATACAAGGAGGCCCCTTTCCTCACGTCCAGCGCGAGGAAAGGGGCCTCCCCCTAGTGCCGAAGGCGACCGAAGGATCAGTCGTCGTCGTTCGAGCCGAGGGCCGTCTTCGAGACCTGCATGAGGAACTCGATGTTGGTCTTCGTCTTCCGCAGTCGCGAGATCAGCAGGTCGATGGCCTGCTGCGAGTCCAGCGCGTGCAGCACCCGGTGCAGCTTGTGGATGACCGCGAGCTCGTCCGGCGAAAGCAGCAGATCTTCCTTGCGGGTACCGGACGGGTTGATGTCCACCGCGGGGAACACGCGCCGCTCGGCGATCTTCCGGTCGAGCTTGAGGTCCGCGTTGGCGGTGCCCTTGAACTCCTCGAAGATGACCGTGTCACCGGTGGATCCGGTTTCGACCATCGTCGTGGCGAAGATCGTCAGCGAGCCGCCGTTCTCGATGTTGCGAGCCGCGCCGAGGAACCGCTTCGGCGGGAACAGCGCCGTCGAGTCGACACCACCGGAGAGGATCCGGCCGGACGCGGGGGCCGCCAGGTTGTACGCACGACCCAGACGGGTGATCGAGTCGAGCAGCACGACGACGTCGTGACCCATCTCGACCAGCCGCTTCGCGCGCTCGATGGCGAGCTCCGCGACCGAGGTGTGGTCGGACGGCGGGCGGTCGAAGGTGGAGGCGATGACCTCACCCTTCACCGACCGCTGCATGTCCGTGACCTCTTCCGGACGTTCGTCCACGAGCACGACCATCAGGTGGCACTCGGGGTTGTTCGTCGAGATCGCGTTCGCGATGTCCTGCATGATCGTCGTCTTACCGGCCTTCGGCGGCGACACGATCAGGGCACGCTGTCCCTTGCCGACCGGCATCACCAGGTCGATGACGCGGGTGGTGAGCTTGTGCGGCTCGGTCTCGAGACGCAGTCGCTCGTTCGGGTACAGCGGGGTCAGCTTGGTGAACTCGGGACGGCGCTTGGCCTCGTCCGGCTCCAGGCCGTTGATCGAGTCGACGCGCACCAACGGGTTGAACTTCTGCCGCTGCTGCTCGCCGTCACGCGGCTGGCGCACGACACCGGTGATGGCATCACCGCGCCGCAGGCCGTACTTGCGGACCAGCGAAAGCGAGACGTACACGTCGTTCGGCCCGGCGAGGTAGCCCGAGGTACGCACGAACGCGTAGTTGTCGAGCACGTCCAGGATGCCCGCGACGGGCAGCAGGACGTCGTCCTCGCGGATCTCGGTGTCGGGCGAACCGGCCTGTTCACGGCCACCGCCGGCACCCCGGCGGCGACGGTCGCGGAAGCGACGGCCGCGACGGCCGCCTTCCTCGTCGTCGTCACCCTGCTGGCCCTGGCCCTGACGCTGGCTGTTGTCCTGGCCGCCGCCCTGCTGGTTGCGCTGGCGGTCCTGGCCGCGGTTATCGCGGTTGCCGTCGCGATTGCCCTGACGGTTTCCGCCCTGCTCACCACGGTCGCCACGCTCGTTGCGGTCACCCCGGTCGCGCTGCTCACCGCGGTCACGCTGCTCACCGCGGTCACGCTGCTCGCCACGCTCACGCTGCTCACCGCGGTCGCCACGCTCACGCTGCTGGCCACCCTGTTCGGGCGAACCCGCGGCGCGGTTGGAACCGCGACGACGTCGGCTGCGGCCTCCCTCTTCCTGCTGCGACTGGCCGTCCTGCTGGCCGTTCTCCTGCTGCGCGGGCCGCTCGGCGGCGGGCGCGGTGCCGTTCTCCACGACCTTTTCGGCACGTGGGGCTTCGGCCGGGGCGGCTTCCGCCTTCGGCGCTTCGGCCTTCGGGGCCTCCTGCTTCGGGGCCTCCGTCTTGGGTGCTTCGGCCTTGGGCGCTTCGGCCTTGGGAGCCTTGCGCGGTGCATCGATCCCCTCGAGCGGAAGCGTTTCGCTCGCCGCGGCGGGGGTCTTGCGCTTGGTCTTGCCCTGGCGCTCGCGGATGGCCGCGATCAGATCGCCCTTGCGCATGCCCGTCGTCTCGCCGATGCCGAGGTCCCCAGCGATCGAGCGCAGTTCGGCGACGGTCTTGCCGGTCAATCCGCCGACCGCGCGCTTGGGAGCGCCGGCGCCGTTCGACTCGGCGGCGCCACCTTCGACGTCGCTCAAAAGATCGGTGTTGCTCACAAATGTCCTTCCTGACCGATCCACGCCTCCAGGTGGATCAGCGGACCGCCGCTCGCGTCCGATTGCGAAACGGCGTAATTGGCCCCCGATACGGGCGATCAGCTCCTCGGCCGTGTTGAACACAGCTAGAAGGCCTCCAGCACAGGGATTTGCGTCCTCCAAACGGAGGAAGCGGAATTCGGCACCGCCGGAACCGGGAACCCGCCTGCGTCGACCTGCCAGCCCCCGCTTGCCAGGCTGTGCTGTTGCCGGACTCTGTGCGGAACTGGCGGATCAACGAAGGATGCGAGCCAAGGATGACACTGGTCACCTGGACCGGCACCGGGTGCGGAAACGCACGGTGATCGAACGCCCCCGAGGGTAGACCGCGCCACGGCCCGGTGCAACAACCACCCCCCGCGTGGCGGGGCGAGGCGCCTGCCTGTGACCGAGGCTTTACTGGGCCGCAACCTGGACGCCGCCCGGATCGATCGGCAACTCGGTGACTTCGAAAGACGTGAAGTCGACTCCCGCCGGGAGTATTCCGCCGGTGGTCAGCGCGAGCACGGTCGGACCGGCTCCGGAGATGGCCGCGGCCACCCCTTCGGCCCGCAGCGCGCGCACCAGTTCGCTGCTCGCCGGATACGCGGGCGCCCGGTAATGCTGATGGAGCCGGTCTTCGGTCGCGGAGAGCAACAGGTCGGGGCGTGCGGTGAGCGCGTGGACGGCGAGCGCCGCGCGGCCCGCCGTGAACGCCGCGTCGGCGTGCGGGACCTGCGCGGGAAGCAGTCCGCGCGTCGCGTCCGTCGAGGATCGCAGCGCCGGAATGGCGACCACGGGCCGGATGTCGTGATGCGGCTGGAGCCGTTCGGCACGGAACCGCTCGCCCTCGTTCCAGGCGATCACGAAGCCGCCCAGCAGGCTCGCGGCGGCGTTGTCCGCGTGTCCCTCGAACCCGGCGGCCAGTTGCAGCGCGTCGTCGTCCAAAGGCTTCTCAGCCAGTGCGTACGCCGCCGCGACACCGGTCACTACCGCGGACGCGGACGAGCCGAGACCCCTGGCGTGCGGGATGGCGTTGAAACACCGCAGATGCAGGCCGGGCGGCTCGAGTCCGAGGTGCTCGCAACCACGGCGGAAAGCCCGGACGACCAGGTGCGATTCGTCAGTCGGGACGTCGGCCACGCCCCCCGCGCCGACGTCGGTCACCTCGATCTTGAGCCCCGTGTCGGTGATCTGGAGTTCGACCCGGTCGTACAGCGCGAGCGCCAGGCCGAGAGTGTCGAATCCCGGGCCGAGGTTCGCCGAAGACGCCGGGACCTTGACCTCGATCAGCGTCATCGCAGGTCCAGCGCGGCGGCGACGGCGGTCGGGTCGACGGCGAGCGGCTCGACCTCGACATTGCCCTCCAGCGCCGTGGCCGGATCCTTCAACCCGTGTCCGGTGACGGTGCACACGACGGTCGAGCCCTTCGGGAGGCGTCCGTCCGCGGCCGTGGCGAGCAGGCCCGCGACGCTGGTCGCCGAAGCGGGCTCGACGAAAACGCCTTCCTTGCGGGCCAGCAACCGGTACGCCTCGAGGATCTTCTCGTCGGTGATCGCCTCGAACAGCCCGGAGGAAGCGTCCTTCGCCTTCATCGCGCCGTCCCAGGACGCGGGGCTGCCGATGCGGATCGCGGTCGCGATGGTGTCCGGATCGGCCACCGGCTCGCCGTGCACCAGCGGCGCGGCACCGGCCGCCTGGAAACCGAACATCCGCGGGGTGTTCTTCACCACACCATCGCCCGCGTACTCGGAATATCCGGCCCAGTAAGCGGTGATGTTGCCCGCGTTCCCGACCGGGAGGCAGTGGATGTCCGGCGCCCGGCCGAGCACGTCGCAGATCTCGAACGCGGCCGACTTCTGGCCGGCGATGCGCACCGGGTTGACCGAGTTGACCAAGGTCACCGGATAGTCGATCGCGGTCTTCTGCGCGAGTTCGAGACAGTCGTCGAAGTTGCCGTCCACCTGCAGGATCCGCGCGCCGTGCTGCACGGCCTGGGCCAGTTTGCCCATCGCGATCTTGCCCTGCGGGACGAGGACCGCGCAGGTGAGCCCGGCGCGGGCCGCGTACGCCGCGGCCGACGCCGACGTGTTGCCGGTGGAGGCGCAGATGACCGCCTTGAGCCCGCTGGCGAGCGCGTGCGTGATGGCCACGGTCATCCCGCGGTCCTTGAACGACCCGGTCGGGTTCACGCCTTCGACCTTGAGGTAGACCTCGCAGCCGGTGAGCCCCGAGAGATGCGGGGCGGGCAGCAACGGGGTGTTGCCCTCGCCGAGCGTGATCACCCTCGCGCCGGACGGGACCGGGATCCGGTCGGGATAGGCCTGGATGATTCCTGGCCATGGTTGGGGAATCACTGGTCTTCGCCTTCCACACGCATCACACTGACGACCTGGTTCACCACATCGAGCTCGGCAATGTCGTCCACAGTGGACCGCAGTGCCGCGTCCGGCGCCAGATGGGTGACCACGACCAGGCTGGCCGTGTCGTTCGCGTCGCGCTGCCGCACCGCGGCGATGCTGACACCGTGCCCGGCGAACGCCTGGGCCACCTGGGCGAGGACGCCCGCTCGATCGGCCACGTCGAGACTGACGTGGTACCGCGTCGGCGTCTGGCCCATCGGCCTGACCGGGAGCGCGGCGTGCGCGGATTCGCGCGGGCCACGGCCGCCGACGACCCGGTTTCGAGCCACCGCGACGAGGTCGCCGAGCACGGCACTCGCGGTCGGCGCGCCACCGGCGCCCTGACCGTAGAACATGAGCTCACCGGCGGCGTCGGCCTCGACGTAGACGGCGTTGTACGCGCCGCCGACCCCGGCGAGCTGGTGGTTGCGCGGGATCATCACCGGATGCACGCGCGCCGAAACGGATTCGGTGCCGTCGTCGGCGGTGACGCGCTCGCAGATGGCGAGCAGTTTCACCGTGCGGCCCAGCACGTTCGCCGCGGCGAGATCCGACGCGGTGACGTCGGCGATGCCCTCACGGTGCACGTCGGACGCCGTCACCCGGGTGTGGAACGCGAGCGAGGCGAGGATCGCGGCCTTGGACGCCGCGTCGTAGCCGTCGACGTCGGCCGTCGGATCCGCCTCGGCGTATCCGAGCCTGCTGGCCTCTTCCAGCGTTTCCGCGTAACCGGCGCCGGTGGAGTCCATCGCGGACAGGATGTAGTTGGTGGTGCCGTTGACGATGCCCATCACACGGGTGATGCGGTCACCGGCCATCGATTCGCGCAGCGGGCGAAGCAACGGGATCGCACCCGCCACGGCCGCCTCGAAGTACAGGTCGACGCCTGCCGCGTCGGCGGCCTCGAACAGCTCCGCGGAATGCTCGGCCAGCAGCGCTTTGTTCGCCGTGACAACGGATTTCCCGGCCTTGAGCGCGTCGAGCAGCCACTGCCGCACCGGTTCGATCCCGCCGACCAGCTCGACGACGACGTCGACCTCGTCGGAGGTGACGAGCTTCGTCACGTCGGAGGTCACCAGTTCCGGCGGCAGCTCGGGGTGCTTGTCGGGGCGCCGTACCGCGATCCCGGCCAGCTCCACCCGGGCGCCCGCTCTGGCGGCGAGCTCCCCGGCCTGCTCGGTGAGCAGCCGGACCACCTCACCGCCGACCGTGCCGCAGCCCAGCAGGGCGACCCTGATCACACGTGGATCCACAGTAGACACTTGCTAGACCTCCAGGCGCAGCATGTCGTCCGTCGTCTCCCGCCGCAGCAGCACGCGGGCGCTGCCGTTGCGCACGGCCACCACCGCGGGCCGCGGCTGCCGGTTGTAGCCGCTGGCCATCGAGTAGCAATACGCCCCGGTGGCCGCCACGGCGAGCAGGTCGCCGGGAGCAAGAGTGTCGGGGAGCCAGCAGTCCCGGACGACGATGTCGCCGGACTCACAGTGTTTTCCCACGACCCGGGACAGCGCGGCGGCGGCCTGGCCGTCCCCGTCGTCGTCGGAGGAGCGGGAAACGAGACGGCAGTCGTACACCGCGTCGTAGAGCGCGGTGCGGATGTTGTCGCTCATCCCGCCGTCGACGCTGACGTACCGCCGGGCGGCCTTGTCGCCGAGCGAGACGTCCTTGATGGTGCCGACCTCGTACAGCGTGATCGTGCCGGGACCGGCGATGGCGCGGCCCGGCTCGCCGGCGATCTTCGGCACCGGAAGGCCCGCGTACTCGCATTCCTTGCGGACGATCTCGCGGATCTGCGTGATCATCTGCGCGGGCGGGGGCGGGTTGTCCTTGTCGGTGTAGGCGATACCGAAACCGCCGCCGAGGTCGACGATGGACAGCTGGTCGAGCAGATCGGTGCCGTGCTCCTTGGCGAGTTCGGCCAGCAGGCCGACCACGCGGCGGGCGGCGACCTCGAAACCGTCGGCGTCGAAGATCTGCGAACCGATGTGGCTGTGCAGGCCGATCAGCTTGAGCGACGGCGCGTTGAGCACGCGGCGCACGGCCTCGGCCGCGTCGCCGGAGGCCAGCGAGAAACCGAACTTCTGGTCCTCGTGCGCGGTCGCGATGAATTCGTGGGTGTGCGCCTCGACGCCGACGGTGACCCGGATCAGCACGTCCTGCACGACGTCGTGCCGGGCGGCGACGTCGGCCAGCCGCGCGATCTCGTAGTAGGAGTCCACCACCACCGTGCCGACGCCGGCTTCGACGGCGGCTTCCAGCTCGGGCAGCGACTTGTTGTTGCCGTGGAAGGTGATCCGCTCCGCCGGGAAGTTCGCGCGCCGCGCGACGGCGAGTTCGCCGCCGCTGCACACGTCCAGGCTCAGCCCCTGCTCGGCCACCCAGCGGGCGATCTCGATGGACAGGAACGCCTTGGACGCGTAGTGCACGAGCGCCGGATCGTCGAACGCCTCGGCGTAGTCGGCGCAGCGGGATTTGAAGTCGGCCTCGTCGACGACGAACAGCGGCGTTCCGTACTTCTCGGCGAGTTCGCGGACGTCGACGCCGGCGATGCGCACGACGCCGTCTCCGCCGCGGAAGGTGTTGCGGGGCCAGACTTTCGGGTACAGCCTGTCGAGTTCTTCCGGACTCGACGGCGGGAAACCGGAGGCGTCGGCGTGAGGGTAGACGTCGGCGTGGCGGGGGCCCGCGGGGTGAGCCATTTGTTACATCCGTTCCGGAGCAGAGACACCGAGCACGGTGAGGCCGTTCGCCAGCACCTGGCGAGTGGCCTCACAGAGCGCGAGCCGGGAAAACGTGAGCGGGGTGGTCTCCTCGTCGCCCTTCGGCAGAACCCGGCCGACGGCGTTCCACTTGTGGTAGGCGCCGGCGAGTTCTTCGAGGTACCGGGCGACGCGGTGCGGTTCGCGCAGCAGTGCGGCCCGGCGGAGGACGGTCGGGAATTCGCCGAGTGTGCGGATGAGATCGCCCTCGGCGGGCAGCGTAAGCAAACCGAAGTCGACATCGCCATCCGTTTTGAGGCCGAGGTCGGAAGCGTTGCGCTGCAACGACGCCAGCCGCGCGTGGGCGTACTGGACGTAATAGACCGGGTTGTCGTTGGAGTGTTTCCGCAGCAGATCGAGGTCGATGTCCAAAGTGGAGTCGACCGAATAGCGGATCAGCTCGTAGCGGGCCGCGTCGACACCGACGGTGCCGACCAGGTCCTCCATGGTGATCACGGTGCCCGCCCGCTTGCTCATCCGGACCGGCTTGCCCTCGGCGACCAGGTTGACCATCTGGCCGATCAGCACTTCGACCACGGCCGGGTCGTCACCGAAGGCGGCCGCGGCGGCCTTCAACCGGGCGATGTAGCCGTGGTGGTCCGCGCCGAGCATGTAGATGCAGAGGTCGAAACCGCGCTTGCGCTTGTCCTGGAAGTAGGCGAGGTCACCGGCGATGTAGGCCGGGTTGCCGTCCTTCTTGATGACGACGCGGTCCTTGTCGTCACCGTGCTCCTTGGACTTGAGCCACCAGGCGCCGTCCTCGAAGTACAGGTTGCCGGAGTCCTTCAGCTGCTGGACCGACGACGCGACCGCGCCGGAATCGTGCAGCGAGTTCTCGTGGAAGTAGACGTCGAAATCGGTGCCGAAGTCGTGCAGGCTCTGCTTGATCTCGGTGAACATCAGCTCGATGCCGACCCGGCGGAAGGTCTCGGCCCGCTCCTCGTCCGGCAGCGAAAGCGCGCTCGGCTCCTGGCGGAGGACTTCGGCGGCGATGTCGTTGATGTAGCCGCCCGCGTAGCCGTCCTCGGGGGCGGGCTCGCCCTTGGCGGCGGCGATGAGGGACCTGACGAAGCGGTCGATCTGCGCGCCGTGGTCGTTGAAGTAGTACTCCCGGGTGACCAGGCCGCCCTGCGCGGACAGCACGCGGCCCAGCGCGTCGCCGACCGCGGCCCAGCGCGTGCCGCCCAGGTGGATCGGGCCGGTCGGGTTCGCCGACACGAACTCGAGGTTGATCTTGAGGCCCGCCAGTGCGTCGCCTAGGCCGTACTTCTCACCGGCGTCGAGCACCTGCTGGACGATCTGCCCCTGCGCGTCCGCGGCGAGCCGCAGGTTGAGGAAGCCCGGCCCGGCGACCTCGGCCGAGTCGATACCGTCGGTCGCGGCGAGGGCTTCGGCCAGCGCGTCGGCGAAGTCACGGGGCTTCATCCCCGCCTTCTTGGCCACCTGCAGCGCCAGGTTGGTCGCGTAATCGCCGTGCTCGGGGTTGCGGGGACGTTCGATCGTCACCTTCTCCGGCAGCACGGAATCGTCGAGGCCGCGCGCGGTGAGAACCTGCACGGCGGAGTTACGGACCAGGTCGGCGAGAGCTGCGGGAGTCACTCGCGGAATTCTAGGTGTGACCTGGTCCGGGGTTCGCGGCGACCGCCGGAAGGTGTGAGCCAAGCCGGTGATCTTACGGCTGTTCACGGTGACCAGACGCGCGGTCTCTACACTGGCCCGCGCAGGGACCACCCCCTTTGGAGAACGCAGGAGCCATGGCTAACGGGACAACCAGAAAAAAGGGCGCGTCGTCGAAGAACGCCATGAAGGCCGCCCGTAGTTCCGTCGTGTCCAAGAAGGGCACGCCCTGGGGCACGATCATCGCCGTCGTCGCGATCGTCGCCCTGGCTGCTTCGGTGGTCACCTATTACATGGTCGCCTCGGCGCCGAAGCGCGAGCAGAAGACCCGCGAAGAGACCGCTGCCGCCTTCGCGCCCTCGCAGCAGGACCCGGACCCCTCCAAGCGCATCCCCGGGGTCGTGACCGCCGAGTACCCGGGCCAGGCGCACGTCTCGGCCGCCGAGCGCGTGGCCTACGACAAGATCCCGCCCTTCGGCGGTCCGCACGACCAGGCTTGGGCGGCGTGCAACGGCGTCGTCTACGAAAAGGCCGTCCGCAACGAGAACATGGTCCACGGTCTCGAGCACGGCGCGATCTGGATCGCCTACAACCCGCAGCAGGTCACCGGCGAGGCGCTGGACCTGCTGAAGGTGCGCGTCGAGGGCAAGCCGTACACGGTGATGTCGCCGTACCCGAACCTGGACAAGCCGATCTCGCTCCAGTCCTGGGGCCACCAGCTGAAGCTCGACTCCGCCTCCGACGAGCGGATCGACCAGTTCATCGCCGCGCTGCGCACCAACCCGTACGGCGCGTACCCCGAGCGTGACGCCACCTGCGACGCGCAGATCGAGCCGGGCGACTTCGACCCGACCCCGCCGGGGCCGGACGCGAAGCCGATGGACTACAAGGGCACCGCCGGCACGCAGCAGGACCAGCCCGGCGCCGGTCAGAGCGGCATGCCGTCCGCGCCCGCCACCCAGCCATCGGCGCCCGCGAGCAGGTAGTGAGCCAAGTGGACCCCGATCTCCAGTACGTCGACGAACCGGACGACACCTCGCGGTCGACCAAGCGCCGATGGCTGGTGATCGGGGCCGCGTTGGTCGTCATGCTGATCCTCGGCTTCGGCCTCGGCGCCCTGACGACCAGGCTGATCGACTCCGACGCGGAGCCCGCGACCCCGGCCGCGGGCTCGGTCGAGGCCGGCTTCGCGCAGGACATGTCGGTGCACCACCTCCAGGCCGTCACCATGGCGGGCTGGGCGCGGGACCACACGACCGATCCGGCGATCAAGACCCTCGCGTTCGACATCGAGCGCACGCAGACCGGCCAGGTCGGCCGGATGAAAGGCTGGCTCGGCCTGTGGGGCCTGCCCGAACAGGCGACCGGTGCCTACATGACCTGGATGACCGAACCGATGGCAGGCCACGGCGCGCACGGCGACGCCGGCATGAAGCCGTCGAACGGCGCCCCGATGCCGGGCATGGCGACGTCGGCCGAACTGACCAAACTGCGGTCGCTGACCGGCAAGGAGATGGACGTCTTCTTCCTCCAGCTGATGCTGCGGCACCACGAGGGCGGGACGGCGATGGCGCGGTACGGCCACGATCACACGGCGATCGCGGACGTGAAGTCGCTGACGCGGAGCATGCTCGTCTCGCAGGGTGCCGAGATCGCCCTGATGAAGGGGCTGTTGCAGGAGCGCGGTGCCGCTCCGCTTCCTGCGTGAGCCGGCGCTTTGGGTCTCTGTCGTTCCGTGAAGGCCTCCTTGAGGGACTCTGGGTCCCTCAAGGAGGCCTTCACGGCTTCAGGTGCTCAGCGGAACCGGTGGCCACGAGGTACCCGCGGTGTGGCGTCCCGGACCCACCCCGCGGCAGGTATCCGAAACGCCCTTGGTTCTGACCACGCACGCCCATCGAGGGCTGACGATGGAGGATTCGGGCGTTGAGTGTCGCGTGAAGTACATGAAGGCCCCCTTCCTTGCGCCTGGCGCAAGGAAGGGGGCCTTCATGTACTGGGGGGTGAGTTTTCGACTTCAGCCGCACCAGGTATCCAAAACGCTCTTGGTTCTCGCCACTCGTGCCCCCGAGGGCTGCCGATCCGCGGAAGGCGGCGCTACCAGGAGAGCTCCCGGCAGCGTTGCGCGCATTGGGGCACTTCTATCTGCAAGGTCGCGTGCTCGATCGAGTAGCGGTCCGCCAGGAGATTCTGCGCTTCGGTCAGCACGGCCGCCTGCTCGACGGTCGGTGCGATGGTGAGGTGCGCCGAAGCGACCTCCATTCCCGAAGTCAGCGTCCAGACGTGCAGGTCGTGGACGTCCTCGACGCCCTTCAGCCCGCCGAGTTCGGCCTGGATCCCGGCGACGTCGACCCCCTTCGGCGCGTGCTGGAACAGGATCCGCAACGCGCGCCGGGCGAGGGCGTAGGTGCGGGGCAGGACGAACAGGCCGATCGCGACACCGATGATCGGGTCGGCGTAGCGCCAGCCGGTCAGCAGCGTGATCGCGCCGCTCAGCAGTACCCCGACGGAGCCGATCAGGTCGGCGATGACTTCGAGGTACGCGCCACGGACGTTGATGCTCTCCTCCGCGCCCTTGCGCAGGACCAGGAAGGAGACGATGTTCGCGACGAGACCCGCCGCGGCGGCCAGCAGGACGGGCAGGCCGGGCACGACCGGCGGGTCGCTGATGCGGCCGAAGGCCTCGATCAGGACGTAGCCCGCGACACCGAACAGCAGGATGGCGTTGCCCAGGGCCGCGAGCACCTCGGCCCGGTAGAACCCGAACGTCCGGGTGAGGGTCGGGCCGCTTCGCCGGGCGAGCAGGATCGCCGCCAGCGCCATGCCGACCCCGAGGACGTCGGTGAACATGTGCGCGGCGTCGGAGATCAGCGCGAGCGAGCCCGTGGCGAACCCGACGATGAACTCCATGACCATGAAGCCGGCGCCGATGACCAGGGCGATCGTCAAGCTCTTCAAGTAGCGGCCTGACGCGCTCGACGGCGAGGCTATCCCATGCCCGTGCCCGTGACCCATTGCTCCGCCTCTCGTGAAGTCGACAGGCCGAATATATTGTCACATGCGCATATGTGCAATACAGGTGAGCCTAAGTTCACGATGTCTTAAGCCACCCCTGGAAACCATCCCCCATGAGGGCCTTCCCGAAACCTGGAACCGACACGCACCGCTACCGAAGTGACCGGAAGAATCCCCGCAGCTGGCCGACGAAGGCCTCGGGTTGCTCGAACGCGGCGAAGTGACCGCCCTTGGCCAGCACCTCGTACCAGCGAAGATCGGTGTAGCGCAGCTCCGCCCGGCGCCGGGACGGCCGGATGATCTCCCGCGGGAAGATCGAGATACCCGAAGGAACCTCAACGGCGGCGAGGTCCCGCTCCTTGCTGTCCCAGTAGATCCGCGCCGACGAGGTCGCCGTGCCGGTGAACCAGTAGACGGAGATCGCGTCGAGCAGCTGCCGTCAGGACAGCGCGGTCCGGCGAGCCGTCGTTGTCGGTCCACTCCCGGAACTTCTCCGCGATCCAAGCCGCCGGCGAGTCGGTCAGCCGTAGCCGACCGCCTGCGGCCGCGTGGCCTGCTGCCGCGAGTACGCGGACCCGACCGCGCGGAACCGTGCGAGATCGCCGATCGCCGCCTTCTCCTCCGCCGTCGGCTCACCCAGCTCTGTCTCGTCGTACGGGACGCCGCCATGTTCACGTGGACACCGATCAGCCGCTCCGGCGCGACGTTGGCGAGCATGTTCGTCACCCCGGCACCCCAGTCGCCCCCTGCGCGGCGTAACGCCCGTAGCCGAGCCGTCCCATCAGCTCGTCCCAGGCCCGGGCGACGCGCTCGACGTTCCAACCGGTCGACGACGGCTTGTCACTCCAGCCGAACCCCGGCAGCGACGGCTCCACGACATGGAAGGCGTCCGCCGGATCACCCCCGTGCGCGGCGGGATCGGTCAGCGGGCCGAGCACGTCGAGGAACTCGACCACCGAACCCGGCCAGCCGTGCGTGAGCACGAGCGGCGTCGCGTCCGGCTCCGTCGAGCGCACGTGCAGGAAATGGATGCCGAGACCGTCCACAGTGGTCTTGGACACCGGGAAAGCGTTGACACGGCCGGCCAAACCGAAGTCGTAGTCCTCCGCCCAGTACCGGCACAGCTCCCCCCTTGTTCCCAACCGTCCACAGTGGCCGGGTTCGGCCACGCGTGGCGCGCAGCCGGGTGCGCGGATCGGCGATGGCGGATTTGGGGATCGTCACCTCGAACGTTTCGATCACGCGTCCTCCCGCTGATCGACCAGGCCGCCTTGAGCCGCTGCACCGGCATCGACCGCCGCGACGTCGTCGCCGTCGTCAACGAACTCGCCGCCGCGGGCCACGTCGACCGCGCCCCCGACCCGGCCGACGGCAGCCGCAACCTGATCAGCCTCACCGAGCCCGGCATCCGGCGCCTGGACCAGCTGGAAGACCTGGTCAGGGACACCCGGGACCGGTTCCTCGGACCGCTGGAGCCCGCCGAACGCGAACAGCTGACCGGACTGCTCGGCCGCCTCGTCGAGCACCACAACGGTTAACGAGCACCACTCGCGAGAGCCCCAGGAGACATGCGCTAAGCTTCCAACGTCGCTCAGGCGGCAACGCCCTCGTAGCTCAGGGGATAGAGCACTGCCCTCCGGAGGCAGGTGTCGCAGGTTCGAATCCTGCCGAGGGCACAATCGAGCCCGGATCCGAATTATTCGAATCCGGGCCATTCGGTCTGGTTCGTCGGTCTGTGTCGATCAACCTCCGCGCGACCCCTGCCTCGAGATCATCCTCGACCTTGAACCCTTACTGAAGCAACCGTCCCGGCATGGTCGAGGTCACCCGCTATCGCGCACTGCGGCTATCGGCGAACGGACGTTTCGGGACCGGGGCTTGCCTCGAAGGGGAACCGGTCGCCGAAGGCGGGTTTGAGATCGCTCAGCCAGGCCGCGGCGGGGTCGTATTCGGCGTAGAAGGGCCTGCCGACCAGGTCGGGATCGCGGGCCTGGATCAAGTGCAGGGCGAAGACCTTACGGCCCGCCAGCTCGGCCACCCCGTCCACGCAGACCTTGCCCGCCGTGGTCGACATGGAGGGTCCCCGCACGGTCCGTGCCAGGCCGGAGACCGCGGCATAGGCGCCGCGGAATATCTCGTACGCGCGTGCGAGCGGCACCGAGAAGTAGTCCGCAGGACCGGTGTCACGCTCCACGAACATGTAGTACGGGACCATGCCCAGGCGCACCTGCCGACGCCACATCGATTCCCACACCTCCCGCGAATCGTTGATGGAACGGATCAGCGGTGCCTGGGTGCGGATGAGGGCCCCGGTGCTCCGGATCCTGGCGACCGCCTGCTCGGCGATCGGGGTTTCGAGCTCTCGCGGATGGGAGAAGTGGGCCATCAGGGCCAGGTTCTTGCCCGAGCGGACGACCTGCTCGAAAAGCGCGAGCAGGTCCGCGGCGTCCGGGTCGGTCACGAACTTGCGCGGCCAGAACGCCAGGGCCTTGGTACCGACCCTGATGGACTCGATCTGTCCGAGCGCGAGCAGGGGTTCCACATACTCCCGCAGCACCGACGCGCTCATGATCATCGCGTCGCCACCCGTGATCAGCACATTGGTGACCTCGGGGTGTGCGAGCAGGTAGTCGACGAGTGCCTGGACGCCACCGTCGGCCGCGATCCGCAAACCGGGTTCACCGACGAACTGCGGCCAACGAAAGCAGTAACTGCAATAGGCGTGGCAGGTCTGCCCCTGGCGGGGGAAGAACAGAACCGTCTCGCGGTACTTGTGTTGCATACCCTCCAACACGTGTCCGTCCAAAACCGGCCTGTTGAGCTGCACCTGACCCGCCGGGTGCGGGTTGAGCCGCATCCGCACCCGATGGGCAGCCTGCTGGACCTCGTGTCGCGGCGCGGCACATCGCAGCAGGCCGGCGATGTGGTCGACGTCCTCCTCCGGCAGCATGTCCTTCTGCGGGAACATCAGCCGGTAGATCGGGTCGTCAGGGGCCGATGACCAGTCGATCAGCTCATCGACCACGTAGTTGTTGGTCCGGAACGGCAACACTTCCGCCACGGCTCGCACCGCCAGCCGCTCGGCGGGCGGCAACCCCGCGCGGACGGTCAGCTGGTCCAGGTGCCTCGCGGTGAAGGCACGGAATCCGCGGCTGGTGGAGGTTGTCTGGGCGGTATTCATCAGGGTCACGTGCGCACCTTCACTCCGCTGACGAAGGCCGCGAAGCCCTCTTCAATCCTGGACAGCCCCCGCGCCACGGGGGGCAGGGCCAGCGAGTCGGCGCAGTGAGGGCGTCTTCGCTTCTCAGCGTTCATGGTCGTCGTGTTCCTCCTCGAGAAATGAGCGTCAAGAAAGCCAGCGTGATACTCGCCGCACCGCGGTCCGCCGGAAAGGCATCCGCGGAAGAACCGGAAATGACCGTGGAGGACTCCGCACGGCCGCGGTACCAGCGGTGCTTGAACTGTGGTGTGCGTTTGACGAGGAAGGCGTCCATACCTTCGCGCTGGTTCACGCATTCTTCGGCAAGCATGCCCAGGCCGCAAAGGGCGTCGGCCGCGGTCAGCACCTCCTCCATCAGCTCATCGGCTGCCACCACACGCGACACAACCCAGCCTCGGCGGCATCCAGCTCATATGGGCCGGCCGTTATCTCCGTCGTACGATCGGCCTCATCTGATCAGCGGCCGTACGCTGCAGCAGGTTCACACCTGCGGCGGCCGCCAGCAATACCGGCGACACCCAGAAGCCGGCGGAGATGTTTCCCGTGGCGTCGGAAATCGCCCCCGCCAAAACCGGGGAGACGGCCTGCCCTAACGCGAACGCGACGGTCAACAACGCGATGGCCGCCGTCCACGACGAGACTGGCAGTTGCCGCTGCGCCACGATGGTGATCGCGGTCGGACCTGCCAAGAAGCTGCCCCCGAAAAGGATCGCGGACAGGAACATCGCCGCCGGACTCGCGGGAAAGACAAGAACAGGCAACGTGCCCAGCATGACCGTCGCGAACACCATGGACGGCCCCCGAGACTCCCGAATAGCTCCAAGCAGCTTTCCCCACAGCAAGGTCGCTACGGCCGACACGAGTCCCAATACGGACCAGAACCAAATCACCTGCCCGCTGCTGCGCCCCTGCTCTTGCAACAGCGCGATGATGAACGTCATGTAGCCGACATAGCCGGCTCCGAACAGCCCGTACCCGATGAATGTGGGCGCGATCTGGCGGAATTCCCGACGTCCCAACAAAGCGATGCGGCCGCCCGTCGGCTCTCGCACACTACGGGCGGCCCACCAAGCCGCCGGCAGGCACGTGGCGCCGATGAGGCCGAGAACAATCCACCCCGCCGGCCACTGCTGCGCACCACTGTCCAGAACGATCGGAATGGCCACACCGGCCACGAGAATGCCGACCCCGACGCCTGCGACATAGAGACCGACAAGGGTGCCGCGTCGACGCGGATTCTGCGCCGGGCAGATTGCGGATGCCAGTCCGGCGCCCAGGATGAAGGTAAGAGCCGTCGAACCGCCTCCGATGGTCCGCAAAGCAATGAGGGCGAACACATCGGTGGTGGTGGCGGTGACCAGTAGAATCACGACACTTACGGAGAAACCCAGGAGAAACGTACGCGCCATACCCCAGCGATAGGCCACCCATGCCGCTACAAGTGCGCCTACAACGTAACCTGCGCCGTTCGCGGTATTCATCGCGCCGGCCTCGACATACGTCCATCCCAGATCCGCGCGCATCGGCGGCAGCAGCAAGCCGTAAGAAAACCGGGAGAGCCCTAACGCGACCGCCGCACCCCCGGACAACCCCAGCGCCGTGATGACCTCCCGCCACATTCGCTTCCGACCGTCATCAGCTTTCGGGGGTGAATCTGCTGTCACTGCCAATTACCTCAAGACACGGTTTTGAAGGAACACCACTAAGCTTGACTCCGCAAGCTCGACGAACATCGCCGCTCGCCGGACTGGCTGGCATCCGTTACGGAGCGGCCCTTTCCACCGTGGCGAGGGGCTTGGTGTCGTTCACGACGAAGACGCACAGCACCTTCAACGGATCAGGTCCGGGCACCCTCGCGTAATGCACGGCGTCAGCGGGAACCGTATAGGAACTGCCGATCACGTGATGCTGGTCAGGCTGACCTTCGACGCACAGGTAGAACTCGCCACCGATCACGTAGCCGGTCTCGATACCGGGATGGGTGTGCGGAGACGCACTCGTGCCGGCCGGGACCTCGATGATGCTCGTGTTGATGAGGTATCCATCGGGAAACTCGGTCCTCTGCAAAAGCGTCCGCTTGATATTTCCCTGGACATGTACAGCACCGGCTGATGTCCCGACGGTCGGTTCGTTGGATGCCTCGACGTCTCGCATGCTACTCCTCCTAGAGCGGTTGCCTACATCCTCTTGCCAGTCACTACGCCGTCACTACATCTTGAAGCCGATCGCCACCAGTGCGGTGCGCGGGACTTCCGCGATGTAGTGCTCTTGCTCGCGTCGAACCGAGATCGGTCCGAGCGTCTCCTCGACGAGAGCTTCGAGCCTCGCCTCGACGTCTTGCCTTGAGCCTGGGATTTTGCAGAGGTCATATGCGTCGTATAAATGCATGAGTGCGTTGCGTTTTGCCTCCTCGGCCGTCTGCCCCTCCAACACAAGCGGATCATGCATATCACACATTGTTAGATCGCCAAAGCCGGCGTCGGCGAAGAGACCGCGGATCTCTGCGCGAGTGAGGTGTTCATGAGGGTGACCCGTGCGCGAATACGGATGCACAACATCGTCGAAGAACCTCGCGGCACCTTGGCCGGCCTCGAACGCGTGCAGCACAAGCCGGGATCCGGGCTTGAGCGTGCGGTATGCTTCCAAAACGGCCAGCCGCCGGTCAGGTGGGCTCAGAAGTTGCGTGCCATAGCCGATGAGAACGCCATCCAATGAGTCGTCTCGAAACAGGCTTCTGGTCGCGGATTGGCGGATATAGGGCAGGCCTTGTGCGCGACAAGAGCTTATCATCAGGTTCGAGATATCAGCCGTGAATACAGTAGGAAAATCGTTTCCCAGGGTAGCCGACAACCGCGCGATGGTGCCACTGCCGCCAAGGACGTCAAGTATTCGAAGGGCGGAACCGGGGATTTCGCGAGAAACCGGAGAGAAGCGCTTCAGGAGGCTCGTCATGCCGGCTCGCCGGCTGTTCGCGCTGTTCTGCGCTTGACTCCAAGCCAGCCCGCGGCCTCCCGTTCCCTGGTCTTCGAACTCCCAGGACGACGTGTTCAGTTCCTTCAGGTAGTCCTCGATCACATCGGTCTCGATACGCCCCGGGTCGAGCAGCTCGTAGAGACTGGGGTACTTTTCGCGAATCTCCTGTAGATACCCCTGAAAGGTGAGATCAGATATGTAGTTTCCGATCATCGGACTGCCTCCGAACGAACATCAGGCGTAGCCGTTGAGCGCGTAGTGCCAACTGTGGCGATATCGTCGAAAATACCGAGTACGATCCGTTCGGCATCGACAGTCTGCCTCGACGCGATTCCCGGACGCGGCAAGGCATGTGTATAGAAGTGCGGCCCTTCGACCACGAACCCGACGGCCCACAGCCTGGAGTGAACTCGACCGTCAGCCTTTTTTACACGTAGGTTCTCGTCGATGTCGATCCCGGACGGGTGGTACTCCCCGTTCATGTACGGCCTGACCAGACCGCGCCGCGAAAGGTTCGCCGACAGAGGAGAAGAGTCAGTACGGGGCGAGTACTTGTCGAGCCTTGCAGAAATCACCACGTCGACGGCGATATGTACTGGACCGTCGGGGTAATCCAGCGAAATCCGGTAGCTGCGCTCATCATCGGGCGTCTCGATCCTGCCGGTGGCGCCACCGGCGACATCGAGGAGTCCAGCTTCGAACAGAGCCAGCCATTCTTCATTACGGCGCAGCGGAGGGCCAAAGGAGACCCGGTTCACGATCGGGTCGAATTGCTCGACGAAATAGCGATGTGAGGCTGGTGTCAAGCCGCCGTACTCCACCGCTGCGCGGAACGCCTCGCGGGCATCCCGCAAGACGTCCGTCGCGGCCTTGACGCCGCTTGTGCGGTTACCACGATACGCTTCGCCGAGATCGTTGGTCATGAACGCCAGGAACCATCGGCGGAACTCTACCTGCGAGCTGAAGTACTCGTCTTCCAGCGGCCAGAGGATCCGCCGGATCAGGCGAATTTCCTCCGGCGTCGGCGTGAAGCCGGTCGCGTCGACTTGCTCGGCACATTCCGCGGCCCGATGGGCATAGGCCATTTCAGTAATCAGTAGCGGTAGAAGATCAGCGCTGAAATCGATCCGCGCGTCGCCCAGCGTCATGGCGCGGGCGCGAAGTCGAGCGACGGCCTGGGGCGTGAAAAACCGGCAGATGTGGCGTCCGGTCCGCCCCTTCTGGTTGACACCGCGGGCCGCGAAAGGCAGTGCCTGACGAGAGCAGAGCCAGAGTCGTGGCTCACGTCCAGAGGCTTTATACACCAACTTGCCCTGCTCGGTCCGATACATGCCACCACGACCAAGGGTAAGCGCCGAAACCACGTCGTGAGCGGTAAGACCGAGGCCCTGGACCGCCACCCGCGCGTGGCTTGTGATCGCGTCCAGCTTGCTGATCGGATAGGGAGACGCAAAGTAGGTGAGATGCGGGTTCGCGGCTGCTTTATCCTTTGCGAAGGCGACTAGCCGCCGATCCTCATCTGTCTGCGCACGTTGACCGTGCCCCATGGCAAGCACGGCATAGCGCGCGAAGACTGTCTGCCCATTGTCGAGCTCGATCGCGTACCCATCGTTCTCGAACCGCACATCGATGGCACGTGCGCGCACGTGCCGGACACGGATGGAAAGAGGCAGCGCCGAGATGACCTCACGACCGAAGGCGACCAGGTATTCGCCAAGGAGGACGCGAGGGAGGTGGCTTCGCTCCGTCACTGGTTGCTCTTCACTCGTGTCAGAAGCACAGGCTCCGCCCGAATGCCGGCGATAGCGCTGTTCAGCTGCCCAGTCGAGCACCGATGGCGTGCTCTCACCTCCGACGGAACTCAGCGGCGGGCGCATCGTGACCTGGGACGCGAGGGTGTTGATCAGAAGGTGGCTGGGCTGGTCCGTGGGATGACTTCCCTCACCGAGGTTTCCGGGATCGATCACCGACACATCGAGGCTTACGTGGGGGGGTAGCCGTTTCCTGTGCTCCAGAAGCCGCTCGAGGATGGTCAGCGCCCGGGGGCCGCCGCCAATGATGGCGAGCCGGAAGCTAGACATCGGCCGTGCCCGCACGCGAATCTTCGAATGCCAGACGTGTGACCGGGTTGGAGTGCACCATCGCGATGTCCGGACTGACCTGAGAGGGGGGAAATGCGCCCAGGACCAACGGATCGTGTCCCGGGATGATGTGACCGAGGTCTTTGGCCCGCGCCGCGATACGCTCGTAACCGTCGAGATACTCCGCGAAATCGACAAAGCTCGGGAAAGGGATTCCTCGACGAATATTTTCGTAATAGTGCACGGCATCGCTGGCGAGTATGAGCTCCCCGCGCGCCGTGGTGACGGTGACGAACTGAAGACCTTTCGTATGACCACCACACAGGTGCACAGAGATGCCTGGCGCGATCTCCTCGTCACCATCGATAAAGTGCAGCCGGCCCTCGTACAGACTTTGCACGGCGGCAGCCACGTCGACGGCCTCGTAGTTCTTTCGCAATTGCGAATGCCGCATGCTACGCCCTGTGCAATATTGCATCTCGGCGGTTTGCAGATGAATTTGCGCGTTAGGAAATTCGGCGATGTTTCCCGCGTGGTCATAATGCATGTGGGTCACGATCACGTCGTCGATGTCCTTGGCGGTGACACCCAAACGCTCCAGAAGCTCGAGCGGATGCGAGTGGTAGTGCCGACCACGCCGGACAGCGGTTTCAGGCGTGAAACCGGTATCGACCAGCACAGCGCGCCCTTGCCCGCGAATGAGCCAGACGAAGAAGTCAAGCGGCATTTCCGGCACATGGAGCGGATCTTCGCCGAGAAAGTTGTCGGCGCTCCTGCGGCCATAGTGGGAGGCGTAGCGCAGGGCGAAGACCTCGTAGACGGGTGAATCGGAACCACTCGGGGTCATCGCCGAGCCGCCAGGAAAGAAATGATGCCCGCGGGGAAATGGTCGCCGACGGTGGTACAGAATCGCGCAAGCGAGAGACCGGAAGACGCAACAGGTATGGTTGTGACTATCGGTAGACCCAGGAAGATCATAGCTATAGAACGTAGCAGGTATCAAACACCCGCGACAATAGGTTGCGTTGACTCAGCAAATGGACCAACTACGGCTGCGCTACGGGTCAGTCCATTGCGGACTACAATCGGAGCCACCGTCTTCCGCCTCGACATCGGCGAAATCCTCGCCACCGGCACCGCCGGCTGCGGCACACTTCCGGAATCGAACCCGCGTTGTCGATGAGCAGGCCGATCGGTCTTGTGAGGTGTTATTGAGGGGTAAGGCAAAGGTGTCGTGAGGTCGGGCGACATGATCACCGGACGAGGAAGCGCTCACCGGTCCCTGGAGGCCTTCACTACCTTCCGAGACACCCCTGGTGACAACGGGACCACCGTGACACCAACCCCCGGCCCTCGCGGCCCGTGGATGCCTCCACCATCGATCTGAGGTGACCGTTGGCCGCCAGGTATTTCACCACAAGCGGCCGGGCCGTCGAAAACGATCTTTTCGACAAGATCTTAACCGCCGCCCAGCCGTTGAACGTGCCGCCTCTTCACAATATCGAAGCGGCGCTATCCGGTATTACGATTCGGCTGCCTCAGTTCCTTGGCGAGATTTCTCCAACGTTCGGCACACACCAAGGCGAGTTCGGCGAAGTTATCGCGGCGGTATTCAGGGACACACTGAATGAGATTGTGTCGCTGGTCATCATTGATGTCACAGATACTGAGCCATTGAAGCAAGGTCCGCGCGACGGCATTGAACCGCAATGAAGGATCCTTGCGCAGGCCCTGCAGGTCCGGGCCGACCGGGTCCTGCCGAGGCGGCTCCGGGAGGATCTTGTTCTTCGAATACTTCATCGGCACAGGATCGTCACCGCGTCGCAGCCGATCGCGGACATCGCGGGCCGTCCCCGTCGAGATTCCGGCCGTGCTCGCGATCTCGCGTAACGGGGCATCTGGTCGTTCGGCGATGATCTTGGCGGCCGCTCGTCGTCCTTCCGCGGTGGTCAGCGGCCGTATCCTGCCGTCTTTGCCGATCCGTGCTTGCGACTGACAGGAATTGTCAGTCGCACGGCTGCGGATCGCCCCCACCGTCGGCGCGCTCAACCCCGTCACCTCGGCGATAGCCCGATCCGACCAGGCTGCTCGCGACTCCAGTATCCGCAAGACCGCCGCCTCGCGATCTGCTCGGGTAAGCGGGAGACCATGCCGCACATTCGACTGTACGGACTGCACGAACGCTTCGAAATCCGTACCGTCGAAGTAGGTGACCGAGATTTCCGAATCTCCACGCAGGTGGGCAGCGAGGATTCGATGTGTCCCATCGATCACCCGCATGGTGGACCGATGCACGAGAACCGGCGGCAGATGTGCATCCGCCCCGGCGAGCGATTCGACGTGCTTCGGGTCCTCCCCGTCAAGCCGCGGTGAGTCGGCAAGTATCAACGCATCCAGCGACACTGAATCTGACACCGTTTCCCCCACCCCAAGATGCCCGAGTCGTTCACCTCCGACGGAGTTACCACTGTCGCAGACAGGATCCCTGGTTGGCAATCGGTCATCCAGGCAAGCCGGGGGATCCCCGCGAGTCCAACGGCTACCCCGCCACCAGAAACAGGACGAACGTCCAGCGCGGCTGCGGCCGCCCGGGCTGCGATGCCATTCCCGCAGCACCGCCCGTCCCAGCCGTCACGTGAAGTCACCTTCGCGGTTTCGGCGAGCGGATTGACGGTTCGCGTACTGACTTGTCAGGCGCACGCTTCCGACCACGCGAATCCTGTTCAGCGCGACCGTGAGAAAGTCGCAGGTGAGCTGAACGAGCGCTGAACAGGCCGCGCACGTAACCGTGGATGATGATAGGCGGGTGTTCGCGTCTAGCGGACTGTCCACAAAGGAGCACGGGCCTTGTCCGCGTGAGGCACCTGGCCGTCGCTCGTCTGCCGGAGTAGTGCGAGGGCCTCCTCGGAGGGGGAGCCGGCGGGGGTCGTGCAGACGATCAGCACCTGGTCCGGTGAGCGGGCGATCGACAGGGTCTGCTGTGTCACGGTCACCGTGCCGACGACGGGATGGCGCAGTTCGTAGGACGCGGCGTCGCAGGGTGCCACGCGGTGGTCACCCCAGAGTGCGACGAACTCCGGGCTTTTCATGGTCAATTCGCCGATCAGCTCCGCGAGCAGTGGGTCCTCCGGGTGCCTGCCGACGGTGCTCCGCAGGTTGCCGACCACCGCGCGGGCTTTGCGCTTCCAGTCCTTGTAGAGCTCCCGGCAGTGTGGGTCCAGGAACAGGATCCGGCTCATGTTCGGCCGACCGGTCAGGTTGTCCGGGCCGCGGAAGTCCAGGTGTCCGGCCAGCAGGGCGTGCCCGAGGGTGTTCCATGCCAGTACGTCCGTACGCCGGCCGAGCACCAGCGCCGGGACGCCGTCCACGGCGCGCAGGAGGTCCCGCGTCTCGTCGGCGAGCTTCTCGGGCCGGGGGCGGCGCGGGCGGGGAGTGCGGCGGGCGGCCCCGGCCAGCCGGGTGAGATGCTCGCGTTCGTGGTCGTCGAGCCGCAGGGCGCGGGCGATCGCCTCGAGTACCTCGGCCGAGGCCCCGCGGGACAGCCCCTGCTCCAACCTCGTGTAGTACGAAACGCTGACGCCCGCCAGCTGGGCCAGTTCCTCGCGGCGGAGCCCGGCCACTCGCCTGCGGGGCCCGAGGTCGCGCAGACCGGCGTCTTCCGGTCGCAGTAGCGCCCGTCTGGCCTGCAAGAAGCCGCCGAGTGGGCCAGGTCCGTCCATGCCCTCAGTATCCGGGGCACGGCCCGATCCCAGCCACCCCCTGTGCGGGGTAGGACAACGCGGGAGTGGTTCGTGCGTGCCCGCGTGTCCAGGCTCGGTCTCATTCACCGAACCAAGGACAGAGGACACATGGATCAGCTCACCCTGGGCGATGTCACCGTCACCCGCGTCAAGGAGTTTTACGGCTCGGTCGAGATGACTCCGGGCCAGTTCTTCCCGGACGGTCCCGACGGCTCGTGGGACGAGCACCACGGCTGGCTGGCGCCCGATTTCTGGAACCCGGAGACCGACGAGTGCCACTCGGCGATCCAGTCCTGGCTGCTGCGCAGCGAGGGGCGCACGATTCTCGTCGACACCGGCGTGGGCAACCACAAGGACCGGCCCTACGCGCAGGTGTGGAGCCGCCGCGACACCGGCTACCTCGACAACCTCGCCGCCGCCGGGGTGCGGCCCGAGGACGTCGACATCGTGGTCAACACGCACCTGCACATCGACCACGTCGGCTGGAACACCCGGCTCGACGGCCGTACCTGGGTGCCGACCTTCCCGAACGCGACGTACCTGATGACGCGACGGGACTTCGAGTTCTGGGATCCGGCCAACGAACATGAGACGGTGCTCGGCCGCGGCAACCAGAACGTCTTCGAGGACAGCGTCGCGCCGGTCCACCAGGCGGGGCTGGCACACCTGTGGGAGGGCTCGTACCGGATCGACAAGAACCTGCGGCTCGATCTCGCTCCCGGGCACACCCCCGGCTCGTCCGTACTCGCCCTGGAGTCCGGCGGCGACCGGGCCCTGTTCGTCGGGGACCTGGTACACACCGCGCTGCAGATCGTGGAGCCGGAGACCAATTCCTGCTTCTGCGAGGACCCGGCCGAGTCCCGGACCACCCGTCACAAACTGCTCGGCCACGCCGCCGAGAACAACGCACTCGTCTTCCCCGCGCACTTCCCCGGCCAGGGCGCCGCGGAGGTCGAGCGCAACGGGTCGAAGTTCGCGATCAAGCGGTGGGCGGCCTTCGCCCGCCTCTCCTGATCCTCCTGGAAAGGAAGCGTTTCCCGTGACCCAGTACGCGAACCCGGTCGTCGAAACCCCGGCGGGCGCCGTCCGCGGCGTCCGCGACGACTCCGGCGAGTTCTACCGTGCCATCCCCTACGCGGCAGCACCGATCGGTGCCCGCCGGTTCACCTCGCCCGCGCCGCGTCCAGGCTGGTCCGGCGTCCGCGACGGCACACGACCCTCGCCCACCGCACCCCAACCGGTCCGCGACTTCGGCGAGCTCGACATGACCCCCTACTTCGGACCGGGCTGGATCCGGGGCGAGGAGTACCTGACCGTCGACGTCCGCACGCCTGCCGCCGACAGCGGCAGCCGGCCCGTCCTGGTCTTCGTGCACGGCGGTGGGTTCGTCACCGGCTCGACCCGCGCCGCGCTCTACGACGGCAGCGCGTTCGCCCGCGACGGCATCGTCCTCGTGACGGTGAACTACCGCCTCGGCATCCCCGGTTTCCTCGACCTGGAGGGCGCTCCGCCCAACCGCGGGCTGCTCGACGTGCTCGCCGCGCTCGGCTGGGTGCGCGCCACGATCGCGGCGTTCGGCGGCGACCCGGACAACGTCACGATCTTCGGCCAGTCCGCGGGCGCCACCCTCGTCGGAGCGCTACTCGCGACGCCGGAGGCCGAAGGGCTGTTCCGGCGGGCGATCATCCAGAGCGGCAGCGGCACCGGCGCCTTCACCCCGGAACAGGCGCGACGGGTCACCACCACGGCGGCCGCCACACTGGGCGTCGAACCGACCGCCGACGCCTTCGCCGCGATCCCGGACGAGCGGTTCCTCGAGATCCTGCCCGCACTGGCCGGGCTCGACCTGCGCACCAGCACCGCCACAGACCCGCTGGCAGGCCTCAGCCCGTTCAGCCTGGTCCTCGCGGTCCAGCCCGCCGACGGTCTCACACACGGCCCGGCCCGCGACGTCGACCTGCTGATCGGCACCAACACCGAAGAGGGGCATCTCTACGTCGTGCCGCAGGGGAACCTGGAGTCCTCCACGAAGGCGGACGTGCTCGCCATCGCCACCAGGGTGTCCGCGGACCCGGAGGCCAAGGTCGCCGCGCACCGGGCGGCACGGCCGAACGCGACACCGGGCGAGCTGCGCTCCGCGGTGCTCGGGGAGGCCCTGTTCGGGGCCGGCACGGCCCGCATGGCGCAAGCCCACGCACGGATCTCGGACGGGCGCACACACGTCTACTCGTTCGGATATCGCTCGACTGCCCTGAACGGACGACTCGGCGCCACCCACACCGTCGAGCTGCCCTTCGTCTTCGACCTCGCCGACAAGCCTTGGCTGCACGGCGACACAGGTCTGCTCGGCCCCGGCCCCGCCCCGGACGGGCTCGCGACCCGGATGCACCGTGCCTGGGTCGCGTTCGCCAGGACCGGGGACCCCGGCTGGGCCGCGTACGACCCGCGACGACCCGTGGCGGAGATTCTCGGCAGCTGACCGTGTCGGCCACTTCACCCGTGTCGTCGTCCCCTTCCCGTCAGCGGACTCCCCTCGTTCCTGCGCCGCGTCTCTCGCTCAAGCTCGGTCAGTACCCCACGTAAAACCAGGATGACCTTGTCCGGCCTGGCCAGTAGTCTCCGGCGGACGATGAAACAGGGGGAATGCTCGTGTCCAGCCACTTCGAGGCCATCGGGATCGGCGTCACCGACCAGGACGAGTTCGGGGAGAGGGTCGTTTCCCTGATCAGTATGGGCGAAGCCCGGCAGATCGCTGCGAAGACCAGCGAGCATGTTTGGACCGATCCCTCGGGCTCCCGGCTGGTCGCGCAGGTCCGCGACCGCGAGATCGAGTTCCTCATGCCGTGTCTGGCCGGCGCGACGCCCGCGGTACCGGTGCGCGACGTTCGCCTCGTCGACGACGAGACCGCGACGCTCGAACTCCTCGACGGTGTCGATGGGGAGTCGGTCTGTCCCATCGCGGTGGAGCTGGAAGACCGAGCGGTGCTCGCCCTTTCCGGCGGACGGCTCGAGATCGGGTCCCTGGTGCTGGCCGCTCTGGCCGAAGACGTCACCGTGCACGCCGACGCCGAGGCCTACTACGCCTCGCAGGGCGACGACGGGCCGAAGTTCGCCGCCGACCACTTCATCCCTTCCGGCACTTTCGCGCTCGGGGAACCCTCGCCCGACTGGACGCCTTCCGCCCACGCGCTGTTCGCCGGCGAGGTCCTCGAGGCCGAGACTCCCGTGAACACCGTTACCGGTGCGGCATTCCATCGGATCCGGGTCCGCACCATCGCCGCGATCGAACTCGACGTCGCCATCGCGACCGCCGACCTCGATCGACCACCCGCACGCGGCAACATCGTGACCGGGACCTTCTTCCTGACCGGAAGGCTTGGGCTACCGGCGTCCGGCACCGCGGAAAACCCGGTGAAGCGGCGGCGCTGGTTCCGGCGATAGGCCCGCTACAGGTCGATCATCGACCGGCCGGCAAGGCGGATGCGGCGATGCGGACTTGTCCAAGCACAACGTTCCGACCTGGCGCTGTGGTTTCGATCAAGACGGTATGTTGCCGAAGAAGCGACTACGAATGGTGGCCGGTTCATCGCAGCTTGCCGAGGACTGCGAGTCGTCGCTATATGCGGTAACTGGGGGGACTGTGCCGGTTGAGCTGAGGACGATGCGACGCGAAAGAACTTGTCGGACTACTTCCACATCGCCGGTCTCGGCGCGATCCTGGCCGGTGTGGCATCTGGTGCCTTGGGCGCCTACGCCTACTACAGCGACGCGCTGACGCCGTTGGCGCACAGCTTCCACCATCTGGATCGTATTGGTCGTCGCCGTGACGGCCGGTACGCCTCGGCGGCGCGCGATGGTTCGGGCGGTGGGAGCGCTGTTCGCGGCCGTTCTTGCTTTCTATCTTGGCAAGGCCCTGGTCTATGGCGTCAAGTATGCGGCGATGCCGTACCGGATCGACGTGTCGACGACAGTGCTGTGGTGCGCCTTGGCGATCGTCTGCGGCCTGCTCGCCGGCTTCCTGTCGAACGCGATCGGGCGAACCGATAACCGCGGAACAGTGGCGAGCGCGATGGTGGTCGGCCTGCTGGTCGCGGACGTTGTTCGACAGTCCGGCCGCTCAGGCATGGGCGTCCTGCTGCCGGCGACGGCGGTCGTGATCGGCTTCGTGGGTTTTCGAGGGATTCGCTCGCTGCGCCAAGGCATCCAGGTTGCGGTCTACGCAATCCCACTGGGATGTCTCGGTTTCGTGATCGTATCGGCGTCCGACGTCCTCGATGAAGTCCTGATCAGGGTCAAGCTCTAGCGCCCGCGACTCAGGCCCCGGAGATGGCACGGATTCCGGTGATCAACCGGTCGATGTGTTCGGGCGTCGTGCCGATGCCGATGCTCGCGCGCACCGCGGTCGGCGTGGTGGTGCCCGCTTCGTCCAGCAGTCGCCGGGTGAAGGGGTGGGCACAGAAGAGGCCGTCACGCACGCCGATGCCGAACTCCGCGGCCAGGCGGGTGGACACCGTGCGCGTCTCGACGCCGTCGACGGTGAAGGAGACGATGCCCAGTCTGTCCGGCCAGCCGCCGACGGCTCCCAGTATCCGCACCGCGGGGATCTCCGCCAGGCCGCCGTACAGGCGGGTCATGAGGGCGTCCTCGTCGGCACGGACCGTGTCCAGGTCCGCCGCGGCGAGGGCATCGCAAGCGGCGGCGAGAGCCACGGCGCCGATGACGTTCGGAGAGCCCGCCTCATGGCGCGCGGCACCGGACGCCCAGCGGACGTCGCCGGGTGCGTCACCGACGTGCGCGGTGGCACCGCCGCCCGAGAGGTACGGCCGTGCGCGGTCGAGCCAGTCGGCCCGGCCCGCGAGTACGCCGGTACCGAAGGGGGCGTACAGCTTGTGGCCGGAGAAAGCCACGTAGTCGAGGTCGAGCGCGGCGATGTCGATCCGCCGGTGTGGCGCGAGTTGCGCGGCGTCCACCGCGACGCGGGCGCCGAAGCGGTGGGCGGTGGCGGCGAGTTCGGCCAGTGGCCAGACCTCACCGGTCACATTGGACGCTCCGGTGACGGCCAGCAGCGTCGGACCTTCGTCGTCCTGCTCGGCGAGCGCGTTCGCGGCGGCGGCGACCGCCTCGTTTGGCGACGAAGGCGCCGGGAGCCGGACGACTTCGTTCCAGGGCAAGAGGTTCGCGTGGTGTTCGCCTTCGAACGTGATGACGACGGTGTCCGGCGGAACGGCGTGTGCCAGCAGGTTCAGCGCGTCGGTGGTGTTGCGGGTGAACACCACCTCGTCACCGGGGCGGCAGCCGAGGAACTTGGTGACGGATTCGCGGGCGGCCTCGTATTTTTCCGTGCACAGCCGGGAAAGCGCGCCGGCACCGCGGTGCACGCTCGCGTAGAGCGGGAGCAGGTCACCCACCACGTCGGCCACCTCGCGCAGGCACGGCGCGCTCGCCGCGTAGTCCAGGTTGGCGTAGGCGATCTTCGTCCCGTCAGCCAACCCCACCTTGACGTCGGAGCCCAGCACGCCCAGCGTGTTCCCACTCATCACGAAGCTCCTCCGCCGACCGGACCACCTGTTCGCCCCTCATGGTCGCAGCGTTCTCACTGGGTGGACATCTCCTGTGCTGCCACGGATCAAGAAAAGACCCACGGTGAAGTGGCGATCGCGCACCCGTTCCGCTCGAACCGCCCGGGATGGCGCGACACGAGCGTGCCGAGATCACGCCGGACGGGCACCGCGACCGCGCCCAGCCTTCGTTCCCATTCCGCCACCGGCCTCGTGCCCAGCGCCTTGGTGATCGCGTCCGGCAGTTCTTCCCGCGTCGGCGGGGAAATGTCCAGGAGAGAGCACAGTGCCTCGACGTCTTCGGTCACGATCGCGAGCAGTCCGTCGGCCGCGGCGAAGACACCGTCGACAGCGGCAGGTGACGGCTCACGCAACAGGGCGTCGGCCGCACCGAGCAACGAAGTCGTGACCTCGCCACCCCGGCCGGACCGCTGACGCGCCACCAGAGCGGCCAGGATCCCTTCCGCCGAAACGAATCCGCCCGCGACGTCCACCATGATCATCAACGTCGGACGCGCAGGCGCGCCGACGGGAGCCAGCGCGTCGGCCACCCCGGAATAGGCCTGGACCATATAATCCGTACCCGCGGGCGGGTCCTCCCCCAGCGCGTCGCCCCAGCCGGACGCGGTCGCGTAGACCAGTCCGGGGTTCACCGCGTGCATGGCGACCGCGTCCAGGCCGAGCTCGACGTCCTTGCCGGGCGCCCAATTGTGGAGGAAGACGTCGGCGTCGCGGATCAGATCCAGGACTTCGGCACGGCCCTCCGCCTGTTTGAAGTCGATCTCGGCGACGCTCTTGCCGTCGTTGAGCACGCGGAACTTCGCCGAACAGTCGCCCGCCATCGGCGGCATGCCTCGCAAGGGGTCGCCGCCCGGCGGCTCGATCCGGGTGACGGTCGCGCCGAGCAATGACAGCAGCCGGGTCGCCAGCGGACCTTGCACCCGTCGCGTCGATTCGACGACGTGGATCCCGGCGAGCGGCAGACCCGCGGTGGCGCTGGATCCGGGCGGGGCCGCACGCCCGGCGCGGAAGGACCACGGCGGCGAGCCCGCGTCGGCATCGGCACGCCGGTCGGCGACCGTCCGAACAGGACAGACGTGCATTCCGGTGGAGGCGGCGATCGAGCGGATCTCCTCGAACGAGGTGGCCTCGGCCGCCTCGTGCAGCTCGCGCGGGAGCGACACCGACGCACGTTCGTAGCGGAGGAGGAACGGCCGCCAGCCCTGTCCGATCGCGCGCTCCGGCGTTCCCAGTGAGGCCCAGAACCGTTGCCAGGCCTCACCGCTGAAGGCCTCGACCTCGAACGGCACCCCGTCGGCCGAAACGAACGGCGGCCGTGCCGCCGACGGTGTTCCCTCCGGTCCCTCGGGATCTTCGTCCGCGGTGGCGGCGGCGATGTACTGTCCGACCGCGAGCAGGGCGACACCGTCCGCGCCGAGTTCGACCCGGGACACCGGATTTCCGCGTAGCTGAGCCAAGGTCGTGGCGAGCACGCCCTGGATGGCGGCGATCCCCGTGAGCACCGAAACGTAGTCGACGCCCAGCGGCCGCGGCTGCGCCTCCGACCGTCCGTGCAGTGCCATGATCCCGCAGTCCGCCTGCACGAGGTTCTCCGGGAACGGCCCGCGCAAGGCTGCCTCGACGGCGACACCCGGCCCGCTCAGGCTGAGGACGCCGGGCCGCGCGGCACCGACTTCGGCCTCCAGCATCCGCAGCCGCTCGAGAGCGGTCTCGACGGCCGGGCCGGATCCACCACAGTGGACCCTGAAACCTTTCAAGGGGGCTGAACAGGACACGACAAACCTCCGGGAAAGGGTAAGGCGAAGGCGAAGGCCTGGGGGGGGGTTGCGGGGGGGGGACAGGGGCGGGGGGGGGCGGGCGGGGGCGGGAGCTGCGTATCCTGGCCGCGCTCGCCCGGGAC
>NZ_JBVJCE010000003.1:306621-383607 GCF_055588925.1 Amycolatopsis sp. NPDC041971 | reverse complement strand
AAGGATAATAGTCGGCGGATGGGAGTAGGGGTGAAAGGGCAGGGCAACAGAAGAGAGCGGTTGGCGGGGGGAGGCGACGGCGCGGGCGCCCCTGCCTCCCCCCTCCCCGCCCCCCCCCAGGCCGGAGGGGCCCGATGGCGAAGGACTACACCGGAACCGATTCCTCGCGCGGCGGCGGCACCGCGGCCGCCTTGCGGGCGGCCCGCCGCTTGATGACCCGCTCACCCCAGTTCATCAGGGGGCGTTCCAACAGATAGTACGAGATCGTCGACAGGATGATCGTGCCGATCAGGGTGACCAGTTGCAGCTCCCAGAACCCGGTGCCGGCACGGATCATCATCAACGGCATCGGCTCCCCGTTGAAATAGGCGTTCGGTTTCTGCAGATAGAAATGCATCACCGCGAACTGCCACAGGTAAACGCCATAGGAGATCTTGCCGATGAACAGGATGACCCGGTTGGTGAACACCGCGCGGATGAGGCGCGACTCGGGGCCGGGTGCGACCATCGAAAGCAACAGGCTCGCCGAGAGAATGGCCAACAGGCCGTAGAAGATCCCTAGCGCGGTGAGACTGTAGTAATCGTCCATGCCGATTTCACTGCCGGGGCGGGCGCAGTTGATGAGCAGGCAGGTCAGCGCGATACCCAGGAACAGGACGCGGTGGCGGCCGGCGAAGGCGAGCAGCTTGGGCGTATCCCGCGGCGACGCCTTCTGCAGTTCCAGCCAGATCGCGATGATCATGCCGATCGCGACCTCCGGCATCAGGCCCATCGGGTACCAGAACAACGCGCGGGTGCCGAGGCCGTTCATCTGCGAGTACAGCAGCCAGGCGATACCGGCCGCGAACAGGAGCGGCACCGGGAGCATCATCCGGTACGCCCGCGCCCGCGCGGTCTTGCCGCGGGAAGCGAACTTGAAGGTGGCCCAGGCGAGCAGCGGCAGCAGGAGGTAGAACTGCGCCATGTCCGGCACGGTCCACGTGATCTCCATGCCGTTGCTCCAGCCGTCCCAGTCGTAGATGTGCAGCAGCAGCATCGGACGGAGGACGTCCCACAGGTTTTCGACCTGCTGGAGGTTCAGTGCGACCAGCACCACGAGGTACATCGCGTAGTAAGCGGGCAGCAGGCGCAGCACCCGCCGGATCACCGTGCCTTCGCGTTTGCGCGGAGTGCCGTTGATGATCGATTTCGCGAATCCCTGGTAGACGAACATGCCCGTGAGCACGAAGAAGACGCCGGCGAAGATCTGCAACCCACCGGTGAAGAAGCCACCGACCGCACTGGTCGAAGCGATCGTGCCGCCGAGTTCCTTGGTGCCGAGCACTCCCGCGATCATCGCGACGTGCGTGAAGAGCAGGGCCAGCGCGCAGACCCCGCGCAGGCCGTCGACGGCGAGATAGCGTTGCTTGGCTGGCTTTTCCGCGGCTGCGGGCGGCCCGCCTGTCCGCGTTGCGGTAACGCTCATTTGTGCGTCCTTTCTCCCAAAAGCGATGGGGGTGAACCGCGCTCGAGCATTTCCACGTCACGCGGCGGAACCCAGACCAGTAACCGGCTGCCTCGCAAGCTTCGCACCGCCGCACGAGCTACGTCTTATCCCATTCTGCGAGCATTTTCGCCGAAGAGGTCGTGCTTCAGTGGGCGGAAGTCCGTGAAGGCCTCCTTGAGGGACTCTGGGTCCCTCAAGGAGGCCTTCACGGACTGGGCGAGGCTCAGGCGGCTTCTTCTTCGAGGCGCCGCGCGATGTCCGCGCGCAGGACCTTCTTGTCGATCTTCCCGATCGGCGTGCGCGGCATCGCGTCGACGACCACCAGCCGCTCCGGCAGTTTGAACCGGGCCACCCCAGCCGTCTCCATGACGTCGATGACGTCCTGCAACGCGACGGAATTGCCGGGTGACGGCACGACGTAGAGGCAGCCGCGTTCACCGAGCACCGGATCCGGCATCGCGACCGAGGCCGCCATCTCCACCGAGTCGAGCTGGTAGGCGAAGGATTCGACCTCCTCGGCCGCGATCTTCTCGCCACCGCGGTTGATCACGTCCTTGGTGCGCCCCTCGACGACGACGTAACCGTCTGGGCGCAGCCGCACGACGTCGCCCGTGCGGTACCAGCCGTCCGGGGTGAAGGCGCGCTCGTTGTGCTCGGGCGCGCGGTAGTAGCCGCGGATCGTGTACGGGCCGCGGGTGATCAGCTCGCCCTGCTCGTCCGGCGCGACCGGATTCCCGTCGGGGTCGACCACGCGCAGTTCGTCGGCCGGGTTGATCGGGCGGCCCTGGGTGTCGCAGGTGATGTCGAACGGGTCGTCCAGCCGGGTGAGGTTGGTCAGCCCCTCCGCCATTCCGTAGCCCTGCTGCAACGTGCAGCCGAACACCGAGCTGATCTGCCGGACCAGCTGGTCCTGCAGTCGCGCGGCGCCGAGCGTCAGCACCTGGAACGACGACAGGTCGTGGTGCTGGTCGGCCTCGCGGTATTCGAGCCAGCGCACCACGATCGCCGGCACCACCGACGTCACCGTGGCACGTTCGGTTTCGATCGCGCCGAACGAGTCACGCGGTGACGGCGACGGCGAGACGACCACGCGACCGCCCGCCCACAGCACGCCGAGGATCGCGCTCAGCGGGTAGTTGTGCCCGAACGGCAGTACGGCGAGATAGACCGAAGACGCGTCGAAACCGAAAGCATCGGCGGATCCGTCGACGTAGCAGGCGTAGTCGTCGTGGGTACGCGCGATGAGCTTCGGCAGCCCCGTGGTGCCACCGGAAAGGATCAGTAGCGCGACCGAGCGCGGGTCGGGTGCCGACGCGTCCAGTTCGGCGCGCGCCGCCGCGGGATCCGGCGCCGGGGCGCACAGCCCGCGCAGGTCGACGTGGCCGTCGCGGACGTCACCGGCGACGATGACGTGCTCGATCGTCTCGGCCCCGGCGGCGATCCCGGCCGCCAGTTCCTGGTGGTCGAAGTCCTTCACGCGGTCCGGTACGGCGATCGCGCGTGCCTCGGACAGCTCGGCCAGATAGGACAGTTCGTGCCTGCGGTGCTGGATCAGCGCCATCACCGGGAGCACGCCGAGCCGGAAGCACGCCAGCGTGAGCACGACGAACTCCCAGCCGTTGGGCAGCTGGACCAGGAGCCGGTCGTCGGGCCGGAGCCCCAGCGCCCGCAACCGCTGCGCGGCACCGTCCACACGGGACAGCAGTTGGGCGTAGGTCAGCCGGAAGTCGCCGTCGGTCAGTGCTTCGGCGTCCGGAGTCGCGTCGGCGGCGGTCACGAAGCGCGAAGCGAGCGCTTGGCCCTTCCAGTGGCCTTCGGCGACATAGCGCTCGACGAGGTCGGCGGGCCAGGGGACCGTTCCCGCACGGCTCGGCTGGACAGGTTTCGAGGGCACGACGGCCTCCCTTTCTCGTGGAATCATCCGAAGCGCGCGGGCATGGACTTGGCGCCGTTGACGAAGTTCGATTCGAGCCGGGTCACCGGCCCGGTCAGGCGCAGGCGGGACAGATGCGGCAGCAGTTCGGTCAGCAGCGTCGACATCTCCAGCCTGGCCAGATGCGCGCCGAGGCAGAAATGCGGGCCGATCCCGAAGGACAGGTGGGGGTTGGGATCGCGGCCGAGGTCGAGCCGGTCCGGATCGGTGAACACGGCCGGGTCGCGGTTGGCCGAGGTGTAGTAGACGACGACCTTGTCGCCCTCGGCGACGGGCTGCCCGGCGATCTCCGTGTCCCGGACGGCGGTGCGGCGGAACTGCATGATCGGCGTGACCCAGCGGATCAGCTCGTCGACCGCGGTGGCCACCGGCACTTCGCCGGACACCAGCCTGTCCCGTTCGGCCGGATTGTTCACCAGTGCCTCCAGCGAACCGGAGATCAGGTGGCGGGTGGTTTCGTTGCCCGCGACCACCAGCAGCAGCCAGAAACTGCAGAACTCGCGGTCGCTCAGGTGTTTCCCGTCGACCTCGGCGTTGACCAGACGGCTGATCAGGTCGTCGGCCGGGGTCTCGCGCCGGGACATGCCGAGCTTCATCGCGTAGCCGAACGCTTCGGCGAAGGTCCGGCGGTACGCCTCGACGTCGCCGCCACCGAACTCCGGGTCGTCGAAGCCGACCAGCGCGTTGCCCCAGCGGTAGAGCAGATGCCGGTCTTCCGGCGGGAACCCGAGCAGATCGCACAGGACCAGCAGGGGCAACTCGGCGGCGAAGTCGGCGACGGCGTCGAACTCGCCGCCCTCGGTGACCTTCTCCACCAGCCGCCGCGCGTGCCCGGCGATGCTGTCGCTCAGCCCTCGGACCGATTTGGGCGTGAACACGGTCGCGACCAGACGGCGGATCCGGACGTGCTCCGGGCCGTCCATGCTGACCAGCAGCTGCCGGGTCTGCTTGAGGTCGCCCGGCGTGCGCGGGTCGGGCAGGAAGGCGCCCTTGGCCGCGGACGAGAACTCCTCGGGCCGCCGCGACACCGAGTAAACGTCGTCGTAGCGCGTCACCGCCCAATAGCCGGAGCCGCGCTGGGTGGTGCTGCCGACGCTGGAATGCCGCGTCAGCAACGGTTCCGGGGTCCAGGCCACCGGTTCGGTCTCGCGACGACGGGCGAACTCCGCGTGCGGCACGCCGTCGGCGAACGTCGCCGGATGCGCGATGTCGGGCCGCTCGATGCCGATCGCGGCGAAGCTCATGCGCAGTACGTCCTTGCGGAGTTTGCCCGTCGCCTCGCGGGGAAGCCGCTCGATGACGTGGTACGTCCTCGGGGTCTTGAAACCCGCCAAGGACTCGCGGCAGAACGGGTCCAGCACCGCGAACAGGTCGGCGGGCGCGGCAGGAGCGTCGGCGGTGACCTCCACGATGGCGGCGACCCGCTCACCGAACTCGTCGTCGGGGACGCCGATGACGGCGACGTCCCGGACCACCGGATGGTTGAGCAGCACGGCCTCGATCTCGGCCGGGTAGACGTTGACCCCGCCGGAAACGATCATGTCCTGCGCGCGCCCGGTGAGGTAGAGGAAGCCGTCCTCGTCGAGATGGCCGACGTCGCCGAAGGTGAAGGTGCCCGGTTCCAGATGCGCGGACCGCGTCTTCTCCGGGGCGTTGTGATAGGAGAAGCTCTTGCCTTTGACGCGGCGGACGAACACCTGCCCGGAAGCGCCTGCCGGTTGCGGGGTGCCGTCCTCGCCGAGGATCACGATCTCGTTCGGCGGCACGGCCTTGCCGACGCTGCCGGGATGCGCGAGCCAGTCGCGCGAGCCGGTGAGCGTGACCGCGCCGCCCTCCGTGGCGCCGTAGTACTCCGTCAGCACCGGACCCCACCAGTCGATCATCCGGCGTTTGACGTCCGGCGGGCACGGTCCGCCGCCGTGCCACACGCGGCCGAGGCTCGCCCCCGAGAACCGCGCGCGGACCTCCGGGGGCAGCCGCAGCAGGCGGATGAACTGGGTGGGCACCAGATGCGCGGCGGTGATCCGCTCGCGGTCGATGGTGTCCAAGGTGGACTCGGGATCGAACGACCGGCGGATCACCAGCGTCGAGCCGAGCAACAGCCCGAGCAGGGAGAAGAACAGCTGGGACGAGTGATACCAAGGCCCGTCGAGCAGGCACCGTTCGCGCGATGGGACGTCCAGGACGACGTTCGCGTACCGGGTCAGTTTCGCCACCCGGGAGAACGGCGCGCCGACGACGAAAAGGCCGTTCACCACGCCTTTGGGCGCGCCCGTGGTGCCCGAGGTGTACAGCATCGTGGCGCCGCAGGTCTGTCCCTCGGGTTCGGCCGCGGGCATCCTTGCCAGCAACGGTTCCACCGCTTCGAACCCGGCCTCGTCCACGGAGCCGGTGACGAGCAGTGTCGTGCATTCCCCGGTGGAGCGCGCCACCGCGCGGCCGGCCGTCTCGGCGTACGCGGGTTCGACGACCAGCGCCTTGCTCCCGGAATCGGACACGAGGTAAGCGATCTCGGGATCGGTGAGATGCCAGTTGACCGGCACCACGGTGATCCCGGAGTGCAGGCACGCCAAGAGGACCTCGAAGGTCTCCCGGCGGTTGCCGAGGACACAGGCCAGCCGGTCTCCCTCGCCGAGCCCGCGGTCACGCAGCAGGGCGATCCAGCGGTTCACCCGCTCCCCCAGCAGCCGCCACCCGACCGCGCCCGCCTCGTCGACGATCGCGATCCCGGCCCCGTCCTCGGCGATGTAGTCGTTCAGTAGCGTCGGCATGAGTACCCCTCAGTCCAGCAAGTCCGGTTGGCGGCGCACGAGATCGGCGTACAGCGGCCGGAAGTTGAGCCGCCCCATCCCCGGCGTGCCGATGGTCGACGCGGTGTGCCGCGCGACCGCGGGCTCGATCGGCACCGGCTTCCCGGCCGCTTCCGCGAGCAGTTGCACGTGACACGAGCCGTCCATGGTGGTGAACCACCAGGCCGCCTCCTGCACCGTGCCGCCGACGGTGAGCAGCCCGTGGTTGCGCAGGATCACCGCCTTGCCCGTGCCGAGGCGGACCGCGATCCGCTTGCCCTCGTCGGAATCCAGCACCACGCCACCGAACTCTTCGAAGACCTCGTGGTCCTCGTAGAACGCGCAGGCGTCCTGGGTGATCGGGTCGAGCTTGCGGCCCAGCGCCGCCCACGCGCGCCCGTAGGTGGAGTGCGCGTGCGCGACCGCGACGACGTCGGGACGAGCGGCGTGGACGTGCGAGTGGATGACGAACCCGGCCGGGTTGATCCTCCCTTCGCCTTCGACGACTTCACCCCGGCTGTCGACCAGCAGCAGGTCACTGACCCGGACGTGGCCGAAGTGGACACCGAACGGGTTGATCCAGAACCGGTCCGGGTCGCCGGGGTCGCGGGCGGTCACGTGCCCGCCCGCGCCCTCGTCGAAACCGCGCACCGCGAACAGCCGCATGGTCGCCGCCAGGCGTTGCTTGCGATAGAGCCGTTCCTCTTCGACGGTCCTCATCCGCAGCCGCCCGGACTGTCCCAGTCGTAGGCGGCTCCCTCGTCCAGCAGTTCGGCGGGCACGCCGTACCACTGATCGGCGGGCAGCTCGGTGACCGTGGCCTCCTGGTCCTCGCTCATGCCGCACGCTCCTCTCGGACCGCGGGCCGCCAGACCCCGAGGAACCCGTCCAGCCGGTCGAAGCCCCAGAAGCGGTGGCGGCCCCACTTGAAGTAGGGGATGCCGAAGATGTCGTCGAGATAGGCCTGGTAGAGGCACTCGACACCCTCGGCGCGGATCTCCGGGTCGTCGACCGCGCCGACGGCCAGCTCCGGGTCGAGCCCGGCCCGTTCGGCCGCGGCCCGCACGATGCCGGGCTCGCAGATGTTCTCGCCGCGGCCCCAGCGCGCCTCGTTCAGCGCGTCGTAGAACGGCCATTCGACACCCTCGCGGCGAGCACGCAGCCAGGCCAGATGCGGCAGCTCCCACCACGGTTCGATGTCGATCGGCCAGGCCATCTTGCGGCCCTGCTGCTCGGCGATCCGCTTGGTGTCCATCAGCATGTACAGATGCTTCGCGCGGCTCATCTGCACGTAATGGAACTCGCCGCCGCGTTCGTCGAGGCCGGCCCCGGTCACCCTGTCCGGATCCCAGTACGGGAAGCATTGCAGCTGTTCGAGAGCGCCGGGCACCTCGGCGCGCAGCTTGTTGATCGCGAGCCAGCTGTACGGGCTGCGCAGCGAGAAGTACAGCTTGGCGGGCCGGCTCATGCCCCGTCCCCGATCAGCGCGTGCACGACACCCTCGTCCAGCTGGGCCATCCCGCCCGCGCCCGGACCGGCCGCGATGGCGTAGCCGTGCAGGATCTGGGCGGTCGCGACCGGGACCAGCTCCTGGCCACGCTGGACGTAACAGTCCATCCGGCCGTCGAACATGACCCCGCGCAGGATGTCGGTGACGGTGAACACGGTGTGCACCGTCTCCTCCATCCGCGCGTCCTCCAGCAGCCGGACGCGGGCGCGGGAGACGACCGGGATCCACGCGCGTTCGGACAGCATGCGGCCGACGGAGATGCCGCGGTCGGCGAGGTACCGGTCGACGACCTCCTCCAGCGTCCGGACGAAGCCGGAGTGCTGGACACGGTCGGAGTAGTGGCAGTAGAAGTACGGCGCCCGCCAGGACCACAGGAACGTTCCCGGCGCCGCGGTCAGCACCGACTCGGCGGTCTCGCCGTCCGGGATCGCGATCCGCTCCACTGTGGACGTCAGCGCCGGGACCTCAAGCTGCGCCAAGGCCTCCGGCGCGGCCGCCGTGCTGTCGGCCGCGCGCTCGCGGACCAGCGCCACGGTGACCTTGCCGCGCAGCACGGTGACCTTCTCGCCGTCGCGGACCACCGAGAGCTGGACGTTCAGCTTGTCACCGCGGCCGGGGGTGACCTCGACCTCGACCTCGTCGTCGAGTTCCAGCACCGCGGGCAGCTGCACCGAACAGTCCACGATCTCCGCGCCGAGGCCGTGCTCGAGGAACAGTTCGCGCGCACTCGTGCCCTGGTCGCGCAGCCACTGCAGGACACCCTGCTCGACCAGGTACATGAAGTGCTTGAAGCCGATCCAGGTGCGGATGTTGGCGCCCTCGAACGCGGGGCGGCCGTGCGTGACGGTCCGGCTTGGCCGCAGGACTGCGGTCATCGGAGCTCACCTACCTTCGGAATGGTCCGGACGTCTTCGACGAGGCCGGTCACCTCGGCCGCGGCGTACCGGGCGTAGCGAACGTGGAAGAAGTGGTCACCGCGGTCGAGCGTGCGCAGCGTCGCCCCCGGCATGCCGTCGGCGAGCGCGACGGCGGATTCGGCGGGCAACGTCGGGTCCAGTCCGCCGACCAGCACCTTCGTCGGGATTTCGACGTTGCCGAGCTGCAGGTCGGCGCTCGCGGCGTAACGGTCGAACACCGCCGCGAAGCCGAGCGGCCCGGCGCGGTTCAGCGCGATCTTGACCATGCCGTCGACGACGTCGGGGTCCAAAGTGGCCGCTCGTTTGCCGAGCCGGGCGCGGACCCCCTCGCCGACGTGCGCGGTGAACGTCTCGCGCGAGCGCTCGAACATCCGCCACGTCACCTCGTACCGGGGCAGCCGGTAGAACGGGCAGAACAACGCCACCGACGAACCGACGCGCGGGTCGAGCCCGCACATCAGTTCCAGCGCGGCGTTGGCGCCGAACGAATGCGCGACGAGGACGTCCGGACTGGTGCCGACCACGTCCAGGCCGTCGCCGAGCCACTTGCCGAACGAGCGGTTGCGCCAGCGGAAGTCGTTGCCCGCCTTCCACGGCAGTTCCAGCGAAACGACCCGATAGCCCTGGTCGAGATGCGCGGCCAGCGGCGTCCAGCTCTTCCAGTGGCCCTCCATCCCGTGCGCGAACAGCACCAGCGGCGCACCGGGCCTGCCGGGTGAGATCGTGTGCGCCTTCACCGCCGAACCGTTCACCGGTACCCCATCTCATCGCTGTGGTCTGTGACGGCGACCGACACCGCCGGCCCGCCGTCCGGCCGGTGCGGGCCGATGCCCACGCGGCCTTCTCCTTCCGCCACGGCGAGGTGGGCGGCGAGCGCGAGCTCCACGACCCCGTGCGCGCCGTAGAAGTCGCCCCACCGTTCCTTGACGTCGAAACCGCCGGATCCGACCGTGCGCCGGGGCGGCGGCGCGGCCTGCCCCGGGTCGACGTCGACGACCAGCGGTCCGGCTTTCTCGCGCCACGGTTCGAGGAGCACGCAAGCGCTTCCGGAGCGCAGCGGTCCGTCGTGCAGGATCGAGGCGATCTCGTCCTCCGGCTCGGCGCCGACGAGTACCACCCGCGTGGCCCGGCCGGAGCGCAGCAGCAGACTCGCCATCCGCAGGCCGGCGTGCCCGGCCGTACCGCCGGAACACAGCATCAGGTTGGGACCGCCGAAGCCGAACCACAGCGCGACCGTGCTGGCCACGACGTTCGGCGACACGTTGGGCGCGTCGAGCACGCTCACCGCGCGGCCGCCTTCAGCCTCGACCGCGCGCGTGACCTTCGCGACCGTCTCGACGTTGCCGAGGTTGCTGCACGCGACCACGGCGGTGCCGGTTTCGATCGGGCCGGTGACCCGGTGACCGGGTTCGAAGCCGAGGGCGCGATGCACCGCGCACAACGCCAACCGGGTCGAAGGTTCTTTGTACAGCAGGCCTTTTCGCCCGAGTACCGAGGCGGCCTTCTCCGGCGGCGCGCCGTCGAACTCCGCGATCCCCGGCAGGTGCAGGCTCCAGCCGGTGAGCAGCAACCGGGTCTCCCTGCCGAGGCCGGTCATACCCGCTCCAGCAGAGTGACGGCGTTGACCCCGCCGAAGCCGAACGAGTTGACCTGCACGAGATCCGGCCGCGTGGTGACCGTGTCACCGATGACCAGCCGTAGTCCGATGCCCTCGTCGAGGGGGTCGGTCAGGCCGGTGACCGCGGGAACCTCGCCGGAGGCGAAGATCCGCAGCGCGACGTCCACGTTGACCAGGGCGGCGCTGCCCGAGGTGTGGCCCGTCGCCCCCTTGACCGCGGTGACCAGCGGGTTCCCGCCGCCACCGAGGACGACCTTACGCAGCGCCTCGCATTCGACCGGGTCGTTGAGCGCGGTGCCGGTCGCGTGTGCCACCACGACGTCCACATCGGACGGTGCGCGGTCCGCACGCGTGTAGGCGTCGGACATCGCGCGGGCGATGCCCTCGATGTCCGGCGCCGTGGCGTGGTGGGCGTCGCACGAAAGACCGGTCGCGGCGACCCGGCCGAGCACCGGGCCGTCCCAGCTCTCGGGCACGACGACGAGCGCGGCCGCGCCCTCGCCGAGGAGCACACCGGTGCGCTCACGGTCGAACGGGCGCACGCGTTCGGTCGGTGTCTCGGCGACGCGGCCGATCATGGCGAGCATCGACCGCGTCATCGCGTCGGCGGCGGCGACCACGACGGCGTCGCATTCGCCCAGTTCCAGCATGTCCTGGGCGAGGGCGAGAACATGGCCGCCGGCGCTGCACGCGTTGACGACCGTGGTCACGTAGGTGGCGCCGGGAAGCGTTTCCGCCACGACGTCGGCGAAGTCCAGCCGTGCGGCGGACACCGGCTCGCCGGTGAGCGCCAGCCGTTCCACCGCGGACAACTCACGCAGCCCCGTTCCGACGAGGACGGCGACCCGCCGCGTCGCCGTGTCCACAGTGTCCAATTCGGACTGTGCGACCGCTTCCGTCAGGCATTCGGCCAGGAGCCGTCCCGCGCGGAACGGCTCACCGTCCAGCCCGGCGTGGTAGCCATAGGCCACGTTCAGCTTTCCCGGGTCGCCGTACCTCAGCGGTGAGACACCGCGATCGCCGCGGAGCAGGCCGTCGAAGGTCTCCGCTCCCGAACCGAGGCAGGTGCGCACCGCGCTACCCGCGATCAAGACCGCCATCGGCGTACCTCCTCACGATGGCGGCGCCCACGGCACCGTCCGCGCCCCGCGCGGTGAGCAGGCTCAGCCCACCGGGGCGGGCGTCGCGGTCCTCGGCCAGCAGGACACCCAGCGCCACCGCACCGGAGGCCGCGTCGCATTCGCCGAACAGCCGCTTGACCATGACCCGGTCCGGGCGGTGGCCCAGCGCGCGGACGATCGGGCCGAACTCGCGCTCGTCGCCGTCATCGACCTCGCCGGTGTACACAGTGGACACTTCGGCCGCGTCGACGCCGGACTTCCCCAGGACCCGGTGCACACATCCGGCGAGCGCGGTCTCGGCCGCCTCACCGCCGCCCGGTCCGTAGGCCGTCGCGACCGCGAGGACACCGGCGCGCTGCCGCGTGCCCGCCCACTCCGGGGTGTTCTCCTTGGCCAGCACGAACATCCCGGCCGCCTCACCGGCGGCGACGACGTCGGTCGCCCCGGTCAGATGGTTCGCCCACGCGCGGTGCGGGGTGAACTCCTCCACCGCGCCCGCGACGACGACGTCGACGTGGCCGCGCTCGATGGCGTTGCCGGCGTACCGCAGCACGTTGAGGAAACCGAGCGTGCCGCCCGCGATGGTGGTGTTCGCCCCGCGGAGGCCGAACCGGATGGCGACCTGCCCGGCGGCGCAGTTCATCACCGTGTTCGGGAACAGCATCGGGTTGACCAGGTACGGCTTGTCCTGCACCAGGGTCTCGCGGGTGTAGTCGCTGGTGGACTTGAAGCTGCCCAGCGAGGTCCCGAGCACCACGCCGATCCGCGGCCGGACCTCGTCGTCGAGGGACACCCCGGCCTCGCGCAACGCCTCCTGACAGCACACCACGGCCAGCCCGGTGGCCCGGTCGAAGGTGCTGGTCCCCTTGCGTCCCAAGTGTTCGCGTGGGCTGAAGCTGTTGAGGAAGTGCCCGGTCGTCGCGGGCAGCGGCTCTTCGTAGAGGTCGCCGATCTCGTGGCCTTTTTCGACTTGGCCTGCCTCGGCCAGAGCGAGCCGCTTCGCCAGCGCGTCCACACCGACGCCCGCGGAGGTCAGCGCGCTCCAGCCGGTCACCACCACACCGCTCATTCTGGCGCTCCCAACATCACGATGGCGTTGTTGCCACCGAAGGCGAAACCGTCGTTCTGAACCACCCGCACGTTCGCCGGGCGGGCCGCGTTCGGCACCGGGTCGACGCCCAGTTCCGGATCCGCGGTGGTCCAGTTGACCGTGGGCGGCAGGAAACCGCGGTCGATCGCGATGGTCGAGGCGATCGCCCCGAATCCGCAGGCCGCGCCCATGGTGTGGCCGAGCATCGACTTGATCGAGCTGATCGGCGGCGGGCGCTCGCCGAAGACCTCGATCACGGCCTTGCTCTCGACCAGGTCGTTCACCTGCGTGCCGGTGCCGTGCGCGCAGATGTAGTCCACATCGGACGGTGCGATACCGGAGTTGCGGTGTGCGATGCGCATGCATTCCGCGACCGTCGGCGCGTCCGGCGTGACCGGGTGGATGGCGTCGCAGTTGACGCCGTACCCGAGCAGTTCCGCGTAGATCGTGGCGCCCCTTTTCCGGGCGTGGTCGTAGGTTTCCAGGGTCAGCACGGCACCACCCTCACCGGTGAGGATGCCCGCGCGGTCCTTGTCGAACGGGGTGCAGGCGTCCTTCGCCAGCGCGCCGAGCCGGAAGAACCCGGCGTGCGCCCAGCGGCACACCGAGTCGGCGCCGCCGGCGAAGACGACGTCGGCCTCGCCGCCCGCCAGCAGGTCGTAGGCGTAGCCGATCGCGTAGTTGCTCGCCGAGCAGGCGGTCGCGATGGTCAGCGACTCGCCGGACAAGCCCAGCTCCTCGCTGACCGCGTTCGCCAGCCGGTTGGCGGGCAGCTGGGTCAGCAGGGCCGGGTCCTGCGCCGCGAACCCGCCGTCGATGATCTGCGCGGTGAGCGCCTCCGCGACCGCGGACTCACCGCTGGTGGTGCCCATGATCGCGTGGGCACGCCCCGGCGCCACCGACGTCAGGTCGAGCCGGGCGTCGGCGACCGCCAGCCGCGCGGCGCTGGCCGCGAACTGGCTGGACCGGCCCCACCCCGCCGGGTCGACCCGGCGGAGATGGGCACCCGGATCGAAGGTCTGGACCTCGCCCGCGTTCCGGTGCGGGAACCCGGCCGGGTCGAAGCTGGTGATGGGCGAGATCCCGGATCGGCCGGTGCGCAGCGCCTCGGCGAACGCGGCTATCCCGATCCCGATGCTCGACACCGGGCCGACCCCGGTCACGACAACGCGGGCCACGGTTCATCCCTTCTTGACGGAGTGCCGGATCAGGGCGTCGTTGACCGCCGTGAGCGTGCGCAGCTCCGGCAGTTCGGCCTGCGGGATCTCGATCTTGTACTGCTTGTCGATCCGGGCGAGGATCTCGATGGCGCGCAGGGAATCGGCCTCGTAGTCGTCGATGAAGTCCCCGTTGTCCTCGAGTTCCTCGGGCTCGAGTTCGAGCACCTCGGCGACCAGCTCGCGGAGCTCCTCGAGCTGGGTGTCGGTCTGCGTCATGACGATCCTCCGGTTTCGTTGTCCGCGTGCGGTTCTCACGCCGCGGGCCGCACAGGGCGCCGCGTCGCGGTCAAGGTGGTGACGGTGGCGATCAGGCGATCACCGACCCAGGTCCGGCCGGTGGCGAAGGCCGTGTCGGCCAGCACCGACTCCAGGTGGACCTCGTGGCGCAACACGTCACCAGGGCGGGCGGCGGCCGTGAAGTGGTAGTCACGGGCACCGATGAACATCAACGTCGTGTCGTCGTCCTCGACCGGCGCGCGGCCGTCGAGCCAGAGGAGCGCGGCGCTCTGCCCGAACGACTCGATCATCAGCGACTTCGGGTAGTCGTACCGGCTCGCCGGGGCGCCGTCGGGGATCCCCGCGTAGCACGGCTCGGTGCCGGTGACCGCCTTGATCGTGACGATCGACTCGCCGGGAACCAGGTCCAGCACCCGGTCCACCAGCAGCAGCGGATACCGCTGCGGGAGCTGGATCCGGATGTCGTGATGCTCGGTCATTCCGCGTCCTCCTCGAAGGTGGCGCGGACCTTGGCCGTCGTCGTCTCGCCGAGCACGGCCTTAGCGGTGACGTCCCAGCCGTCCCGGACGCGCTTCGCGGTGGCCGTGAGGACCATGAGGTCGCCGTCGAGCAGCGGCGCGAGGAACCGGACCGAGCGGACGGTGCGCAACCGGGCGTTCACGGCCTCCCGCATCGCCTGCTCCAGCGTCTCGATGACGAAGACGCCGGGGTACACGACCTGGCCCGGGAAATGCCCGCGCAGATTCGGTTCCTTGCCGTCCACGGTGATCCGGGCGATGAGCTCCAGATCGTCCCCGTGCCGCCGGACGTCCAGCGTGTCGACCGCCCGCAGTGGTGCGGCGAAGGCGGGAATCCCGGTCACAGCGTGATCCCCCCGTCGATCTGCAGCACCTGTCCGGTGATGTAGGAGGCGCGGTCGGAGACCAGGAACGCGACCAGTTCGGCGACGTCCTCACCGGTGCCGAACCGCTTGGCGGGGATCTGCGTGAGTGCCTTGGCGCGCTGCTTGTCGCCGAGGGAACCGGTCATGTCGGTCTCGATGAAGCCGGGCGCGACGACGTTGACCCGGACCCCGTGCCCGGCGACCTCCTTGGCCAGCGACTTGCTGAAGCCGATGATCCCGGCCTTGCTGGCGGAGTAGGCGGTCTGGCCCGCGTGTCCGTGGACGCCGGCGACCGAGGACATGTTGACCACGACGCCACCACGGTTCTTCATGAACCGGAAGGCCATGGCGCGGCAGAAGTTCCAGGTGCCGGTGAGGTTCGTGGCCAGTACCGCGTGCCAGTCCTCGGCGGTGGCCAGTACCAGCGGGCTGTCCTTGGTGATCCCGGCGTTGTTGATCAGCAGATCGATCGGGCCGAGTTTCTCCTCGGCGTCCTTGACGAAGCGCTCGACCGCCTCGGAATCGGCGACGTCGCATTCCGCGAAATACGAGGGCACCCCGACGGCGGCGATGTCCTCTTCGGTTTCCTCCGACGCGGCGCTCGCTTTCGAAAAACAACCCGCGACGGCGTAGCCCTCCTGGGCCAGCCGCAGCGCCACGGCCCGGCCGATCCCTCGTGAAGCCCCGGTGACCAGGGCCCGGTGGTGCTCCGCCACGACGCCTCCTCGTTATCCCGCACAATTTGTTTCCATTTTAAGAAGCGCGGCGCAAACTATTCTTCTCATCGTTTGCCGCGAGCTCGGCGAGTACTTCGGCGGTGTCCGCACCCGGCCGCGGCGCGCCGTGGCGGACCTTCGTCGGAGTACGGGAGAACTTCACCGCCGGCCCGACGATCGGCGCGGTGGTTCCGTTGCTCAGCACCGTTTCCTGAAGCATCGCCCGGGCTCGGACGTGCTCGTCGGCGACGGCTTCGGTGAGCGTGCGCACCGGCGCGGCGACGAGCCCGCGGCCGTTCAGCACGTCGAGTGTCTCGGCGAGCGGACGTCCCGCGCACCAGCCGGAGATCATCGTGTTGATCGTGTCCCGATTGGCCAGCCGTTCGGCGGCCGTGCGGAATCCGTCCGCGAGACCGAGTTCCGGTCTGCCGATGATCTCGGCGAGCGCGCGCCAATGCCGGTTGATCGCGACGGCGAGATACAAATGACCGTCCGCGCATTCGTAGACGTTGGCTGGTACGACGAAATCGGTCTCGTTGCCCACCCTCGGCGGTGGCGCGCCCGTCGCGGCGAGGGTCGGCAGGCCGCTGCTGCCGGCGAGCAGACAGTCCACCATGGACACGTCGACGTGTTGTCCTTCGCCGGTCCGGTTCCGGTGTGCCAGCGCGGCGAGCGCGCCGATCGCCGCGTGCAGACCTGCCAGTTCGTCGGCGAGGAACGTCGGAGCGCGCACCGGCGGCCCCTCGGGCAGGCCGTTGAGCGACATCCAACCGGCCGCGGCCTGGATCGCGGGATCGTAGGCGGGCAGATGCGACTTCGGGCCGTACTGCCCGAATCCGGACACCGACACGAACACGACGTCCTCGCGTGCCGCCCGGCAGGCCTCGTACCCGGCGCCCCAGCCGTCCAGCGTGCCGGGTTTGTAGTTCTCGACCACGATGTCCGCGTGCGCCACCAGTTCCAGGAAGCGCGCGCGGTCGCTGCCGTCGCGCAGGTCCAGCCCGGCACTGCGTTTGTTGCGGTGCACGGTTTCCCGGAACCACGACAGTCCGGTGCCGGGGATGTCCGGCGGCACCTCACCGTCGCGGCCGTCGGCGAGTTCGATCCGGACCACGTCGGCCCCCATGTCCGCCATGAGGCAGGTGGCGAGCGGACCGGACCAGACCTTGGTCACGTCCAGGACGCGCACACCCTCCAGCGGGCCGGCCGAACCTGCCCGCGCCCGGCGGAAGAACTCCTCTTCACGCATGGTCAAAGCCTTTCCAGCAGTGAGGCCGTGCCGAGCGAACCGCCACAGCACATGGTGACCAGGGCGGTCGAGGTATCGGTGCGCTCGAGTTCGTGCAGGGCCGTCACGAGCAGCCGGGTCCCGGTCGCGCCCAGCGGGTGGCCGAGCGCGATGGCGCCGCCATTGACGTTGACGCGGTCGATGTCCGCGCCGTGCGCCTTGGCCCAGTTCAGCACCACGCCGGCGAAGGCCTCGTTCACCTCGCAGATGTCCACATCGGACAGCCGTCGACCGGTCCGGCGCAGCACCCGTTCGGTGGCGACCACGGGCCCGTCGAGCAGGTAGTAGGGATCGGCACCGGTGACGACCTGGCCGACCAGCCGCGCCCGCGGCGTCAGGCCGAGCGCGCGGGCCTTCCCGTACGACATCCAGAGAATGGCGGCGGCCCCGTCGGAGATCTGCGACGTCGAACCGGCGGTGTGCACCGCGCCCTCGATGTTCGGCCGCAACGCGGCGAGCCCCTCGCGGGTGGTTTCGCGGATGCCCTCGTCGCGGGTGACCGTGCCGACCGGGGAGACTTCGCGGTCGAACCGGCCCTCCTGCCACGCTCGTGCCGCGCGCTGCTGGGAGAGCAGGCCGTAGTCGTCGGCGTCCGCGCGCCCGATGCCTTCGCGCGCGGCGATCCGCTCGGCGCCGCCGAACTGGGCCTTCGGCGGGTCGTCCCACGGATAGTCCCGCGTCTTGTAGTGCCCGGGGCCCTGGTAGAGGTTCGTGCCGATCGGCACCCTGCTCATCGACTCGACGCCGCAGGCGATCCCGGTGTCGATGGCGTCCGCGGCGATCAACGCGGAGATCAGATGGTTCGCCTGCTGCGCCGATCCACAAGAGACGTCCACTGTGGAGCATCCGACACCCGGGTCGTGACCGGAGTTGAGCCAGGCGTTACGGGTGACGTTGAGGCTCTGCTCGCCGGACTGGGTCACGCAACCGCCGATGATCTGCTCGACGTCGCCGGGTTCGATACCGGCGCGGGCGATGACCTGGAGCTGGACGTGCCGCATCAGTTCGACGGCCTTCAGCTCGGCGAGCACCCCACCGCGTTTGCCGAGCGGGGTGCGGACGGCGGAGACGATGACCGGGGTCCGGTCGTTCAGCGCGGCCACGGGCGGGTACCTGCCTCTCCACCGGACGGGGTGCCCGGCTTCCCCATCGTGGTGCGGCCCTCGGCGGGCGAACGTCTCACGGATTGCGGAGCCGACCAGGGGTTCTCCGTAGTTGCGGGAATGGCTCGCGTGGCCCCTCACGATCATCGACGCTGGTTATGGTGCCTACATGCGGCTGGACGACAGCGAAGATCAGGCGGCATTTCGGGCGGGCCTCAAAGCCTGGCTCGCCGGACAGTTACCCGAAAGCACCCCGAGCGCGCCTCGTGCTTGGTCCGCCGACGAACTGCGCGCCTGGAGCAAGGCGTTGCACGCGGCCGGATACGCCGGGCTGACGTGGCCGGCCGAACATGGTGGGCGAGGACTTTCCCCCGCTTATCAAGCGATCTACGCCGAAGAGAGCGCGCTGGCCGAGGCGCCGGACCACGCCGGGGTGATCGGGCTCGGCATGGTCGGCCCCGCGATCGTCCACTATGGAACCGACGCGCAAAAGGCCACCCATCTTCCCCGCATCCTTTCCGGGGAGACGATCTTCTGCCAGGGATTCTCCGAACCGGACGCCGGTTCGGACCTCGCCTCGGCGCGCACCCGTGCCCGCCGCGTCGACGGCGGCTACGTCGTCGACGGTGAAAAGGTCTGGTCCTCCTACGCCCATTTGGCCGACCACTGCCTGCTGCTCGCCCGCACGGATCCGGACGCGGCCAAACACCGCGGGCTGACCTGCTTCCTGCTCGACATGCGCGCACCCGGTGTCGAAGTGCGGCCGCTGCGACAGCTGTCCGGCGACACCGATTTCAACCAGATCCTGTTGTCCGGCGTCGAAATTCCCGACGACCGTGTGCTCGGCGAACCGGGGCAGGGCTGGCGGGTCGCGCTGACCACCCTCGCGCACGAACGCGGTACGTTCGGCATCACGCTCACCGCGCGGCTGGCCGTCCAGCTCGACAGGCTGGTCAAGACCGCGAAGGCGTGCGGCGGTGACACCGACCCGCGGGTCCGCGCCGAAATCGCCGAGCTCTACGTCGATCTGCAGGGCCTGCGTTTCACCGGATACCGCGCGCTGGCCGCGATGGAGCGGACCGGCGAACCGGGACCGGAGAGCTCGATCCTGAAACTGCGCTGGTCGCAGGCGAACCAGCGGGTGAGCGCCCTCGCGCTGCGGCTGCTCGGCGCGGGCGCGGCGGCCGACGGGACCGACGCCTTCTGGGGCGGCTACTGGCAGCACCAGCGATTGCGCAGCCGGGCCAACAGCATCGAGGGCGGAACGTCGGAAATCCTGCGCGGCATCGTCGCGGAGCGGGTCCTCGGCCTGCCGAAATCACGTTAGGGAGCATTGATGGACTTCGCGCTGACCGAGGACCAGACCGGGCTCAAGGCCGCCGCCCGCACCTACCTCGAGGACACCTACGGCCTCGATCGGATCGCGGCGCTGGCCGACGACGGCGAGCAGGACCTCGCCGCGTGGCCCGAACTGGTCCGGCAGGGCTGGCTGGACGCGGACCTCGGCCTGGCGGAGTTCGTCCTGCTGGCCGAGGAGGGCGGCCGTGCGCTGCACCCGGTGCCCTGGTTCGCCACGGCGGGGCTCGCCCTGCCGGTGTACCGGGCCGCGGGTGTCGAACCGCCCGGCCCGGCGACGCTGGCCGACGGCGGCGACACCTGCCGTGCGGCACGTCGCGACGACGCCTGGCGGCTCGACGGCGCGGTGCAGGCCGTCCTGCACGCCGACGTCGCCACGGAGCTCCTGGTCGCCGCCCGCACCCCGGCCGGGGTGGCGTTGTTCGGCGTCAGCCCCGCTGCCGCTTCGCTGTCCGCGCGCGACGGCGTCGACCCGCTCCGGGCGACGTCGGACGTCGCGCTGGCCGGAGCCGAGGGACGACTGCTGATCGGGCCGCCTGCCGCCGCGCCACTGCTCACCGCGATCCGCGGCCGGGCGACGACCCTGCTCGCGGGCGAGGCCATCGGCGTCGCGGACCGGGCCTTGACGATCGCCGTCGAGCACGCGAAGGCACGGAACCAGTTCGACCGGCCCATCGGTTCCTTCCAAGCGGTGAGCCAGCAACTCGCCGATGGCTACGCCGAAGTCGAGCTCGCGCGTTCGCTGGCCTACCGCGCCGCCGGAGCCGCCACGGCGGAAGCGGTCGCGTGCGCCGCGCACGCCGCGAGCCGCGCGGCGATCACCGTCTGCGAGACGGCGATCCAGGTCTGCGGCGGCATGGGCGTCACCTGGGAATTCCCGCTGCACCGCTGGTTCCGGCGCGCGTTGTGGCTGGAGGCGGAGCTCGCCTCGGGACCGTTGGAAGCGATCGCGCACTCACTGTTCGGGGAGCACTCATGAGCCTGCAACTGCACTGGTTCCTGCCGTCACACGGCGACGGGCGCGAGATCGCCAAGACCGCCGACGGGGTCGCGGCCCCCGGTGCCCGCCGCGAACCGGACATCGAGTACCTGACCCAGGTCGCGCTCGCCGCCGACCGCTTCGGGTTCACCGGGATGCTCACGCCGTTCGGGTTGTTCTGCGAGGACCCGTGGGTCGTGGCGTCGGCGCTGGTGGGCGTGACGCGGTCGGTGAAGTTCATGATCGCGATGCGACCGGGTTTCATCTCACCGCTGCTGGCCGCGCAGACCGCGGCGACGTTCCAGCGCGTCTCCGATTCGCGGCTGCTGCTGAACATCGTGACCGGCGGGGACCCCGACGAGCAGCGCCGTTACGGCGACTGGCTCGACCACGACCAGCGGTACGCGCGCACCGGCGAGTTCATGGACGTCTTCCGCCAGGCTTGGCCGGGTTCGCGGTTCGATTTCACCGGCACGCATTACAACCTGAAGGCCGGCATGGTCGCCCGGCCGCACGCGGTGCGGCCCACGTTGTTCCTCGGCGGCTCTTCGTCGGCCGCGCTGGAAGTCGCGGCCGCGCAGGCGGACGTCCTGCTGATGTGGGGCGAAACGCCCGCGGCGATGGCCTCGCACCTCGAGCGGTCGCGTGCGCGAGCGGAGGCTTTGGGCCGTTCGTTGCGCTTCGGCACGCGATTCCACGTGATCAGCCGGGACACCTCGGCCGAAGCGTGGAAGGTGGCCGACCAGCTGCTCGCCGGGATGGACCCGGCCCGGATCCGGCAGGCGCAGGAACGGTTCGCCGCCACCGAATCCGAGGGCCAGCGGCGGATGGCGGCGTTGCACTCCGGCAGTACCGACTCGCTGGAGATCCACCCCAACGTCTGGGCGGGCTACGGCCTGGTGCGTCCCGGCGTCGGCACGGCCTTGGTGGGCAGCCACGAAGAAGTGGCCGAACGGATCGAGGAGTACCACTCCCTCGGACTCGACCACCTGATCCTTTCCGCCCAGCCGCACCTCGAAGAGGCCTACACGTTCGGCGAAGGCGTCATGCCGATTTTACGGAAACGCGGCCTGCTCGCGGACACGCTCTGAACTCGCGGCGCGGGTGGGCTTTGGCGCGACTCGCGTGTCCAGACACGGGACTCACGTGATTGGACACGGAACTCGCGTGATGGGAAGGCGAACTCACCGCGGCCCGGCCCGCATCGTGTCTTCCGGCTTCAAGCACGCGTGATCCGGTTAGAAACACGCGAGATCCGGCTGGAATCATTAACAGTATCGCGGGGCAGTACGTGAAGGCCCCCTTCCTTGCGTCTGACGCGGGGAAGGGGGCCTTCAAGACGTGCATTGAGGCCTTCGTGCCCTTATCCTCTTACCCGACGGTGGAGGAATTGGGACACGCGACGTCCCAATTCCTCCATCGCCGTTTCGTTCCGGCCGCGAGCGTCAGCTGAAGCTGATGATCACACCGCCACCGTTGCCGGCGGCGTCACCGAGGCCGACGACGCAGGTGATGGCCTTGCAGTCCACCGCACCGTAGCTGCTGCCGTCGGGCAGCACGCCGGTGAAGTTCTTCTGCACGGTGACCGAGGCCGAGATCTTCCCGGACGCGTCAGCGACCAGCGACTGCTGCGAAGGGCTGCAAGGGAACTGCCCAGCCGAGTCCTGGGCGCACTCGCCGACGCGATAGGTCCCGCCCGGCGTCAGACCGGTGCCGACCACCTGGACCACCGCGCCGTCCGAGAGTCCCGACGACGGCGTGACCGTGACGGCCGCCGCGGCGGAGGCACCAGGGGCGACGACGGCCAGCAGGCCGAGAGCGGCGATGGTGGAACCGGCGAACTTGGCGACAAGCTTTGCGGACACAGTAATCACTCCGATTCATTGACAGGGATTTTCCGACTTCACCAGGCGCGGGTTCCGTTACCCCCCGGCGTCCTGGTAACAACGTTACGATCACCGGACCTAGATCGTCAACGATTTCTTCGAGCAGTTTTCGAGTAGGCCGTAAGAAAAAAGGTGCAATAAACTCACGCGCTTCGTGCGTAATTCATAGGCTGCCGGCAAGCCAGGAGAAGCAGGCTCGAGCGCGCGCACGGGAACCTGATTCAGTGACCTCTGTGACCTCTGTGACCTCTTCCAGCTCCGATTTCCTGTTCGGTGGCGCGCCAGAAAGGCACGCCGCCTATACCGCACTGCGCGAAAGCGGCCCGGTCCGGAGGATCACGCTCTCCTCCGGCACCAGCGGCTGGCTGGTCAGCGGCTACGCCGAGGTCCGTCAGGCGCTCGCGCATCCGGGGCTGAGCGGGCGCACCGGCGTCGTCGGCGACCGGCGCGGGCTGTCCGAGGACGTCCGGCTCGGCATGAACACGCATATGCTGAACCTCGATCCGCCGGATCACACCCGCCTCAGAAAGCTGGTGTCCGCCGCGTTCACCGTGCGCCGGATCGCCCAGCTGCGTCCCAGAATCGAGGCCATCACAGCGGAACTCCTCGACGCCGTCGCCGACTTCGACGAGGTCGACCTGATCAAGGCGCTCGCCCTGCCGCTGCCGATCCGCGTCCTCACCGAGATGCTCGGCGTGCCCGAAGACGAGGCCGGCGCCTTCCACGGCTGGACCGAGATCCTCACCGCCAGCGCGCTGCCCGTCGACGAACTCGACGCGGCGGCCGCCGAAATGCTGCGCTATGTCAGGAAACTCCTCGCCGAGAAGCGTGAGAACCCCGGCACGGACCTGCTTTCGGCGCTCGTCACGGTGCACGACGGCGAAGACCGGCTGACCGAGCACGAGCTGACCTCGATGGTCTTCCTCCTGCTCATCGCCGGGCACGAGACCACCGTGCACCTCATCGGCAACGCCACCCTCGCCCTGCTCGAGAACCCGGCGCAGCTCGCCGCGTTGCGCGCGAATCCGGACGGGATGCCCGCCGCGGTCGAGGAGTTCCTGCGCTACGAGAGCCCGGTGCACGCGGCGATGCGTTACTCCACCGAGGAAGTCGAGCTGGGCGGCGTGACGATTCCGGCCGCCTCACTCGTCATCGTGTCGTTGCTGGCCGCGAACCGCGACCCCGCCCGTTTCCCCGGCGCGGACACACTGAAACTCGATCGAGCGGACAATCCGCAGCTCGCCTTCGGACACGGCATCCACCATTGCCTCGGCGCGCCGATGGCCAGGCTCGAAGGCGGAATCGCGCTCGCCGCCCTGCTCACGCGGTTCCCGAACCTGCGCGAGGCCGTTCCCGCGGAAAGTCTCCGCTGGCGCGTCAGCATGGTGATGCACGGCCTCGAAGCGCTTCCCGTCCGGCTTCGCTGACGATTGTCCTTAAAGGACACTCGCCGGTGAACGCCGTCGGCAAAGTCGCAGGCTGGGATAAGACGCGACCGAAACCGCGATGCGACACTTTCGGAGACGATCACGAATTCGCGGTGCGTATCTCACGTCCGTGAGCCGCGTCATCTCCTATTCCTGGGAAGGGAGTAGAACGTGTCCCAAGACCTAGGCACCCCGGTCACGAGCACCCCATCGCGGGGCGCCGCCCCGCCCGCGCGGACGCCGAAGAAGAAGACCAAGACGGGGCTGACCGCACTGGCGGCCAGACGCATCGCCGTCCTGAGCGCGCTCGTCGCCGGCGTCGCCTACGGGTGGGGCATCGGCGGCAACGCCGCACACTACGCCTACGCCGCGGCAGTGCGCGGCATGTCCCAGAACTGGCACAACTTCCTTTACGGTGCCTACGATCCCGCCGGGTTCATGAGTGTCGACAAGGCACCCGGCGCGCTCTGGTTGCAGGCGCTTTCCGTGCGCGTCTTCGGTTACGAGACGTGGGCACTGCTGCTGCCCGGCGTCATCGCGGGCGGTGTCTCGGTGTACGTCCTGTTCGTGCTCGTGCGCCGCTGGGCCGGGCACGCGCCGGCGGCACTGGCCGCCGTCCTGTTCGCCGCGACGCCGATCACGGTCGCGGCCACCCGGGTCAACCTGCCCGACTCGACGCTGATCCTGACGCTGCTCGTCGCGACCTACGCCTTCTGGCGCGCGCTGGAGAAGGCGTCACCGCGCTGGCTGCTGCTGACCGCCGTGCTCGTCGGCGTCGGCTTCCACATCAAGCTCGCCATGGCGCTGGCCATCCTGCCGGTACTCGGAATCGTCTACCTCGTCGCCGCCCCGACCTCGGCGGGACGCCGGGTGCTGCACCTGCTCGGGGCCGGTGCGGTCACCGCCGCGGTTTCGTCGATCTGGATGCTCATCGTCTCGTTCACGCCCGCGGGCTCCCGTCCGTACATGGACGGCAGCACCTCGAACTCGGTGTGGCAGATGGTCTGGTCCTACAACCTCTTCGACCGCACGGGCGCCGCCAAAGCGGGGAACTCCGCCGAACTGCCCGTCCTGCCCGACGGCAAGGTCACGCCGGTCGACCAGGGCGGCGACACCGGCGTGTTCCGGCTGTTCAACGACCTGATCGGCGGCCAGATCTCGTGGCTGCTGCCGCTGGCGCTGCTGCTGCTCGTCGTCGGCCTGGTCGCCGCGGGCCGCGCGCCACGCACCGACAAGCAGCGCGCGGGCTGGCTGCTGTGGGGTGGCTGGCTCGTCCTTTTCGCCGGCGCGCTCAGCTTCTCGCAGAGCATTCACCCGTACTACACGAGCATCCTGGCACCGGCCATCGCCGCGATCGCCGGCGTGGGCCTGCACTTCGCCTGGACGACCCGCCGCCACCCGTGGGTACTGCCGGTCGGGCTGCTCGCCACCGGCACCTGGGCGTTCGTACTGATGAGCCGTTCCGGCGACTACGTGCCGTGGCTGCGGCCTGTCGTCGCGGTCGCCGCCGTCCTCGCCGCGGCACTGCTCCTCCTGCGCCGCACGGGGAAGTTCGCCGTCGTGACCGGGGCCGTGGCCGGGGTCGCACTGCTGGCCGGACCGGTCGCCTGGGCGGTGCCCGCCTTCCACCCGCCGACGGATCCGCGCACGGCGATGTTCCAGAACTTCAACCCGCTCGCGGGGCCGAACCCGAACGCGCTCTCCACCGGCATCGACCTGACGAAGTTCATGGCGGGCGGCCCGAAGCCCGTCGCGGCGGGCGGACAGGCCATGCCGTTGCCCCCGCCGATCATGTTCCAGATGATGCCGTCGGACGCCGACCAGAAGCTCCTCGGTTTTCTCAAGGCCAACGACCGCGGCGAGCGTTTCGACCTGGCGACCTTCGGCGGCACCGGCGCCTCGCCCTACATCCGGGCGGGTCTGTCCGTGATGCCGATGGGCGGCTTCGTCGGCACCATGCCGATGCCGACCGCCGCCGGCCTCGCGGAGGCCGTCCAAAGTGGACAGGTGAGGTTCGTGCTGTTCGGCGGATTCGCCTACGACAGCCCGACCGCGCTGGCCCGCAAGGACTGGGTGGTGCGCAACTGCACCCGGATCCCGCCGCCCACCTACACCGCGAACCCGTGGATGGGCTTCACCTCCGCCCTGTTCGACTGCAAGCCGGGAGCATCCCGATGACGGCTGAACTCACCGCGGCACCCCGCCTCGCCGCGGGAAGCCGTACGACGGCGACCGTCGAGATCGTCATCCCGGTGCTCAACGAGGAACGTGCCCTGCACGGCTGCATCACCACGCTGAGCGCGTTCCTCGGTGACGGCTTCCCGTTCCCTTGGTCCATCACCATCGCCGACAACGGCAGCACCGACCGGACCTGGGAGATCGCCACCGAACTGGCCGAGCGGAACCCGCGCATCTCCGCGCGCCGGGTGCCGGTCCGCGGCCGGGGCGCGGCGATCAAGGCGACGTGGGGATCCAGCACCGCCGACATCGTCGCCTACATGGACGTCGACCTCTCGACCGGACTGGAGAGCTTGCTCCCCCTGATCGCCCCACTGGTCAGCGGGCATTGCGAAATCACCATCGGGACCCGGCTCGGCCGTGGCTCGCGGATCCGCCGCAGCCTCAAACGCGAGATCGTCTCCCGCACCTACAACGCGATCACGCGGCATGTGTTCGGGCTGCGCAGCACCGACACGTCCGCCGGGTTCAAGGCGGCCCGGCGCGACGCCGTGGCCGGGCTGCTGGAAGCGGTCGAGGACGACCACTGGTTCTTCGACACCGAGCTGCTGATGCTGGCCGAACACAACGGCCTGCGGGTGCACGAAGTGCCGTTGGACTGGGTCGAGGACCTCGATTCGCGGGTCAAGGTCACGCAGACCGCGATGGGGAACCTGAAAGGCCTGGTCCGGGTGGGCCGGGCGATCGCCGCCGGGAAAGGACGGGTGAACGTGCCGGAGATCCCGCAGTTGCGCGCCACCCATCCCGACGCCGTGCTCGCCGAACCCCGGGCCGCGACCTTGGCGAAGTTCCTGGGATTCGCGGTCATCGGTGTCATCTCGACGGTGCTCTACACGCTCCTGTACCTCCCCTTGCGCGTGCCGCTGACGCCGGCGGGGGCGAATCTGGTCGCGCTGGTGCTCGTCGGGGTGGCCAACACCGAGGCGAACCGGCGCTGGACGTTCAACCGCGGCGGCGGGCACCGGCTCGGGTTGCACACCCGCGCCGCGATCCTGTTCGCCACCACGTATCTGCTGACCACGCTGGCCGTGACCGGGCTTCACCTGATCGCCCCGGGCTCCGGGCCGGTCGTCGAACTGCTCGTGCTCATCGTCGCCTACGGGCTGATGACGCTGCTGCGGTTCGTGGCCCTCGACCGCTGGGTCTTCGCCCAGCACCGGAAGGAGCGCCGGTGAAGACGGCGGACGTCACGCGCATCACCGAGATGGAGGACCACCACTGGTGGTTCCGGGAGAAGCGGCACCTGCTCGCCGACGAGCTGAAACGGCTCGGCCCACCCGGTCGCGCACTCGACATCGGCGCGGCGGGCGGCGGCAACACACGGGTGCTGCGTTCGCGCGGCTGGGACATCGTCGCCACGGACTACGACGGGAACGCCGTCGAGATCGCGCGCTCACGCGGTCTCGACGCGATCCACGCCGACGCCCGTGACCTGCCCCTGCCGTCTTCGTCGTTCGATCTGGTGGTGGCGTTCGAGATCCTCGAGCACATCCAGGAGGACGACCAGGCCGCGGCGGAACTGTTCCGGGTGCTGCGGCCCGGCGGCTCCGCGCTGATCAGCGTCCCGTCCGGAATGGACCTGTGGTCGGCGCACGACGTGGCGGTGCACCATGTGCGCCGCTACGACCGGGCTTCGCTGCGGAAGGTCATCGAGGACGCCGGCTTCGTCGTCGACGAGCTGTGGAGCTGGAACGTCCTGCTCCGGCCGGTGGTGGCGCTGCGGCGGCGTTCGGCTCGCGGGAACGAACTCAACGAGCACACGCCCTGGCTGGTCAACAAGGCTCTGACCGCGATCGTCGCGGCGGAGCGGTATCTTCCGACGCGCTCGCGGCGCGGTGTCTCGCTGATTCTGAAGGCCCATAAGCCTTAGCGGGTACCTTGCCAGTACATGATGGCCCCCTTCCTTGCGCCTGGCGCAAGGAAGGGGGCCATCATGTACTTCGGCCGCCGGTGCCGCGTGGCGCGGTACCCCGGTCGACGACGTAGCGAAGGCCTCCTTTCCTACCTCGAGGGTAGGGAAGGAGGCCTTCACGGACTGGGGCCTCGGCCCAGCGCGCCCAGACCGCGTGCGAGCGGATCTAGGCCGCGCGAAGGGCTGCCGAGGGGACGTCCCAGGCGGTGCCGCGGTGCTCGAGGTACCAGTCCACCGTCTTCGTCATGCCCTCCTCCAGCGTGACGAGCGAATCCGGCTCGATGCCGACGGAGAGCAGGGTCGAAACGTCGGCCGTGACCGGGGTGTTCGGTGTCTCACCAGGGCGCATGGGCAGGTCGGTGATGCCGACCCGCGGGTAGCCGCGCTGCTCGCACAGGTCGATCACGAGCTCCGCCACCTCGCGGATCGTGACCGAATCGGCGGGCCCGATCTCGACCGTGTTCTCCAGCACCCGCCCCTCGGCGGCGACCTCCAAGGAGGACACCAGGGTGCGGGCCACGTCGCCGACCCACACCATGTCCGAGATCTGCCGCCCGCCGCCGTAGAGCTCCACCGGGATGCCGGACAGCGCCCGGCAGACCAGCGCCGGGGTGATCTTGCGGACCTTCCCCGCGGCGAACGGCGGCGCGGCCTTCTGGCGCGGGCCGTAGGCGTTCACCGCGCGGACGCAGTTCACGCGGGTGCCGCGGTCGGCGTTGAACATGCGGACGAACCGCTCGACCGTGGTCTTCGAAATCGAGTAACTGTTGTTCATCCAGTGATTGCCGACGCAGATGTACACGCCGGGCAGGTCGTACTGGGCGACGGCCTCGAGGAAGTTCAGGCCGCCCATGACGTTGGTCTCCACCGCGGGGCGCGGATTGGTGATCGTCTCCTGGGTGCCCAGCACGGCGGCCAGGTGGATGATCCCGTCGCAATGCGCGGCGAGTTCGGTCAGTGCCGTCGCGTCACGGATGTCGCCCAGCATGACCTCCCACGGCCCGCCGTCCCCCTCACCACGATGGTCGAACACGACCGGCGTATGCCCTCGTGCGGCGAGTTCCTCGCAGACGTACTGCCCGATGAACCCGGTGCCACCGGTAACACCAACCTTCATTTTAGCCACCTTTGCCCGATAGGCTGGGAATTCCAGGACTTTTCCTTTTCGCAGAATCCCATCGGCGAGTTCGCCGGGACGCCTCCAATACTGCCTCGAAAGGCAGTATCGGAAGGCGGGATTCAGCCGAGGAACTTCTTCAGCGCGCCGATGACCTGAGCGGGCTGTTCCTCGGAAAGGTAATGCCCGGCCCCGGCGATCTTGACCACCTGCGGATCGGCCGCCTTCGCGGGGATCACCTGGGTGAAGTACTGGTGATTGAACTCGCCGGCGAGGCCGAGCACCGGCATGCTCAGCTTTCCGTACGACGACCCGGCCGCGATGTCCTGATTGAGCGTCCGGTACCAGCCGTTCCCGGCCCGGACGGCTTCACGCGTGTGGTACGCCCGCGCGTAGACGTTCCGGTCGAAGTCGCTCACCGTCGACGGCGCCACCGAGAGCTGGTCGATCATCGCGTCCACCAGGTACCGCGAGCGGCCGGAGACGAGCTGCTCCGGCAGGCCCTGCAGCTGGTTGAACGTCCACCACCACGGCGAGAACTGGCCGGGCGCGCTGGACAGCAACGGCAGCTGATAGAGGCTCTTGTCGGGCGCGACCACGTCCATCAGCGCCAGTTTCCCGACCGCCTGCGGGTACTTGATCCCGTAGCTGTGGGCGACCATCGCGCCGATGTCGTGGCCGACGATATCCGCCTTGGCGTAGCCGAGCTTGGCGAGCAACGCGTGGATGTCGGCGGCCATCGTCTCCTTGTCGTAGCCAGCCTGCGGCTTCGACGATCCGCCCATCCCCCGCAGGTCGACGGCGATCACGCGGTGGTTCGCGGCCAGCGCCGGCATCACCTTGTGGAACGCCCACCACGTCTGCGGCCAGCCCGGCAACAGGACCACCGGGCTGCCCGAACCACCGGCGACATAATGCAGCCGGACGCCGTTGACGTCGGCGTGAGAGCTTTCGAATCCGCCCTGCAGCGAACGTGCGAGCGCCGCGTCGGAATGTCTCCAGCTCGTATTCGCGGAGGTTCCCGCCGCCGCGCCCCCCAGCAGTACCACCGCCGCGACCGCGGCCAGCGCGATCATGACCTTCTTGAACCTGCTCATGAATTTCTCTCCCACCGCCAGGGAAATGGTCATCGACACCTCAATGATCAGCCGAGTGGGCCGAAAGAAGCATCTCGATTGTTGCGGAGGAGGAAAAGGTCGTACCGAACCGGCGATTTCGCGTGACCGAGGGGACGACAGGCGTGTCTGGATGGACGACACGTGTGTCGTCCATCCAGACACGCGAAATCGCCATTCGCGCTAAGACCCGGTCACGCCGCGCGCGACTCTCTGCCCGGGCGGGGCAGCTCCGTCACGGTCGCCCCCGGCACGGGACGCCGCCGGCTGGCCCGCAGCACCTTGCGCACGATGCCCGGCTTCATCAGCGCGGTCGGCGGATCGACCAGCCCGGCCACCCGCATGAACGCCGCCGTGATCTCCGGATCGATCGTCGCCGCGTACTGGACCTTCGCCATGTACGCGTTGCCCATCTTGACCTTGAGCGTCCGCTTTCCCTCCACGCCGGGGAAGTCCAGGTCACCGCTGGTCGAGATGTCCCACGGGTCGTTGACGACCTTGCCGATCTCGCGCAGGAACCGCCTCGAGTCCGGCTCGGACCGGCGACGGAGGTGCTCGCGCAGCGCGATCGCCTCCATCGACGCGACCGTCATGCCCTGGCCGTACACCGGGTTGAAGCTGCAGAACGCGTCACCGAGCACGAACAACCGCTCCGGGAACCGCTTGAGCCGTTCGTACCGCCGTCGCAGGCTCGCCGGGAACTTGAACGTCACCGGCTCGATCAACGGTTGCGCGTCCTTCACCGCTTCATAGATCTCCGGAGCAGGCAGCGACTTCACGTACTCGAGATAACCGCGAGCGTCGGTCGGCGGATGGTCGCCGAGGATGCCGGTCAGCGAAAGGATGCACTCGTTTTCGTTGACCTGCCCGAAGAACGCTCCCCGCGGATACGCGGGCGAGGCGACCGGGTTGATCGACTGCCAGCCGTCGAACATCTCCGGCCGCTTGCGGAACATCCGGGTCGTGTAGGCCAATCCGACCTTCACGCGCTCCTCGGCGGGCCGCTCGAAGCCCAGCTCCTCCAGCCAGACCGGCGTGCGCGTACCGCGTCCGGAGGCATCGACGACCAGGTCCGCGCCGAGGCGTTCCTCCGGCGAACCGTCCCTTGCCTGCACGCGTACCCCGATGATCCGTTCGCCCGCACGCGTGGCGAGCAGGCCGTGGACATCGGTGCGTTCGCGATAGGTGACGTTCGGCAGTGCCGCGGTGCGCAGCCGCAGGTGGTGCTCCAGCACCGGACGCAACGCCGTGATCGACGGCAACCCGCTATCCGCGGGCTTGACCTGCTTCCCGTTGAAGTACCACTTCATCCGCGCGAGATCGCCGACCGGGACGCCGGAGTCCCGCAGGTCGTCGAGCAGGTTCGGGAAGAGCTCTTCGAGGATGAAGTAGCCACGCGCGTGCAGGCCGTGCGCGTGCCAGGTATGCGGGGTCCCGCGCCGCGGTTTGTCCACGCCGAGCACCTCGTCTCGGTCCACGACCACGACCTCGCGGTAGAACTCGGAAAGCACTCTCGCCGCCAGGGTGCCGGCGATACTGCCGCCGATCACCACCGCGCGTTTGCCGACGGGTTCGTTCATGACCATGGCTCCTTGATACTCAGGCCGCGAGGTCGTCGGACGCGGGCGGAGCCTGGCCGATCGTGGCGGTGGGGACAGTGGTGTCGCCGGGGGCGGCGGGGCCGGCCGTCTTGACGCGCCGCGCGGTGCGCAGCACGCCGACCACCAGACTCGGCCGCATCAGGGCGGTCGGCGGATCGACCAGGCCCGCGGCCCGGAAGAACGCCTCGGTGAACCGGCCGTCGACGGTCGCCGCGGAGTGCAGCTTCGCCATGTACGCGTTGCCCATCTTGACCTTCAGCGGACGCGGGCCCTCGACGCCGGGGAACGCGAGGTCCCCGCCGGCCGAGATGTCCCACGGCACGTCGATGATCGGGCTGATCTCCTTGAAGAACCGCAGCGGCCGCACGCCACCGGCGTCGAGATGCGTGGCGAGCTGGGCGGCCTCCATGGCCGCGACCGTCATGCCCTGGCCGTACACCGGGTTGAACGCGCAGACGCCGTCCCCGATCACCAGCATGCCCTCGGGGAAGCGGCGCAGCTTGTCGAACCGGCGGCGGACGCTGGCGGGCACCTTGAAGCTGGTGATCTCGCTGATCGGCTTCGCGGTGCGTACGGCCCGGTAGATCTCAGGCGCGTCCAGCGTCTTGGCGAACTCGAGGAAACCCTCGGCGTCACGCGGCGGGTGGTCGCCGAGCAGGCCGGTCTGCGACAGCAGGGCGACGTTTCCCGGCAGGTTCACGAAGAAGGCGCCACGCGGGTTCGCGGGCGAGGCGACCGGGTTGATCGCCAGGTCGTCGCCGAACGGGTCGGTGTCCAGCTCGAACAGCCGTGACGTGTAGGCGAGGTCGATCTTGATCTTCTCCTCGGCAGGCCGCTCGTAGCCGAGTTCCTCCAGCCACACCGACGAACGGCTGCCGCGGCCGGTGGCGTCGACGAGCAGGTCGGCGAGGATGGTCTCGGGTTCGGCGCCGTCACCGGTCACCCGGACGCCGACGACCCGCGAGTGGTCGTCGGTGGCGACCAGCGACTGGATCACGGTGCGCTCGCGGACCTCCACGTTCGGCAGCGCGACGACGCGCGCCCGGACGTGCTCTTCGAGCTCCGGCCGGGTCGCGGACACGCTGAGCAGGCCGGAGTTCTTCTGCCGCAGGCGTTTGCCGTTGAAGTACCAGCGCAGGCTGCCGGAGAGGTCGCCGCTGGGGATACCGTTGTCGGTCAGCTCCGCTTGCAGGCCGGGAAAAAGGTCTTCGAGGATCTGCTGGCCGCGTGCGAGCAGCGCGTGTGCGTGATGCGCCTGCGGCACGCCGCGGCGGGTCCCGGTGACGCCGATGATCGTGTCGCGCTCGACGATCACGACGGAGCGGTAGCGTTCCGAAAGTACGCGGGCGGTCAGCAGGCCGGCCATGCCGCCGCCGAGCACGACGGCGCGTTCGCCAAGGTATTCGCCCATCGCGGGATTCCTCCAATAGGGTAGTCGGCCGGGCCGTCGGAGTCCGACACGTGAAGAATCGTCGTCCGCCCGCGGCCGGGGAGCGTCTCTTCGACTGCGGTTTCGCCGTCCATTCCCGCCGCGGGCGTGGAAATACGTTGCGCGGCAACGGGTTCTCGAGCGGATCTCCATTCCCGGTTGTTAGCGTCGATCAAGTAATTCCGGCTGTCGGCGTAGTTGGAGAGGTGTCATGCGCGCAAAGACCCGGATCCTCGTGATCGGCGGTGGACCGGCGGGTTCCACCGCTGCCGGGCTTCTGGCCCAAGAGGGATTCGAAGTCACCCTTCTCGAGCGGGAACACTTCCCGCGCTACCACATCGGCGAATCGCTGCTGCCCTCCTGCCGTCCGATCCTCGAGCGCCTCGGCGTCTGGGACAAGATCGCCGCGGCCGGGTTCCAGCCCAAGGGCGGTGCCTACTACTTCTGGGGCCCCGAAGAGTGGGAGGTGCGCTTCCGGCCGCACGGCCGTGACGGCAGCACCAGCGCGTGGCAGGTCGTCCGCGCCGATTTCGACAAGATCCTGCTCGACCACGCGCGCGAGGTCGGCGTCGAGGTCCACGAGGGCATCGCGGTGAAGAAGCTCGACTTCGACGGCGACCGCCCGGTGGCGGCGCACTGGGCCGAGGCGAAGAACCCGGCCGGCACCGGCCGGATCGAGTTCGAGTACCTCGTCGACGCCTCCGGCCGCGGCGGCGTGATGGCCACCAAGTACCTGAAGAACCGCAAGTTCCACAACGTGTTCCGCAACGTCGCCGCCTGGTCGTACTGGAAGGACGCGAAGGAACTCGACCGCGGGCCACGGGGCGCGATCACCGTCGCGTCGGTCGGCGACGGCTGGTTCTGGGGAATCCCGCTGCCCGACGGCACGATGAGCGTCGGACTGGTCACCGGACGGGACACGTTCAACGCCGCGCGCAACGAACTCGGCGGCGTGGATCCGGTGTACCACAAGGCGATCGGCGACTGCCCGGCGATACAGCGGCTGCTGGTCGAGGCCGAGCAGGTCACCGAGGTCAAGGTCGAGCAGGACTATTCGTACGCGGCCGAGCAGTTCCAGGGCCCCGGCTACCTGCTCGCCGGCGACGCCGCCTGCTTCCTCGACCCCCTGCTGTCGACCGGCGTGCACCTGGGTACCTACAGCGCGCTGATCGGCACCGCCGCGATCAGCAGCGTCATCCGCGGTGAAATCGGCGAGACCGAGGCCTGGGACTTCTACGAGGTCGTGTACCGCCGCGCCTACGAACGGCTGCTGGTGCTGGTGTCCACCTTCTACGAGAGCTACCGCGGCAAGGAGCACCACTTCTTCCGCGCGCAGCAACTGTCCGAAAAGGACTGGTCGGGGATGGACGTGCAGGCCGCGTTCGACCGGTTCGTCACCGGCATCGCCGACCTCGAGGACACCGAGGAGGTCTACCGCCGCATCCAGGGTCACCTGCTCGGCGAGGAGAGCGGCAAGCACAACCCGCTGGACAACCTCAACCGCGTCCACGAGCACAAGCAGGCACCGGAGAAACCCGAAAAGGCGATCAACGGGCTGTACCTGAGCTATGAGCCGCAGATCGGCATCCGGCGCGCGTGAGCGCCGTCACTCCTCCACCGGCCTAGGGAAAGGGTCCTCATGTCAGCCACGCTTCACGGTATGCCCGAGCGGTTCGACGTCATCGTCATCGGTGGCGGCCCGGCGGGCGCGACCTGCGCCGGTCTCCTCGCGAAGGAGGGGCGCACGGTCCTGGTCCTCGAACGCGAAAGGTTCCCCCGCTACCACATCGGCGAATCCCTGATCCCGGTCGGGATGCGCCCGCTGCAGGAACTCGACCTGCTCGAGCGCATGGAGGCCCGCGGCTTCGAACGCAAGTACGGTGGCAGCCTGGTGTGGGGGAACCGGGACGTGCCATGGAACTTCTCCTTCATGAAGGCCGCGGAAGGCACCTACGCCTACCACACCCGTCGCGCCGACCTGGACACGCTGATCCTCGACCGCGCCCGCGAACTCGGCGCGTACGTCGTGGAGGAGACGACGGTCAAGGAGGTGCTCCAGTCCGACACCGGCCGGGTCACCGGTGTCCGGTTCACCCTGCGTGGTTCGGCGGGCGACTACGAAGCCAGCGCCTCGCTGGTCGTCGACGCCTCCGGCCAGTCCCGCGTGATCGGCCGGAAGTTCAGCGACATCACCTGGCACAACGAGCTCCGCAACGTCGCGGTCTGGACCTACTACGACAACTGCGACCGGCTGCCCGGTGACGAGTGGACCAACATCCTCATCGAAGGCACCGCCAACGGATGGTTCTGGGGCATCCCGATCGACAAGGGCACGATGAGCGTCGGCTACGTGACCAAATCGGACCTCGCCAACGCGGACGACCAGTCGCTGGAACAGCTCTTCCTGAACGAGCGGGACAAGACCACCCGGCTCAAGGGGCTGCTGGCCAACGCGCGTCAGCACGCGGGATACCGGACAGCGCGGGACTGGTCCTACACCAACGAAACCTTCTACGGCGACGGCTGGGTGCTCGTCGGCGACGCCGCCGCGTTCGTCGACCCGCTGTTCTCCACCGGCGTCGCGCTGGCCACGCTGGCGGGCAGCTCACTGTCCAAAGTGGTCCATCAGATTCTGGACCACCCGGCCATCGAGGAGAAGGCCCTCGACCGGTACGCCGGGAACTACCGCGCGTTCTTCGACGAGATCCGCAATTTCGTCGAGCGGTTCTACGACCGGACGAAGTACAAGGAGTACTACTACGACCTCGCGCAGGAGGTCGTGGACCCGGAACAACTCCACGCGCCGAGCGTCGACTTCGTCACGCTGGTCTCCGGGCTGTCGGGCAAGCATCCGCTGTTGAACATCAGTCTCGACGACCTGATCGCGAACGTCACCGAACCCTGAGCGGGGACCTGAATGATGGAGAGCAAACCCCGCTCCGGCTACCGGGCGCTGGGGGTCTACATAGGACTGGTCGTGCTCCCCGTCGTGGTCGCGATCATCCTGCTCGGACAGGGCGACGACGGCGCCGTCGTCGCCACGGCGAAGACGTCCGCCGGGCCGTCGCTGGCACAACTGTTGCTGGCGATCGCCGTGGTGGTCGGTGTCTGCAAGGTGGTGGGCTGGCTGGCCCAGCGGATCGGGCAACCCGCGGTGATCGGCGAGATCACCGCGGGTGTCCTGCTCGGCCCGTCGGTGCTCGGCGCGCTGTGGCCTTCTGGCGCGGCCGTGCTGATCCCGCCGGCGGTGGTCCCGCAGCTCAACGTCGTGGCGCAGCTCGGCGTGATCTTCTTCGTGTTCCTCGCCGGGCTGGAACTGAACACCCGGCTGCTGCGCGGACGCGGGCGGCTCGCGCTGGTCGTCAGCCACGTCAGTATCGCGCTGCCGTTCCTGCTCGGCGTCGGGCTCGCCATGTTCGCCTACACCCGGTTCGCGCCGCCCGGCGGTGGCTTCCTGCCGTTCGCGCTCTTCTTCGGCGTGTCGATGAGCATCACGGCGTTGCCGGTGCTGGTGCGGATCCTGCACGAGATCGGGCTCTTCCGCAGCGAGATCGGCGTGGTGACGCTGACCTGCGCGGTGGTCGACGACGTGACCGCGTGGAGCCTGCTGGCGCTGGTGATCGCGCTGACCACCGCGTCCTCGTTGTTCGGAGTGGTGCTGACGGTCTTGCTGACGGCGGCGTTCGTCGCGCTGCTCGGCCTGGTCGTCCGGCCACTGCTGCGGAAGCTCGTGACGCGGGTCCCGGTGGCGAGCCTGCAGAAGGCCGCGCCGCTTTCGGTGGTCGGCGTGCTGGTGTGCGCGATGGCGACCGAGTGGATCGGGGTGCACGCGATGTTCGGCGCGTTCGTGTTCGGTGTGGCCTTCCCCAGGGACAACCCGATCGCGACGTGGCTGCACGACAAGGTCGGCGGGCTGACGACGGCGTTGATGTTGCCGTTGTTCTTCGCCTACAGCGGGTTGCGCACCGACATCGGCCTGCTTTCCGGCGGCGGCGCGTGGCTCTGGTGCGGCACCATCCTGCTCGTGGCCATCGCGGGCAAGTTCGGCGGCTCGGCGCTGGCCGCGCGTGCGGTGGGCGAGAACTGGAACCGCTCGCTGCAAGTGGGCGCGTTGATGAATTGCCGCGGCCTGACCGAACTGGTCGTCCTCAACATCGGGCTCGACCTCGGCGTGCTGTCCCCGACGCTGTTCACCATGCTGGTGATCATGGCGCTGGTCTCGACCGCGATGGCGGCGCCGATGGCGACCTGGTTCGCCCGGCGCGATGGCCGGAACGTGGTGAATTTTCTCGACCGCACCTCCGAACGTGCGGCAGCTTGACGCACCGGCAAGCAGGAAGACGCGACGCCTTCCGGCCGCTGCGAAGCTGAAACAGTCGACGATCTAGGAGGTCAAGGTGTCGAGCAACGATGTTCCGACGCGGGAGGAACTGGTTCGCCGCGTGGCCGAACTCGCCCCCGCACTGAAGAAGCACTCGAACTGGCAGGAACAGAACCGGCGGGTGCACGAGGAGTCCATCGAGGCGCTGGCCGACGCCGGCGTCTTCAAACTGCGCCGCCCCAAGCGTTACGGCGGCTACGAAGCCGACACCCGGACCCTGGTCGACGTCGCCACCGAGCTCGGCCGCGCCGACGGCTCCACCTCCTGGGTGGCCTCGGTGTACTGGATCCCGACCTGGATGGCCTGCCAGTTCCCGGAGGCGGTGCAGGACGAGGTGTTCGCCACCCCGGACGTCCGCGTCTGCGGCACGCTGAGCCCGACCGCGATGGCCGCGCCGGTCGACGGCGGGGTCGTGGTGAACGGCAAATGGGGTTTCATCAGCGGAGCGTTGCACGCGCAGTGGCAGGAGATCATCGCGATCCTCGTGCCGCCGGAGGGCGAGCCGTACCCGATCATGGCGCTGGTGCCGATCTCGGACCTGCTGATCGTGGACGACTGGGACACCTCGGGCCTGCGCGGCACCGGCAGCGTGTCGACGGTGGCACAGGATGTCTTCATCCCGGCTGAGCGGGTGCTCCCGCTGCCGGCGGTGCTGGAAGGTCAGGGCGCGGCTTCGGCGTCGATCTACCGGGCACCGCTGCTTCCGGTCGCGTCGGCGTCCTCGGTGGGAACGCTGGTGGGAATGGCGAAGGGCGCGCAGGACACCTTCCTCAAGCGTCTGCCGGACCGCAAGATCACCTACACGGCCTATGATTCGCAGCGCGAAGCCCCGATCACGCACCACCAGGTGGCCGAGTCGGCGCTGAAGATCGACGAGGCCGAGTTCCACGCGCATCGTCTGTCCACTTTGGTCGACCGGAAGACCTCGGACGGCGCGCCGTGGAAACTCGAGGAACGCGCGATCGCGCGGGCCGACCTCGGCGCCGTGGTCCGCCTCGCCAAGGAAGGCATCGACATCCTGGCCGGTGCTTCCGGCGGTTCGTCGGTCTACCAGGGCATCCCGATCCAGCGCATCGCCCGCGACGTCGCCGCGGTCAATCTCCACGCGCTGATGCACCCCAACACCAACACCGAGCTGTACGGCCGCGTGCTGTGCGGGCTCGAGCCCAACACCCTTTACATCTAGGAGGATCCTCCGATGACCACGACCGAAACCGGCACCGCCGCCGACCAGGCGGCGATCGCGGCGCTGACCCAGAAGGTGATCGCCGCGTGGGCCTACCACGACGCCGACTCCTTCGCCGGCGTCTTCACCGAAGACGGCACGATGATCCTTCCCGGCGTCTACAAGAAGGGCCGCGACGAGATCCGGTCGTTCCTCGTGGAATCCTTCGAGGGCAACTACAAGGGCACCCAGGTCACCGGGCGCCCGCTGGAGATCCGGTTCTTCACCCCGGACTCGGGCGTGCTGATCACCCAAGGCGGCGTACTCGGCCCCGGTGAGACCGAGGTCGCGGACTCCCAGTCGATCCGTGCCTCGTGGACGGTCGTCAAACGGGACGGCGGCTGGCAGCTGGCGTCCTATCAGAACACCCCGGCCAAGCAGCAGCTGCCCAAACCGGGCACGGCCGCCTGACCCTCCCCATCGGAACCCGGGCCTCCCCTCCCCTGGGCCCGGGTTCCGTTCTGTCCGGGGCCCGGTCGGCCGAGGTCCGTGAAGGCCTCCTTACCCCCACGGAAGTCCGTGAAGGCCTCCTTGAGGGACCCTGGGTCCCTCAAGGAGGCCTTCACGGACTTCGATCGGACGTGGGAGGACGGGCCCCGGTGCCGCCTAACCGATGGCGAAAACCTCGACCGGATGCGGGATGCGAACGTGCCCCGCGGAGAGCGTCCCCAGCTCCCCGACGGCGTCGAGCAGTTCCGCGCGGCTCGTTCCCCCGCGCCACGGCTGGTGCCGGGCGAAGGTCAGGAACTCGAGAAGGCGGTGCGCCGGCTCCGAGACCGGCACCGCGATCTCCGCGCCCACCGTGGCGGACCGGAACTCGATGCCGAACCGCCCCAGTTCCTCCGCGAGCGTCTGCGCGAACAACGGACGCGTGACGCCTTGCCGCGCGAGGGATTCCGCGAAGGGACCGTTCAGCCGGTTCAGCGGGGTCACCGCCACGATCAGGACCCGGTGCCGGTTGCGGGCCTCCTTCAGCACGGCCATGCCGTCGTCGGCGCCGAGGTAGCACAGCGACTGGACGAACAGGCCGTACTCGGTCGGCGCGATCCGGAGATCGGCGACGTCGGCCATGCTCGCCGTGAGCACGCGGTGACCCCGCACCTTCGGCAGCCCGGCCAGCTCCGTGCGCAGCCGTGCCGCCGCTTCGCCGTTGGTGTCGACGCCCTGGAACCACACCGTTCTCCGCGGCACCCGTGCGATCAACTCCAGTTCGAACATGCCGAACCCGCAGCCGTACGAGGTGAGTTCGAGATCGGCGTCCGCGCCGATCAGCCTCGACGTCTCCTCGACCATCAGCCGCTGCTGATCGGTCAGGCTCCGGAAGGTGGCATTGCAGGTGTTGTAATCCAGTTCGTCCATCAGCGCTCCCCGGTTCAGGCCCCTGAAACACCGAAGCCGTGGCGCACAGGCGTCACGGCTTCGGTGGTCGAGCGGCGAATACTCAGATCCGCTTCTTCAAGGCACGTACCGAAAGTGCCCCGAACACGATCGCGATCACGGCCGCCCAGATGAGCGACCAGACCACCGCCGAGGTGACCCCGACGCCGCCGTTCATCAGGCCGCGGCACGCCTTGAGCAGGATCGCCACCGGGCTGACCTCCGCGAACGCCTGGAGCCAGGACGGCATCGACTCGACCGGCGCGAACACCCCGCTGACGAAGTTCAGCGGCAGGATCACCGCGAACGCGAACACCTGGACCTTCTCCGCCTGGTCGGCGGCGACGCCCACCAGCGTGGGCACCCAGGAGAACGCGATCGCGAACACCAGCAGCAGCAGCCCGGCCGCCAGCACGCCGAGGAAACCCTTCTCCGGCCGGAAACCGAGCAGCAGCCCGACACCGACCACCAGCAGCACGGACCAGACCTGCTTGAACTGGTCGCCGATGATCCGCCCGGCCAGCGGTGCCCAGCGCGCGATGGGCAGCGAGCGGAACCGGTCGAACACCCCCTGGGAAAGGTCGGTGTTGAGGCCGATGCCCACGTTGATGGTCGCGAACAGCATGCTCATCACCAGCATGCCCGGGATCATGAACTGCAGGTACGCGTGCCGGTCCCCGGAGATCGCGCCACCGAAGACGAACGTGAACAGCAGGGTGAAGATGATCGGCTGGAAACTGATGTCGGCCAGCTGTTTCGGCTCGTGCTTCACCGAAACCGTGCTCCGCCAGGCGAGGGTGAACATCTGCGAGATGCCCTGCAAGAACCCGACCCTGGCCGACAACTGCTGCGGCGGCGGCGCCGTGGTCGCGGCGGTCATCGGATCTCCTCGGTCTCTTCGGTGGTCTCCTCGGCCGGACGCCCGGTCAGGCTCAGGAACACTTCGTCCAGGCTGGAGCTGCGCAGGGACAGCTCGCCGATGACGATTCCCGCCTCCTCCAGCCGCCGGACCGCGCCGGGCAACGCCGCCGGGTCGGTGACCGGGACGCTGACGACCTGGCCCGAGACGTCCGGCGTCACGCCGGCGATCTCGCCGACCAGCCGCACGACCTTCTCGAGGTCGGCGGGCTGGGCGCCGCGCACCGTCAGGCGCTGGGCGCCGGTGCTGGCCTTGAGCTCGTCCGGGGTGCCCTTGGCGATCACCTTGCCGTGGTCGACGACCACGATCTCGTCGGCGAGCGCGTCGGCCTCCTCGAGGTACTGCGTGGTCAACAGCACCGTGACGCCGTCGGCGACCAGGCCGCGTACGACGTCCCACAGTTCGAGCCTGCTGCGCGGGTCGAGGCCGGTGGTGGGTTCGTCGAGGAACAGCAGGCGCGCGTTGCCGACCAGGCTGGCGGCCAGGTCGAGCCGGCGGCGCATACCGCCCGAGTAGCCCTTCGCGGCCCGTCCGCCCGCTTCGGTGAGGGAGAACCGCTCCAGGAGCTCATGCGCGCGGGCCTTGGCCGCCCGCCGAGAAAAGCCGAGCAGCCGCCCGATGAGCAGCAGGTTTTCCACGCCCGTCAGGCTCTCGTCGACCGAGGCGTACTGCCCGGTCAGTCCGATCAGCTGCCGCACCTGGTGGGCGTCTTTTTCGATGTCGTATCCGGCCACGGTGGCGTGGCCCTCGTCCGGTGTCACCAGCGTGGACAGGATCCGGACCGTGGTGGTCTTCCCGGCGCCGTTCGGGCCGAGGACCCCGAGCACGGTACCCGTGCGGACGGTCAAGTCGACCCCGTCGAGCGCGGTCGTCTCGCCGAACCGTTTCACCAGCCCTTCGGCGTGGATCGCGAATTCCGTCTCGATCCCCCGCGGCCCCGGGCCGGCCCTCGACGCGGTCGCGGGTTCGACGTTCTGCAACATGACGCACTACCTTCCTGTTCCTCACTACGGAGACACTCTCGTGCGGTTACATCATGCGACCGTGCGCGGCGCGGGAGGAGTGAATGGTTAACCTCTCGGGCATGAATTCCTCATTTTCACCGATAGTTATCCCATCATGAAATCCTCACACTGCCGCCGAGAATACCGCTGCGGCACGCCATCGCACTTCTCCATAAATGCGGTGAATAATCGTGGTCCGTTCCCGAATTCCGCTGCTAACCTGCGAATGTCCGCCTCTCGGCGAAAACGCGATTGCCCAGCCCGGAAAGGACCGCCTCGGTCATGGTCGCCGTCATCACCGCAGCTCCGCGGACCGGCACGGTCTTCGCGGGATTCGCCGCGTACGGCGCGTTGTGGGGCCCGTACCTTTCGATGTTGCCGGACGTCCGGCACGCCACCGGCGCCGGTGAGGCGCAACTCGGGGCGGCGTTGCTGATCGGCGCCATCGCGGCGATGCCCGCCATGTTCGCGATCGGCAAGCTGCTCGACCGGTTCGGCCGCCCGGTGGCCGTCGCGACCTTCGCCGGATTCGCGCTCATCGCACCGACGCCCGCACTCGCCGGATCCGTTCCGGGCCTGTTCCTGACGCTGGGATTATTCGGATTCGGATCCGGTGCCTGCAATGTCGTCGTGGTCGCGCTGGCGGCGTCCGCCGAGGCAGGCGACGGGCCCCGCGTGATGAACCGCGCGCACGCCTTGTTCAGCGTCGGGTTGCTGACGTGCAGCCTCGGCACCGGGGCGGCGCGAAGCGCGGGTGTCCCCGCCGAGGTGATCGCGTTGACGCTTTCGACGCTGGTCGTGATCGGCGCCGTCGCGGCGAGGAACTCCGTGCCGGGACGCCTGGTACGGCAGGGCCGCGAACCGGGGAAGCGTCTGCGGCTCGGCCCGGCGGTCCTGCTGCTGTGCCTGCTGGCCGCGCTGGCCATGGCCGTGGAAAGCGGGGTGCAGCAGTGGAGCGCGGTGTTCCTGGCCGACGTCACCCGGGCACCGGTCGGGATCTCCGCCGCCGCGCCCGGCATCTTCGCCGCGGGCATGGCGCTGGGCAGGCTCGGCGGGCACTGGCTCTCCGGCCGCGTGTCGGATCGCTTGGTGCTAGTGGCTTCCGGCGCGCTCTCCGGGGTGGGCGTACTGCTCCTTTCCCTTGCCGACGCGCCGGTCCACGGCCTGATCGGCACCGCCGTGGTGGGCGGCGCGATCTCGGTGTCGACGCCCACCGTCTACGGGCTGATCGGGCGCGGCGCGACGGCGGAGGACCGCGGCGCGGTGATCGGCTCGGCCGCCTCCTTGGCCAGTGTCGGCCTCTTGCTCGGCCCCGCCGTGGTCGGCCAGATCGCCGGACACACCGACCTGCGGGTCGCCATCGCGGCCTTGTCCGTGGCCTCGGTCGCGGTCTGCCTGCTCGCGCTGCGCGTGCCCGCCCGGAACGACTGATCGACAGGAGGGACCAGATGGCCGACGTGACAGGAGGTCGGGGAGGCTCGGATTTCGCCGAGGGACGGCACCGGCGGCTGCTCGTCGGTGACGACGTCCCGGCCGGGTGCCCCCTCAGTTCCCGCCCGCGCGACGGGCGGTGCGAATGGCTGGTGAGCGGCTACTCCGAAGCACGCGAGTTCCTGCGTGACAAGCGGTTCAGCCGGGCCGTGCTGGCCGAGAAGACCCATCCGCGTGGCCCGGCCACCCGGATGTCGGTGACCGATCTCGACCCGCCCCGGCACACCCGGATCCGGAAACTGATCGGCGGCGCGTTCTCCGCGCGCCGCGCGGAGCAACTGCGCGGCTACGTGGAAACCGCCGCCACCGACCTGCTCGACAGGCTGATCGCGGCAGGCCCCACCGCGGACCTCGTCGCCGATTTCTGCGCCCCGCTGACCTTCAGCGCACAGGCCGAGTTGCTGGGCGTGCCGCCGTCGCGGCGCGAGGCCGTCCGCAAACGCGCGAACGCGCGCCTCGGCAAGCCCGGATCCCCGCGATCCGCCGTCTACCAAGGCGAACTGCTGCTGCACGATGAGGTCGCGATGATGCTCGCCGACACCGAGGACCCGCCGTCCGGGCTGATGGCGGAACTCGTCGAGGCGCACCGCTCGGGGGCGCTCGACGAAACCGAGCTGACCGGGCTGGCGGCCTCGCTGTTCTTCGACGGGCACGCGCTGGCGGCCGCGCAGATCACCAACACCGTGCTGTGCGTGATCTCCCGGCCGGGGCTGCTGGCCGAATTGGCCGCGAATCCGGCGCTGCTGGACGCCGCCGTCGAGGAAGCGCTGCGCTACAGCCCCGCGGTGAACTTCAGCATGACGCGGATCGCGACGGAAGACCTCACCCTCGCGGGCACGCGGATCGAACCGGGCGACCTGGTGACCGCGCTGCTGCCGGTGGTCAACCGCGACGAGGACGTCTTCGCCGAACCCGACCGGTTCGCGATGGACCGCAACGGCAGGCACCTGTCCTTCGGGCACGGCACGCACCACTGCATCGGCGCCCACCTCGCGCGGGTCGAGATCCAGTCGGCGCTGCGCGCGCTTTCCCGTCGCGCACCGGAACTTTCGCTCGCCGTACCCGAATCGTCCCTGGACTGGACCGTCTCGCCGACGATGCGCGCATTGTCCGCGCTGCCGGTCCGCTGGAATTCTTCCGTCGTGCTCGATCCTTTGGAGCGTCGCGCGCGTCAGTGGGAGGATCGGCCCGCGGCCTGAACACAGGCTTTTGATTGACGAAGGAGTTCGTAATGCGCGAAATCGCCGCGGGATTGTTCATGTCGCTGGACGGGGTGGCGGAACGGCCCGACCGCTGGATGGGTCAGTACTGGTCCGACGAGATGAGCGAAGGCATCGCCGAGAGCCTCGCCGCCTCGGACGCCATTCTGATGGGCAAGGACACCTATCTGGCCTTCGAGCAGTTGTGGAAGCCGCAGGGGGACAGCAACCCGATGGCGGCGTTCCTCAACGGCACGCACAAATACGTCGTCTCTTCGACGCTCGACGAAGCGACGCTGACCTGGCCGGACACCAGCCTCATCACCGGCGACATCGCGGGCGAGATCACCCGGCTGAAGGAAGCGTCCGGCAAGACGATCCGGGTGCCCGGCAGCCCGAAACTGGTGAGCTGGCTGCTCGCCGAGGACCTGTTGGACGAACTGGCGCTCAACATCATGCCGCTGGTGGCGGGCGAGGGAGCACGGCTGTTCGAAGGCGTCGGCAAGGAGATCCCGCTGACCCTGACGAAGACGAACTCGCTGAAGACCGGCGTGATCGGAGCCGTCTACAACCGGGCCGGCTGAATTCGCGGAAATCACGGCTCGTGGCCGACGTGAAAAATTCATTCTTCCGTCGTGAAGAAAACATACCCCGATCGCACGTGAATGGACTACCGGGGAAGCATCGGCACTGCGATACTGGCGAGCAGGCGCGATCATTCACGCGCGACGGCGAGGAAAGGACCTTCTGTGACTGCCGCAGCCCGCAAGACCAAGCAACCGGCGGGTGAGGGAATCCGCGTCACCGGCGCTCACGAGAACAATCTGAAGGATGTCTCCCTCGAGCTCCCGAAGAACCAGATCACGGTTTTCGTCGGGGTGTCGGGTTCCGGGAAGTCCTCCGTCGTCTTCGACACGATCGCCGTCGAGGCGCAGCGTCAGCTGAACGCCACCTTCCCGTGGTTCATCCGCAACCAGCTGCCCAAACACGAACGACCGCACGTGGACGGCATCGAGAACCTGACCACCCCGGTCGTCGTCGACCAGCGACCGCTCGGCGGGAACGCCCGCTCGACGGTCGGCACGGTCGCCGACATCCATCCGCTGCTGCGGGTGCTGTTCTCACGTCAGGGAAAGCCCAGCGCGGGCAACCCGTCGCTGTACTCCTTCAACGACCCGAACGGAATGTGCCCCGACTGCGAGGGCATCGGCCGCGCGCTGCGTCCGGACCCCGAGCTCATGCTCGACATGACGAAGTCACTGGACGAGGGCGCGATCCTCGTGCCGGGCTACCCGGTCGGCAGCCCCGGCTGGCAGTTCTACGCCAACCACGACGCCATCAATCCGGCCAAGAAGCTCAACAAGTACACCGCGAAGGAGATGGACACCCTCCTGCACGGCAAGGAGGGCAAGGTCCAGCTCACCTTCAAGAACGGCAAGACGCAGACGCTGACGTTCGAAGGCCTGGTCGCGAACTTCACCCGGCGCCACCTCAAACGCGACACCGGGTCGATGAGCGAGAAGACCCGCGCCCAGGCGGAGAAGTTCATCACCGAGGGGCCCTGCCCGGCCTGCCGCGGCGGACGGCTGAGCGAGGCCGCGCTGGCGACCAAGCTGGCGGGCAAGAACATCGCGCAATGGTGCGAGCTGCAGATCACCGATCTGATCGAGCTGATCCGGTCCATCAAGGACAAGCAGACCAGCGCGATGGCGCAAGGGGTGCTGGCCGCGCTCGAGCGCATCGAGGCGATCGGCCTCGGCTACCTTTCGCTGGACCGCGCGACGACGTCGCTCTCCGGTGGTGAGGGGCAGCGGCTCAAGCTGGTCAAGCACCTGGGCAGCGACCTGACCGGGCTGACGTACATCTTCGACGAGCCCAGCGTCGGCCTGCACCCCCGCGACGTCGGGCGGCTCAACGACCTGCTGCGGGCGTTGCGGGACAAGGGCAACACGATCCTGGTGGTCGAACACGATCCGGACGTCATCGAGATCGCCGACCACGTGGTCGAAATCGGGCCGCGCGCGGGTGTGCACGGCGGCGAGGTCGTCTTCCAGGGAACGTACCGGCAGCTGCGCGCCGGCAAGACGTTGACCGGGGCCGGACTGGCGCGTGCGGGTGTCGTCAAGACGGATCCGCGGCGCGCCAAGGGGAAGCTGCCGATCAAACGGGCTTCACTGCACAACCTGAAGAACGTCACGGTCGACATCCCGACCGGTGTGCTCACGGCGGTCACCGGTGTCGCGGGCTCGGGCAAGAGCTCGTTGATCTCCGGCGTCTTCCGCGAAGCGCATCCGGACGCGATCTTCGTGGATCAAACGCCGATCGCGGCGTCCTCCCGGTCGACACCGGCGACGTACCTCGGCCTGATGGACCCGGTCCGCAAGCTCTTCGCGAAGGCGAGCGGCGCGAACGCGGCGTTGTTCAGCTTCAACTCCCAGGGCGCCTGCGAAGAATGCCAGGGCCGAGGCGTGCTGATCACCGAAGTGTCGTATATGGACCCGATCACGACGCACTGCGAAAGCTGCGACGGGCGGCGGTTCTCCGGCGAGGTGCTGGCGCACAAGCTGCGTGGCAAGTCGATCGCCGACGTGCTGGAGCTGTCGGCCGAGCAGGCGGCGGAGTACTTCACCGAGGCACCGGTGCTGGAGAAGGTGAACGCGCTGATCGAGACCGGGCTCGGGTATCTCGGGCTGGGGCAGGCACTGAGCACGCTGTCCGGTGGTGAACGCCAGCGGATCAAGCTGGCGGACCGGCTTTCCGGCGGCGGCAACGTCTACATCCTCGACGAGCCGACCACCGGCCTGCACATGACCGACATCGACATGTTGCTCGGCCTGCTCAACGGCATGGTCGACGCGGGCAACACGGTGGTGGTGATCGAGCACAACCTGGCGGTGATCGAGCAGGCCGACTGGATCATCGACCTCGGTCCCGGCGGCGGCAAGAACGGCGGCGAGATCGTCTTCACCGGTCCGCCCGAGAAGCTCCTGACCGCGGAGAGCTCTCTGACCGGCGAATACCTCAAGCGCTACCAACAAGCCGACTAGGTCGTGTGCTGAAGGGGACGTCCCACGCGGGGCGTCCCCTTCGGCATGTCCGGGCATGTCCGGGCATGTCCGGCGCAGGATGCGAGACGCCCCACGCCGCCGGAATCCGCCATGCTGGGAGCCGGTTCGGTGAGGAGGCTCGGATGGCGGTGCGGCTGAAGCTGACCGGCGGGCTGGAATGGCTGGATTCGATTCCGGAAAGTGAACGCACGACGGTTTTCACCGCGTTGTTCGCCATCTGCGACGGATCCGCGTTCCTGACCTACGGCGTTTTCAAGGTCGGCGGCGGCCCCGGCCGGTTCCTGCTGACCGTCGCGCCCGAACTGGCGATCCGGATCCGGATCGATTGGGCGCGTTCGGAGTTCGAGCTGCTCGGGTTCACCAGGAAGGCCGTCTACTGGCCACAGGAGCTGGACGCGCTGTGAAAGCCCGATTCCGTTGCGGCATCCGGCTGCGGACAATGCCGCGACCGGCGTACCCCGATCGCCGCACCGGAAAGCGTATTTCGAGGCAGCACCGCGCTGGTTGAGATTCCCGTAGAATAACGACGGAGCCACTGAACTGGGGTGCGAGGTGCTTCGTGGTGATCAAGGTGCTGCTTGCCGAAGATATGCACATGGTCCGTGGCGCGCTCGTCGCGCTGCTGAATCTGGAGCCCGACATCGAGGTCGTCGCCCAAGTCGCTTCGGGTGACCAGATCCTCCCGGCCGCGAAGTCCGTCCAGCCCGACGTCGCGGTCATCGACATCGACCTGCCGGGCAAGGACGGGCTGACCGCCGCCATGGAGATCCGTGAAAGCCTGCCCGGCTGCCACACGCTGATCCTCACCAGCCTCGGCCGCCCGGGCACGGTCCGGCGCGCGCTCGACGCGAAGGTCAACGGCTTCCTGCTCAAGGACGCGCCGTCGGACAAACTGGCCAACGCGGTGCGGTCCGTCGCGATCGGGCGGCGCGTGATCGACAGCGAACTCGCGCTGGCCGCCTGGGAAACCGACGACTGCCCGCTGACCACACGCGAGATCGAGATCCTGCGGGTGACCGCGCTCGGGCGCAACGTCGCCGACATCGCGGCCGAGCTTTTCCTTTCTCCCGGAACGGTCCGGAACTATCTGGCCGCGATCGTCACCAAACTCAACGCCCGCAACCGGGTCCACGCGATCCGCATCGCCACCGACGCCGAATGGCTGTGACCCTCTCGGGTGGCGGGTTCTTCGGGACGTCGGCTGGGTGCGCTGCCGCCGGTTCGATGTTCCCAATGTCGCATCAGGGACGCTGACCGTCTCTAATGCGACATTGGGGACCTGGCGGTTCCTGAACTCGCGCCTTGGCGCGACCAGCGCCCAAGGCCGTGTCGCCGGTGCGAATCGGTGCGCCTTCGCGGCGATGGAGGAATCGGGACACTGAACGTCCCGATTCCTCCATCGTCAGCTCTCGAAATGGTTGTCAGTCCTTCGCTCGGCCACCCCACGCCCTCGACGGCCGACGTTGCGGCACGCCCACTCGCTGCGGCCCAGCGTCCACACGAGCGTGATTGTCGCGATGCGGTCACGAAATCCCGCCCGCGTGTAGCGATCAAGCGATTCGGCACGACCTTGCGTCCGCGACGGCAGTCACCACTTCGGAGCATGCCTCGTACGACGAAGGGAATCGTGTGACTTCGGCAGGTCTTGTGGCGATCATCGTGGCCCTGGGTTTCGTCCTCGGCGTACTCGCCAACTGGTTCGTCCGCCCGGCCCGGCTGAAGACCGGGTCTTTGGTCGTCATCGTCGTGCTCACACTGGGCGCTCTCGCCGCGGTCACCCTCATCAAGGACTCCTACGACCACACCGACGAGTCCGCGCGTCCGGGGCAGCAGAGCGGCGAGCGCGTCTCCGCACCGGCCGGCACCACGACTTCGGCCCCCTCCACCACGCCCGGACCGACCTCCGAGGTCAGTACCTCGTCGAAACCCGCCACCACCGCCAAGAGTTCCGAGAAGCCGGCCGACGACGCCGGAACGCAGGTCGCGTTGCGCTACCTCACCGAAATCGGGCCGATCGGCGGGTACGGGAACAACGAGGGGTCGGGGGTCGCGACCATCGGCGGGACCCCGTTCACCAAAAGTGTCACCTTCTCCCCGGGTGTCTTCAACAAGACGGTGAAAGACCTCTCGTTCACCATCCCTCCGGGACTGGGGACCTTCAAAGCCACGCTCGGCCTCAGCGACAAGACACTTCCCGGCTATGTCGCCAAGATGGAGATCACCCGCCGGGACGGCACGTCGATCGTCAGCAAGATCCTCCGTGCGGGACAGGCGCAAACGATCGCGGAGACGGTTTCGGGAGCGGGCGTCATCACGGTGAAGGTAAGCGTGACCGAATGGGCGTCGGACGCGATCAACAACCGTCCTCAGATCGTGCTCGGCGACGGGCATTTCGTTCGTTCTTGACCGAACGAACGAACGAAAGGAAAGTTCCGCCATTTCACGATCGCTCGCCGGGATATTCGTGGACGAATCGACCTTTCCGATATGAGCCGTCGTTCGACCGGTTCCTGCGGTTCCTTCCGCCCACGGGGGTCCGGACCAGGTTGCGCGGAGGACGTGCTCCCGTCAAGCGACTTACGGCGCCCGTGTCAAGTTTGCCTTACCCCTCAAGGGTTCTGCCCGGTGTCGACGGCGACGCACAGTAACCGATCGCTCCACGGCACCGTACGAAAGTCGCCAAGGCTCCACACTCGCGGCGAGTCCTTGATCGAACACCCAGTCGACCAGGACTGACGCGCCGCGACCTAACCGAGTGCTACTCGCAGCCCTTGACAACCACTCCCGCCCGCTTGAATAGTGGAAAAGGTTTGACATTCACCAAGTGCTCTGGGGGCTAGAAGATGTTAAACTGGCATAAGGAGAAAACCGCGGAAGGCAAGCAGATCCCCACAGCCAGACGGGAAGGCGAGTGGGCCGCCGCGGGCTCGGATCCGCCACTGGGCGAGGTCGTCGAGGTACCGCTCGACGAGCTGTCCGTGGAAGACTCCCCGAGGGCGGCGGGGGTTGATCTGGCGTACGCGCGAGTGCTCGCCGAAACGGACGCCCCGCTTCCGCCGATTCTCGTGCACCGTCCCACGATGCGGGTGATCGACGGCACCCACCGGTTGCAGGCGGCGCGGCTGACGAAGGCGACCGTGATCAACGCGCGGTTCTTCGACGGGGACACCCACGCCGCGTTCATCCTCGCGGTGAAGTCGAACATCGCGCACGGCCTGCCGCTTTCCCTGGCCGACCGCAAGACCGCCGCCTGCCGGATCCTCGACGTCCGTCCGCACTGGTCAGACCGCGCGATCGCCGCGGTCACGGGCCTGTCGCACAAGACGGTCGGCAAGTTGCGCCGTAGTTCGAGTGGGGAAGTTCCCCAGTCGAACGCCCACGTCGGCCGGGACGGACGCGTCCGCGCGCTGGACCCGACGCAAGGCCGGCGGCGCGCCCACGAGCTGATCACGGGCAATCCCACCGCCTCGATCCGGGAAATCGCCCGCGGCGCGGGGATTTCTCTCGCGACAGCACACGACGTGCGCCATCGGCATCGCCACGGCGAGGATCCGTCACCCACGGCGACACAGGGCGACACCGCGGCACGCGCCTCGGCGAGGCCACGCCTCCGGCAGGCCGAGATCGTCGACCCCGGCACGACCCAGGCCGCCGACGATCAAGAGGCGGTCGAGCGGCTCCGTTCGGATCCCACCATTCGTTACACCGAGTCCGGGCGCACCTTGGTGCGTTTGCTCGACGGCCATCTGAACGACCGCGACGAGTGGGATCAAGTGGCCAGGAACATCCCCGAACACCGGTTGGAATTGATCTCCGAACTCGCCAAGGCGCGGGCGGAGGACTGGCGGCAGTTCGCGGAACTCCTCCGGAAGCGCAAGCGCTGATCGGCCCGAAGGGGGCTTTCCACGCATTACGATGCGTGGAAGGCCCCTTTTTCGTCGCTTGATCCGCGAAGAACAAAGAACACCGAAGACGGAGATGGTTGCGGATCGCGGACGCTTCGAGACACAATGGAGCCACTGGAGGGGGAACGGCAGCACGCACACTGGCGTGCTTTTCGCTGCCGCACCAACGAAAACAGGCCTGAACCACCGGCCTGATCCGCCGCGCCCGAGTGCGGCCGAAACATTTCGAACTCATCCATTCGCGCCGATACGCGCGGATTCAGCAAAGGGGACACATGAACGCGGAAGACGCGCGGACGGAATTGCGTCAGCAGATTTTCTCCCTCCTGTCCGAAGTCGCAGGCGGCGTTCTGGAAAACCAGACCATCGAGGCGGACACGGAGTTCCCCGAGACGGGTATGAGCTCCATCGAGTACCTGGCGCTCATCGAGAAGATCGAGACGAAGCTCGATGTGTTCATCGACCTCGAAGAGAACGAGGATCTGACCACTGTGGACAAGTTCTGCGACTACCTGCTGGAGCAGGTTCCGTCGGCCTGAGTCGCCACCGTCAGATCTCCCCGGACCCAAGATCAGGAGTTCCAGTCATCATGCACACCAAGGCCTTCGGCTGCTTCCTGCCTCCCTTCCACGACCCTTCGGTCAGCCCGCACGCGTCGCTGAAGCGCGATATCGAGCTGTGCGGCCTGGTCGACGACCTGGGTTTCGACGAGATCTGGCTCGGCGAGCACCATTCCAGCGGCTGGAGCACGCTCAGCTCCCCCGAGATGCTGATGGCGGCGCTGGCCCGCGAGACGCGCCGCATCCACTTCGCCACCGGCGTGATCCCGCTTCCCTACCACCATCCCCTGCATGTCGCGGAACGGATCGTGCTGCTCGATCACCTCACCGCCGGCCGGGCGATCCTGGGTGTCGGGACCGGGACCTACGTCCACGACATGGAAATGATCGGGGTGGATCCGGCCTCGGTCCGTGATCACTTCCGGGCCGCGCTGGCGACGGTGCAAGCGCTGCTCGACGGCGAGACGGTCAACACCACGACACCGTGGTTCACCGCGAAGAAGGCCGTCCTGCAACTTCAGCCGCTGAGAGGCGCGGGCGCCATCGAGACCGTCGTCGCGTCTTCGCTGAGCCCGGCCGGTATCGAACTCCTGACCGACACCGCCACGACCCCGACCGTCCACGTGGCACCCCCGTGGGGCTCCATCCGGCCCGGAATGGACCCGGATCCGGTCGGCGCGCTGATCGAGCGCGTCGAGTCGTACCGGAACAAGTCCGCGGGCGGGACACGGGTCCGGTGCAATGTCTTCGTCCACATCGCCGACTCCCCCGCCGCCGGGGTGGAAGAACTGCTCGAGGGATTTTCCGCGCTGCGCCGCGGCCTGTACCGCAACACTCTGGGCATGCCCATCCCGGACTCCCCCGTCGCGCACCGCAAGACGTTGCAGAACCTCGTCGGCACGGGCGGGTTCATCGTCGGTGACGCCGCGACCTGCGCCACCCGGATCCGCGATCTGATCGACCGCGTCGGCGACCCGGTGTCGCTGAACTTCTTCGTCCCCAGGTGGATTTCGCACCAGGCGACCCTCGAACAGCTGACGGCGCTCGCGCACGAGGTCCTGCCCGCCCTCTCCGGCGGATACGACGGCACCACCGAGTCCATCCGGCTGACTTCGGAAGAAGCCGCTCGACAACTGAAGTCCCGGACCGAGCTGGTCGGAAACGGAGGCGACAAATGAGCCCCGCCACGGTGAAGCTGGACTTCAGCTCCGACGAGTTCCTCGCCGACCCCTGGCCCATCTACAAGGAGCTCCGGCGGTCGGAACCGGTGTACTGGTCGGCGGCGTTCAACGCCTTCCTGGTCACCAGGTTCGAAGACGTCCAGAACCTGCTGTCGGATCGCGAGGTCGGCAGTGGGTTCCCGATGCGCAGCAGCAGGCGGCTGTTCGGCCGGACGCTGCTGGACACCGACGGCCCCCGGCATCGCGATCTGCGCAAGCTGTTCATGCCGCTGTTCGCCGGCGGATCGGTGAAGCGGCTGCGCACCGAGATCCTCGTTCCCGCGGTGGACCAGGTCCTCGACTCGATCGAGGCCGAGATGGGGGCCAAGGACGAGGTCGACATCGAGTTCATGGAGCGGGTCGCGGTCGGCGTGCCGTACGCGATGGTCACCCGGCTGTTCGGGTTGCCGCCGGAGGACGCGGCCTGGCTGCGCCCCCGGGTCCTTCCGCTGGCGGGCGCGATCGAGTTCCCGGCGACCTCGCTGGACTCGGCGGTCGCGGCCAAGGCGGAGCTGATCGACTACCTCAAGGACAAGCTCGCCCGTCGCCGCGAGGGCGATCCGATGCCGTTCCTCGACCTCGTCTTCCCGCCGGGCGAACCGCTGGACGAGTCCATGCTGGGCACGGCCACGTTGTTCCTGCTGGCCGGGACCGAGACGAGCGTCGCCACCATCGGCAAGATCATGTACGCGGTCCTGGCGCACAATGTCGACCTGTCGACACTGGCGGACCAGGAGTACCGCACCCAGGTGGTCCGCGAGACGCTGCGGTGGGAACCGCCGAGCCACACCATCCTCAGGTACGCGACCGCCGATCTGAACCTCCACGGGGTGGACATCCCGCGCCGGTCCGCGCTGCTGCTCTCGCTGGGCAGCGCCAGCCGCGACGAGAACACCTTCGAGGACCCGGACTCCTGGCGCCCGGAGCGGACCGACCAGCGGCTGCTGGCGTTTTCGGCGGGCCCGCACACCTGCCTGGGCATCCAGCTGGCCTTGGCGGAGTTCGACACGCTGTTCGAGCGGTTGTCGCACCGGTTCGGCGGCGTCCGGCTCAGCGGTTCGCTCGACGGCGTCCGGCCGGGTTTCTGGCGGCTGCGGGAACGGGGCCACATCTTCCGGCGGCCCGATCACCTTCATGTCCGGCTGGAGCGCAAGCGCGCGGGGAGCAGCGGGGCCGATGCCTGATGTGCTCTCCGCTCCCTACGAGCTGAAGACCGAGCTCGCGGGCGAGCTCTCGGAGTACCGCCGCGCGACACTGGTGCTGGCCGCGTTCGCGGTGACCTTGTGCCGGTGGACGGCGGCGAACGAGGCCGCGATCTCGGTCGCGGGGCGGGTGATCCGGGTCCGGGTCGACGACGGGGCGCGGATCGAGGACTTCCTGGGGTCGGTCCACCCGGTCGGTGTCGTCGAAGACGGGCCGGTGGATCTCGTGCTCGGTTCCCTGCACGGGGATCTGCGGTCCGGCGAGGTCCGGTTCGTCACCGAGGTGCCGGACGCCGCGCACGGGTTCGTCGCAGACGTCGCCGCCGCTGTGCACGGGCTGACCTCGCTCGACGGGTGTCTGGAGGACGTGCGCTGCATCGCTCCGGAACGCCGCCGGATCCTCGACGGGCTGGTCGGCGCGAACACTCCTCCGGTGGGCATCGAGGCCCTGTTCCTGGACCAGGTGCGGCTTCGCCCGCAGGAGGTCGCGGTCCGTGACGCGAGCGCCGAGCTGACCTACGGGCAACTCGCGCGGGCCGCCGACGAGTACGCCGGCGTGCTGCGGCGTGCCGGGGTCCGGCCCGGTGACACGGTGCTCGTCGCGACCCGGCGGTCCGTCGGCGAGATCGTGGCGCTGCTCGCGATCGTCCGCGCCGGCGCCGCGTACGCGGGATTCGACGAAGACGTGCCGGAAGCGCGATCGGCCAGGATCGTCGGCAAGCTGGCGCCCGCGGCCGCGGTGGTCGACGCCGCCTCGGCGGGCCATCCCGTCCTGCGCGAGCTCGTCCGGGTCGATTCCTGGGTTCCTGGACAGGAAATCGACGCGGACACCGAGCCGCCGGCACCTGGCCCCGACGATCCGGCCCGGACGGCGTACATCGCGTTCACCTCCGGATCCACCGGCGAACCGAAGGGCGTCGTCGTCCCGCATCGCGCGGTCACCCGGCTCGCGCGGACGCCGGAGCTCCAAACGCGCCCTGGTGACCGGGTGCTGCGGATGGCGCCCCTGGCCTTCGACGCGTCGACCTACGAGATCTGGGTGACCTTGCTCAACGGCGCGACACTGGAGGCCTTCCCCGGAAGACTTCCGTCGGTCCGGAAGCTCGAAAAGTTCTTCACCGAGCGGGAAGTCACGGTCGCCTGGCTGACCGCCAGCCTGTTCCGGCTGGTCGTCAAGTCGCGGCCGCGGGCGCTCGCCGGACTCCGCCGGCTCCTGAGCGGCGGCGAAGTCGTACCGCACGACGCGGCGGCGCAGGTGCTCGAGTCGTACCCCGGTCTGGTGCTCACGAATGGATACGGGCCCACCGAGAACACCACCTTCACGACCACGCACACCGTGCGCGGCCGCGCGGAGATCGACGGGCCGCTGCCCATCGGCAGGCCGATCGCCGGCACCAAGGTCTTCGTTCTCGACCGGAACGCGCGGCTCGTCCCACCCGGCGCGGTCGGCGAACTGTACGCGGCCGGAGCGGGTTTGGCCGACGGCTATCTCGACGACGAAACCGAAACGGGCAAGCGGTTCGGCCACTTCTCCCCGGACGTGGACGAACGCCTGTACCGCACGGGTGATCTGGTCCGGCTCGACCCGAACGGCGACGTGCTCTTCCTCGGCCGCGCGGACAAGCAGATCAAACTCGACGGCCACCGCATCGAAACCGAGGAGATCGGCACCATCCTCGCCGGCCACCCCGGTCTCCGCGATGCCGTGATCGTCGTCGCCCGGCAACCGGGCCAGAGCCCTCAGCTCGTGGCGGGCGTCGTCGCGCACCCCGGCGAGGACACGGATCCCCGTTCGCTGCGCGCGTTCCTGTCGAAGCAGCTTCCGAGTTACGCGATACCCGCCCGCTGGGTGGCGGTCGACGAGATCCCGCTCACCCGCAACGGGAAAGTCGACGAAAAGGCCCTGATCGAAGCCGCGACGGACCGCGAGGTCGTCGCCGCCCGACGAGCGAACGCCGGATGAAGGAGAAATCGATGAGGTTGTCGCTCGGACAGGAGCGGCTGTGGCTGGTGCAGCAACTCGACCGGACCAGCGCCGCGTACAACATTCCGATCGTCCTCCGGTTCCACGACGGCGTCGACTTCGACGCGCTCGCCCACGCGCTCGACGCGCTTGTCGAACGTCATCCGGTGCTCCGCTGGCGGTTCGTCGTGGACGCATCGGGGACACCCGCCGCCGTACCGACCCCGGGCTTCCGCATCCCGGTGGCACGGCGGACCGCGGGACCGGGCGAGAACGAGTGGCAGAAGCACACGGCCGACCTGGTCAGTGAACCGTTCGACCTCGCCGCGGCGCCGCCCATACGCGCGATGGTGGTCGAATGCGCCGACGGATCGGCTGTGCTGTGCCTGGTGAACCACCACATCATCACCGACGGCCGGTCCATCCAGATCGTGACCGAAGACGTCGTCAGGCTCTACCGGTCGGAGACCCTCGCACCGCTCGACGTGACCTACGAGGAGTTCGTCGCGGTGCAGCGCGCCGGCACCGGCTCCGTGGCGGAGCATCTCGACTACTGGCGGCGTGAGCTCGACGGCTTCGAGCCGCTGCGGTTGCCGACGGACCGGCCGCGGACGGGAAATCCCGGCTTCGCGGGCGACCACGTCGATTTCGAGTTCCCCGCCGAGCTCACCAAGGCTTTCAGCGCCTTCGCCCTGCGGAATCGCTGCGCGCTCTCCAGCGCCGTGGCCGCGGTGTTCCAGGCCCTGTTGTCCCTCCATTCGGGACAGGAGGACGTCACGATCGGGACGGTGCTGGCCGGTCGCGACGACCGCCGGTTCGCCGACGTCCTCGGCTTCTTCGTGAACACCGTGGTGCTGCGCACGCACCTCACGCCGTCGATGACGTTCCGCGAGCTGCTGAAGGTGGCACGGACCAAGATGGTCGACGCCTACGCGCATCAGCAGGCGCCGTTCGACCAGGTGGTCGCCGAGGTCCGGCCCGAACGGGACGCGGGCCGCAACGCGATCTTCGACGTCGTGGTCGTGCACAACGGGGAGCTCCCCACACCCGGCGAAGGCGAGATCTCCAGCGTGCCGTGGGCGGGGGTCGCGACCCGGTTCGACCTGGAACTGGTCACCCACCTACAAGACGGCAAGCTGCACGGTTCACTGGTGTTCCGCACCGGTCTCTTCGACCGCTCCACCGCCACGCGGCTGGTCGGCAGGCTCGTCCGGCTCGTCGAACACACGCTGGAGCACCCCGACGAGCCGATTTTCGAGGCACTGCGGGGGCAACTCGACTACTGGCGGAAGCAGCTCGACGACGTTCCCGCGGCACTGGAACTGCCGACGGACCGCGCACGCCCGCCGGTGGCGGCCTACCGCGGCGACTCGCTCTCCTTCACCGTGGATCCCGGCGTCGCCGAAAGCCTCCGCGAAGTGAGCGGCCGTCACGGCGTCACCCTGTTCATGGCGCTGCTGGCGGCCTTCGACGTCGTCCTGTCCCGCTACGCGCGCACCACGGACGTGCCGGTCGGAGTGCCGACGACCGAGCCGTCGACCGGGTTCGATGCCAAGATGCTGGTGCTGCGTACCGATCTTTCCGGCGATCCCACCTTCGCGGATCTGCTGGGCCGGGTACGGGAGACCACGCTCGGCGCGTACGCGAACCAGAACATCCCCTTCGAGCGCCTCGTCGAGGAGTTGGCGCCCCGGCGGGACTTCAGCCGCACCCCGCTCACCCAGGTCGTACTCCGGCTGACGGGCGGGCCGTTGTCGGATGTCTCGCCGGTCGGCACGAAGGCGGAACCGTTCGATCTCGAATGCCAGGTGGCGGACTCCGGCGGCGTGCTGGAAGCGCGGATCGACTACAACGCCGAGCTGTTCGACCGGGTCACGATCGAACGCTTCACCCGGCACTTCCGGCAGCTGCTCGGCTCGGTCGTCGCCGAACCGGAGCGGCCGCTTTCGGCGTCGTCGATGATGGACGATTCCGAGATCCGCCTGCTGACCGAGGATTGGAACGACACGACCAAGGCGTTGCCGTCCCCGGCGACCGTGCCCTCGGTGTTCGCCGAGCGGGTCCGCGACCGTCCACAAGCGACAGCCCTGGTCCGCGGTGACGATTCCCTGACCTACGCCGAACTCGACATCCGGTCCAACCGGCTCGCGCACCGGTTGCGCACCCTGGGCGCCGGGCCGGAAACGGTCGTCGGCGTCTGCCTGCCCCGCTCGATCGGATTGATCACCGCCCTGCTCGCGATCCTCAAGACCGGCGCCGCGTACCTGCCGATCGATCCCGAGTATCCCGAGGAGCGCCAACGGCTTCTGCTCACCGACGGCGGAGCGCGGCTGGTGATCGCGACCGACCTGATCGGCGACCCGACCCTCGACGAGGAACCGGCGACAGCGCTCGAGACCGGAGTCGGGCCGCGCGATCTCGCGTACGTCATCTACACCTCCGGCTCGACCGGACGTCCCAAAGGCGTCGAAATCGAGCACCGGTCGATCATCCGGCTCGTCACCGGGCTGCCGGAGGGCATCCTCGGCCCGGACGAAGTGGTCCTGCACGCGTCGGCGGTCTCCTTCGACGCGGCCACGTTCGAGATCTGGGGTGCCCTCCTCACCGGCGCCACCTGCGTCATCGCGGGCGAACGGGTGCTCACCGCCCGGCCGCTCGCGAACGCGATCACCCGGCACCGGGTCAGCACGGCGTGGCTGACCTCGTCGTTGTTCAACCACATCGTCGACGAGGACACCACGGCACTGAGCGGGCTCCGCCGGCTGCTCGTCGGCGGCGAAGCACTGTCGGTCACCCATGTCCGCCGCGCTGTCGCCGCGCTGCCCGGAACGCGGTTCTTCAACGGCTACGGCCCCACCGAATGCACCACGTTCGCCACGTGTCACCCGATCCCCTCGCCCGTTCCCGAGGGCGCCACCGGAATCCCCATCGGCCGTCCGCTCGGCAACACGCGGGTGTACGTCCTCGACGAGCGCGGCGAGCTCGCGCCGATCGGAGTGCCCGGAGAACTCCACGTGGCCGGCCCCGGTGTCGCGAGGGGCTACCGAGGACAGCCGGAACTCACCGAGCGGCAGTTCGTCCCCGATCGCCACGACACCACCGGCGACCGGCTCTACCGGACCGGGGACATCGTCCGGCACAACGCCGACGGTGACATCGAGTACCTAGGACGCGTCGACGATCAGGTCAAGATCCGCGGCTTCCGCATCGAACCCCGCGAGATCGAAGCCGTACTTCTGTCCACGGAGGACATTTCGCAGGCCGCCGTCATCGCCCGTGAGGACGGCGGCGGGCAGAAGAGGCTCGTCGCCTATGTCAAGGTGTCGGGCGTTCTCGACGACGCCGCTCTGCGTACTCGCCTGCGAAGCGTGCTACCGGAATACATGGTGCCCGCGGCGTTCGTGTCGCTTCCCGAACTCCCGTTGACCATCAACGGAAAGCTCGATGTCCGGGCGCTCCCGGAACCCGAGGGCGACACCCGGGCGGACGAAGCCACTCCCCCGCGGAACCCGACCGAGGAGAAGCTGGCGGCGATCTGGGCCCAGGTCCTCGGCCGCGAGACCGTCGGCAGGGACGAAAGCTTCTTCGACGTCGGCGGGCACTCGCTGAAGGCCGCGCAACTCGCCGTCCGGATCGGGGAGACCCTCCGGATCGACCTGCCGTTGCGGACGCTGTTCGAGCGGCCCACGATCGCGAAGCTGGCCGAAGAGATCAACGGCGAGCGGCGGATCGACGCCCGCTCGTTCGATCCCCAGGCCGTACTTGGCGGCGTCCTCCCGGACCGGCTCCCGCCACGCGAATCCGGCGATCCTTCGGGGATCCTGCTCACCGGGGCCACCGGCTTCGTCGGGGCGTACCTGGTCCGCGAGTTGCTGGCACGGAAGAACGTGCGCGTGCACTGTCTCGTCCGCGCGGCCGGCGAAGCGGCGGGATGGCAGCGGCTGCGCGAGAACCTGGACCGCTACGGTCTGTCGGACGAGGTCGACCACGAGCGGATCACCGTCGTTCCCGGCGATCTCGCGGCACCCGGACTTGGGCTCACCGGTGAGACCTTCGCGCGGCTCGCGGGCGAAATCGACTTGATCTGTCACAACGGCGCACGGGTCGACGCGCTCTCCAGCTACGAACAGCTCGAAGACGCCAACGTGGGCGGCACCCGCGAGCTGATCCGGCTGGCGGCGACCACCCGGCTCAAGCGACTTCAGTTCGTGTCGACCATCTCGGCCGGCGAGGAGAACGGTTCCCGCAGCGGCTACGCGGAGACCAAGTCGCATGCGGAACAGCTGATCACCACCGCGTACGAACGCGGAATGCCGGCGGCGATCTACCGGCTGCCCCGGATCGTCGGCGACTCGCGCACCGGACAGGGGAACACGCGCGACATCATGCTGCGGGTCCTGCGGATCATCCTCGAACTCGGTTGCGCACCCGACACCGAGATCGAGGAACCGTGGATCGCGGTCGATGAAACGGCGAGCACGCTCACCCGGCTCGGCATGGAAGGACAGCAGGACGGCAGCCGGTTCGTGCTGGCGAGCCGGCGTCCGACGCGTCTCACGCACCTGGTCGAACTCCTGCGGAGCACCGGCATGGAGATCGGCGTCCGGCCGGTGGCGGACTGGCTTTCGTTACTCGAAGCCCACTCTCCGGAGGAACACGCCATCCTGAAGTTGCTTTTCGAGTCCACTTCGGACACTTCCGGCAACGGCGTGCCGAGCAGCGCGTTCGACTCGATCGTCGTGCCGAGCCCCGACGACGACGCACTGCTTCGTTACGTCGACCGAATGCTCGTCCGGACCTCCGCAGAAGACACAGAAGACATAGAAGACACAGAAGGGCTGTCGCGAAAATGATCAGTGAAAACCGGATGGCCCTGTACCGGTCCATGAAACAGATCCGGGAATTCGAAGAGCGCTGCCTGGCGATGGCCATCGCCGGTGAGATCGACGGCGGCATCCACCCGTACATCGGGCAGGAAGCGGTCGCCGTGGGCATCTGCGCGAACCTGACCGACCGGGACTTCATCACCAGCACGCACCGGGGGCACGGGCACGTGCTGGCGAAGGGCGCGGATCCACGCCGTCTGCTCGCCGAACTCCTCGGCACCCTCGAAGGCTTCAACAAGGGCCGCGGCGGGTCGATGCACGCCGCGGACATGAAGCTGGGCATCCTGGGTGCCAACGGAATCGTCGGTGCCGGCGGGGCGATCGCCTCCGGCGCCGCCTGGGCCGCCAAGGCCCGCGGGAACTCCGAGGTCGTCGTCAGCTTCTTCGGCGACGGGGCGATGAGCCAGGGTGTTCTCCTGGAAGCCTTCAACCTGGCCGCGATCTGGTCCCTGCCGGTGCTGTTCGTCTGCGAGAACAACATGTACGCGACGAGCCTCAAACTCGAATCGGGGCTCGCGGGTGGCGCCGCACGGCGCGCGGAAGGCTTCGGGATGGTCGCGCGCACGGTCGACGGCATGGACGTCGAGGCCGTGGCGGGTGCCGCGGCGGAACTGGTCGAAGGGTGCCGCGCGGGCCGGGGCCCGGCCTTCCTGGAATGTCAGACATATCGGTTCTTCGGGCATCATTCCGTGCTCGAACTCTTGGGCGTCGAGTTCCGCGATCCCGAAGAAGTGGCCCTGTGGCGCAAGCGGGATCCACTTCCCCTGCTGGGAAGTCAGCTGGGCGATGACGTCGTCGCCGGGATCGACGCCGCCGTGAAGAACGAAATCGACGAGGCGGTCGAGTTCGCGAAGAACGCCCCGTCGCCCGATCCGAAGGACGCATTGATGTACCTGTACGCGGGAAAGACCGCCGTCCGGCCTGGGGTGATCCTGTGAGCGAGCTGCCTTCTCCGTCGAACTTCGGCTACATGCACGCGATGAACCTCGCCCTGCACGCCGAGATGGCGGCCGACGAAGACGTTTTCCTGCTCGGCGAAGACGTCGGTGTCGGTGCGAGCGGGGTCACCTCGGGGCTGCTGCCCCGGTTCGGGCCGGAGCGAGTGCTGGACACGCCGTTGTCCGAGCAGGCCTTCACCAGTTTCGGGACCGGCGCGGCGATGGCCGGCAAGAAACCCGTGATCGAATTCCAGATCTCATCGCTGATCTACCTGGTCTTCGAGCAGATCGTGAACCAGGCCCACAAGTTCTCCCTGATGACCGGCGGGCAGGTACAGATCCCCGTCACGTATCTCGTGTCCGGTTCGGGTTCGCGATTCGGCTGGGCGGGCCAGCATTCGGACAATCCGTACAGCTTGCTCGCCCACGCGGGGATCAAAACGGTGGTCCCTGGCCTGCCCGCGGACGCGTACGGGCTGCTGCGGTCGGCGATCCAGGATCCCGACCCGGTCGCCGTGTTCGCCCCATCGTCGTTGCTGGGAGCGACGGATGTGACCTACGGGGGCGAAGAGGACATCGTCCCGCTGGGAGAGGCGAACGTCGTCCGGGAGGGCGGCGACCTGACGGTGGTGGCGGTGGGCCAGCACGTCGGTACGGCGATCGAAGTCGCCGAGAGCCTCAGCGGCCGGGCCGAGATCGAGATCATCGACCCGCGAACGGTCTACCCCTTCGATTGGGAATGCCTCCGCAAATCGGTCGACAAGACCGGGCGCCTCGTCGTGATCGACGACTCGAACCGCATGTGCGGGCTCGGGGCGGAGATCGTCGCGACGGCGGCCGAAGAGTTCGACCTGGTGGCCCCGCCGAGGCGGGTGTGCCGTCCGGACGGCACCGTCATCCCGTACGCCCTCGCGCTCGACAAGGCCTTGGTGCCGGGACCCGAACAGCTGACGGCCGCCATCAACGCGACACTGAAATGAGGGTGCCCATGGACGAGATTTCGGATCGCTACCGGCGGACCCAGGACGCCTTCGACGCCGTACTCGCCGCCGTGCCACCGGACCGGTGGGACGCCGCGTCGGCGTGCGAACACTGGACGGTGCGTGACGTGACAGGTCACGTCATCTGGGGCCTGGAGGTGCTGCGCCGGCACGCGGACGGCCAGGAGTTCACGGTGGAGAACGGGCCCGCGGGCTCCGAGAAGCCCGGCGAGCTGGCCGGCGACGACCCGCTCGCCGAATGGCGTGCGACGCGCTCCGCGACCGACGCCGTCGTCACCGACGAGGTGCTCGGCCGGCCCGCCCCCGCGTGGTACGTGGCCGACCGTCCCGATGCGACGGTCGCGGACTACCTGGCGTTGCTCACCTTCGACACCTTGGTCCACACCTGGGACATCGGCTCCGCGCTCGGCATCGACGTGCGCATGGAACCCGACGTCATCGCGCCGTCGTTCTCCCTCGCCCGGTTGATCATCAGCCGCACGCCGGGCACCTTCGGCCCCCGGGTGAAACCACCCGCGGACGCCGACCCCCAGACCCGGTTCCTGGCCTTCCTGGGCCGCTCAACCTGAGTGTTCGCCCTCCAATCACGCGAGTTCGGCCTCCAATCACGCGAGTTCGGCCTCCAATCACGCGAGATCGCCCTCCAATCACGCGAGATCGGCCTCCTTGGGGGATCCAGAGTCCCTCAAGGAGGCCTTCACGGCCTTCTGTATCGCTTATGCTCCCCGGCGTGTACTCACCGATCCCCGTCCTGAACGAGCTGAAGGCTCTCTACGACTCGGCCGGCGACTTCATCGCCGATGGCTTCGAGCTGCACGGCTACGACGACAAGGAGCGTTTCCCCAAGGAGCTGGACGACCCGGCGTTCCTGTCGCGCTTGATTCCCTTCGCCCAGGCGAACGGGAGCGGCTCGACGTACGCGATCTGGCGAAGCGGCGACGAGACTGACCTCGCCCTGTCGCCCGTCGTGGTCTTCGGCGACGAGGGCGGTGAACAGGTCGTCGCCCGTGACTTCCGGGATTTCTTGCGGCTGCTGGGTTACGACGGTGAGGTCATGGTCGGCCACGACTCGGCCGACTACTTCCGTGAGGAAGACGACGACCACAGCGGCTCGCACGAAGAGTTCGTCAAGTGGCTTCAGGAGCGCGGCCTGACACCGGCCGAGGATCCGGACGCCATCGTGGCCGCCGCTCAGGAGGTCCACGGGGAGCGGTTCCGAGCGTGGATCACGCCGTTCTACGAGCGGATCGGCTGGGTCTGACCAGTACCTGTGTGGTCGTGCGCCTGTCCGTGAAGGCCTCAATTTGACTTTGCCTACCTTGAAGGTAGTGAAGGAGGCCTTCACGGACCTTTCACCGCTCCGTTCCATCTGGCACGTGACGGGTTGGAGGGTGAGCCGCATTTCGCTCGCTGCGACCGGTGGGCCCGAACTCACGTGCCTGGAAGCCGAACTCGCGTGATGGGAAGCCGAATTCGCGTGACTGGAGCCGGAACTCTCGCACCGTGTGTCGTCCGGCCCCTTGTCGCGAAAGCCACTTTCGGGACACGGTTCAGAGGGCAGGCACGAGTGCCGCAAACCTCCACCCGGAGCTTCCCTGCCCCTCGATAAGCTGCCCACATGCAGATCATCGGGCCGGACGACGCCCTTCCCGGACACCGGATCCGGCGGGTCGCGGTGGCGGGTCCCGCCGGATCCGGCAAGTCGACGCTGGCGCGAACCCTGTGCGAGCGTATGGGGTTGCCGTTCGTCGAGTTCGAGTCCTTCTTCCACGCGCCGGGCTGGACGGTTCGGGAGACCTGGCAAGCCGACGTCCTGAAATTCATCGCCGTCGACGAGTGGGCCATCGAATGGCAGGGCGAAGAGGTTCGGGAGCGGATGACCGAGCGGTTGGACGTCCTCGTCTGGCTCGATCATTTACGTGCCCTGACCGTGACACGCACGGTCGTCCGGACGCTGAAACGTCGTGTGGGGTGCGGCTCGAAGATCGCCGGCGGCAACGTCGAAGGCCCCCTGCACACGTTCTTCACCGAAGGCGACCACATCGTCAAGCTCGCCTGGCGCTACCACCCGATCATGCGCGCTCGCGTGCACAGGGTCATCGCCGAGAACCGGTATCCGGACCTCGTTGTCGTCCGCCTGCGGGGTCAGCGCCAGGTCGATCGCTGGCTCGACGGCCCCCTGGCCCGGAACCTCCGTTAACGAAGATCGCGGACGCGCCAAACGACACCGAGCCGAGGATCGATCCGCTCCACCCTGAAACCCTCGCGCTCGTAGAAGGCTCCCGCACGCTCGTTGGCCGCGAAATGCTCGATGTACAACCGTTCGGTGCCCGCGGGCAACTGTCCGATGAGGACGTCCAGCAGCCGACGGCCCAATCCGCCACCTCGGTGACGAGGGTGCACATACAGCTTGTAGATGACGTGCTCGTCACCGTCGAGTCCGCGCTGTCCGACGCCCACCAGGTGCCCGCCGTCGTCGGCGACCACCATCGAACCGCGGGCCACGGCGCCGGCGATGTTCGTCTCGTTCCACCACATCCGCACCTGCTTGGCAGCGGCTTCTTCGCCGATCAACGGCGTGTAGTGGGCTCGGACGTGCTCCTCGCCGAAGCGGCAGATGGCCATGACGTCGTCTCGATCGGCGTCCCGTACGACCGGTTCCGTCCCCGGCACAGTTCCTCTTCTCTGGCCCGAATTACCGCCACGGGAGGCCCATTCGGGCAATCCCCGATCACGCGGGTTGTCCGAAGACCCACGCGATGGTAACGATACGTGACGATCTCGGGCAGTTCCGTAGACCGCCTCGTCGACCTCGCACTCTCTCCGATCGTGACCCATCCGAACCGAGCCAAGGCGACGCATGCAACCCAATTTCGACGCAGGTGAGGACTTCGCGCTCCTTTTGGAGCGAGAGGCCAAGAAACTCGAGGAAAAAGCCAATGCCCTGACGGCCGCGTTCACCGCGTCCGCGTCCACGGTACGGTCCTCCGACGGTTCGGTGACGGTGACGGTCGAGGCCAACGGCTCGCTGAGCGCGATCGAGTTCGGCAACCGGGCCACCGCGCTGGGACCGGCCCGGCTCTCCTCCCTGGTCATGCAGACGGTGCGCGAGGCCCAGCGCAAGACCGTGGAGAAGGTCACGGAGTCCTACACCGAGATCAACGGCGAAGACGAGGCCGCGCGGCTGGTCCGCACGTTCCTGCCGAAGGTGGAGGACGAGGAAGACGCACCGGACAACCCGGAGCGGGACAAGTGGGCTCCGGAGGCGCACCGCGAGGACCCGCGTCCGCAGGCGGGCTTCCGGCCGCCGCGGCCACCGCAGGCGGGCCCCCCGATGCCGCCGCAGCCGGGCCGTCCCGTGCGGCCGCCGAACCCCCCGGCGCCGCGACCCCGGCGACCGGCCACCCCCGACGACGATGAAATGAGCCCGTGGTGAGCGGATTCGGTGTCAAGACGGAAGCCCTGAACGAGTTCGCCGGTCACCTCGACAAACTCGAGGACGCGCTCCGGGGGAGCGCCGACATGGTGGGCGGCTGCGTGGCCGACCCCGGCATCTTCGGCATCTTCGGCGGCCAGATCTACGGCGCCGGCGCGAGCATGCACTGTGGGAAAGCCCGGGACCACCTGAACAAGTACTCCGAGAACGTGCAGGAGTTCTCGGACAGGGTGCGTGAGGCCGCGAAGAAGTACGACGCCAACGAGCAGGAGGCGGAGAAGCTGATCACCGAGGCCGGCAAGGGCATCGACGAGGTGAAGGTCAAGTGAGCGACGAGTACCGCCCGAACGACTTCGGCAACGGCAGCGGCACCAAGGCCGAGGACTTCAAAGACGAGAAGAACAGCTTCCTCGCGGGCAGTGGTGACACCGCGGGCGCCGGCTTCTTCGACTCCGCGTTCGCCCTGAAGAAGGCCGTCGACGAAGGCGACAGCCTCAGTATCGGCCTGGCTTCGGCGGGGATGGCGATCGAGATCCTCGGCATGGTCGTCGATCCGATCGGGTCGTTGCTCACCGCCGGGATCGGCTGGCTGATCGAGCACATCGTCATCTTCCGCTGGCCGCTGGACTTCCTGCTGGGCGACCCGAAGGGCATCGAGGCGGCCAAGACGGCGATCTACAAAGAGGGCGCGGAAGTGCGGGAGTGGTCGAAGAACCACGCGGCCGCCACCAAAAAGTTCATGGAGAAGTGGGACGGCGAGGCCGCCGACAAGTTCCGGGCCGACATGGAAGGCGTCGCCGCCCAGATCGACGCGCTCGCCGGGTACCTCGATTTCGCGGGCAAGCAGATGGGGATCGCGGGCGCCATGATCGGCGCCGTCCGCGGCATCGTCCGCGACATCATCGCCATGACCCTGGCGGGCATCATCAAGGCCGCGATCGTGGCGGTGGCACTGGCGCCGGTCACCTTCGGCGGTTCGATCATCGCGGCGATCACCTCCATCATGACCACGGTCGGCGTGGCGATCGCCAAGATCGCCAAGCAGATCGCCGACGTCGCCAAGAAGCTCGGCGAGATGATCAAGATCCTGGCCAAGACCCGCGGATCGGCGGACGACGTCGTGAAGCTGACCCTCGGCGGCGGCAAGGTCACGCTGCCGACGCCGAAGCCGAAACCCGGCGGTGGCACGCCGATGCCCGGCGGCAAGAAGCCGATCGAAGGCCCGCCCACCAAACCGGCCGACACCTCCCCGGACGCGAAGCCCGATGGTCCGAAGCCTCCGCTGGAAAAGCTCAGCGACATACCTTCCAGGATCGTGAGCGAAAAGCTGGCGAAGGTGCTGGAGGGGAACCCGGACAAGGCGAAGATCATGGAGAAGTTCGCCTACTGGAACAGCTTTCCGATGGGCCAGCTGGCGCGGAAGCATCCTGACATCGCGAAGGCGATCGACTCGACGGTCAAGGTGCTCAGCGACCCGACCTACGGTGCGTCGGGCCTGGCCGGGAAGACCATCGTCGAGATGACGAAGGCCATCCCGCCGGCCGTGAAGGAGAAACCACCGGAGGACGAGGAAGAGAAGTGAGCATGGGCGGCCCCGTACCGGTTTCGGTACGGGGCCGACTTGTGCTTTCGTTCGGTCCATGACTGAACGGGTGAACATCTCTTCCGGCGGGGACTTCGAGCGGGTCTTCGGCTACAGCCGGGCCGTGCGCGTCGGCGAGCACATCCACGTCTCCGGGACCACCGCGCGGGAACCCGCCCGTTCCGGCGACGCGTACGAGCAGGCCACGGCCGTGCTTTCGATCATCGAGACCGCGCTGCGGGACGCCGGTTCGAGTCTGGTCGCGGTGGTCCGCACGGTCACCTACGTGACCGACATCGAGGACGCCGAACTGGTGGCACGGGCACACCGCGAGGCCTTCGGTGACGTGCTTCCCGCGGCCACGATGGTCGAGGTCTCGGCGTTGCTCGACCCGAAGATGAAGGTCGAGATCGAGGCCTACGCCATCGAAAAGTAGGTCACCGCCCGAACGAACCGACCAGCGCCTCGGGAGCTTCGCGCGTCTCGTGGAGCTTCCAGAAGGCGTCGGCGAAGACGTCCGGATGGATCACCTCGGGCTCGAAGTCCAACGGGCTCGAGGTGAGCGCTTGATGCGGCACGCTGCCCTCGATCAACGCGCCGACGTTGACAGCCCCGGCGTAGACGCCCTTCTCGGCGAGCACTGCGTTCAGGTTGAGGAAGTAGTTCCGCAGCGCGGCCTGCGCCATGCCGATGTTGCCGAGGAAGGGCGCCGGATGCAGACCGGACTGCCCGGCGGTGAACAGGACGGCGCCGTCACCGCGCTCGGTCATACCCGGCAGTACGGCCCGCACCAGCGCTACCGCGGACACCAGAAAGCGGTCGAGGACCAGCCGCAGGTTCTCCGGATCGACGTCGAGTACCGGCACGATGCCCTCGCCCATGGTTCCGCCGCCGGGGTTGAAGGCGGCCACGTCGACGCGGCCGATCGCGGTGACGGCGGCCGTGAGCTGTTCGGGCTCGTAGACGTCGGCGGTGAACCCGTTCGCTTCGATGCCGTCCTTGGCGAGTTCGGCGACGAGCGCGTCGAGGTTCTCGGTGGTGCGCGCGACGAGGGCGATGCGGAAACCCTCGCGGCCGAAGCGACGCGCGAGCGAAAGTCCCAGCACCGGTCCGGCGCCGAAGATCGCGAGCGTCCTGGTCATATGTCCTCCCAGAGTTAAGTTGAGGTCCTCCTCAACTTATACCGGTAACTTGAGGGTGCCTTCAACTTGGCTAGGATGGTCGCCATGACCAAACCTCTGCGGAAGGACGCCCGGCGCAACCGTGACCTGCTGGTCGAAGCCGCCAGGGACCTCTACTCGGTGCGCGGCCTCGACGTCCCGCTCGAAGAGATCGCCAAGACCGCGGGCGTCAGCATCGGCACGCTGTACAACCACTTCCCCCAGCGCGCGGATCTCGTGAACGCCGTGTTCGCCGACCGGACCGAGACCGTCGCGAAATTGGCCGAACACGCGCTCTCCCTCGACGACGCCTGGACCGGTCTGACGTCTTTCGTCGAGCGGATCTGCGAATTGCAGGCAGCCGACCGCGGCTACAACGAACTCGCCTCGACGCGTCCGCCACAGACCGAAGACCTCGAACGGGGTTACGAACTGATGACCCGGATCGTCGAACGCGCCAAGGAAAGCGGTGACCTGCGCGCCGACTTCACCCTCGAGGACATGGCGTTCGTGACCTGGGGGATCGCGCGCACGGTGGAGGCGACCGCGGCCGTGCGCCCGGCGGCGTGGCGCCGCCACCTCGCGCTCCTGCTCGACGGCATGCGGGCCACGGCCGCGAACCCGTTGCCGGAACCGCCGTTGTCGCCCGGCGAACTCGCGCGGCTGATGGGGCACTGCGACTGAGGGCAACCCGCGGACCCTCCGGTGCGTGTTCAGCCCGGAGGGAGATCCGATGAAGACGAAAGCACTGCTCCTTCCCCTTGCCGTGGCCCTGTTCGCGATGACGGCCTGCTCGGGTGGACCACCGCCCCCCGCGCCCGCGACAGTCACCGTCACCCCGTCGTCGCCGTCGTCGCCGTCGCCAGCCGGTCCGGACGCCAAGACCGTCGCGTGGCTCGACGGGATGTGCGGCGCGCTGTACGGCTATGTGAAGGCCAGCAACGACCACGCGAGCAAACAGGCGTCGGGCGTCGAAGTGACGCGGAGCTGGCTGAGCGAGGATCTCGGGGTGCGCGCCGGACTCGCGGACAAGGTCATCGGCGAGCTGGCCGCGCTGCCCGCATCACCGATCCCCGGCGGCGACGCGGCCAAGAAGTCCATTGTGGACCGTTACACCGCGGCACGGGACGCGGCGGCCGAAGGCAAGCGGAAACTCGACGCGTCCAAGGGCCAGGCCGCGCTGGATCAGGGGCTCAAAGCCCTTGAGGCGGCCCAGAAACCGCTGACGGAAACGACGATCCCTTCGCTTCGGTCAAGATGGACTCGCCGGAACTGGCGGCCGCCGCCGCGGCCGCCAAGAAGTGCGTGCCCGCCTCTTGACGCAGGCCTCGGCCTGTTCCGCCGCCAATCACGCGAGTTCGCGAGCCGGTCAGGTTCCCGATGTCGCATCCGAGACGCTCGGTTTCTCCAACGCGACATCGGGAACACCCGGACCGCGGCGGCCACTCACGAGAAGGGACCGGTCAACCGATCTCCGGCGTGATCCCGCCCGCCGCGGCGAGCGCGCGATGCAGCGCGAGTTCCGCGGTCGGCCCTTCGGCCAGCACGATCCCGGTGCACGAGCGCTGATCCGTCAGGTGCCGGATCTCGTCACCGGGGCTCGCCGTCGGATACCACTCCGGCGCGCCCGGGAGGCCTGGCAGCTTGTCGAGCCCCGACCAACCCTTCAGCACGCCTTCCTTGGTCGGGTACGCCAGCACGAACCCGATCCCGGGCCCCCCGCCCACCTCCCGGGTGAGCAAGGCGGGTTCCTCGCCCAGCGCCATGGCGATCATCGCGGAGTAGACGTTGGTGTCCAACGACCGGCACAGCGCCTCGCCGAGCATCGCCCCGCCGATCCGGATGTTGATCTCGACGACTTCCGGCCCGTCGGCGGTGAGCACGAATTCGGTGTGCGCGAAGCCCTGCTCGTGTCCGGCGGCCTTGAGCACCCGGCCGATCCAGTCGGCCAGTCCGGCGTATTCGGCCGCGGGGAAGGCCACCGGGAACGCGGCGGCCTCCTCACGTCGCACGGGTTCCGGCGAAAGCTGACGGGAGAGAATCCCGAGCAGCCGCGTCCTTCCTTGCCAGGTGACGGTTTCCGCGCTGTAGAGGGGGCCGGCGAAATACGGTTCGGCGATCAGATGCCCCTTGAGCGGCGTCTCCTTCGCCTCCCGCCTGGCTCGCTCGAGTTCGGCCTCATCGCGGACCAGCCATACCCCGCGTGACGACGTTCCCGAAGAATCCTTGAGCACCAAAGGAAACCCGAGTTCCTCGGCGACCATGACAGGTGCCGGCCTGCCGCGGGTGAGTCCGTGTTCGTACAGCAGATCGCGCACCGCACCCTTGTCTCGCAGTACACCGACGGCGGCCGCGTCGGGACCGGGCAGGCCGAGCCGAGCGGTGAGTTCCGCGCCGGGAAGCGCCCAGGTGTCGGTCGAATTGATGATGCCGGCGAGGTCCGGGATGGCGCGCAGCGCCGTTTCGCAGGCCGCGATGTCGGTGGTGTCGATGTCGACGACCTCGATCCTGTCCGGCCCGAGGGTGCCGAGTTCGTACCGGTAGATGTCGCGATTTCCGGTGAACAGCACCAGTTTCCGCCCGGCCTCCGCCGCGGCGTCGGCCAGCCTGCCCAGGCCGAACGTCAATGCTTCCAACAGGACAATGGTCACGACGCCCGGTCCTTCCGGTACAGCGGTTGTGCGGGGATCCCGAAACGGCGGCGGCTCCAATCCATCGCCGCCCACGGCAGGGCGAGTTCGTCCAGTGAAGCGATCTCGCGCGGCGCGAGCCCGGCCGGGTCGACCGCTTCCCGATGCCGGGCGAAGACCCTCGCCGTGTAGCGATGTCCGGTGTCGGCGCCGATCACGACGTGCGTCCGATCCGGATCCCGCGCCGCCTCCCAGCCCGCGACGAGGTACGCGGCACCGGTGGAAAGCCCGGCGAAGACGGCGTGGTCGCGCATCAGGCCGATGGTCGCCGCCATGGCGTGCACGAAGTCCAGCCAATGGATCCGGTCGTACAGTGCGTGATCGACGTTGCCGAACGGGATGGCGGAACCGATTCCCGCGATGATCGCGTCCGGATCGGTGAACCGCTCGCTGCCGAAGGTGACACTGCCGAACGGCTGGACACCGGTCAGGCGGACGTCCGGATCACGTTCGCGCAGCGACCGCGCGATCCCGCCGGTGGACGCGCCGGTGCCCACACTGCCGACGACGGTGAGCGGCCCGGACGGCAGCGCACGGGCGACCAGATCGGCGACCTCGCCATAACCCAGGTAGTGGACGGGATCGTGGTACTGGCGCATCCAATGCATGCCCGGATGACTTTCCAGCAGTTCGTGCACGCGCGCGACGCGGCGCCGCTGGTCGAGGCGGAGGTCGTCCGACGGCGGCATCTGGTCCACCGTCGCGCCCAGGATCTCCAGCTGCGAACGCATGGTGAGGTCGACGGTGGTGGAGGCGACGATATGGCAGCGCAGACCGTAACGATGACAGGCCATCGCCAGCGCGAGCGCGTAGATCCCGCTGGAGCTGTCGATCAGTGTCTGTCCTTTTCGGACGGTACCGTCGGCGAGCAGCGACCGGACCGCGCCGAGCGCCGCGTAGACCTTCAGGGTTTCGAAGCGGATCAGCACGACGTTCGGCGTGAGCCGGATCAACGCCGGGGTCTTGATCGCGTCGGTGACGTGCTCGTGGACCAGCGCGGACATCGCGTTCACCGCCCGATCGAACGCAGGTACGCGGCCAGTGATTCGGCGCCCGCCGCGTTGCGCGGGCCGCTCACGAGATCCCCGTAGGAGACGACGTGGAACCGGTTGTCGCGCACGGCGGGGGTGTTCTTCAGCTGTGGCGCGGATTTGATGAACGCGATCTTGTCCCGCGCGGGCTGGTCCGCGTAGTCCACCACGACGATCACCTCGGGTTCGGCCTTCACCACCGCTTCCCAGCCGACGCTGCCCCAGCCGTCCTGGAGGTCGCGGAAGACGTTGGTCCCGCCCGCGGCGTCGATGATGTCGTGGGGAGCGGCGTGTTTTCCGGAGGTGAAGGGCTGGTCGGTGCCGGAGTCGTAGACGAACACCTTGGCGGGCGGGGTCTTCGGCGCTCCGGCGCGGACCTTGTCGAAGCGTCCCTTGAGTTCCGTGACCAGTTCGTCGGCCCGCTGGCGGACGCCGAAGATGTCGCCGAGGTTGCGCAGGTCGGTATAGAGTGCCTCGAGCGGCGTCACTTCCGACCTCGCGGCCGGATATTCCCAGCAGGACTCGGTGTGCAGATAGCTCGAGATGCCGACCTGCTCCAGCAGCTTCGGCGTGATCCCGCGCTCCTCGCTGAAGCCCGAGTTCCAGCCCGCGATCACCCAGTCCGCTTTGGCGTTGACCAGGATCTCGCGCGTGACCCGCGAGGTGCCGAGCCGTTCGACCTTGGCGTAGTCGTCCTTCCACGGCGATCCGGCGATCGACGGATCGCCGAGCGAGTTCATCACGTAGCCGCGCATGCGGCCGGCGAGACCGAGCGCGAACATCTTCTCGGCGCCGGAGACGTCGTAGGCCACCGGGCGTTGCGGCGCCGGGAAGGTGACCTGCGCGCCGCAATTGGTCACCGTGGCCTGTGCCGGTGCGGCCGGTCCGGCCTCGACCTGGGCACCGCAGGCGCTCAGGAGCAGCGCCGCGGCGAAGAGCGCGGTCACCCTGGACGGCTTCATCGTGTGATCCCCTCGGTTTCGTCGGCGGGAAGGTCGTACAGCAGCTGGAGCGCCCCGGTCACGGGATGGGTCACCTGGGTGACCTCGACGCCGAACACGGCGCGGACCGTTTCGGGCGTGAGCACTTCGGCCGGGGTTCCGCAGGCGGCGAGCGATCCGCCGCGCAGCAACGCGATCCGGTGACAGACGGCGGCGGCGAGGTTGAGATCGTGCAGGGCGACGAGCACGGTGAGCCCGCAGTCGCGCAGGAATTTCAGCAGTTCCACCTGGTGTCGGACGTCGAGGTGATTGGTCGGCTCGTCGAGGACCAGCACCTCCGGTTCCTGGACGAGCGCCCTCGCCACCAGGACCCGTTGCCGCTCGCCGCCGGAAAGCGTCAGCACACTGCGCTGGGCGAGATGGGTGATGTCCATCCGCCGCAACGCTTCCCGGCACAACGCGCGTTCGCGGACCGACAACCGGAGATTGCCGCGCTGATGCGGAGACCGGCCGAGCGCGACGACCTCCTCGACGGTGAAGTCCAGATCCGCCCGGCTGTCCTGGGTGAGCGCGGCGATCCGGCGGGCGGTGTCGCGCAGCCCCTGTTCCGCGAGGTCGATGCCATCGAGCAGGACGGCGCCGCCGGACGGGGTCAGCGCCCGGTAGACGCAGCGCAACGCCGTCGACTTGCCGCTGCCGTTGGGACCGAGAAGGCCGACGACCTCGCCCGCGCCGACGTCCAAGCGCAGTGCACGGATCAGCGTCGATCCGGCCACCTCGACGGAAAGTTCGCGCAGGGACAGCATCAGCGGCCCCCGAACGCGTAGCCGCGGCGCCGCATCACGACGAGGAACACCGGGACGCCGATCAGCGCGGTGATCACCCCGAGCGGTAGTTCCTCCGGTGCGACGAGGGTACGGGCGAGCAGATCGACCCACACCAGGAACACCGCCCCCACGAGCGGCGCGAGCGCCAGCACACGGCGGTGCCCCGAACCGGCGATCATCCGCACCACATGCGGCAGGACCAGCCCGACGAACCCGATGGAGCCGCTGACCGCCACCAGCAGCCCGGTGACGACCGCGGTGAGCAGGAAGAGCCAGCGGCGCAAGGCGGCCGCGTCGGTGCCGAGGCTCATCGCGGTCTCGTCGCCCAGGGAAAGGACGTCGAGCGCGGTGCCGTACCGCAGCAGGACCACGATCGCCACGGCCACCCCGAGCGTGGCCAGCGGCAAGGACGCCCAGGTCGACGCGCCGAGGCTGCCCAGCAGCCAGAACAGCACGGTCTGCGCGGCCTGGCCGCTGGGCGAAAGGTAGACGAGCACGCTCATCACGGCTTGGAAGGCGTAGGTGAGCGCGACCCCGGTGAGCACGAGACGCAACGGCGTCAGGCCGAATTTGCTGCGGGCGGCCAGATAGACGAGCGCGGTCGCGCCCAGGGCGCCGAGGAAGGCGGCCGTCGACAGCGCCAGCACACCGAGCCCGGCGAACAAGCCGAACACCACGACGGCGGCGGCACCGACCGAAGCACCCGACGAGATCCCGAGTACGAACGGATCGGCGAGGGCGTTGCGGACCAGGGCCTGCACGGCGACCCCGACCACCGCGAGCCCCGCGCCGACCACGGCCGCCAGCAGTACCCGCGGGGTGCGGACCTGCCAGACGATCGAGTACCCGGTGACCTCCTCACCGGTGATGGTGCCGCCGATGATCGCCTTTCCCAGGTAGCGCAGGACATCCGGGAGAGCCACGGTGGACGGGCCGAGCGCGATGCCCGCGATCAGCGAGATCAGGAGCGCCGCCGACAGCAGCAGCACCGGGCCGGTGAGCCGCAGCGGGCGCGCGACTTTGTCGTCGCGCCCAAGGTCGTCCGGTTCGGCGAACAGGCGAAGCGTTTCAGCCGGCACGTTCACCACGCACGATCAGGCGGCGCGCGTGGTTGTCGTACGGCGAGCCGTCGAAGTCGCCGAAACACTCGACGCCGGTGAAGCCCACCGTCTCGAACAGCGCCTTCAGTTCCGCGGCGCTGTACAGGAAGGACAGGATCGACACCTGCTTCGCCGCTCCGTCGCGGACCAACGTCCATTCGGTCTTGAGGCGGCTCCAGTCGTCGAGGACGGTGTCGCGCATGAACACCGTCCCGCCGTCGACGTCGACCGCTTTCGGGCGGCCGACCCAGCCGGCGAGCACTTCCTTGCCGAGGACGTCGATCAGCAGGCTGCCGCCGGGCGCGAGGCTCGCGAAGGCGTTTCGCAGCACGATGAGGTTGTCGCCGGGGTCGGTGAAGTAACCGAACGACGTGTACATGTTGATGATCAGGTCGTACGCGCCGGGTTCGGCGTACTCGCGCATGTCGGCCTGAATCAGTTTCGCGGCGACTCCGGCGCTTTCGCAGACCTCACGCGCGCGTTCGAGCATCGCCGGGCTGAGGTCGACGCCGGTCACGTCGGCGCCCTTCTTCGCCAACGGCACGACGTGGATCGCCGGGCCGCACGCCAGATCGAGTACCTTCGCGCCGTCGGCGACCTGGAGCAGCGGTGACGTGGCCGTCAGGCGTTCGGCCTCTTCGGCCCGGCTGGGCGGGAACATCACGTCCGCGAAGCCGACCCACAGGTCGTCGTCCTCGTACCAGTGCATCTCTCTCCGCTCGCCGGACCGCATGTGTCAGCCCCACAAGTCGTCGAAAGGTCGTCTTCGGTTCCCGGTTTCGCCGCCTTTCTCGTGGAGTGATCACGCGAGTGCCCGTCCAGGTGGTCGTGGGGGGGGGGGGGGGGGGGGGGGGGGGGAGGAGACACACCCCCAGCCCGGCACCCGCCGCCCCCTCCCCGGGGGGGGGA
>NZ_JBVJCE010000003.1:276652-306611 GCF_055588925.1 Amycolatopsis sp. NPDC041971 | reverse complement strand
GGTGCACGCGTTATAGAGGGTTTTGCTATCTTCGTTGCCCGCGGGTCGGGGGGGGGGGGGGGGGGGGGGGGGGGGTGCCCCCCCCCCCCCCCCCCCCCCCCCCCCCCCCCCCCCAGCCGCAGCTGGCCCGTCCGATCAGGGGGGCGGGATCAGATCGATGAGGAACGTCTGGTCAGGCGCGCCGGAGCAGCGTTCCCGGACGACCTCGGTCCCCGCGACGGTGTCCATGTCGCGCAGGCCGAGGCACTGGCTGGTGCCGACGGGACGGATGACGAAACGTCCCTCCTCCGCCGGACCGGCCGAGCCGATGGTGAACAACTGGTCCATACCATCGTCGTCACAGTCGTCGCGGGGTTCGATCAGGTCGTGTCCCAGCCCTTCGTTCACGACCGTGAGGCAGCCGACGCCGGTGTTCGGATGGTGCCACTGGAACTGCACGGCGTTCTCTTCCCCGACCGGGTCGATGAACAGATGCGGCGACGCGTCACCACCACAGAGTCGCTGGGCGACGATGGTGCCGGCGTAGAGCCCGGTCCGGTCGGTCCCTTCGGCGAGACAGAACTCGGGAGAGCGGGCGGGGCGGATCTGCGCCCAGCTGCCCACCTCCCGGATGTCCAGCCCCGGCACCACGGCCACGGTGTCCTTGCTTTTCGAAGACGCGCCGAAGGACCGGGTCAGATATCCCAGGGTCGCGAGGAGGACGACGCTCACGACCGCGGCCACGATCAGCGGCCCGCGCCGGCGCCGCCGCCGTGGCACCGGCACGGGCGCCGGTTCCGGTTCGGGTTCCGGCGGGGGTACGGGGGTCGCCTTCACGTCGTCGACGAGCCGCAGTGGAACCCCCATCGCGATCCGCGTCCGGGCGCCGAGCCACCGTCGTACGTCTTCGTCGTTCAGCCCGCACGCGCGCGTGAACGTTTCGACGAACGATTCGCGGGGCAGTGTGGTCCGGCCGAGAGTGGTCGCGACCGTACTCGCCGGAAGCGATCCCCCGAGTTCTTTCGCCCGTCCGGCCAGCTGTCGATAAGTCAGCCCGGACCACGTTCTCAATACACGCAGTGCCGCCGTGAACTCAGCCGGTGAAGACGCTGAGTCCGGTGACGGAACCGCCGTCGACGACTCCCCGTCGTCGTCCCCCTCATCCACGATCATCGCTCTAGATTGACTGAGCCGATCTCAGCCGCGATACCGCCATTCAGCGGCGCCGGAATCTGCTGTTCGGGCCCCCTCGAACGATTTCGAACAAGGCCGAACTACCCGAAGGTTGCCCACGCGCTGGTCAGGAAGTCAGGCTTGCCCCAGTCGGTCACCAAGCCGGCCACTTCGGGGGAGGCTCGGGAATACCGGGCCGAAGAAAAATGAGCAAACCAGAAGAGTCCGCATGATCATCGTCAAGCGCGACGGTGAACCCGGCGGAAACACCTGGTTCATCTCGGAAGGCATCCACTGAAATCTCTGCTCTGAAGACCGGATGACGCCTGACGGCGCCCGTATCGGGCCGCTTCTGCTGATTCCGAAGAGAAATCCTCGTGCGCCGCACATCTGAGCACACGCGAGGAATGAAGGCTGCGATTCCAGCAGCGGACCGGCGGTTCGCAGACCGACGCGCCGTGCCGATCGATCGGCACGGTGACCGTGCGTGGACATAAGCACCTCCCATGCCTCGTGGCGGTATGACTCGGTCTCGTTCGAACCCGGTCGTCCATAACTGGCGAACATCGGATTGTGTGGAGCGTTGTTGATGTATAGCGGGCAAAAAGATGTGGCCGAGAGGCAGGTCGCCGTCGTCGGGGCCGGTAATGCGGGTCTTTGCGCGGGTATAGCCGCGCTGCAGGCGGGCGCGACCGCCGTCAGTGTCCTCGAAGCCGCGCCGAAAGAACTGCGCGGCGGGAACAGTTCCTTGACCAGGACCATGCGTTTCTCCTGGCAGGGAAGCCCCTTCATCGCGGCCCTGTTGCGGGAGGCCGACAAAGAGCGGGTCGAAGAGATTCTGGACGGCCGGCCGGGGTACGCGGACGAGCAGTACCTCGACGACTGGTTGCGGGTGTCCGGCGACCAGGTGGACGTCGCCCTGATCGAATCGATCGTCCGCCGTTCGACGGAAACGATCACCTGGATGCGCGACTTCGGCCAGCGCTGGGCCCCGCGGCCGACCCCGCTCCCCGGTGACGTGCCGATCGTGCTGGACGGCGGGGGCCAAAGCCTTCAGGACCGCAACTTCGACCGGTTCGAACGGCTCGGTGGAACGGTCTTCTACGACAGCGCGGTCACCGGTTTCGAGAAGACCGCCGACGGCCGGTATCTGATCCACGGATCCGGGTCCGCCTTCCCGGTGCTCGCCGACGCGCTGGTGCTGGCGTCGGCGGGTTTCGAGGCGAACACCCGGCTGCGTGAACGTCACCTCGGCGAGGAGTGGCGGGACGTGAAGCTGCGAGGCGTTCCGTTCAACGAGGGCGCCCCCCTGGCGGCCGCCGTCGAGTTCGGCGCCGACACCGCGGGCAACTGGGAAAAGTGCCACACCACGCCGCAGGGCATCAAGTTGCCCGACTACATGCTGCCCGGACAGATGCACAAATCCCACGGCTTGGCCCGGTACGCCTTCCCGCTGGGTGTCGTGGTCAACCGGGAAGGGCGCCGGTTCTTCGACGAAGCCGGCGGCTACAGCAACCTCACCTATGTCACGCTCGGGCAGAAGATCCAGGAACAGCCGGGCCGGATCGCCTTCCAGATCTTCGACGACAAGGTCGTCTCGGCCGGGGCGCTCCCGAACGGCTACCTCGGTGACGAGGCGTCGGTGACCGTCTCCTCGATCGAGGAAGGCGCCCGTCGGCTCGGCATCGACGCCGCGAACCTGGCCGTCGAAATCGAGCGGCTGCATTCCGGCCATGCGGAGAAGCGGCTCGACACGCCTCCGTTCCTGTTCGTCCCCGTGGTCTGCGGCCTGACCTTCACCTACGGCGGGCTGTCCGTGACCCCCGGCGCCGAGGTGCGCGGCGGCGGCGAACCGATCGACGGGCTCTACGCGGCGGGCGTGATCGTCGGTGGCCTTTACGACCAGGGCTATCCGGGTGGCACCGGCCTGATGGCGGGAGCCGTGCTGGGCCGGGCGGCGGGCACCTCCGCCGCCCGCCACTCCATCCGGTCGCGGGGAGGGGAAGCCCGTGTCCGCACCGTCGCTGGTTGAAAAGACGATCGTGATCGTCGGGCTCGGCAAGATCGGGTCCCTGTACGCCGCGTGTTACGGGCAAGCGGGTCACCGGGTCCGCACCGTGGACATCGGCGACGGCGCCGACTGGGGCCGGGTGGAAGAGGTGCCGGATCCGTCGGGTGTCGACGTCTGGGTGGTCGCCACCCCGACGGCGACCCATCTCTCCGTGGTCGACGAGATCCTGCGGGTTCAGCCCGATGCCCGGATCATGCTCGAGAAACCGGCCTGCTACCCGGACGAACTCGATGCCCTCGTCCGCACGGTCCTGCGGAATCCCCGTGCCCGGATCATCGTCAACGACGTCTATTCCCACAGTGAAGCCGTGCGGCGCTTCGCGGCGTCGGTGCGGGAAGCCGGGGAGTTCGATCCGATCAGGAAGGTCACCATCGAATTCACCAAGAACCGGGAATTCGACGTCGCGAACGGCAGGTTCGTAGACACTCAATACGGCGAAGCCGGCTACGAAGGCTTCCACATGTTGAGCATTCTGCGCGCGATCCTTCCGGCCGATCAGTACCGGAGTTATCTGCACACGGCACCTTCGTCGGTGACGGCGGAAATGCGGGTGCTGACCTCGTCGATCGACCTGCCGGACGTCGAGCTCTACACGTCGTCGACCGGCGCCGTGGCCTTTCCCGGGCTGGCAGGCTTCGCGTTCCCCCAGGAAGTTTCGAGGGACTTCATCGCCCCCGCCACCATCCCTTACGGCTCCGAGTTCCGATATCGCTTCGCCGACGTGGAATTCCACTCCGGCAAACACGTCACCCTGGTGTTCGAACCTTTCTTCGGCTCGGACCTCGACCACAAGAACATCCACGCCGTCCACGTCCGGAACGCCGACGACCTTCTGGAACCGGTCTCGGCGCGCCATTTCCTGATCGCCGTCAACCATTTCAAGGAGGCACTTCTGACCCAGCTGAACCTGTTGGGGCACCTCGACGAGGGCACCACGGTGACCCGGCCCGCCGAGCACCGGTTCCTCGCCGCGTTGGGTTCGGCGATGTTCACCGGAATCTTCCCGCAGACAACGGAAAACGACCACGAGAAGTTCACACGAATTGGGAGCGAAGCATGACGCGAAGCATTGAGGACCTTTCGACATTGTTGCGACCGGCCAAGGACATGCTGGCCGAAGTCTCGGAACGGGAAGCGGCGCTGACCGAGGTCACGAGCCAGCTCAAGAACGACGACGCCGCCCGCGCGTTGTTCGGGAAGGTGTGCCGATTCGAGGCACCCTTCACCGCGAGCTGGATCCACGGCCCCGGCGACAAATCCCCTTACCTGTCCCTGGAACTGGCCGCGGCGTCCCTCGACGACGACCGGCATCGCGCCCTGCTCGCCGACATCGTGCTGTCGACGTCGCCCTCCATCCCCTACGACTACCGGGCGCTGGCCGCGGAAAAACTCGTCCAGGTCGGGACGGGTGAGTTCGCCGACGCCCTTCAGGAGGTCGTCGACTCGTACGAACCGCTGCCCACCCGCGGCCTCCAGGCCAAGATCGCCGTCCCCACCGATGGTATCGATCACCTCTTCGACATCCCGGAAACGGTGACCGGCAGGCTCGACCTCCTGATCGCGGCCAGCAGGGCGAAGACACTGGAGACCAGGCACCGGCTCGCCGTCCGGATTCTCGCGGACGGCGTCCTGCCGGCGGAGCCGGTCGGCGACGCGGAGCGGCTGATCCTCGAAGACGTCGGGACCACCATGGTGGCGGCGTCGGACTACCTCGTGCCATGGGACCAGGAGTTCCCCGGGGAGCACGGCTCGGGCCTCACGCTCGCGGAACTGGTGCGCATCACGCTGATGTGCGGTGAATTCTCGCTTCCGGACACGACCGTCCGGCCGATCCTGGTCGACTTCTACCGTTCGGTGCTGCGGACCGGCGGCCGTTCGATCATCGGCCTCTCGGCCGGCGTCTTCCACGTGGAACACGGCACGCTCGCCACGCCCTCGTACTACTACCAGGGCCGCGACGCGATCCTCGGCAAGGGCTGCGTGATCGACTGCGTCGGCGGGGCGGTCCTGCAGGCGGGCTCGTTCCTCGGCGGCGGTTACATGCCGATCCTGATCCACACCCACAAGCACATCCGCAAGGGCGACCAGGCCGCCGCCTCGGAGCGCAAGCAGATCCTTCCGTGCATTTTCGCGGCGGAAGCGGGCGCTCGCTACCCGATGGACGCCATCGGCCTGTTCGAAACCGTGGACTACCTCGGCAAGGAGACCCCGTACCAGGGAATCCGGGCGATCCCGCACGCCGAGTGACGCACGACTTGTTCGGCTGAGCACGAAATCCGTATCTCGCGATGCCATCGGGCAGGGCGGCTCCGTCCTGCCCGATGGCATCGAAAATGGAGGGTGAAGAGAATGGGTTCAACATCGGGGGCCAAGGTCGCCGTGATCGGCGCGGGCTATGTCGGTCTCACGACGGCCGCGTGCCTCTCGTCCTTGGGGCATCAGGTCGTCTGCGCGGACGTCGACCAGGAAAAGGTCGACGCGCTGCGGCGCGGTGAGGCGACCATCAGGGAACCGGGTATCTGCGAACTGGTGGTGGACGGACTGGCGTCCGGACGGCTGGGCTTCGTGCTCGGCGCGAGCACGGCGGCGGCCGGGGCGGATATCGTCATCCTCTGCGTGCCGACGCCGATGGGCGTGACCGGCGCGGCGGATCTGAGCACACTGGAAGCGGTCGTGACCGAGGTGCGGGATCTGCTGCCGTCCGGCTGCGTCGTGGTGAACAAGTCGACGGTTCCCGTCGGCACGGCGGCCGGCGTCGCGCGCCTGATCGACCGCGCCGACGTGGCGGTCGTGTCCAATCCCGAGTTCCTGCGCGAAGGGTTCGCGGTCCATGACTTCCTGAATCCCGACCGGATCGTGGTCGGCTCGGCCGATCGTGACCCGGTCTCCGCCCGCCGTGTCGCCGAACTGTACGAGAAGCTCGACACCGCCGTCCTGGTGACCGATTCCGCCAGCGCGGAGATGATCAAGTACGCGTCCAACTGCTACCTGGCGACGCGTCTGTCCTTTGTGAACACCGTCGCCGAGCTCTGCGAGTACCTCGACGCGAACGTCGACGACGTGACGGCCGGGATGGGGTACGACGAGCGGATCGGCAAGTCGTTCCTGCGGCCGGGACCGGGCTGGGGTGGCTCCTGCCTGCCGAAGGACACGTTCGCGCTGCTGCACATGGCGGAATCCGCGGGCAGTGACTTCATCCTGCTGCGAGCGGCGATCGAGACCAACCTGAAGCAGCAGGAACTGGTGGTGGACAAGGTGCGCAAGGCCGTCGGCGGCAACCTCGCCGGCACCCGGATCGGCCTGCTCGGCCTGACCTTCAAGGCCGGGACGGACGATCTGCGGGATTCCCCGGCACTGGTGATCGCGGCCCGGCTGGCGGCCGAAGGCGCGGTACTGTCCGGCTACGACCCCAGCGTCCACGCGCCGGTGGCGGGCGTGACCGACGACGTGCGGATCACCGGCACCGCCTATCACGCCGCGAAGGGCGCGGCCGCGATCGTGCTCCTGACCGAATGGCCGGAGTTCCGCGCCCTCGACTGGTCGCGGATCGCCGACCGGCTCGACGGCCGGTCCGTCATCGACACCCGGAACCTCCTCGACCCGGCCGCCGTGGCACGGACGGGGCTCTCGTATCAGGGCATCGGCCGTCCGGACAGCACCGGGAAATCGTTGCCGCGCACCGTCGGCATGGTGCGGCAAGCAGGGTGATCCCGGGGTGGACGACGAGTGGCCCTGCTCGTCGTCCCACCCCTCCGGCGTCGCCGAACAGGAGGACGGATGCCGAAACGAACCCAGTCCTGGGCCGCGCTTTTCTCACTGTGCCTGGGTTTCTTCATGGTCATGCTGGACATCAGCATCGTGAACATCGCGGTGCCTTCGATGGTGCGTGAACTCGGCACCGACCTGACCGCGGTGATCTGGGTGACCAGCGTGTACCTGCTCGCCTACGCCGTCCCGATCCTGCCTGCCAGCAGGCTGGGTGACCGGCTCGGGCCGAAGCGCGTCTTCGTCGCCGGCCTCCTGGTGTTCACCGCGGCCTCGCTGTGGTGCGGGCTTTCCGGCGACGTGGAAACACTGATCATCGCCCGGGCGGTGCAGGGTTTCGGCGCCGCGTTGCTGACCCCGCAGACCACGGCCTTCATCACGCATCTGTTCCCACCGGACGAACGCGGCCCGGCGATGGGCGCGTGGGGCAGTGTCGCGGGCCTCGCCATGATCGCCGGTCCGGTCCTTGGCGGGGTGCTCGTCGACGATCTCGGCTGGGAGTGGATCTTCTTCGCGAACGTCCCGGTCGGGCTGATCGCGCTGGTGCTCACCCTCGTCCTAGTCCCCGACTGGCGACCGGGGAACTCGCACCGGTTCGACGTCCCCGGCATCCTGCTCTTCGGCGCGGGCCTCGTCTGCGTCGTCTTCGGTATCCAAAATGGACAGACCTACGGCTGGGGCACGGTCGGCGCCGGGATCTCGGTCTTCGACATCATCGTGACCGGTGTGGCGCTGCTGGGCGGTTTCGTCCTGTGGCAACGGGCCAACCGCCGCGAACCGCTGCTGCCGTTGCGGATCTTCCGCCACCGCGACTTCTCGCTGGGGGCCGCGTCCGCGGTGACGGTCGGCTTCGCGATGACCGGCATGCTTCTGCTGCTCGTCATCTACGTGCAGTCGGTACTCGGCCTGTCCCCGGCCGAAGCCGGCCTGCTCATCGCGCCGCTCGCCATGGTGTCCGGCGGTGTCGCGCCGTTCGCCGGACGGCTGTCGGACCGGGTGAATCCCAAGTACCTGTTGATGTTCGGGTTGCTCTCCCTGTCCGGCGGCCTCTGCGTCCTCTCGCTGGTGATCATCCCGGCGAGCTCACCGCGGGCCCTGATCCCCGCCCTGCTGCTCTGCGGTCTCGGCGTCGGGTTCACCTTCTCCCCGATGAACAACGTGACCATCAACTCCGTCGAACGTTCACTGATCGGCAGCGCGTCGGGCATCTTCAACACCGCGCGCCAGGTCGGCGGGGTACTCGGCGGCGCGGCCGTCGGAGTGCTGCTGCAGGCACAGACGAGTGCCTCGATGGCCGTCCGGGCGAGCGAGGCGGCGGCCGCGTTGCCCGCCGAGTTCCGGCAACGCTTCGTCAGCGGCTTCACCGGTAAGGCCGGATCGGCGGCCGCCGCCACCGAATTCGGCGGCTCCCCCGTGGTCCCGGCGGACCTGCCGTCCGAGGTCGCCGGCCAGGCACGGGAACTGGCCGCGCAGGTCACCGGCGCCGCGCTGACGGACGCGGTCCAGGCCGCCTTCCTGCTTCCGGCCGGCGCGCTGATCCTCGGTCTGCTGTGTTCGGCGGGCTTGCGAGGCACCCGGCGCGAGCTACCGTCACATCATGACACTCGTACCGGCGGCCGACCTGGGCAACTGGAACGACGGTGACCGCGCACGCCGTCGACGAGGCCTTGACGCGCGTCGGGTTCCTCCAGGTCGTCGGGCGCGGCATCCCGAGGTCGAGGAAGAATCTCCGGCGATTGTTGTCCGGCACTGTCCGGTCCTGTCCGGCGGCTCCGACGTCTCCGGCAGAAGGCACCGAGGCGGTGTCAGCCGAGAGGAGCAAGCCATGAAGTACATGATCATGATGATGGGGTCGCAGAAGGACCTGAACAGCATCAGCGGCAGTTGGAGCGCCGACGACATCACGGCCCTGCACGATTTCATGTCCAAATGGAACAACGACCTGGTCGAATCCGGCGAGTTCGTCGACGCGCAGGGCCTCTCCCAGCCGGCGCACGCCCGCCGGATCTCCCTGCGTGACGGCGCGCCCGTGGTGACCGACGGACCGTATGCCGAGACGCAGGAGGTCCTGGTCGGTTACACGACCGTCGACTGCGCGAGCTACGACCGCGCGACCGAGATCGCGGCCAAGCTGGCGGCCACCCCGTATCCGGAAGGCACCGACCTCGGCCGCGACTGGTACGTCGACATCCGACCGTGCGCCGACAGCTTCGAAGAACTGGAACTCTAGTGCCGGACAGTGGCATCGAGGGCCTGCTGCGCACACTGTCGCCGCAGGTCCTCGGCGCCGTCGTCCGCCGCTACGGGCACTTCGACCTGGCGGAGGACGCGACCCAGGAAGCGCTGCTCGCGGCCTCGACGCAATGGCCCGCCGAAGGGCGGCCCGCCGATCCGCGCGCCTGGCTCATCACCGTCGCGTCACGGCGGCTGACCGACCTGCTCCGTGCCGAACAGGCGCGGCGCCGTCGCGAGGACACCGTCGTCCAGCGGTCGTTGCCGGAGGAGCACCTCGCCCCCGCGGCGGACGGGCGGGCCGCCGACGCGGACGACACGCTCGTCCTGCTCTTCCTGTGCTGCCACCCGTCGCTCTCGCCCGCGTCGCAGATCGCGCTCACCCTGCGGGCGGTCGGCGGCCTCACCACGGCGGAGATCGCCCGCGCGTTCCTGGTCCCCGAAGCGACGATGACCCGGCGGATCACCCGCGCGAAGGCCGGCATCAAGTCCAGCGGTCTCCCGTTCGGCATGCCACCGGCGGCGGACCGCGCCGCGCGGCTCGACGCGGTGCTCCACGTGCTGTACCTGATCTTCAACGAGGGTTACGCCAGCACGTCCGGCCCCGATCTGGTGCGGAGCGATCTTTCCGCCGAAGCCATCCGGCTGACCAGGATCGTCCACCGGCTGTTGCCGGACGACAGCGAGGTCACCGGCCTGCTCGCGCTGATGCTGCTCACCGACGCGCGCCGCCCGGCGAGGACGGGGCCGGACGGCTCGCCGATCCCGATGTCCGAACAGGACCGGAGCAGGTGGAACACCGCGTACGTCGCCGAAGGCATCGCGCTGTTGTCCGAGGCATTGCCGCACGGGCCGACCGGGCAGTTCCAGATCCAGGCGGCGATCGCCGCACTGCACGACGAGGCGCCGAGCGCCGAAGAGACGGACTGGCCGCAGATCGAGGCCCTCTATGAACTTCTGCTGCGTCTCTCCGACAATCCCGTGGTGGCGCTGAACCACGCCGTCGCCGTCGGGATGGCGCGAGGTCCGCGAGAAGGGCTGGCGGCGCTGGAAAAGCTCGGCGACCGGATCTCCGGTGACCACCGCTTCCACGCCGCCCGCGCGCATTTGCTCGAGATGGCGGGGGAAGCCGCCGAAGCCATCGAGTCCTATGTGGACGCCGCGCGGCGGGCGATGAGCCTGCCGCAACAGCGCTATCTGCACTCTCGCGCCGCACGCCTGCGCTGACTCGACCAGCGCCCCCAATGCCACAGTGGAGATCTCAGTGTCTCCACTGTGGCATGGGGGCATCAGCCACGCAGCTAGCAGCTCAGCAGAAGCCCGGTGACCGCCGTGCAGGTCGACGTCGACGCGTTGTCGGCCACGTTCGGGTCGGCGACGGAGCTCTGCGTGATCTTCGCGGTCGTCTTGACCGGCCCGAGGGACAGCAATCCGGCGGCCACCGAGAACTTGGCCGTGACGCCGGTTCCGGAAGCGAGCGGCGGGAAGTCGCAGTCGACGGTCTTCGTGCCGCTCGGGTTCGAGCAGGTGGACGAGCCGGTGAAGCGCAGCCCGGTGCCGAGGGTCGACACCACCCGGATCCCGGACGCCGTGGCCGGGCCCGCGTTCGTGACCTTGACCGTGTAGTCGATCGATGACGTCAGGACCCCGCGCGGGGACGCGGTCAGCGTGACACCGAGATCGGCGGCGCTCGGCGTGCCGGTGATGGTCAGCACCGGACCGTCGAGGATCTCGAAACTGTAGTTGTCACCGACGAATTGGTGTTGCAGGGTGACGTTGCCCAGCGGGGCGTCGTCCTTCACCCGGAAGGTGAACACCACGGTCTTGCTCTGGCCGGGGGTCACGGTGCCGACCCCGCCGCGGATGCTGCCACCGAGCATGTCGCAGGCGAACGCGCCGGGACAGGACACGAGGTCGACGATGCCCGGCAGCGAGGATTCCTTGCCGTAGAGCGTCGCCTTGCCGCCTTCGATGGTCGACGTGGCGTCGGCGTTGTAGACGGTCTGCGTCACGGTGAACGTCTGTCCACGTTGGACAGTGGTCGGCGAGACCTCCACCGCGCTGGTCGGCGGGGCCGCGTTCGCGGAAGCGGGCGCCACGAGCATGATCGTGGCCACCGCGGCCACCAGAGACAGAAGTGAGGCTCTTCGAAGCTTCATCGTTTCTCACTGTTCCGGTCGGGGGCGTCGCGCCGATCGGTGCGGACAACGATCAGTCGCCAAGAAACGGGCATTCGTTACCGGTGCCTCCGGCCGGGTGGCCCGCCGTTCTCACCCGCTCGGAGCAACCCCTGCCACGTGTTCCCTGGTCACGGCGACGTCGTGTCGTCACCGCGGAGCGCTTCCTCCAACCCGTTCGCGATCCGCTCGAATTCCTCGTGCGACGCGGCACTTTCGATCTCCCCCTTGCCCTGCAGCTGCTCGTCCAGAACGCCCGGGGGTCGGTTTCGTTGCGGTAACCGAGGGGTGCGCTTCTAGCATCGCGTTCGCCGCCGGTGATCGGAAACCGGCACGGGAAAGGAGCACGATGAGCAGGATCGTCATCTTCGGGGCGGGCGGACGCGGGGGACGCCGAGCCGTCGCCGAGGCCGTGAGCCGCGGGCACCAGGTCACCGCCGCCGTCCGGGATCCCCGGCGCCACGCGGATCTCGCCGGGGACAACGTCACCTTGATCGCCGCCGACGTCACGGTCGCGGACGACGTCGCGAAGGCCGCCGCCGGGCACGACGCCGCGATCAGTTCCATCTACCGCGCGGATCTCCCGTCACGGGAGTACTACCCGGCCGCCGCGCACGCGTTGATCGACGGCCTCGGGCGGGCCGGTGTGGCGAGGCTGGTCGTCGTCGGCGTCGGATCGGCGTTGGAGATCACGCCGGGCGTCGCGGTCCACGACCAGCCGGGCTGGCCGCCGGAGCACCGCGAGTTCTCACTCGGGCACACGGCGGAGCTGGAGGTCTTCCGTGCGTCCGGCGGCGGGCTCGACTGGGTGATCATCGCGCCGCCGCCCGCGATGATCGACGAACACGCCGACCGCACGGGCGAATACCGCAGCGGGGACCACCGGGTCCTGCCGCGCGCGGAGGACGCGGCGCCGTTCTCCTACGCGGATCTCGCGGTCGCGCTGGTCGACGAGATCGAGCGGCCGAAGCATTCGCGGGCGATGGTGGCCGTCGACCACTGACCGCCTCGCGGGCGGCGGTTCGGGTTCCCGATGTCGCATTGGAGAAGGCTCAGTGTCCCCAATGCGACATCGGGGACAGACGGGCCGCGGCGAGCGGAAACCTCACCGCTCCGGCGTCTCGCCACCGTTCTGCTCGGCGAGGAACCGCTCGAACTGGGAGCCCAGCTCCTCGGCGGTCGGCATGTGCTCGACCGACTCCGCGAGCAGGCTCTCCTTGCCGGACGCCTCCATGAACGTGTCGTACTGCTGTTCCAGCGCGCGCACGACGTCGGCGACCTTCTCCGATCCGGCGACCTGGCGGGCGATCTCGGCCTCCGCCTCGTGCGAGGCTTCCCGCAGGTCCCCGTCCGGCAGGTTCAGCCCGGTCGCCGAGGCGACGGCACCGAGCAGGTTCAGCGCGGCGCTCGGGTACGTCGAGTCCGCCAGGTAGTGCGGCACGTGCGCGGCGAAGCCGGACGCGTCGTGCCCCCACTCGCCGAACCGGAACTCCAGCAGCCCGGCGACACTGCCCGGCACCTGCATCCGGTTGGGCAGCGGACGGTGCTCGCCGACCAGTTCGTTCCTGGTCGCGTGCGCGGTCACGCCGAGCGGGCGGGTGTGCGGCGCGCCCATCGGGATGCCGTGGAAACCGGTGGTGAGCCGGACGTCCCAGCGTTCGACCAAACCGCGCACGGCGGCGCAGAACCGCTCCCAGTCGTGGTCCGGTTCCGGCCCGGTGAGCAGCAGGAACGGCACGCCGTCGGCGTCGTGCAGCAGATTGACGACCAGTTCGGGGGCGTCGTAGGCCTCCCAGTGGTCGATGGAGTAGGTCATCGCCGGGCGGCGCGAGCGGTAGTCGATGAGGCGGTCGACGTCGAAGCGCGCGATCACGCGGTGTTCGAGGGAGTTCAGCAAGTGCTCGGCGACGATCTTGCCCGCCGAACCGGCGTCCATGAAGCCGTCGAAGTAGTGCAGGAGCACGGCCCCGCCGAGGTCAGGGACGTCCGAGTCCACCTCGTACAGGTCTTCCGGGTCCAGCGCCACCAGATCCTCCAGGTTTCGTGGGTACGACCGTCTACAGGTGGCAACGCCCTGATAGGGGGTATCCATTCCGCCGACGGTGGTCTGGATCCTATCGGTCCGTGACAGCCGTCGTGGGCGGTCCGCACGGACGTGGTGCAGGGTGGAGGGGTGACAGAAGAGACGCTCAGCCTGCGCCCGCCCGCCAATCGGGTGAGCCGTCGCGCCATCGGCTACTGGGCGGTGTGGGCCGCGGTCGGCTGGGCGGTGCTCATCGGCGTCCAGACGGTGTTCGTCCTCACGAGTGACGATGCCCCCACGTGGCTCACGGTGACGCTCACGATCTCGTGCGTGCTCGCACCGCTGCATCTGCTGGTCATGCCGCGGTGGCGCTACCGGATCCACCGCTGGGAGGTCACCGGCGAAGCCGTGTACACCCAGGAAGGCTGGCTCAAACAGGACTGGCGGATCGCGCCGATCTCGCGGATCCAGACCGTCGACATCGAACGGGACCCGGTCGAGCAGCTGTTCCGGTTGGCGAAGATCACCGTGACGACGGCGTCGGCCGCGGGCCCGGTCAAGATCGCCGGTCTCGACCACACCGAAGCGCTCGCGCTGGCCGCGGAACTCACGAAGACCACGCAGGCCACTCCGGGTGACGCGACATGAGCACCGAGGCACCACCGGACGCCGCCGTCGGCCAGTGGCGCCGGCTCGATCGCCGGATGCTGCTGATCCGGCCGGTGCTCGACGTCGTCAAATCGCTCCCGGTGCTGATCGGGACGGTGCTCCTCGGCCGCGGCAACGGCTGGGAGTGGTTCGGGCTGGGGGTCACCGCGCTGACCGTGCTCGTCGGTATCTCGCACGTGCTCACCTCGCGGTACCGCATCGCCGACGGCCAGGTGGAATGGACCACGGGCCTGTTGCTGCGCAAGCATCGCGCGATCCCGCTGGACCGGGTGCGCACGGTCGACGTCACCTCGGAACCGAAGCACCGCCTGTTCTCCCTCAGCGCCGTGCGCATCGGCACCGGACGGCATTCGGCTGGCCAGGGCGCGAACGGCGACCAACTGGTGCTCGACGCGGTCAGCCAGACCGAAGCACACCGGCTGCGCACGGTTCTCCTGCACCGCAAGGAAGTCCTCGCGGAAGCCGAGGCCTCACCGCCCCCGGAGCAGGTCGTGGCGGAGGTCGACCGGAAGTGGGTGCGGTACGCGCCGTTCACCCTGTCCGGGCTCGCCGTGGTGGGCGCGGTGTTCGCCGCGGTCTGGCATTTCGCGCACCAGCTGAACATCGCCCCGGAGAACGTCGGACCGCTCCGGGATCTCATGGACGGCCTGGCGGACACGGCGTTGTGGCTGATCGTGGTCGTCGCGGCGATCGCCCTGCTCGTGGTGGTCTCGCTGCTTTCCGTCGGCGGCTACGTGCTCTCGTTCTGGAACTTCAAGCTGACCCGGGAGTCGGAAGGCACCCTGCACGTCCGGCGCGGGCTGATCACCACGCGTTCGGTGTCCATCGAGGAAGAACGGCTTCGCGGCGTCGAGGTGAAGGAGCCGCTACCGCTGCGGATCGCGGGCGGGGCGCGGCTCACCGCGATCGCGGGCGGATTGCGCGAGGGCAAGGGCGGGGACAAGGGCGGCGGGCTCCTGCTGCCGCCCGCGCCCGTCGGGCGGGTCCACGAAGTCGCGGCCGAGGTGCTGCGGGAGAACTTCGACCCGGCCACCGTGTCGCTGAACCGGCATCCGCGACGGGCACTGACCAGGCGGCTCACCCGTGCGATGGGTGCCGTGCTGCTCCTGGCGGCGGTTCTGTTCGGCCTGGCTTGGATCGATTTCCTGCCGTCGTGGATGTGGCAGGTCGCGCTCGGCCTGGTGCCGCTCGCCGCGCTCGTGGGCTGGGACCGCTACCGCAATCTCGGCCACGCGATCGTCGGGCGGTATCTGGTCAGCCGTTCCGGTTCACTGGCGCGGGCGACGGTGGCGATCCGGCGTGAAGGGCTCACCGGAATCGTCGTCAGCCGCTCGTTCTTCCAGCACCGCGCCGGGTTGATCACCGTGACGGCCCCGATCGCGGCGGGCAGCGGCGGCTATCAAGTGGTCGACGTCGGCGAATCGGCCGGGCTGGCGATGGCGGAGCAGGCCGCGCCCGGTCTGCTCACGCCCTTCCTTCGCCGGGAGGCTCAGCGGTAGCCGGTGACAGCTGCCGTCGAGGTCGGTGAATCCGTATTCCTTCGCCGATTCGCCGCTGGAAACCGATTTCCCGTTCCAGCGGCCGACTTCCGCCCAACCAGTGCCGTGACGGCTCTGCGGCGAACGCTGGGCTTTCAGAAATGGCGAAACCGCCAAGCGGTGCCAATCGCAGCGCGTCCTGTTCGGCGTCGATCCGTTGCACCAGTTCACGGATTCGGCTTTCCTCCAAATGGTCCACGTAAGCCCGCCAATGGCTTTTCCATGGTCCGAACCCGGCAAGAAGTCCGCTTGTTCGCGGACCAAAGACCCTGGTCCGCAATTCACTCAATGTGCTACTTTCTTGACTCTTTGCGATTGCCCCGGCGAGAGGTCGAGATGACGCCTGCCGCACGATCCCTGGACACCACCGCCCCACCGAAACGCACCCCCGGCGCCAGCAGCTCCCGCAAGGTCCTGCAGCTGCTGCTCTCCTTTTCCGAACGCCGCTGGGACGCCAGCGTCGCCGAACTCGCCGCGAGGATCGGCACCCCGGTCGCCACGACGTATCGCTATGTCGCACTGCTGAAGGAACTCCAGCTTCTGGAGGAGGGAAGGACGGGGCGCTATCACGTGACGAGCCAGGTGATGCCGCTCGCGCGGGCCGCGCAGCTGGCCAACGATCTCGCCCGGCTGGCCCGTCCGGCGATGGAGGAGGCCGCACGCGACCTCGGGGAGACAGTGCTGCTGTTCCAGCATTTCGGCGATTCCGCCGTCTGCGCGGACCGGGTCGAATGCGAACGCGCGATGCGTTTCACCTTCCAGCCGGGTCATTCCGTCCCGCTCGGCACCGGCGCGTCGGGCAAGATGCTGCTCGCCATGCTGCCGGAGGGCGAACGCGAAAGGCGGCTTTCGTCGATCGTCCACCGCCGCGGCCCGAGCGTGCGGGAAGAGGTCAAACGCGCCGGGATGAACCGGTACTCGGTCAGCTGGGGCGAACTGGACGACGGCGTCTGGTCTTGTTCGGTGCCGATCCCGAGCAACGGGCACCGGCCCGCGGTGCTGACCCTGGCCGCCCCGGCGACCCGGATCGGCGACGACGACAAGCGGGCCGCCATCGTCGCGCTCCAGTCGTACGCGCGCAGGATCCACCGGGCCGTTTCGTCGTTCTCCCTCTGATTCCCGCGGCCGCGTCGTCCATCCAGTCACGTGTGTCGTCCGTCGGATCACGCGCGTCCGCTCCCCGCGGTGGGGTAGAACTCGATCGTGATCCGACTCGCCGAACCCGAAGACCTGCCCGTGCTCCAGGACATCGAACGCGCCGCGGGCGAACCGTTCCGCGCCCTCGGCATGGCCGCGATCGCCGACGACGACCCGCCGTCGATCGCGGACCTCACGGCCTTCCAGCGCGAGGGCCGGGCCTGGGTGTGGGACACCGGCGACGGCCCGGTGGCGTACCTGCTCGCCGAGGTCGTCGATGGCCACGGTCACATCGAGCAGGTGTCGGTCCATCCGGAGCACGCGCGGCGAGGCGTCGGGCGGCGGTTGATCGAGCACGCCGAGGAGTGGGCCTCGCGCGAAGGCCTCGCGGGGCTGACGCTGACGACGTACGCCGAGGTGCCGTGGAACGCGCCGTACTACGCCCGGCTCGGCTTCGCGACCCTCGCCGAGGAGAGCCTCAGCGAGGGTCTGCGTGCCGTCCGTGCCCACGAAATCGCCCGCGGGCTGGACGCGTGGCCACGGGTGACCATGCGGCGATGACCCGCACGGGGGATCGGATTGGCGACGGTGGTCGAACATGTGTTCTACTGTCCGCGCCGGCCCCGGAGGGGGAAGCTCCGCGGGCCGGCACCGGACTTCAGGGAGGCACGGATGGCGGTCAAGATCACCCATCTCACCAACGGCCAGCAGGTGCGCTTCGCCAACGCGGACGGCGCCCGGCGGTACGCCGAGATCATCGGCGGCGGGGTCGACAAATGGCGGTTCACCGTGGTCAGCGGGCATGAGTTCCCGGAGATGTCGGGGCGTGTGGTCAATGTGCCGGTATGGCGGATGACCTCCAGGTGACACCGAGACCGTCCGCGTGGATCATCATCGCGGACTTCGAGGGCGAAGAACTCCGCCTCCGCTGAGGCGGGCCCACGTTGGCCCGTCGCACGGGGGTGTCATGAAGGAACCTGGTCCCGTCGGCTGCGCCCTTCATGACCGAACGCGAGGCCCTCGTTCACGTCGCGAGACGTGAACGACGGTCGTGGGGGGGGGGGGAGGGGTTGTCCCGGATCGCCGCTCACGACACGTCGATGCCGGGCCGCTCGACGGCCGCCGCGCCACCTCGCACGGGATGCGCACCGCCCGGGCGAGCAGGCCCAGTTCATCGATCTGTCCGTCCCCGCCACCGACGACCAGGGTTCCGGCAAAGTCGCATAGCCGCTGGTCAGTGGCGCTTTTGGTGCTTCGAACTGGACTTCCGACGAGAGCGGATGACAGGGTACCTTGAGCGTCAAGTGTCCACAAAGGACACCGTTCGGCCGCTGGATGTCCATTTGATGTGTTTATGTACTTTTTTCGACTGAGGTCGTGAGTGAAATTTAGGGCTAGAACCCTCTTTCTCACTCACGACCTGGTCGAAAAACGCCCAAATCGGGCACCGTAGCCCTGGAGGCGTCCTATGCGGACAGTCGAGAAAGATGTCAGGCGACTGTGACGAGCCCGCCTCTGTCACCGCAACATCCACTCGACCAGCGGCTATGCGACTTTGCCGGGGCCCTGCCACCGACGACCAAGGGCCGGCACCGGTACTGGACTGGGCGAGAGCGCACCTCGACCGGCCGCTGACGATCCACCACTTTCGCAACCAGGTCGGTGTCTCGCCGGGTGCTTACCGGAACGCGTTCCCGCGGCAGCCACAGGTGACCGCCGCCGCGGATGAGCCCCTCACGCTCGCAGATGTCGCGAAAGCCACATTCGCGACCTTCAGCGTTGCGAAAGTGGCTTTCGCGACACGTCGGAACGGCCACCCGCCACGGCTCACGAGTCCCGTCGGTCGTAAGCGGCCAGCAGCTGCTTCTCCGCGTCCCGCAGGTACTTCTCCAGCGCCGTCTCCGCGGAGCCGAACCGTCCTCGTTCCAGCTCCCGCAGGATCCGCTCGTGCCGCCCCAGGAACGGCTCGAAGAACGCGCGTGTGTTCTCCGCCAGCACGAAGAAGAGCCGCGTCTCCGCCAGCATCTGACGCATCGTCGTGCTGACCCGCTCGCTGCCCGCCAGGTCGCCCACCGCTTGGTGGAACGCGATGCTCGCGGTCCCGGCGGCCTGCCAGTCGCCTTCGCCCGCCGCGGCCCGCCCCTCCCGCACCGCGGTTTCGACGGCCGAAAGATTCACAGTGGACAGTTCGGCCGCCCGTCGCAGCGCACCGCATTCGGTGACCCGGCGCATCACGTAGAGATCCGAGATGTCCTGTGCGGTCAGTTCCCGCACGAAGACGCCGCGGTTGAGTTCGTGGACCGCGAGCCGCTCGTGCGCCAGGAGCTGGAAGGACTCGCGCAGGGTGTTGCGTGAAACGCCCAACGCGGCGCTGATCGACGGTTCGGAAAGCCTCGACCCGGGCGGGAAGACGCCTTCGGTGATGCGCTGACGCAGGATCTCGGCGACCCGTTGCGCTGTCCCGCTCCGTTCGAGCAAGGGTCTGTCGCGGGCAAGTGACTCCTCGGCGGCAGGAGTGGACATGGCGCTACCTGACGCCGAGTTCGAAGTCGAGGCGGTACCGGTCGCCCGGCATGGCACCGGCGGCCTTGGCGCCGTCGACCGGCAGCGCGACCCCGTTGACGAACCGCGATTCGTCACTGGCCAGGAAGACGACCGCCTTCGCGACCTCCCACGCCTCGCCGACCCGCGCCGCCGGCGTGCTCGCGGTCAACCGGTGTTGCTCGGCTTCGAACTCCTCCGGCGACGCGAGGGTGCCGCGCAGCATGTCCGTGTCGATCGCGCCCGGGTTGACCGTGTTCGCCCGGATTCCCTGGTGCGCGTGCGCGACGGCGATCGACTTCATCATGCCGACCAGCGCGTGTTTGGTGGCGTTGTACACCGGGTCGCCGGGGCGGCCCATCACCCCGCCGTTGGACGACGTCGTGATGATGCTGCCCGCCTTGTTCGCGATCATCCGCGGCAGCACCGCCCGCGTGCCGAGGAAGGCGGCCCGTACGTTCAGCGCGAAGATGTTGTCGAATTCCGCCAAGGTGGTGTCCGCCAAGGGCTTTCCGAGGTGGATGCCGACGTTGTTGAACAGCACGTCGACCCGGGCCGTCTCGGCGAGCACGCCGCGCACGAACTCGTCGACCTGCCCCTCTTCTGTGGCGTCCACAATGGAGTGCCGGACGGGTTCGGCGAGTTCGCGGATGTCGCTGGAGAACACGGTCGCACCCTCGGTGACGAACTCCTTCACGGTGGCGAGGCCGATGCCCCTTGCGCCCCCGAAGACGACCGCGACCTTGCCCGCCAGCCGACCCATGCTCATCTTTTCCCTCTCGCCGAAACCGCTGTGTAATCCTCCGGAAGCCGCACCAGCGCCTCGGGATCTCCGTGATAGGTGACCTCGACGCCGTACAGTTCACGCGCGGCTTCCACCGACACGTATCCGTCGACGACGTCGGCGAGCACGGCCTCCGGCTCCCGTTCGAACGGGTCGCCGTAACCGCCGCCACCGGGCAGGATCACGTTTACGACGTCGTCCGGGCGCAGGGTCACCCGGCTCTTCGACGGCAAAGGGCCGCGGGTCAGCTCGAACCGGCCCACCGCACCGTCGTGCCCGGAGTCCACACCGGACGCCGGTCGCCGCACTCGATCGACGTTCCCGTTGACACTCCAGGAAAGCTCACCGCGAGCGGCCATCGACGTGCCTTGGCCGAGGCCGCCGCGCCATCGCCCGGCGCCTCCGGAGTCCGTGCGCAGCACGCGTTCGCGCTGGATCAGCGGCGCCATCGTCTCGATGACCTCCGTCGGCGTGGACCGCAGGCCGCTCGGGAACCCGGTGGTGTTGAGACCGTCCTTGGTGGCCCGTGCGCCGATCCCGCCGGTCTGGAAGACGTTGAGCATGAACTCGCGGCCCTCGGCGTCGGTACCGCGCCAGATCGTCATCCACAACGCGTCCGCGCTGTGCGCCAAGGCGTTGCCGGGCAACACTTCGTCCAGTGCGGTGATCAGCAGCGACGGCAGGAAGTGCCCGATCAGATGCCGGGACGCGACCGGGGCGGGCGGCGTGCAGTTCAGTACTGAGCCCTCCGGCGCGGTGACGTGCACCGGCCGGAACGAGCCCGCGTTGTGCGGTACTTCCGGCGAAATGGCCGCCTTGACCGCGAACGAGGCATACGCCCTGGTGTAGTTCAGGACGACATTGATCCCGCGGCGGCTCTGCGGCGAAGATCCGGCGAAATCGAGGTGGATGTCCTCGCCGTCGATGGTCACGGCGACCTTGAGAACGACTTCTTCGTCGTCGAACCCGTCGGTCGCCGATTCGCTGGTGTAGGTGCCGTCCGGCAGCTTCGCCAGCGCGTCCCGCAGTGCCCGCTCCGAGCGATTCATGATCTCGGCGGCGACGTCGTCCAACGAATCGAGATCGAACTCCTCCAGCAGCCGCACCAGGCTCGCGGCACCGACCTCGTTCCCGGTGACCTGCGCGTACAAGTCGCCGATGGTCTCTTCCGGCGTACGGACGTTCGCGCGGATCAGCAGTTCGAGATCCGCGTTGACCTCGCCCGCGCGGAGGAACTTCATGATCGGCAGGCGCAAACCCTCTTCGAAGACTTCGTCGGCCTCGGCCGAGACCAGTCGTCCGCCGATGTCCGGCGCGTGGCAACAGGAAGCGAACCACGCGACGAGCCGCCCCCGCAGGAACACCGGCGTGGCGACGGTGATGTCGTTGAGCTGTCCGGCCGTCTGCCACGGGTCGTTGGTGAGCAGGACGTCGCCCGGCTTCAAGGTCTCCGGCGGGTACGCGGCGACGAAGTGGTGCATCCCGGTCGCCATCGCGTTGATGTGGCCGGGGGTTCCACCGACGGACTGGCCGATCATCTCGCCCCGCGAGTCGAACACCGCGCAGGCGAGATCCAGCGATTCCCGCACCACGGAGGAGAACGCCGTGCTGACGAGCGCGTTCTGTTGTTCGGCCAGGATCGAGTGCAGCCGGTTTCCCAGCACCCCCACCAGGATCGGGTCGACGCTCATACCGTCACCACCAGGCCGGCGTCCGCGCCGACCACACAGTGAGCACCCGGCGGGACGACCACAGTGGACTCTCGTTCCTCCACAATGGCCGGCCCCTCGACCCGGTCGCCTGGTTTGAGCCGGTACCGGTCGAACACCGCCGTGTCGACAAAGCCACCCGCGGCGGGAAAGTACGCCGGACGACTCCCCTTGCGCGCGTCGCCTTCGGCCTCGGCACCAGCGAGTTTCAGCGTGACCTCGGGCGCCGGGCCGCGGGAAACGACACGCCAGTTGAGTACCTCGATCGCGACGTCCGGCCCGGTCCGCCGGTACAACGTCCGATAGGTCTCGGTGAACGCGTCGACCAGCGACTCCGGCCAGTTTCCCCGTTCGACCGGCACGCGGATCTCGTAACCCTGCCCGGAGTACCGCATCTCGGCGATCCGCCGGTGCGTCACCTCCGCACCGTCCACACCGGACTTCTCCAGCAGTGCCGTGCCTTCGGCCTCCATCTCGGCGAACAGCGAGTCGACCTGTTCCCAGGACAGCTCGAGTACCGCCGCGCGCGCCGAACGCACGAAGTCGAAGGCCAGTGGCGCGGTGAGGAATCCCGCCGCGCTCAACACCCCGGCCGCGCTCGGCGCGACCATCTCGGGCGCGCCGAGCGCCCGCGCCACACCGACGCCGTGCACCGGTCCGGCGCCGCCGAAGGTGAACATCGGCAGCTTCGCCGGATCCTTGCCACGCTCGACGGCGTGGACATGGGCGGCGTTGGCCATGTCCTCGTTGACGCTGGCGTGAATGCCCCAAGCTGCCTCTTCGACGCTGACGCCGAGCGGTCCGGCGATCTTCGAGCGGATCGCCTCACGCGCGCCTTCGGCGGCCAAAGTCATTCCGCCGCCGAGGAAATACCCCGGATCCAGATAGCCGAGTACGAGGTCCGCGTCGGTCACGGTCGGCTCGGTACCGCCTCGTCCGTAACAGACCGGGCCGGGTTCGGAGCCCGCCGAGTCGGGCCCGACGGTGAGCAGGCCGAGCGCGTCGATGCGGGCGATCGAGCCGCCGCCGACGCCGATCTCGATCATGTCGATGACCGGCACCTTGACCGGCAGCCCGGATCCCGGCAGCAGCCGGTACTTCCGGTCGACTTCGAATTCGTGCGTCACCAGCGGCGCGCCTTCGGAGATCATGCACAGTTTCGCCGTCGTGCCGCCCATGTCGAAGGCCAGCAGATCCCCGATCCCCGCCGCGGATCCGATCGCGGACGCGGCCAGCGCCCCACCCGCCGGTCCGGATTCGAGGATGCGGATCGGGTGGCGCGCGGCCGTGTCGACGGTCGCGATCCCGCCGTTGGACAGCATGATGTGCGGCGACGACCGCACCCCGGCCTCGCGCAGACGCCGTTCCAGATCACGGAGATAGCGTTCGGTGAGGTCCTGGACGTACACATTCGCGACCGTGGTCGACGTGCGTTCGAACTCGCGGATTTCGGGGACGACCTCACTGGACAGCGCGACGCGCAACCGGGGCGCGACGTCCTTGAGCACCTCGGCGGCCCGCCGTTCGTGCGCGGGATTCGTGAAGGCGTGCAGGAAACAGATCGCCACCGCGTCGATCCCGCGGGCGTCGAGTTCGCGGCCGAGCCGTGCGACGTACTCCTCATCCAGTCCTGTGTGGACTTTCCCGTCGGCGAGGATCCGCTCGGGGACGTCGAACCGCAGGTGACGTGGGACCAGCGGGGCGGGGAGCTCGATGAGCAGGTCGTACAGTTCGTACCGATGCTCGCGCCGCATCTCCAGCACGTCACGGAAACCGGCCGTCGCCAGCAGCGCGGTGCGCGCCCCCTTGCGTTCGATCAGCGCGTTCGTGACCAGCGTGGTCCCGTGCACGAACTGCTCGACGTCGCCCGCGTGCAGCCCGGCGTCGGCGAGTGTCCTCTTGAGACCTTCTTCGACCGCGCGAGCGGGCTCGTCATGCGTCGTCAGCACCTTGCCGACGGCGACGACACCTGTCTCGTCGAGTACGCAGAGATCGGTGAACGTGCCGCCGATGTCCACACCGACGCGGAGCCTGGTCACGGGGATTCCTTGCGGTACCAGCGCGGCGAGGTGTTGAGCGGCGGCGCCATCTTCGCGCGCACGACCAGCACGTTCGGCTCGTCGGACTCGATGAACTCGCCGAGGAGCCGCCGGAACGCGCGCCCGAACCCGGACACCCGGTCCGCGTGCACGCCGAAGGACCTCGCCAGGCCGACGAAATCGGGACTGTCCCAGTCGACACCCCGGCGCGGCAGCCCGGCCCGGTCCTGGTCGTAACGAAGCATCCCGTAGCCGCCGTCGTCGACGATGATCACCGTGACCGGCAACTGCTCCTGCGCCATCGTGGCGAGGTCACCGCAGGCGAACAGGAAACCGCCGTCACCACTGACACAGATCGCGCGGCCGGTGCCCGCCGCGCCGGCGCCGAGCGCGGCCGGGAAGCCGTAGCCGAGCGTGCCCCAGCCCATCGGGTACGCGAGTTTGCGGGGGGCACGGACACGGTGGAAGCCGCCGATCCAGTACCCGGCCACGCACATGTCCGCGACCACGACGGCGTCGGGCGGCAGCACCTCGTCCAAAGTGGACAGCAGATCCGCGGCCTGTGGTTCCTCTTCCTTGATCCGCTGCCGGACCCGGGCGGAGACCTTGGCGAGCCTGCCGACGAGCGCCGCGATACCGGGCCGTTCCTCGACCTTGAGCGCCTCGGTGAGCACCCGGGCGTCCCCGACCAGCGTGATGTCCGGCTGGTAGTTCTTGGCGGCGTCGTCCGGGTCGACGTTGATCGCGATGAGTTTCCTCGGCTGCGGCATCGACCAGTTCTGCGTCATCAGCCCGTCGAAGTCGGTGCCGATGGCGAGGACGACGTCGGCCTCGTCCCACAGCGCCCCGACTTCGGGCGCGTGCACCGGGTTCGGGGCGAGACAGGGATGATCGACCGACAGGAGCCCGCGAGCGCCGAACGTGGTGAGTACCGGGGCGGCCAGTCGTTCGGCGAGTTTCCCGATCGCCTCACCCGCCTCGGCGCGCAGCGCGCCACCTCCCGCCCAGATCAGCGGCCGGTCCGCGGTGGCGAGGAGCGCCTCGGCCTCGGTGAGATCCGGGATCTCGGCGGGCCGGGCGTGCGACCGCGGCGGCCGACGCGCCGGGGTCCGCTGCGACAGGAAATCGGCCGGGATGCCGAGGTAGACCGGCCCGCTCTGCGGCTGGAGCGCCAGCCGGGCCGCGCGGTGGAGCGTGGCGGCGACCTGGTCCGCGCTCGGGACGGTGAACCCGGCCTTGGTGACCGGCGCGAACATCGCCTGCTGATCCGACGTCTCGTGCAGCACACCGCGGACCACGCCGGGTCGCCGCAGCGTGGACGGGATGTCGGTGGCGATGACCAGCACCGGCGCGGCCGACGCCATGGCCTCGCCGACGGCGGCGAGCGTGTTCGCCGCGCCGGGCCCCGTGGTCACCAACGCGACGCCGAGCTTGCCGGTCGCGCGGGCGTAACCGTCCGCCGCGTACCCGGCCGTCTGCTCGTGCCGGACCCCGACGAGCCGGATGTCCGTAGCGGCCAGCGCCTCCCATAACGGCAGGTTGTGCACCCCAGGGAGACCGAAGACCACTTCGGTCCCCAGAGCGGTCAGCGCGTCGGCGAGATGCTGGGCTCCGGTGGGTGCAGGCACCCCGCCGATAGTGCCAGATCGTTGAACGATCCAGCAACCGTCGCACCGTGGTCCGACTGTCTGTGAAGGACGGTGGCTTCAGTACAACCCGGCCGCGTAGGCGGGACCGTAGTAAGCCTCGAGGTCGGCCAAGCTCTCCTCCGGCCGTTCGAAGGTCTTGGCGATCGCCGCGCGGGACGGCAGCGCGCCGGGCGCCCAGCTTTCCGGCGACCAGAGCTTCGACCGCATGAACGCCTTCTGGCAGTGGTGGAAGATCTCGTCGATGTCGACCACCAGCGCCAGCTTCGGCCGGCTGCCCTTGACGATCATGTCGTCGAAGAACGGCGCCTCCCGCACGAGCCGCGCGCGGCCGTTGATCCGCAGTGTGTCGCCGCGGCCCGGGATCAGGTAGATCAGCCCGACGTGCGGGTTCGACAGCACGTTGCGGAACCCGTCGGCGCGCCGGTTGCCGGGGCGCTCCGGGATGGCGATCCGCGTGTCGTCCAGTACCAGCGTGAACCCGGCCGGGTCGCCCTTCGGTGAGACGTCGCAGGTGCCATCCGCCGCCGAGGTCGCGATCAGCACGAACGGTGACTCCGCGAGCCACTGGCGGTCCATCTCGTGCAGCTTCGGGCGCGCCTTGTTCGCGGTCCGTTCCAGCGGCGGCGGCAGGATCTCACGCAGTTCGGCTTCGGTGGTGACTTCGACGAACTCAGACAATGTTGTGCTCCCTCGTCTCGGCCCGGTCGCCGGCGAACCGGCGGACGTCGAGCCCGGTGATGTCGATGGCCGGGACCCGCCCCAGGTAGAGGTCCCGCACGAGCTCCCCCACCGCCGGGCCCATCTGGAACCCGTGTCCCGAAAAGCCGGTCGCGTAGAAGAACCGCGACAGGAGGACGCTTTCCCCCACGATCTGGTTGCGGTCGGGGGTGACCTCGTACAGCCCGGCCCAGCCGCCGCGGATCCCCGCGTCGAGTACCGCGGGCACCCTGCGCGCGGCGATTTCGGCGAGTTTCGGCAGCCAGTCACCCGGTTGGTAGCGGGTGTCGAAGCCGGGATCGCCGTCACCGTCGCAGAAGGACATCGCCAGGCCGAGGCCCTCGCGGTGGAAGTAGAAGGCGGACGGCATCTCGATGGTCAGCGGCACGGATCCGGGCAGGTCCGCGACCGGGCCGGTGAACACGACCTGCCGCCGGAACGGCCGTACCGGGAGGTCGACGCCGGCGAGTTCGCCGATCCGCCCCGACCACGCGCCCGCCGCGCAGACCACCGCGTTCGTCCGCACGAAGCCTTCGCGGGTCCGGACGCCGGTGATCTCGTCGCCGTCGCGTTCGATCCCGACGACTTCGGTGCCCGTCCTCAGCACCGCTCCGTGCCCGCGGGCCGCCCGCGCGTAACCCTGGACCGCGGAGTCCGGTGTCGCCTTGGCGTCGTCCGGCGACCACAGGGCCGCGATCACGCCGTCGGTGTCGATCAGCGGGGAGAACCGCCGCGCTTCGGCGGGCTCGACGAGGTGGCTGCGGACGCCGTAGGAGTTCTGCAGTTCGGCGCAGCGCTCGAATTCGGGCAGGTCGGCCGGATCGGTGACCAGGTACAGATAGCCGTCGCGGCGAAAGTCGAGCTCGGTCCCGTACGTCTCGGCGAAGGAGGCGTACTCGGCCAGCCCGCGCAGCCCGATCTCGATGTTGACCCGGGTGGTGAACGACGACCGGATCCCGCCCGCGGCCTTCGCCGTCGAGCCCCCGCCCAGGGTCCCGCGTTCGAGCAGCAGCACCGAGACCCCGGCCGCGGCGAGCCGGTACGCGCAGCTCACCCCGACGATGCCGCCGCCGATCACGACGACGTCGGTGCGTTCAGGAAGTGGCTCCATTTCCTGTCCCCGATCCGTTCGTCCTCGGGCGGCGGTCCCGGCGGCGTGCCGTCGCCGAACGGCCGCCCGCCCAGCTGCTCCCGGTGGTGCGGCGCCGTCCAGCCGGACAACTCCGGTCCCAGTGGGACGATCCGCGTCGGGTTCACCTGCTCGTGCACCGCGTGGTAGTGCCGCTTGATGTGGTCGAAATCGACGGTGTCACCGAAACCCGGCGTTTGGAAGAGGTCACGGGCATAGGCCCACAGCACCGGCATTTCGGTCAGTTTGTTCCGGTTGCACTTGAAATGCCCGTGATAGACCGGATCGAAGCGGACGAGCGTGGTGAACAGCCGGATGTCCGCTTCGGTGATCGTGTCACCGACGAGGTAGCGCTGCTTTTCCAGCCGCTCGGAAAGCACGTCCAGCATGGCGAAGAGCCGGGTGTACGCGTCCTCGTACGCGGCCTGCTCGGTCGCGAAACCGGCTTGGTAAACGGCGGCGTTGACGTCCGCGTGGACGCCGACGTTGACGCCGTCGATCTCGTCACGCAGTCGCTCCGGGTAGAGGTCGGGAGCGCCGGGCCGGTGGAGACTGGTCCATTCGGTGGACAGATCCAGCGTGATCCGCGGATAATCGTTGGTCACGAGCCGCTTGCTCGGAATGTCCACAATGGCCGGAACGCTGATCCCGCCCATGTAGTGCGGATCGGCCGCGTGGTAGGCCTCGGCCAGGTACTTGATGCCGAGTACCGGATCCCGGTCATCGGGATCGAGGGTGAACCGCCAGCTCTTCTCGTCCTGGATCGGATCGGCCACGGCAACGCTCAGCGCCGACTCGAGACCGAGCAGCCGCCGGACGACCAGCCCGCGGTTCGCCCAGGGACAGGCCCGGCTGACCACCAGCCGGTATCGTCCCGCTTCCACCGGCCAGCCGTCACGGCCGTCGGCGGTGATGCGCGCGTCGAAATGGTTGGCGGACCGATGGAACTCTCCTGTCGGGTTCTCGGCGGGAAAACGCACCTCGGACCTGCCCGTCTGCGGATCGGTCGGGATCGTCATGTGAGCCACCCTAAAGCGTGAGAAGGTGGTTTCGGTGTGCGTAGACTCTGGCACCCGGCGTGCTCGCACGCCGCCGCGCGGAAGGTGGTCCGACGATGCCGTTCATGCCCGTGACCGACTCGATGTTCCTTCTCGTCGAGACTCGCGAACATCCGATGCACGTCGGCGGGCTGCAACTGTTCAAGAAACCCGAGGACGCCGGGCCCGACTACCTGCGTGACATCCGCCGGAAACTGCTCGATTCCGACAACATGCGCTCGGTGTTCCGCCGCCGTCCCGCCCGGCCGGTCAACACCGCGGGCCACCTCGCCTGGTCGACCGACACCGACCTCGAACTCGACTACCACTTCCGGCATTCGGCGCTGCCCCAGCCCGGCCGGATCCGCGAACTGCTGGAACTGACCGGACGCTGGCACAGCACCCTCCTCGACCGGCACCGCCCCCTGTGGGAGATCCATCTGGTCGAGGGGCTGCAGGACGGCCGGTTCGCGATCTACAGCAAGATCCACCACGCGCTGATGGACGGTGTCTCGGCGCTGCGGCATCTGCAAGGCACGCTGTCGGACGACCCGTTCGACCTCGACTGCCCGCCGCCGTGGGGCTCCCGGCCCAAACCCGGCGGAAGCCGCGACGGCAAGGCGGCGGCCCCCTCGCTGTTCCAGACCATGGGCAAGACGGTCAACCAGCTCGCCGGCATCGCGCCCGCCGCGATGAAGGTGGCGCGTGAAGCGTTCCAGGAGCACACCCTGACGCTGCCGTCGCAGGCGCCGAAGACGATGTTCAACGTCCCGATCGGCGGGGCCCGGCGGTTCGCGGCGCAGTCATGGCCGCTGGACAGGGTACGCGAGATCGCGACGGCGGCCGGTGTGTCGCGCAACGACGTCGTCCTCGCGATGTGCTCGGGAGCGCTACGGGACTACCTGATCGAACAGAACGCGCTTCCCGACGCGCCGCTGACCGCGATGGTCCCGGTTTCCCTGCGGCGTAAGGACAGCGGGAACGCGGCGGGGAACAATATCGGCGCGCTGCTGTGCAACCTGGCCACCCACCTGACCGATCCGGCCGCGCGGCTCGCGATGATCAACGCGTCCATGCGGAACGGGAAGAAGCTGTTCTCGGAGCTGACCCCACTGCAGACGCTGCTGCTGTCGGGGCTCAACGTCGCCCAGCTCGGCGTGTCGCCGATCCCCGGTTTCGTGAACAACACGAAACCGCCGTTCAACCTGGTGATCTCCAATGTGCCGGGGCCGCGCAAGCAGATGTACTGGAACGGCGCGTCGCTCGACGGCATTTACCCGGCGTCGGTACTGCTCGACGGGCAGGCACTGAACATCACGCTGACCAGCAACGGGGACGACCTGAACTTCGGCGTCACCGGCTGCCGCCGCAGCGTCCCGCATCTCCAGCGCATCCTGACCCACCTGGACACCGCGTTGGTCGAACTCGAGCACGCGGTATCCCTGCCCCGCGTTTAGTCCTCCTCCCACCCGCGTTTCGTCCTCTGAATGCGGTGGTTGCGCGTGCAACCACCGCATTCAGAGGGAGGAAAAAACCAAAGGGGCAGCTGCCCTCGTAGAAATCGAGAGGACCCAGGGTGATCGCTTGCCA
>NZ_JBVJCE010000003.1:231108-276642 GCF_055588925.1 Amycolatopsis sp. NPDC041971 | reverse complement strand
GGCCCCCCTCCCCTTTTTTTCTCCCCCCCCCCCCTCTTTTTTCCTCTGGGGGGGGGGTGTGTCAACACCAAACCCACAGCGGCAGGAGAAAAAACCGCGTCAAGGGGTCAGCTGCCGTCGGAGACGTAGAGAGCACCCGGGGTGATCGTGTACAGCTGGCCGTCCGGACCGGCGACCGCGTCACGCGTACGGCCGAGGTTGGTCCAGAGCTTGCCGCCGTTGCCGTTCAGGTCGAGCTTGTACGTGCCGCCCTTGAGCGAAGCCATGTACAGCGAGCCCTTGTAGGCCGCGAGCCCGCTCGGCGTCGCCGAAGACGTCGGCCAGGCCTTCACCGGGTTGGTCATCCCCGCCGTGTTGCAGGGGCCTTCGCAGGTCGGCCAGCCGTAGTTCTTGCCGGACTCGATCTTGTTCAGCTCGTCGAGCCTGTTGGCGCCGATGTCGGAGACGTACAGCTGACCGTTCGCCCAGGTCAGCCCCTGGACATTGCGGTGGCCGTAGGAGTAGACGCGGGTGTTGAACGGATTGCCGGGCGCGGCCGCGCCGTCGGTGGTGACGCGCAGGACCTTGCCGCCGAGGGAGTTCTTGTTCTGCGCGTTGGCGCCGTTCTGGCCGTCACCGGTGCCCGCGTAGAGGTAGCCGTCCGGACCGAACCTGATCCGCCCGCCGTGGTGGTACTGCGAACCACGCGGGATGCCGGTGACGATCGGCGTCGGCGCCTGGCCCAGCTTCAGTTTGGCGATCCGGTTGTCGGAACTGGTCGTGTAGTAGACGAAGACCGTCTGATCGGTGGTGTAGTTCGGCGAGACGGCGATGCCGAGCAGGCCCGCCTCCGCGGTGACGCTCACCCCGGGGATGGTCTGGACCGTGGTGACCTTGCCCGCCTTGTCGATCTTGCTGATCGTCCTGGCGTCCTTCTGGGTGAAGAGCCCGGTGCCGTCGGGCAGGAAGTCGATCGACCAGGCCTGGTTGAGGCCGCTCGCGAGTTGTCTGATCGCCTGGACGGACGGCGCTTCGGCGGCGGCCGCCGGAACGGCCGCGATCGACACGGCCGTCGCGGCGGCGAACGTGGCGGCGAGAGTACGACGTAAGGACATGGGACGCCTCCTTCAGCTACACCCCTGGAGCTCGGATGGCGGCGGTAGGCGGGTGGTCGGGGTGCACCCGTCAAGTTGGATACAAACACACCATAGGATGAAACGGACACCACTGGACGGGCTATCGGAGGCACCCGCCGTTAACCGTTGTGTGCGCCGAGCGTGACGATCGGGGTGGCTCGATCGGCCATAGGTAGGAAACTTTACAAAACAGCTCCGGTAGTCGGTTCTTACGTCTGGTCAGAATCGGCGGCCCGCTTCTAGGGTGACGGTGGCTCGGCCCTGTTCGATCCCATGTGGACGTTAGGAGCGGATATGATCGAAACCATCGAGGTATGGACCACCCCCGACTTCGTCGAGTACGAAACCCCCATGGAGGTCACGGCTTACGCGGCCCGCATGGAGGACTGAATCCGCGTCCGGTGGTGGGGGCCGTCCCCCACCACCGGGCCGCCGTTTCGATCAGCGAGCCGTTGGAGGCAGCACGGTGTCCCTCATGTCGTCGTCGGACTTCATCGCGGCCTTGCACGGGCTTTCGCACCGCTACTGGGGCACCCACCCGTTCCACGAGCGGATGCACCGCGGCGACCTGTCCGAGTATGAACTGAAGATCTGGGCCGCCAACCGCTGGTACTACCAATGCGTGCTTCCGCAGAAGGACGCGGCGATCATCAGCAACTGCCCGTTGCCGGAAATCCGCCGGGAATGGCTCGACCGCATCGTCTACCACGACGGGACCAAGGCCGGAGACGGCGGAATCGAGCGGTGGCTCCGTTTGTGCACCGCGGTCGGGCTCGACCGCGAAGAGGTTCTCGATCAGCGGCACGTCGTCCCCGGCGTACGGTTCGCCGTCGACGCCTACGTGACTTTCGCCCGCACGAAACCTTGGCTCGAAGCGGTCGCTTCGGGGCTGACCGAAATGTTCGCCGGCCATCTCATGCAGCGGCGGGTCGCCGACATGCTGGCGAACTATTCGTGGATCGCGCCGGAGGACCTCGCCTATTTCACCGATCGCATCGACAAGGTCTCCGGTGAGGGGAAGGGGACGCTGGACATCGTCGTGCGGTACGCCGTCACCCGTGAGCAGCAGGAGAAGGCGATCGCGGCGCTGTCGTTCAAGACCGACGTGCTCTGGTTCGTGCTCGACGCCATCGAGCGCGCCGCGGCCAAGGAGTAGCGATGAGCACCCTCGAGATGGGCTCGGTGCCGCGGCTGCGGCGCGGGGTCCGGCTGAGTTATGACCAGACCAGGGAAACGCACGTACTCCTGTTCCCCGAAGGCGTACTCGTCCCGAATCCGACCGCCGCCGCCGTGCTCAAGCTCTGCGACGGCGTCGAAGACGTCGCGGGGATCGCTTCGGCGTTGCGGAAGCGCTACACCGGTGTGCGTGCGGAAGAAATCCTGGACGTCCTGGCCCGGCTGGGAGAACGGCGGATCGTCGAATGGACCTGAAAACCGCGGCACCGCCACTGGGCATGCTGGCCGAACTGACCCACCGCTGCCCGTTGCACTGTCCGTACTGTTCGAATCCGGTCGAGCTGATCGCCCGTGACGGTGAACTGTCCACAGAGGAATGGCTTTCCGTGCTCTCACAGGCACGCGAACTCGGCGTGCTCCAGGTGCACATGTCCGGCGGCGAACCACTCGCCAGGCCGGATCTGCCCATCCTGGTCGAACACGCCACGAAACTGGGTTGCTACGTGAACCTGGTGACGTCCGGGCTCGGTCTGACGGAGTCCAGATTGGACGATCTCGTCGAACGCGGCATCGCGCACATCCAGCTGTCCGTCCAGGGCGCGACCCCCGGACGCGCGGACCGGCTCGCCGGCGCACGGGCGCACGACCGGAAGCTGGTCGCCGCCGAACTGATCAAGAAGGCCGGGCTGCCGCTTTCGGTGAACGTCGTCCTGCACCGGCAGAATCACGATCAACTCGCCGGGATCATCGAGCTCGCCGAGGAAATGGGCGCGGACCGGCTCGAACTGGCCAACACGCAGTACTACGGCTGGGCTCTGCGCAACCGCGACGCCCTGATGCCGACCCGGCGGCAACTCGACGAGGCCGAGCCGATCGTGCGCGCCGCCACCGAACGGCTGCGCGATCGCATGGAGGTCATCTACGTCGTCGCGGACTACTACGAGCAGTACCCGAAGCCCTGCATGTACGGCTGGGGCGCGCGGCAATTGACCGTGGCCCCCGATGGGAACGTGTTGCCCTGTCCCGCGTCGACGGCGATCGAGACGCTGGAATTCGACAACGTGCGGGACAAGCCGCTGGCGTGGATCTGGTACGAATCCGGTTCCTTCAACGCCTACCGCGGTGAGGACTGGATGCCGGACACCTGCGGCACCTGCGAACGGCGCGCGATCGACTTCGGCGGCTGCCGATGCCAGGCGTTCCAGCTCACCGGTGACGCCGCGGCCACCGATCCGGTGTGCTCACGTTCACCGCGGCGTGACGTCGTCGATCTCATCCTCGCCACGCCCCCGGAAACGGACGAACTCGTGATGAGGGCGCCACGATGAGGGTGATTCTGCTCGGCACCGCGGCGGGCGGTGGCTTCCCGCAATGGAACTGCGCCTGCGCGCTGTGCGTTTCGGACGCGCCGCCGCGGACGCAAGACTGTGTCGCGGTGAGCGCGGACGGCGAGGGCTGGTACCTGCTCAACGCGTCACCGGACATCCGCGCGCAGATCCTCGCCACACCGCCACTGCGTGCCGGGCCAGGGCCGAGGGAGATCCCGTTGCGCGGGGTGCTGCTCACCGACGCCGAGCTCGATCATTCCCTCGGGCTGCTTCTGCTGCGCGAAGCGGGCGGACTTCCGGTGTGGGCGCCGGACGCCGTCCTGCACGCCCTGTCCGAACGATTCCCCGCGCGGTCGATCATCGACGGCTACGGCGGCTGGGACTGGCTGCCGTCGTCGGAGGCCACCATCGACGGTCTGCGGGTGAGCGTGCTTCCCGTGAGCGACAAACGGCCGAAGTACGCGCGTTCGTCCACCGAGGATGGTCCGTGGGTGGTGGCGTACCGGATCGAAGACGTCCAGACCGGTGGCGTCCTCGTGTACGCGCCTTGCCTGAAGAGCTGGCCGGACGGCTTCGACGAGTTCACTCGCGACGCCGGTCTGGTGTTGCTGGACGGAACCTTCTTCGCGCCGGACGAGATGTCGGGCGCCACCGCGGCCGAGGTCGGCGACGGCGCCCAGCTGGCGATGGGGCATCTGCCGATCACCGGAAGCCTCACGAAGCTCCGGCCCGGCCCTCGCTGGGCGTACACGCATCTGAACAACACGAACCCGGTGATCGATCCGGCCTCACCGGAGCACGCCGCCGTACTGGACGGTGGCGCCTCGCTTCCGTTGGACGGGACCGAGTTCAAGCTCTAGGCCACACCTTCCGGGCTCGCGCCCGAGACGGGAACGGCGTCGGCGCGACCACGGCGATGGCCGCGTCCTCGTCGAACGAACCCAGTCTCCGCCGAGCTGCCAGGTGCCGAAAGCGATCCTCGACACCTCGAGACCGCTCCTGCCCAATGTCGTCGTACGCATACCTCCAGCAGAGCACAGACGGCGGATCACCACACCGGATCTCCCGGCCGACGAGACCCCCAAATAACTGTTTGACGGTCAAGGCCCGGCAGCCGATACTCGTTTCATGTCCGAGTCCCCCAGCCTCGACGGGCTGCGCGTCCTCGCCCATCCCGTACGGCTGCGCATTCTGTCGCTTTTGACCGGTGTCGCGATGAGTGCGGCCGAGGCCGCGCGCGAACTCGGTGAGACACAAGCGAATGTCAGCTACCACCTGCGACGGTTGCACGACGCAGGCCTGCTCGACGTCGCCGAGGAGGTCCGGATCCGAGGCGGGCTGGCGAAGCGCTATCGGCACGATCCGGAGTCCGGAGCGCGGTTCACGTCGACGAATCCGCGGGAGGAACAGCTCCTCCTCGCGACGATGGCCCAAGAGCTCAAGCGCCGCAGCGAGTTCCGCGTCCTCGACAAACGCGCGTCGATGACCGACGCGGAGATGTGGGTCGACCGCAAGACCTGGGAGAAGGCACTCGAACACGCTCACGAACTGAGCAGGCTGCTGCACTCGGCCGCGCGGCCACCCCGCACGCGGGGCACGATCCCGGTCAGCGCGACGGTGTCGCTGTTCGAGATGAGGCGATCGTGACGTCGCTGCGCGAACCCCTGCGCCACCGCAACTTCCGCTGGCTGATCGGCGGCCGCACGTTCGGGGAATTCGGCAACGCCGTCGCCCCGCTCGCGCTGGCGTTCGCGGTGATCGACCTGACCGGTTCGGCCATCGACATCGGCATCGTGGTGGGCGCGCGTTCGGTGGCGAGTGTGATCCTGCTGCTGTTCGGCGGGGTGCTGGCCGACCGGCTGCCGCGATCGGTGATCCTGCAGGGCACCGAACTCGCCGCCACGCTGACCCAGGCGGTCATCGCGGCGAGTGTCCTTTGTGGATTCACGTCGATCCCGCTGCTGGTCGGCCTCAGCGTGGCCAACGGCGCGGTGGCCGCGATCTCCGCGCCCGCCTCGGCGTCGCTCACCCCGTTGACGGTGCCCGCCGAACTGCTGGCGCCGGCCAACGCCCTTGGCAGGCTGCTCTCGAACTCCGGCCGGATCGCCGGCGCCGGACTCGGCGGCATCATGGTCACCGCGGTCGGCCCCGGCTGGGCCCTCGGCGGGAACGCGCTGCTGTTCCTGGGCTCCGCCCTGTCCTACCGGCGTATCCGCCTCAGCCGCCGGGAACGGATCCCCGGCAGCCGCCCGCTGGCGGAACTCGTCGAAGGCTGGCACGAGTTCCGGTCACGGACCTGGGTGTGGGTCGTGGTCGTGCAGTTCATGGTGGTGAACGCGGTCATCGCCGGTGGGATCGCGGTCCTCGGTCCCATGGTCGCCGACAGCAGTTTCGGCCGCTCCGGCTGGGGATTCGCCCTCGCCGCGCAGACGATCGGCTCACTCGTCGGCGGGATCCTCGTGGCTCGATGGCAGCCGCGGCGCGCGCTGTTCGTCGGCGTCGCGGTGATCCTTTTCGAAGCGCCGCCGTTGATCCTCCTCGGCCAGGCGCCGTGGCTGCCGCTGCTGCTGGCGGCCATGTTCGTGTCCGGCCTGGCGATCGAGCAGTTCGTGGTCGCGTGGGACGTCTCGCTGCAGGAGAACGTGCCCGAAGAGAAGCTCGCGCGCGTCTACTCCTACGACATGCTCGGTTCCTTCATCGCCCTGCCCCTCGGTCAGATGGCGGCCGGACCGGCCGCGCAGCACTTCGGGGTCAGCACGACACTGCTCGCGTGCGCCGCCCTGGTCGTGACGGCCACCTGCCTCGCACTGTGCAGCGGCCAGGTGCGCGGGCTCGTCCGGAAGACCCACGCCGTCCGGCCCTGACCCCCGCGCCCCTGGAAAGCGACAGCAAAGGTCCCTTGCTCCCTTTCCGCAGGTCACGGCCAGGGGCGGACCTCCTCGAGAAGCTTCGCGACCGCGAGGACCAGGTCGTCGGAGTGCCGCGGGCCCACGATCTGCAGGCCGACCGGCAGGCCGCGCGAGGTGCGGCCTGCCGGGATGCTGACGGCGGGCTGCTGGGTCATGTTGAACGGGTAGGTGAACGGCGTCCAGTCCGGCCAGCCGCTCAGGCCGCTGCCCGGCGGCACCTCGTGCCCGGCTTCGAAAGCGGGAATCGGGAGGGTCGGCGTGATCAGCACGTCGTAGCGCGTGTGGAACTCGCCCATCAGGATGCCCAGCGCGGCCCGCTCGGCGTTGGCACCGAGGTAGTCGCTCGCCGAGAAGGTCTTGCCGAGTTCCCACACCTTCCGCAGCCCGGGATCGACCTTCGTCTCCGAACCGGCGGGGAAGGTGTCCAGCCACTTGGCCGCCCCGGTCGACCACAGGATGTCGAAAGCGGGCTTGGGATCGGTGAAGCCGGGATCGGTCTCCTCGATGTGCAGGCCGGCGTCACCCAGCGACTGGACCGCCGATTTGACGATGGCCGCGACCTCCGGGTCGACGTCGACGAAGCCGAGCGTCGGCGAGTAGGCGGCGATCAGCCCGCGCACGTCCCGCCGGACGGCTTCCCGGAAAGTCGAGACGGGCGGGGCGAGCGCGGCCGGGTCGCGGTGGTCGGGCATCGCGAGGACGTCGAGGAGCAGCGCCGTGTCGTCGACCGAACGCGCCATCGGGCCGGCGTGCGAGAGCGGCCCGAACGGGCTCGCCGGGAACAGCGGGATCCGGCCGTGCGTCGGTTTGAGGCCGACGATTCCGCAGAACGAGGCCGGAATCCGGATCGAGCCACCGCCGTCGGTGCCGACGGAGAGCTCACCCATCCCCGCCGCGACGGCCGCGGCGCTTCCCCCGCTGGACCCGCCCGCCGTCTTCGACGGGTCGATCGGGTTACGGGTGATCCCGGTCAGCGTGTTGTCGGTGACGCCCTTCCACGCCAGTTCCGGCGTCGTGGTTTTTCCCAGCAGCACCAAGCCGTTCTCCCGCAGTCGCGCGGTGACCGGACTGTCGACGTCCCATGGCTGGTTCGGGTCGATGCACCGCGAACCGCGCAGCGTCGGCCAGCCTTGGGTCAGGAACATGTCCTTGATCGAGGCCGGGACACCGTCGAGCCAGCCGATCGGATTACCGTCCCGCCAGCGGATTTCGGACGCTTTCGCCTGTTCGAGCGCGCCATCGGCATCGACGAAGCAGAACGCGTTCGTCTCGCCGTCATGTTCTTCGATGGCCCGCAACGCGTTCTGAGTGGCCTCGACCGGCGACAGCTCTCCGGTGGCATACGCGGCGACGAGCTCACTCGCGGTCGACTTGGTGTCGTTCATCCGGCCCCTAACCTTGGCGAAGCGTCTCCGACGGCACGTATCCGAGCTGCTTGTCCACGACGTTGCGCAGCGGCTCCCCCGCGCGCCAGCGACGGAAGTTGTCCGCGAACACCTCTACCAGAGTATTACGCCAACCGATGAAGTCTCCCGACATATGCGGCGAAATCAGCACGTTCTCCATAGTCCACAAAGGACTCTCGGGCGGCAGCGGCTCGGTGTCGAAGACGTCGAGCGCCGCACCACCGAGCGAGCCGTCCCGCAGTGCGCCGACCAGGTCCGAAGTGACGACCAGTTCGCCGCGGCCGACGTTGACGAACCGCGCGCCGGGTTTCATCGCGGCGAAGGCCTCTGCGTCGAACATGCCCTTCGTCTGCTCGGTCAGTGGCGCGACCGCGACGACGTAGTCGGCCTCGGGAAGATGGCGAGCCAAGTCGGAAGAGGCGTACACGTCTCCGAAATCGGGATCGCCCTGACGGGGACGACGCCCGACGCCCGCCACCGACATCCCGGCCGCCCGCACCATCCGCGCGATCGACCGGCCGATCGGCCCGGTGCCGACCACGAGCACCCGGCGACCGGAGATCCGCTCACTCTCCCGGTGCTTCCACTGCTTCCGCCGCTGCAGGTCCCACGAACGGACGAAATCCTTGGCGAACGCGAGGACCACCCCGAGGACGTACTCGGCTATCGCGCCGTCGAACACCCCCCGCGAGTTGGTGAGCACGACGTCGCTCTCCTGCAGCCCTGGGAAGAGCACGGGGTCGACACCCGCACTGGCGATGTGCAGCCAGCGCAACCTGTCGGCCGCGTGCCAGGCACCCGGGACGGCGGTCGACAGGAAGTCGTAGACGAAGAACGCGTCGGCACCGGACAACGCGTCGGCCAGCCCGGCCTCATCGGTGTAACGGACCACCGCTTCGGCTTCGATAGCGCGCATGTCCGGTGGGCGCGTGTCTCCGCAGAGCACCGCCAGCACTGGGGTCTCCGAGGCGATCACGTTGACACCGTAAAAGTGGCTCGTATGATTGTCAACAATCCGAGGAACGACCCCCGGAGCACCGGACTGTGGCAGCAGAAGTTTCCGGAGGCTGAGACTTGGATTTCGACTTACTGGAGTTCGAAGGCCCGTTGGCGCAACGCGGGATAGGCGTGATCGCCCCCTTCGATCTGGCCCTGGAACGCGAGCTGTGGCGCTGGGTGCCCATGGAGGTCTCCCTCCACCTGGCGCGGACGCCGTACGAGCCCGTCCCCGTCAGCATGGAGATGGCCCAGCTCGTCAGTGACAGCAGGCATCTCGCCGCCGCCACGCGAGACGTGCTCCACGTGGAACCCGAAGTCGTCGCCTATCTGTGCACCTCCGGAAGTTTCGTCAACGGTGTGGACTACGAACGTTCTCTGACCAAGGCGATCTGCGACGCCGGCGCGACGGACGCCGTCACCACGTCCGGAGCGCTGGCCGAGGTCCTGCACCGGCTCGACCTTCGCCGGGTCTCGGTGTTGACGCCCTACGACGGCGACCTGACCGCGAAGCTGCACGACTTCCTGGCCGAACTCGGCGTCCGTACCGTCTCCAGCGACCATCTCGGCCTGGGCGGTGGCATCTGGAAGGTCAGCTACCGGACCATCGCCGAGCGCATCCTCGCCGCCGACCACGCCGACGCGGAGGCCATCTTCGTCAGTTGCACCAACCTCCCCACCTACGATCTGATCGAGCCGCTCGAAAGCGCGCTCGGCAAACCCGTCCTCACCGCGAATCAGCTCACGATGTGGGCCTGCCTCCGGCGGATGAACCTGCCGATCGTCGGTCCCGGCAAGTGGCTGCGAGAGGTCGACTGACCTCTTCCCCTACGATTGTCGACAATCTGCCCTCCGGAGGTCCCGTGCCCATCACGCCGCTCACCCCACCCGAGCCGCCGTCCGAGACGACCACGATCGGCTTCATCTACCCCGATCACGCGGCCGAAGACGACTACCCGCTCGCGGAACAGCTCCTCGGCGGGGACATGGCCGGGATCAAGCTGCCGGTCGAGCACATCTACGGAACCGACCTGCACGCCGTGCCGGAACTCCTGGACCTCGGCAGCGAAGGCCGGCTCGCCGACGGCGCCGCGCTGCTGGCCAAACACGAACCGGACGCGGTGGTCTGGGCATGCACCAGCGGCAGTTTCGTCTACGGCTGGGAAGGCGCCCGCGACCAGGCAGACCGGCTGGCGGCCGTCGCCGGTGTCCCGGCGTCGAGCACCTCCTTCGCCTTCGTCCACGCCGCTCAGGCCCTCGGTGTGCGGCGGGTCGCGGTCGCCGCCAGCTACCCGGACGACATCGCCCGGCTGTTCGTCGAGTTCCTCGGCGCGGGCGGGGTCGAAGTGGTCTCGATGGGCAGCGCGGACATCGACACCGCCGCCGAGGTCGGCGAGCTCGGCCCGGAAGCCGTTATCGAGCTCGCCGTGAGCCGCGACCACCCGGCCGCCGACGCGCTGCTCGTCCCCGACACCGCCATGCGGACGCTCGGCGAGATCAACACTCTCGAGACCAGACTCGGCAAGCCGGTGCTGACCGCCAACCAGGTCACCGTCTGGGAAGGACTGCGACTCACCGGGAAGTCGCCGCTCGTCCGCACGCTGGGTGCGCTGTTCGGGAGAAGGGGCGACTGAATCATGTCCTTGCCGCAAATCGAGCCGGTCAGCCGGGAGTCCACCGCCGGGATCATCGCGCGCCAGCTGCGGGACGCGATCATGACCGGCGCTCTTCCTCCCGGCACCCAGCTCGGCGAAACGGATCTGGCCTCCCGGTTCCAGGTTTCGCGGGGACCGCTGCGAGAGGCGATGCAGCACCTCGTTTCCGAAGGGCTCCTGCGCAGCGAACGGCACCGCGGCCTGTTCGTGATCGACCTCGAACCCGGCGACGTCTACGACATCTACTCGGCGCGCTCGGCCATCGAGCGTGCCGCGATGCTGCGGGCGCTGCGCGGTGACCGGGAACGGGTCGCCACCGAACTCGAACAGGCCGTGAGCGCCATGGCCGCCGCCGCGGACGACGACGATCCGACCGCGCTCTCCTGGGCCGACCTCCGGTTCCACGAGGCACTGATCGCCGCCTCCGGCAGCAAGCGACTCGTTCGGATGGCCCGGACCCTGCTGATCGAGACCCGGATGTGCCTCACCGCGCTGCAGGCGACCTACCAGCAGGTCGAAGAACGGGTCACCGAGCACACCAGGATCATCGAGGCCCTGCGGGCGGGCGACGAAGAGACCGCGCTGTCGCTGCTGGAAGCCCATATGGAGGACGCCGTCCAGCGACTGGCCCCGGGAACCAGCCTGCGAGTGGGCGAAGCACCCGCGGTGCCTTAGAGATTCAGCCACGGCCCCGCGCCCCCAGCACCGGCTGTCCGCCCGTTCCACCGCGGAACTCCCTGTCCCACGGCCAATTGCCATGCTCATCCTCGTAGACCAATTGCAGGGCACGGAAATCCTCGCCGTACATGAGCACGGCGGTGACCAGATGCGCCGACGGCGAACTGAGCGGAACGACCTCGAACGCGGGCCATCCCACCGCGGCGGGCAGCACCTCACCCGGTTCCGGCGGCCCCGACCGGATCACCTGCTGCGCGAAATAGTTCAGCAGCTGCCCGGATCTTCGCTCTCTCAGTCCGGTGACGACGAGTTCCGGCAGCCCGGCGTCGGTGAGCCCGACCGTGTACGCGAACCGGGGTTGCGCGCTTCCGCGTTCGACCGTCTGCACCATCCAGCCGTACTTCCGGATCAGCGGACGGACCTCCTCGATGAGGTAGTCGCTGCGGCTCTTCCCGGGGTTGTCGCAATGCCAGCACATCGGCACTCCTCCAGTCGTCGAATCCAATGATCGACACTGTGCACCGGGGCACCGACAAAAACTCACGGCCCGGGGTGGCGCACACGCGATGGACGATCCTTTCGCGGCGAGTTTCCCTTTCAGCGCACCATTTTCGCGTTGTTCGAGAAATTCTGCCGGTTACCGAGAGCGGGCGCACAGCCTGCGCGATGGCTTGCCGAGGCTTTACCTCCGCGACCCTTATCGGCATGTGCTCGCCGGGGCTACTTACAGGGAGCCGACGCTCCCAAACGGCTGGCTTTGCCTTGCTCCTCGACTGCCGTCACCACTCCTCCCAACCACCTTTTTGTGAAGAGGCAAGGAAAAGTCGTGCGATGAAGCGACGTGGGGGCGCCCTGAAGGACCTGCGGAGTTTCGACGGCTGAAGCACTAAGGGGTCCGACGCCACATCAAGAGCACCGAACGAGCCGCCCGGACCGTGGCGACGTCGAGTCTGCCGCACCCGAAACGCCACGACCGCCTTGAGTACAGGTAGGCCCCTTTCCTTGCGCCTAACGCAAGGAAAGGGGCCTACCTGTACATAAAAGCCCTATCCGAAAGTAATGAATGGACCGTTCAGGACTTGCTGGGACTTGACACACCCCTATGCGGATGGTTCAAGATAGAGCGGCGACCACCGCGGACCCGAGTTCGGCGGTGGTGGACTTCCCGCCGAGGTCAGGGGTTCGCACGGTCCCCTCCTCGAGAACCTTCTCCACCGCGGCGCGAACATCCTGTGCCGCCAGGGTTTCCCCGAGATGGTCGAGCAGCATCGCCCCCGCCAGGATCTGCGCCACCGGATTCGCGATGCCCTGGCCGGCGATGTCGGGAGCGCTGCCGTGGACCGCCTCGAACATGGAAGGAAGCTCACCGGTTGGATTGATGTTGCCCGAAGGCGCCATTCCGAGCCCGCCCGTCACGGCCGCCGCCAGGTCGCTCAGGATGTCGCCGAAGAGATTGGAAGCGACCACGACGTCAAGCCGGTCCGGCGCCTGCACCATCCGCGCGGCGAGCGCGTCGACATGGCACTGTTCGGCGTGCACGTCCGGATACTCCGAAGAGATTGCGGCGAAGATCTCGTCCCAGAACGGCATCGAGTGGATGAGTCCGTTGGACTTGGTCGCGGAGCACACCCGGCCCTTCCGCGTCTTCGCCAACTCGAAGGCGTAGCGGATGATCCGCTCCACCCCGATCCGCGTGAACACGGATTCCTGTAAGACGAACTCGTTCCCCAGACCACGATTGTGCCTGCCACCGATCTCCGAGTACTCGCCCTCGGAGTTCTCCCGGACGATCACCATCTCCAGTTCTTCGGCGCCGCGGCCCGCCAGTGCCGAAGTCGTCCCCGGCAGCAGGCGGACCGGCCGGAGGTTGACGTACTGGCTGAACGCCCGCCGCACCGGGATGAGGAGACCCCACAACGACACATGGTCCGGAACGCCGGGAAAGCCGACGGCGCCGAGAAGGATCCCATCGAAAGAGGAAAGCTGCGCGATACCGTCGTCGGGCATCATCGAGCCGGTCTTGGTGTACCGCTCACAACTCCAGTCAAACTCCTTCCAGGACAAGGAGAAGCCATGCGAGGCCGCCGCGCGGTCGAGGACCTGGCGGGTCTCGACCGTCACATCGACACCGATCCCGTCGCCGGGAATGCTCGCGATCCGATAAGAAGAAGTCACAGAGCCACCGCGATGTACTTGGTCTCGAGGAACTCCTCGATGCCGACAGTGCCACCTTCACGACCGAGCCCGGACTGCTTGATCCCGCCGAACGGCGCCGCCGGGTTCGAGACCAGCCCTTGGTTGAGGCCGATCATGCCGGCTTCCAACCGTTCCGAAACTCTAAGCGCCCGCTTGAGATCGGAGGTGTACACATAGGACACGAGACCGAATTCGGTGTCGTTCGCCGCCGCGATGGCCTCGTCTTCGCTGTCGAACGGAGTGATCGGGGCGACTGGCCCGAAGATCTCCTCCGAAGCGAGCCTGGCGTCCTTGGGCACGTCGGTGAGCACCGTCGCTTGATAGAAGTTGCCCGGACCATCCACAGTAGACCCACCGGTCAGGATGCGTGCTCCTCGATCGACGGCGTCGGCGACGAGTCCGCCCACCTTCTCGACCGCGGCTTGGTCGATGAGCGGACCGACGACCACACCTTCCTCGGTGCCGCGACCCATCGGCAAGGCCTCCATGCGCTCCGTGAGGCGCCGGGAGAACTCGCCGACGATGCTTCGCTGGACATAGAAGCGGTTCGCGGCCGTGCAGGCCTCGCCGATGTTGCGCATCTTGGCGGTCATCGCGCCTTCGATCGCCGCGTCGAGGTCGGCGTCTTCGAAGACGAGGAAGGGGGCGTTGCCACCGAGTTCCATCGAGGTGCGGAGCACCTTGTCCGCACACTGTTCCAGCAGCTTCCGCCCGACGCCGGTCGAGCCGGTGAAGGACAGCTTCCGGGCACGGCCGTCCCGGATCAGCGGCTCCATCACGCCGCCGGAGTCCGACGTCGTGAGCACGTTCAGCACGCCTTCCGGCAATCCCGCTTCGGCGAGGATCGCCGCGAGGGCCAACATCGAAAGGGGGGTCTGCGCAGCGGGTTTGATGATCATCGTGCAGCCGGCCGCGACCGCGGGACCGATCTTGCGGGTGCCCATCGCCATGGGGAAGTTCCACGGAGTGATCAGCAGGCACGGCCCGACGGGCTGCTTCGTCACCAGGAACCGGCCTGACCCGTTGGGCGCGACGGCGTAGCCGCCGTCGATCCGGACGGCTTCTTCCGCGAACCAACGGAAGAACTCGGCCGCGTAGGTGACCTCGCCCTTCGATTCCGCGAGCGGCTTGCCCATCTCGAGCGTCATCAACAGCGCGAGTTCATCGGCACGCTTGATCAGCAGTTCGTAGGCGCGGCGCAGGATCTCGCCGCGTTCACGCGGGGCGACGTTCGCCCAGCCGGCCTGTGCGGCGGCGGCCGCGTCGAGCGCGCTGGCACCGTCCGCCGGTGACGCGTCGGCCACCTCGCACAGCGCTTCGCCTGTCGAGGGGTCGAGAACGGGGAAGGTCTTCCCGTCCGTGGCGGGCACCCATTTGCCGCCGATGAACAGTTCCTTGCCGACCGCCTTGACTACGCCGGCCTCACTGATCGAGCTCATCCCAACGCTCCTCCATGTTGTCCCGAAAGCCATGCTATGGATATTGTCAACAATCGACAACAGCTCAGCCGACCTAGGAGTGCAGCCCATGGCCCAGCTATCACCGCTGCTCAAGCAGGCAACGCCGGTCGTGGTCGACCACGGTGAAGGGGTGTACCTCTATGGCATCGATGGCAAACGTCACCTGGATTTCACCGCCGGTATCGGCGTGACCAGCACCGGCCACTGCCACCCGCACGTGGTGAGCGCGGCGCGGGAGCAGATCGGCAAGCTCATCCACGGGCAGTACACGACGGTCATGCACAGGCCGATGCTCGAGCTGACCGAGAAGCTGGGCGGTGTCCTTCCGGAGGGTCTGAACTCCCTCTTCTACGCGAATTCCGGCAGTGAGGCGGTCGAGGCGGCGCTCCGGCTATCGCGGCAGGCGGCCAAGCGGCCCAACGTCATCGTCTTCCAGGGCGGGTTCCACGGCCGGACCGTCGCGGCGGCGACGATGACGACGTCGGGCACCCGGTTCAGCGCCGGTATCTCGCCGCTCATGTCCGGGGTGCACGTCGCGCCGTTCCCCTACGCCTTCCACTACGGCTGGGACGAGGAGACCGCGACGAAGTTCGCCTTGCGCGAGCTCGACTACCTGTTCGCGACGGTCTGCTCGCCGAACGAGACGGCCGCGTTCTTCATCGAGCCGGTACTCGGCGAGGGCGGGTACGTGCCGGCGAACCGCGAGTTCCTCGCCGGGCTGCGGGAACGCGCCGACAAGCACGGGATCCTCCTGGTGATGGACGAGATCCAGACCGGCTTCGGCCGGACGGGCAGGTTCTGGGGGCACGAGCATTTCGGGGTGAGCCCGGACATCGTGCTCATCGCGAAGGGTCTCGCGAGCGGCTTCCCGATTTCGGGCATCGCCGCGTCGGAGGAGCTGATGGCGAAGGCGCTTCCCGGTTCGCAGGGCGGGACCTACGGCGGTAACGCGGTGGCCTGCGCGGCGGCGATCGCCACGCTCGAAGTGATCCAGCAGGAGGGTCTCGTCGAGAACGCCGCCGAACGGGGGCGGCAGCTCTTGGAGGGCGTCCGGGCGATCGCGGAGAAGTCACCGTCGATCGGCGACGTCCGCGGGCTAGGGCTGCTGGTCGGTTCCGAGTTCACCACGCCGGACGGCGAGCCGGACACCGCGAAGGCCCAGGAGGCCCAGAAGTCCGCGTCCGCCAACGGGTTGCTGCTGCTGACGTGCGGGGCGTACATGAACGTCGTGCGGATGGTGCCGCCGCTGATCGTCGACTCCGAGCAGGTCGACGAGGCACTGCGGATCTGGGGCGACGTCGTGGCGGAGGTCGAGTGATGGCCCGCTACATCACGATCACGCTCGACAAGCGCGGAGTGTCCTGCCGGGCCCGGCTGCTCGACGCCGAAGCCCCGCGGACCTGCCGAGCGGTATGGGAAGCGTTGCCGCAGAGCGGTTCGGCCTACCACGCGAAGTACGCGCGCAACGAGGTCTACACCCTCGTTCCGCCCTTCGCCGAGCCGAAACCGGGCCGCGAAAATCCCACGGTGACCCCGATTCCGGGTGATGTCGTGTACTTCGGGTTCGAGTCGTGGGAGATCGGCAACCCGGCATACGGCTACGACGAAGGCAGTGAGGCCCACAGCGACCAGGGCGCGACGGATCTCGCGATCTTCTACGGCCGCAACAACCTGTTGATCAACGGCGACGCGGGCTGGGTACCCGGCAACGTGTTCGCGACGATCGAAGAGGGATTGGCCGAAATGGCGGAAGCCGCCAAGGACCTCTGGCTGCGAGGTGTGGAGGGCGAGACGCTTTCGTTCGCACGCGCGTGAAACCCGTGGGCGGTGCGGGTTCCCACCCCTCACCGCCCACGGGCCGGCACCCCTCCCTGGCTACTGTCGCGCTTCGGTGAGCCGGTATTCGACGCCACCGACCTCTTCACCACGCTGGTCGACCTGGGTCACGTGGACGGTGTACTGCCCACCGGCCGCCTCGGCTCCGGCGGTGAAGCTCAACTTGGCGTCCACCTGTTCGCCCGACTTGAACGTCAGACCGCTGATCCGGGCCTGCTGTGGGTTCACGATGGCCAGCTCGGTTTCACCGACCCGTTCGACGCCCTCACCCTTCGCGCCGCCCGCCCGCCAGCGTGCGGCGAGGTCGGGTCCGAGGTCGATGGTGATCCGTCCCGGGCCGGTGAACGGCCTGCCCGGCTGCGTGAAGACGATGTCACCGACCGCCGTGGGCTCGCGACCGTCCCAGCCGAACACGATCGGCCGGAGCACCGGGACCTTGATCTTGAACGGTACGGCGTTCACGTTGTGCCAGCCGATGTTGTTGTTGTTCCGCGCGTTCGTCGACGTGCTCAGCCCTTCGGTCGGCAGGTCCGTCGGCGAAAGCCACCGCGCCAGCAGGCAGAAGTGCGAGCCGATCGGGACCTTCCACGGGATGACGACCCGTTTGGTGCCGTAGGGCACGCTCACGTTGGTGGCCGAACCGATGTAGTTCCACTGGCTCGACCACTGGGCCACGGTGCCTTGCTTCGTGTAGTAGACCTGCAGCGTCCCCTTCTCGAGGCCGTCCCCGTACGGGCCGGGGTTGTTCAGCGTGACATGGATGTAGGCGGTGCTCCCCTGGACGATCGGGTCGTCGGTCGCGCAGAGGATCGTCGCCGAGAAACACACCCGGATGTCGGGGCTGGAGTAGAGCGAACCGGCCGAGGGTTCGAACCCGACATCGGATCCGTTGTCCCGGATGAAGACGTCGCTGCGGGCTTCCGGCGCGGCTTGCACCGCCGGTGCGACACCCGCGAACAGCGTCGCGGCGGCCAAGACGGCCGAGGCGAGCAGCGTTCGGCGGCGCCGCGGATTTCTGCTGATCATGTACCCCTCCTTGAGCGAAACGGTCGATCCGTTGACCGTCGGCCAGACCGGTTGTGGCGGGGTTGTCGAGATCGTGTGCCCTAATTGGCCGATTTCGGTGGGTCTTCGCCCGGATACGCTCACCGAGGTCACATGCCGGAGGGAGCAGGGTGCCCGGGCCAGGGGAATTACGGGTGCTGGGCCCGGTCGAAGCGATCGGCCCCACCGGGCGGGCGGAGTTGCACGGCGCCCGCCAGAGAGCCGTGCTCGGCGTTCTCGCCCTGCACGCGGGCTCGGTCGTCCCGATCCCCCGGCTGGTCGACGTGCTCTGGGGTGAGGATCCGCCCCGCACCGCGGTGAAGACCCTGCACAGCCATGTCGCCCGGATCCGGCAGGCACTGGAGGACTGCGGATTCCCGCCGGTCCTGCTGACACGCAAGCCCGGGTACGTCGTGGCGATCGCACCGTCCTCAGTCGACGCTCTTCGCTTCGAAGAGGAACTTCGTGCCGCCAAGCGGAGCAATCCCGGCCAAGCGGTGGCGGCATTGCGTGAGGCATTGCGGCTCTGGCGCGGCGAAGCCTTCGCGGACGCCGAACTCGACGGCTGGGGCCAACGCGAAGTCGAACGCCTTCAGGAATTGCGGCTGTCGGCCTGGGAAGAACTCTGGGACGCCGAACTCAGGCTCGGCGAACACGAGGAGGTCCTCCGGGAGCTTCCGCGGCTTCGGGCCGAGCAGCCGTACCGCGAACGGCTCGCCGCGCTGCACATGCTCGCCCTGCACCGCTGCGGAAGACATGCCGAGGCGTTGGAGACGTTCCGGGTCGTGCGCCGGGGGCTGGCCGACGAGTTCGGCGTCGATCCCGGCCCGGAACTGGTCGAACTGCACACGTCGATCCTGCGGCGCGCGCCGGAACTCGACGCACCCGCGCGGGGCACCGCGCCCGCGCAACTCCCGGCCCGTGTCGGGCATTTCACCGGACGGCAACAGGAACTAGCTTCGCTCGACACGCTCCTCGACGAACCCGAGCCACCGGTCGTGGTCATTTCCGGCGCGGCCGGGATGGGCAAATCCGCGCTGGCCGTGCAATGGGCGCACCGCATCGCGGACCGCTTCCCCGACGGTCAGCTCTTCCTCGACCTCGCCGGGCATGATCCGCACGAAGCACTCTCACCTGGCGACGCGCTCGCGCATTTGTCGCGTGGACTCGGCCTCCCCGACGATCGGCTGCCCGACGCGACGGCCGAACGCGCGGCGCTCTACCGTTCTTTGCTGCACGGCAGGCGTTGCGTGATCGTCGCCGACAACGCGGGTGGCGTCGACCAGATCCTCCCCCTCGTCCCCGGCACGGCGAAGGCGATGCTGATCGTCACGAGCAGGCAAACCCTGGCCGCGCTCGGCAGCAGGCACGCCGTCCGCGTGTTCGCCCTCGACGCGCTGGCCGACCCGGAGTCGATGACCCTGCTCACCCGGGTGCTGGGCGCCGAACGGGTCGCTCGCGAACCCGCGCAGGCCGCGCGGCTGGCCAGACTGTGCGACGGGATGCCGCTGGCGCTGCGGATCGCCGCCGCGCGCCTGACCGGTGAACCGGGCCGGCCGATCGCGGAACTCACCGACGAACTGACCGGCGTCGGTCGACTGGAAACCCTTGCGGTACAGGGAGATTCCCGGACAGTCAAAACCGTCCTCGCGAGCGCTTACCTGCCGTTGGACCGTGCGCCCGCTCGGCTGTTCCGCCTGTCCGGGCTGATCCCGGGGGCCTCGTTCAGCTCCGCTCTCGGCAGCGCGTTGTGCGGGGTGCCCGTCGAAGCGGGGCGAACCGCGGCCGCCGCACTGTCCGCCGCGCATCTGATCACCCCGGCGGGTCCGGATCGCTTTCGCCTTCACGATCTGATCCGCGAGTTCGCCGTCGCGTGCGCCCGCGCCGACGAAACGACGTCGAGCCGCGCCGAGGCCGCGGACCGGCTGATCGATTGGTACCTGCACGTGGCCGCCGAGGCGAACCGGGTCATCGACCCGAACCGCGATCTGGTCACCCCGGCGCTGTGCCACCCGCCACCCGGGCGGCCGTTCCCGGCGGAAAGGCGTTCGGCGCTGGCGTTCCTGAGTGCCGAACGCGCGAATCTGCTACCCGTGGTGCGGTTCGCGCGCGAACACGGCCGCAACACCGCCGCCTGGCAGCTCACCTACCTGCTCACCAGTTTCTACGACACCACGGGTGGCTGGAACGAGCGGATCGGGCTCTGCCGCGAAGGGGCCGCGGCGGCGGCCGAGCTCGAAGATCCCTTGGCCGAGGCGGAAATGCTGCGCGCGCTGGGCGCGGCTTACTTCATGACCCGCAGGCTGACGGACGCACTCGAAACGAACGCCCGCGCGTTGAAGGCCGCCCGAGCGGCCGGTGATCTCGAAGGCGAAGGGCACATCTACAACAACACCGCGAACGCCTACGCCGCGCTGCGCCGGTTCGACGAGGCGATCACCGCGTACCGGCTCGCGGTCCAGCGGTGCACCTCGGCGGGCAACCGGCTCGGGCGCGCGCTGTCCCAGCGCAACCTCGGCCACGCCTACATCCGCCGTGGCCAGCCGATGGACGGTCTCAACCCGTTGACGGACGCCTTGGAGACGTTCCGCGCGCTCGGCAACGCGCGGCTGGAAGCCGCCACCCTCGACACGCTCGGCGAGGCCTACGAGGAACTCGGCGATCACGACGTCGCGCTGGACCATCTCGGCAAGGCGCTGGCCGCGTCCCGGGCGATCGGCGACCGGTGGCAGGAGTGGGAATCGCTGCTGCACGCCGGCCAGGTCCACCTCGCCCGCCGGGATTTCGGGGCCGCGCGGGACGATTTCGACCAGGCGCTGCTGATCAGCCGGGACGTCGGGAACCGGCACAGTGAGGCGGCCGCGCTCGACCGGCTCGGCCGCGCCCACCTGGGGCTCGGTGATCTGGCGGCGGCGCGGGAACACCTCGAGCGCGGTGTCGCCGTCCGGGCGGGCGTCCCGGATCCGTACGAGGAGGCGCACCTGCACCGCGACCTCGGTGACCTGGAGGCACGGTGTGGTGACACGGCCGCCGCGGCCGCCCACTGGGCTCGAGCGATCGAGCTGTACCGGCGGGCGAACGCGACGGCCGACGCCGACCTCGTCACCGGCCGGAGCTGATCACCACGGTCGAGGTCCCGTACACGAGCTTGCCCTGCGACGGCTCGAAGAACTCGACCCGCGCCTTCCCCGTTTGACCGGACAAGACCGTGAACTCCGCGTATCCCCTGGTCTCACCGGGCCGGAAGGTGACGACACCGTCCTCCACCGGCACGTGAGCGGAACCTTCGGTGCGGTAGCGGATCGTGAGCGGACCCGCGAGCCACGGCCGGGACAGCACGACCGGCACCCTGCAACCGGTGCCCGGCGCGAAGTTGGGCGGGATCGACCAGCAGATCTCGCCTTCCTGAGTGGTGGCGAGCGGCGGGTTCCCGGTGGCGTCGTCGTCGGCCACCCAGGCGACGCCGACGCTGTGCCCGATCCGCAGGCCTTTCTCGCCGTACAGGCGCAGGGAGAACATCTCGTCGTTCTCCACGAGGGAGTCGGCGCGGACCCTGACCGCGACGGTTCGCGTGTCCGCCGTCCCGGACCAGGTCAGCGTGCCCGCGCTCGGCAGGTAATCGACGCTTTCCTTCGCGATGAACGCCGGGTCGACCGGCGAGCCGTTGCCCTCGATCGTCCGGTATTCGACCGAGCCCCGCGGCGCGCAGCCGCCATCGGCGAGCGAAACGGTGAAAAGAAGGGTGGTGTATCCGGCGCTGGTTCCCTCGGCCTGGCTGACCCCGCCGACGTTGACCACGGGAGCGGTGCAACCCGTTTCTCCGCCTTCGGCCGCTGGTACCGCGAACCCGAACGCGACCGCGAGCGCCGCCCCCAGCGTCGCGATCCGTCTCATCTTCGTTCTCATCGAGCGTCCACCCCTTCCGGCGGGCCGCCGCGGCCCGCTGCGACATGGGTAACCGAGTGAGGTTGTCGTGAGGTTGTGACCACCGGCAAGCAAACATGAAAATGATTCATGGCCATCCTCGCCCACGACGTACTACGCTTCGGTAACCAGGCAAAGAAGCGTGAGGAAGGGCAGTCGATGGGCGATGTTGCGGCACGGTTCGCCGAGATCGTCGGGGACGCGAACTTGCTGTCAGGCGAGGCGATCCCCGAGGACTACGCACACGACGAGGCTTTGACCACCTCCGCACAGAGGCCCGCCCACCTGGCGAAACCGGGAAGCGCCGAAGAGGTCGCGGAGCTGCTCAAGGCGGCGAGCGAACACGGCGTGCCCGTCACCGCGCGAGGGTCGGGCACCGGGCTTTCGGGTGGGGCGCGGCCACGTGAGGACAGCCTGGTGATCTCCTTCGAGCGAATGAACGCGGTACTGGAGATCGACACCGAAAACCACGTCGCCGTCGTCCAGCCGGGCGTCACCTTGTCCGAATTGGACGAAAAGACCACAGAAGCCGGACTCGGCTACACCGTCTACCCCGGGGAGCTGAGCGCGAGCGTCGGCGGCAACGTCGGGACGAACGCGGGTGGTATGCGCGCGGTCAAGTACGGCGTCACGCGGCACAACGTCGTGGGCCTGCAGGCCGTGCTGCCCACCGGTGAGATCATCCGGACCGGCGGCAAGACCTCGAAGGTGTCGACGGGGTACGACCTGACCCAGCTGATCATCGGCTCCGAAGGCACCCTCGCGATCGCGACCGAGGTCATCGTGAAGCTGTATCCGCGCCTGCCCCACGGCGCCACGGTGTTCGCCCCGTTCGAGACCTTCGACGAGGTGATGACCGTCGTCCCGAAGATCCTCGCCAGCGGACTCGCGCCGCACATCCTCGAATACATCGACAACCTCACGCTCGCGGCGATCAGCTACAACGAGAAGCTCAGCCTCGGTGTCCCGGACGCCATCCGGGACAAGGCGCAGGCGTATCTGGTGGTGGCGCTGGAAAACCGCGACAACGACCGGCTGCACGCCGACGTCGAAGAGCTCGGCGGGCTGCTGGGCGATGTCGGCGCGATGGACGTGTACGTGCTGGAAGGCGCTTCGGCGCGCAAGCTCATCGAGGCGCGCGAGAAGGCGTTCTGGACGGCCAAGGCGGCCGGCGCCGACGACGTCATCGACGTGGTGGTCCCGCGGTCCGCCATGCCCGAGTTCCTGCGCAAGGCCAGGGAAATGGCATTGTCGCGTGAGGCGGGCGCGCTCGGTTGCGGGCACGCCGGCGACGGCAACGTCCACCTCGCCATCTTCTGCAAGGACCCGGAGAAGCGGAAGCAATTGCTGACCGACATCTTCGCGCTCGGTATGGAACTCGGCGGCGCGATCTCCGGCGAGCACGGTCTCGGACGCGCCAAATCCGGCTACTTCCTCGAGCTCGAGGACCCGGCGAAGATCGCGCTGATGCGCCGGATCAAGGAAAGCTTCGACCCGGCCGGGATCCTCAACCCCGGCGTTCTTTTCGCTGAGAGGGTTTGAAAGTGAGTGAGATGAACGGCGCCCAGTCCCTGGTTCGCACGCTCGTCGACGCCGGCGTCGATGTGTGCTTCTCGAATCCGGGCACCTCGGAAATGCACTTCGTGGCCGCGCTCGACACCGTGCCCGAGATGCGCGGCGTGCTCGGCCTGTTCGAAGGCGTCGTCACCGGTGCCGCGGACGGGTACGCGCGGATCGCCGGCAAACCGGCGGCCACGCTGCTGCACCTCGGCCCCGGTCTCGGCAACGGGTTGGCGAACCTGCACAACGCGCGCCGCGCGCACACCCCGATCGTCAACGTGATCGGTGATCACGCGGCCTACCACAAGCAGTACGACGCCCCGCTCGAATCGGATATCGAAGCCGTCGCCGGTTCGCTCGAAGGCTGGGTCCGCCGTTCCGAGCACACGAAGGACGTCGGTGCCGACGCCGCCGCGGCGGTCGCGGCCTCCCAGGACGCCCCCGGGCAGATCGCGACGCTGATCCTCCCCGCCGACGTGTCCTGGGGTGAGGGCGGCGAGACCTGCGCGCCCGTCCCACCGCGGAGCCCGCAGGCGGTCGACGCGACGACGGTGAAGAACATCGCCGAAGTGCTGGCCAGTGGTGAACCGGTCGCGCTGCTCGTCGGTGGCGGCGGCTGCCGTGCGTCCGGCTTGCTCGCGACCAGCCGGATCGCCGGCGCGACCGGGGTGAAGGCGTTCGTCGAGACCTTCCCCGCCCGGCTCGAGCGTGGCGAAGGACTGCCGACGATCGAGCGGCTGGGCTACCTCGCCGAGCAGGTCGCGTACCAGCTCGACGGGATCAAGCACGTGATCGTCGCCGGGACGAAGGCGCCCGTGTCGTTCTTCGCCTACCCCGGCAAGGCGAGCAACCTGGTTCCCGAAGGCGCGCAGGTCCACGTGCTGGCCGAAGTCGGTCAGGACGTGCCGCGCGCCCTGAACGACGTCGCGGCCCTTGTCGCGGCAGAGACGGAGCCCGTGCTGCAGGAGGCCGCCCGGCCCGCGCTGCCGTCCGGGCCGTTGACGCCGCAGAACTGGGTCGACGTGATCGGCGCCCTGCTGCCGGAACGCGCGATCATCGCGGACGAGGCGAACACCTCCGGCCTGCTGCTGCCCGCCGCGACCGCGGGCGCGCCCCGGCACGACGTGCTGACCCTGACCGGCGGCGCGATCGGCTACGGCATGCCGGTCGCGACCGGGGCGGCCGTCGCCGCGCCGGACCGGCCGGTGATCAACCTGCAGTCCGATGGCAGCGCGCTGTACACGATTTCGGCGTTGTGGACGCAGGCGCGGGAGAACCTCAACGTCACCACGGTCCTGCTGAACAACCGCGCGTACGCGATCCTCCGGCTGGAGTTGCAGCGGGTCGGCGCGGACGCCAACGGGCCCAAGGCGAACGAATTGCTCGACCTTTCCCGGCCCGACATGGACTTCGTCAAGATCGCCGAAGGCATGGGCGTCCCGGCGACCCGGGCGACGACCGCGGAAGAGCTGGCCGAGCAGTTCCAGCGCGCGCTCGCCGAGCCGGGACCGCATCTGATCGACGCGATCGTCCCGACGCTGTTCTGAGCGCGGCACCCTCCGTGCGACGTGTCTCTTCGTCGCACGGAGGGAGCTAGCGGACCGAGGCGACCAGAGGTTCCGGCTGGCGTTGCTTCGGGACGAACGCGGTCAAGACGAGGCCCAGGAGCGCCGCACCGGCGGCGACCGCGAAGCTCAGCCGGAAACCCGCCGCGGACGGAACGGACACCCCGCCGACGGTGATGGCCAGCGACGCGAGCATGGACGCCATCACCGCACTGGACGTCGACGTGCCGACCGAGCGCATCAGCGAATTCACTCCGTTCGCGGACGCGGTTTCGGTGACCGGAACCGAGCCCATGATCAGCGCGGGCATGGCCGCGTACGCGATGCCGACGCCGCCACCGATGATGATCGACGCCGTGATCAACTCGAAAGCGTTGTCCATCAGCACGGTCGCGAAAACGTATCCGGCCGCGATGGTGGTGGCTCCGGCCATCAGCGTCGTACGCGGGCCGCAGCGTTCGATGAGCCGGGCCGAAACCGGCGACAGCATGAACATGACCAGTCCGTTCGGCGCGAGGCAGAGGCCGGCCTGCACCATCGTCAAGCCGAGACCGTAGCCGGTCGACGCGGGCGCCTGGAGCAGCTGCGGGAACGACAACGCCATCGAGTACAGCGCGAACCCGATCATGATCGACGCGAGGTTGGTGAACAGGACCGGCCGCCGCGCGGAGACCCGCAGGTCCACGAGCGGGTCACGGCGCCGCAACTGGTAGGCACCCCAGACCAGCAGGATCACCACCGCCGTCCCGGCGAAGCCGAGGGTCCGGCCGCTGCCCCAGCCCCATTCGCCGCCCTTGACGATCGGCAGCAGCAGGCAGACCAGCCCCGCCGTCAGCCCCAGGGCGCCGAGGTAGTCGAACGGCGCAGGTGTCTTCACCGGTGACTCCGGCACCACGAACAGGATCAGCAGACCGCAGACCAGCCCGAGCCCCGCCGACGCCCAGAAGAGGACGTGCCAGTCGGCGTTCTGCGCGACCAGCGCCGATACGGGGAGCCCGATGGCGCCGCCGACGCCGAGCGTCGAACTCATCACCGAGATCGCGGCACCGACCCGTTCCGGCGCGAGTTCGTCGCGCATGATGCTGATCCCCAGCGGAATCGCGCCCATCGCGCAGCCCTGGAGCCCACGGCCGACGACCATCAGCGCGAGGGAGCTGGTCAGCGCGGACACGACCGAACCCGCGACCAGGAAACCCAGGCTGATCAGCAGCAACTTGCGCTTCCCGTAGAGGTCGCCGAGCCTGCCGCTCACCGGCATCACCACGGCTCCGGCGATCAGGGTCGCCGTCACCACCCACGACGCGTCGGACGCGGTCGTGTCGAGCAGCCGGGGAAACGCCGGGATGAGCGGGACGACCAGCGTTTGCATGAACGACGCCACCAGACCGCAGGTGGCGAGCACGACGACGAAGACCCGGGGCGAAGGTGCCCGTCCGACCGGTTTCACCGTGCGCATCCCATGATCCGACCTTACCCAGCACCACCCTTCTCAGTGAACGGTTCACCGACGGGATCACAACCAGGTGCGGACCCCGCCGTGCCCGGAACAGGTACCACGACGATTCTGGCTGTAGCTATGGGAACCGTCCTTGCAGATGACCGTCGCACCATCGGCCGCGCCCGGTCCGGCGGTGGTGGTCGCTTCCGCACTCCGCCGGATTCGGCACCTCGTGCCGGTGCTGATCTTCGCGATCGTGTTCGGGCTCTCCATGGACTACGAGGGGTTCCTAATGTCCCGGATGCACGAGGAATGGCGGCGTACCGGCGACGTCCGCCAGGGGCTCGCCTCCACCGGAAGGGTGATCACGGCGGCGGCGGTGATCATGATCCTGGTGTTCGGGGCGTTCTTGCCCGATCCCGACCGGATGCCGGCGCAGTTCGGTCTCGGGCTGGCGGTGCTGGTGGACGCGTTCGTGATCCGCTGTCTCGTGGTGCCCGCAATGTTGCGGCTGCTCGGGGAACGCGCGTGGTGGCTGCCGCGGTGGCTGGACCGGCGGTTGCCGCCCGTGGCGCTGGAACCGTCTGCCCGCCGGCCCCCGGATGCAATGAACGGTCCTTTCCTTGCAAATTTCGCAAGGAAAGGACCGTTCCTAGCACGTTAAAGCAGGTGAAGCGGCTTACTCGTAGATCTCGCCCTTCGCGGCCTTCGCGACCAGCGACTCGGGCGGGGTGAAGTGGTCGCCGTAGCGCTCCGCCAGCTCACGGGCGCGGTCGACGAAGCCCTGCAGGCCGCCCTCGTACTGGTTGATGTACTGGATGACACCACCGGTCCACGCCGGGAAGCCGATGCCGAAGATCGAGCCGATGTTGGCGTCGGCGACGGTGGTGAGCACGCCCTCGTCGAAGCACTTCACCGTCTCGAGCGCCTCGGCGAACAGCATGCGCTCCTTGAGGTCCTCGAACGGGACCTCGGCGCCGCCCGACTTGAACGCGTCGCGCAGGCCCGGCCAGAGACCGGCCCGCTTGCCGTCTCCGTCGTAGTCGTAGAAGCCCGAGCCGGTGGAACGGCCCTTGCGGTCGAATTCCTCCACCATCCGGTCGATGACACCCTCGGACGCGTGCGCGTTCCAGGTGCCGCCGGCGGCCTCGATCGCTTCGCGGGTCTCCTTGCGGATCTTGCGCGGCAGCGTCAGGGTCAGCTCGTCCATCAGCTGCAGCGGCGGGGCCGGGTAGCCTGCCTGGGCACCGGCCTGCTCGATCGACGCCGGCTCGACACCCTCGCCCAGCGCGGCGACGGCCTCGTTCAGGAACGTGCCGATGACGCGCGAGGTGAAGAAGCCGCGGCTGTCGTTGACGACGATCGGGGTCTTCTTGATCTGCAGCGTGTAGTCGAAGACCTTCGCCAGCGTGGCGGGCGAGGTCTTCTCACCGCAGATGATCTCGACCAGCGGCATCTTGTCCACCGGCGAGAAGAAGTGGATCCCGATGAAGTCCTCGCTCCGCCGCACGCCCTCGGCGAGCGCGGTGATCGGCAGGGTCGAGGTGTTGGAGCCGAGCACGGCGTCGGGGTCGACGAAGCCCTCGATCTCCTGGAACACCTTGTGCTTCAGCTCGACGCTCTCGAAGACGGCCTCGATCACGAAGTCGACGCCGGCGAAGTCCTCCGCCTTGTCGGTCGGCTTGATCTTGGCGAGCAGCGCGTCGGAGCGCTCCTGCGTGGTCTTGCCGCGGGAGAGAGCCTTCTCCTCCAGCTTGACCGCGTAGCCCTTGCCCTTCTCGGCGCCTTCGAGCGTGACGTCCTTGAGCACGACGTCGATGCCGGCCTTCGCCGAGACGTACGCGATCGCGGCGCCCATCATGCCCGCGCCGACGACGCCGACCTTCTTGGCGGTGTACTTCTCGAAGCCGTCCGGACGCGAGCCGCCGGAGTTGATGCTCTGCAGGTCGAAGAAGAACGCCTTCGTCATGTTCTTCGACACCTGGCCGGTGGCGAGGCTGACGAAGTAGCGGGTCTCGACGGTGATCGCGGTGTCGAAGTCGACCTGCGAACCCTCGATGGCCGCGGCCAGGATCGCCCGCGGGGCCGGCATGTTCGCGCCCTTGATCTGCTTGCGCAGGTTGGCGGGGAACGCGGGCAGGTTCGCCGCGAAGCTCGGGTTCGACGGGGTGCCGCCCGGGATCTTGTAGCCCTTGACGTCCCACGGCTGCACGCCACCCTCGGGGTTGGCCTTGATCCACGCCTTCGCGGCCGGGACCAGTTCCTCGACCGTGCCGACGAGCTCGTGCACGAGGCCGAGTTCCTTCGCCTTGGCCGGGCGGTGCCGCTGGCCCTGCAGCAGTACGTTCAGCAGCGCGCTCTGGATGCCCAGCAGCCGTACGGTGCGGACCACGCCACCGCCGCCGGGGAGCAGGCCGAGGGTGACCTCGGGGAGGCCGATCTGGCTGCCCTTGACGTCGGCCGCGACGCGGTGATGCGTCGCGAGGGCGAGTTCGAGGCCGCCGCCGAGCGCGGCGCCGTTGATGGCGGCCACGACCGGCTTGCCCAGCTGCTCGAGCCGTCGCATCTGGCCCTTCATCAGGGCACTGCTCTCGGTGATCTCGGCCGCGTTCTCCGGCTTGGCCTGGATCAGGTCGTTGAGGTCCCCGCCGGCGAAGAAGGTCTTCTTGGCCGAGGTGAGGACGACACCGGTGATGCTGTCCTTCTCCGCCTCCAGACGGTCCACGACGACGCCGAGCGACTCGCGGAAGTCGGCGTTCATCGTGTTGGCGGACTGCTTCGGGTCGTCCAGGGTGAGCACGACGATGCCGTCGGCGTCCTGCTCCCAGCGGATGGTCTTCGCTTCAGTCATTGTCTCTTCCTCAGACCCGCTCGATGATGGTCGCGACGCCCATGCCGCCGCCGATGCACAGGGTGACCAGGGCGCGGCGCGCCTGACGGCGCTCCAGCTCGTCGACGACGGTGCCGACCAGCATCGCGCCGGTGGCGCCCAGCGGGTGCCCCATCGCGATGGCGCCGCCGTTGACGTTGACCTTCTCCTCGTCGAGGCGCAGGTCCTTGATCCACTTGAGGACGACCGAGGCGAAGGCCTCGTTCAGCTCCCACAGGTCGATGTCGTCCGGGGTGAGGCCGGCGATCTTGAGGACCTTCTCGGTGGCCGGGGTCGGGCCGGTGAGCATGATCGTGGGCTCGGAGCCGACGGTCGCGGTGGCCACGATGCGGGCCCGCGGGGTCAGGCCGAAGTCCTTGCCGATCTGCTCATTGCCGACCAGCACCACCGCGGCGCCGTCGACGATGCCGGAAGAGTTGCCACCGGTGTGGACGTGGTTGATCTTCTCGACCGAGTGGTACTTCTGGAGCGCGACGGCGTCGAAGCCGCCCAGCTCACCGATGCCGGCGAAGGCGGGCTTCAGCTTGCCGAGACCCTCGACGGTGCTGCCGGGGCGACGGTGCTCGTCGTGGTCGAGGATCGTGACGCCGTTGATGTCCTTCACCGGGACGACGGACTTCGCGAAGTAGCCGCCGGACCAGGCCGCTTCGGCCCTTTCCTGCGAGCGGACGGCCCACGCGTCGACGTCCTCGCGGGAGAAACCCTCGATGGTCGCGATCAGGTCGGCGCCGGTGCCCTGCGGGACGATGTAATTGTCGTACGCGGTGGCCGGGTCCATGAACAGCGCGCCGCCGTCGGAGCCCATCGGCACGCGCGACATCGACTCGACACCGCCGGCGATGATCAGCTGGTCCCAGCCGGAGCGCACCTTCTGCGCGGCCGTGTTGGTGGCTTCGAGGCCGGAGGCGCAGAAGCGGTTCAGCTGCACGCCGGCGACCGTCTCGGGAAGGCCCGCGTTCAAGGCCGCGGTGCGCGCGATCACGGCACCCTGCTCGCCGACCGGGGATACGACGCCGAGGACGATGTCGTCGATCACCGCGGGGTCGAGGTTCGGGTGCCGGACCTTCAGCTCCTCGATGAGGCCGACCACGAGATCGACCGGCTTGGTGCCGTGGAGGGCACCGCCCTTGTTCTTGCCGCGAGGCGTACGGATCGCCTCGTAGATGTAGGCCTCGCTACTCACAGAAAAACTCCTCCGCGTACGGCGCTGTATCAAGGATGGACACAGCCGGATCGTACCGGCCGGTAGCCATGCTAATGCTGATTAACATAAACCGTGATAACCCCATGGTGTCAATGGGTTGCGATGCACGCAACCGGCGCTATCGTGTGTTCACCTATGGATCACCCGACCGAGCGTTCAGCCCGACCGCGCGACCGCAAGGCCCAGCTGGCAGGCCTCGCCGCGGAGCTGTTTCGCGCCCGCGGGTTCCACGGGGTCGGCATCAACGACATCGCCGCCGCCGCCGGGATCACCGGGCCCGCGCTGTACCGGCATTTCGCGGACAAACAGGCGGTGCTGTCCTACGTCGTGCTGTCCGGTATCGACGACATGGAGAGGGCCACCACCGAGACACTCGCCGACGTCGACCTCCCCGTTCCCGCGCAGGTCAACGCCCTGTTGGGCACGCTCGCCGCGCAAGCCGTGGAACGGCGCGAGGTCGCCGCACTGTGGCGCTGGGAGGGCAGGCATCTGCCCCGCGAGGGGCGCCGGGAGATCCGCCGACGGTCTGGCGCGGTGCTCGCGGCGTGGTCCAAGGCGCTGCTCGCGTTGCGTCCGGAACTGACCGCCGACGACGCCGAATTGCTGTGCTGGGCGGGGCTGAGCGTGTTCGGCAGCGTCTCCGTACATCACACGTCCGTGGCGAAGAAACGCTTCGCGCAGATCCTGGTGCAGCTGGCGGAATCGGTGCTGCATGTCACACTCCCCGAGCCCGAAGACACGCCGGAAGAGCCGCCGTCGATGGCGCTCGGCGAGCCGTCCCGCCGCGAGCAGATCCTCGCGGCCGCGACCGAGTTGTTCGGGCGACGCGGCTTCCGCGCGGTGAGCATGGAGGAGATCGGCGCGGCGGCCGGGATCGCCGGGCCCAGCGTGTACCGGCACTTCCCCAGCAAGGCCGCGCTGATGGTGGCGATCGGACATCGAGCGGCCGACAGGCTGGCGCTCGCCGCGGAACGGGCGTTGCGGACCGACGACGAACGCGACGCGCTGCGCAGGCTCGCGGCGTCCTATGTGCACACCTTGCTGCACACGCCCGAGCTGCTGGTGTCGTTCTCCGGTAGCCCCATGGAGCTGCCGGAACGCGACAAGGCGGACCTGATCAAGGTCCAGCGGGACTACGTCGCGCGCTGGATCGCGCTGGCGTCGGAAGTCCGCCCGGAACTGAGCCTGCGCGAAGTGAAGATCACCGTGCACGCGGCGCTGACCATCGCGAACGACCTCGCGCGCACCCGCCGGGTCAACGGCCGCCCGAACATCGAAGCCGAGCTGACGACGCTGACGCACGCGGTGCTCGGCGTCTGAAGACTCGTCTCTCACCGGCGGGGTCGCGCCCACGGTGCTCACGCACCTACTGAATGTGACTCGCGGTCAAGCCCCATGTCCCGGTGAAGCCCCAATGTCCGTGAAGGACTCCTTGAGGGACCCAGGGTCCCTCAAGGAGTCCTTCACGGACACCACGGGGGCGGGCGCCAGGAGAACCCGAATCGCCACTCACGACCACCTCGAGGGGCACTCACCTCCGCAACCTCTTCCCCTGGTGAGCAATCCGCCTCATGGGAACGACCCGAATCACTCACCAGCGTGACGTTCGCCTCCCCCGTAGTAGCGCATTCATCCAAGGGGAGTTAACCTACTCACGAGTAGGTAAGCGAGGCAGGGAGACTCACCGTGGGTGCGCCTAGGAAACGAGACGCGATGGGCCTTGGCCTGTCCGCGCTCACCCGGCTGGCCGGGAGCAAGGTCATTGAACGGGCCGGACTTCGGAAGCCCGTGCAGAACCTGGTCAGTGCCGGGACGCGCAACGGCTTCCGGGTCGCGGGCGCGGCGGGACGGACGTTCAAATCCGCCAAGAAGCTCGGCAAGCCGGCGCGGCTCGCGCCTGCCGAGGACACGGGGCTGTTCGATCTCACCCCGAGTGAGGATCAGCAGCTCATCGCCGAGACCGTGACGGAGTTCGCGGCCGAGCAGCTGCGGCCCGCCGCGGCCGACGCCGACGCGAAGCTTCAGGCGCCCGAGGGCCTGCTGAGCCGTGCCGCCGAACTCGGCATCACGCTCGTCGGCATTCCCGAGGAGCTGGGCGGCGTCGGCACCGAACGGTCGGTCGTCACGAACGCGCTGGTCGCCGAGGCCCTCGCGCACGGCGACCTCGGCCTCGCGGTCGCGGTGCTCGCGCCGTCCGCGGTCAGCACCGCGCTGGTGTCCTACGGCGACGAGCAGCAGCAGGCGGACTACCTGCCCGCGTTCGTCGGCGAGAACGTCCCGGCCGCGGCGCTCGCGTTGCAGGAGCGCACCGCGCTGTTCGACCCGTTCAAGCCGGCCACCAAGGCCCGCCGCACGCCGAAGGGCTACCAGCTCGACGGCGTGAAGTCGCTGGTCCCGAGGGCCGCGGACGCCGAGGTGTTCATCGTGTCGGCCGACCTCGAAGGTCGTGGCCCGGCGCTGTTCCTCGTGGAGTCGTCCAACTCGGGCGTCACCATCGAGTCCGAACCGGCGATGGGCCTGCGGGGCGCGGCGACCGGGAAACTGCACCTGGAAAAGGTCGCGTTGCCCGCCGGAGCACTGCTCGGCGGCGGCAAGGCCGAGGTCTTCACCGAGGTCGTCCGGCTCTCACGGCTCGGCTGGGCCGCGCTGGCCGCCGGTACCGCGAAGGCCGTCCTCGACTACGTGGTGCCGTACGTCAACGAGCGCAAGGCGTTCGGGGAACCGGTGAGCCACCGGCAGGCCGTCGCGTTCTCGGTGGCCGACATCGCCATCGAGCTGGAAGGACTGCGGCTGGTCACGCTCCGCGCCGCTTCCCGCGCCGAACAGGGCAAGCCCTACGCCCGCGAGGTGGCGCTGGCCCGGAAACTGGCCGCAGACAAGGGAATGCAGATCGGCAGCGCCGGGGTGCAGCTGCTCGGCGGGCACGGCTTCGTCAAGGAACACCCCGTCGAACGCTGGTACCGCGACCTCCGCGCGATCGGTGTGATGGAAGGCGCCGTCCTGCTCTAGGACTTTCGAAAGGCAATCATGATCAACCTTGAGGTTCCGAAGAAGGCCGGCACCCTGATCAACCAGGCGTACCAGGCCGCGGCCGAGGTGTTCCGGCCGATTTCGCGCAAGTACGACCGCGCCGAGCACACCTATCCCGCCGAACTCGACATGTTCGCCGCGCTGCTGGACGGGCTGAACTCCTCCGGCGAGGGCGGCGCGGGCGCGGCGGGCGTCCGCCGCTCCGAAAAGAACGAGAAACCGGGCAACCGCAACGGTTCCAACCTCAACATCGTGCTAGGCACGATCGAGATGTGCTGGGGTGACGTCGGTCTGCTGCTGTCGATGCCGCGTCAGGGGCTCGGCAACGCCGCCATCGGCTCGGTCGCCACCGACGAACAGCTCAAGAAGTTCTCCGGGCTGTGGGCCGCGATGGCGATCACCGAACCGGACTGCGGTTCGGACTCCGCCGCGATCAATGCGACCGCGCGGCTGGACGGCGACGAGTACGTGATCAACGGCGAGAAGATCTTCGTGACCGCCGGCGAGCGCGCCGACGCCGTCGTCGTCTGGGCCACTCTGGACAAGACGAAGGGCCGCGCGGCGATCAAGTCGTTCGTCGTCGAGAAGGGCACACCGGGCTTCGAGGTGGTGCGCGTCGAGCACAAACTCGGCATCCGCGCCTCCGACACCGCCGTGCTGCGCTTCGAAAACGTCCGCGTGCCGAAGGAGAACCTCCTCGGCACGCCGGAGATCGACACCGCCAAGGGTTTCGCCGGGGTCATGCAGACCTTCGACAACACCCGCCCGCTGGTCGCCGCCATGGCCATCGGTGTCGCCCGCGCGGCGCTGGAGGAGACCCGGAAGATCCTCACCGACGCGGGCGTGGTCATCGACTACGACAAGGCCGTCCACAGCCAGCACGCCGCGGCCGCGACGTTCCTTCAGCTGGAGGCGGATTACGAATCGGCGTACCTGCTGACGATGGAATCGGCGTGGATGGCCGACAACCGCAAGCCGAACTCGCTACAGGCCTCGATGGCCAAGGCGAAAGCGGGCCGGTCGGTCGTCGAGATCACGCTGAAATGCGTCGAGCTGACCGGAACCTTCGGCTACACCGAGGAATCGCTGCTGGAGAAGTGGAGCCGGGACGCGAAAATTCTGGACATCTTCGAAGGCACGCAACAGATCCAGCAGCTCATCGTGGCGCGCCGGATCCTCGGCAAGACGAGTGCCGAGCTCAAGTAGCATCCGAAATGCCGTGAAGGGGCCCGTGCAGCTGCACGGGCCCCTTTTCGTTTATTGCCAACAGAACGACAACACCATCAAGTGAACGGCTCCAGCGGCCGGACAGCGGTACTCTCAAACCTTCCCTCGCCCGCCAAGGCCGGAGTCGCGATGAGACCGCTCTCCTCTGCCGCACGCTGGTGTCTCATCGTCCTCGGCGTGACGATCTGCTACTTCGCGACCGCCCGGATCGGGATCCAGTGGGCGATCGTGCGCGAGCGGATCTCGCCGCTGTGGCCCGCCGCGGGTGTCGCGCTGGCGGTGCCGATGCTGCTGGGGCCGCGGTTCTGGCCGGGAATCTTCCTCGGCGCTCTCCTGACGAACATCGCCCTCGGCCCTTCGCCGGTCGCGGTCTTGGTGATTTCGTCGGGGAACACGATCGGCCCGATGCTGGCCTACGCGGTGATGCGTCGGCTGGGTGGCCGCGACCGGCTCGACCGGCTTCCCGACGCCGTCCTCCTGGTGGTGGTCGGGGCGATCGGCGGCACCGCCGTCAGCGCCGTACTGGGCACCGGCGTGCTGGTCCTCGACGGCGCGCTGGGCTCCAAGAACTTCTGGGCGACGGCGCTCGTGTGGTGGACCGGCGACGCGATGGGCGTCCTGACGATCACGCCGTTGTTGCTCCTGGCGCCGAGATTCCGCCTGCCGAGGCGGGTTTCACTCGCTCGCTGGGGTGAGGCGGCGGCGCTCGCGCTGCTCGGGCTCGGCACGGCGATCCTCGCGTCCACCACCATGTCCAAGCTGTTCCTGGTCTTCCCGGTGCTCGTCTGGGCGGCGCTGCGGTTCCGGCAGGCAGGAGCGCTGCTTTGTTCCTTGTGTGTCTGCACTTTCACGATCTTCGGCGCCATGCACGGGCTCGGCCCCTACGGCTCCTACGAGCTGGCCGCACGCATGCTGCACGTACAGGCCTTCGACGCCACTGTCGGGCTGACGGCACTGGTGTTGTCCACAGTCGTCCTGCAACGCGATCGCGCGACCTCCGAGATCACCGACGCCTGGCGCCAGATCACCGAAATGGTCGACCTGATCGAGCCGCGCCAGTCGTTGCGCAGCGCCATGACCCAGCGCAAGGACGATGACCTCGCCGACTGAGGCTCAGGCGACCTGTTCGTCGAGGAAGCGGTCGAGGTAACGCCACGTGGTCCCGCGCGCCTTCCGGCCGGTCAGCACGCCCAGGTGCCCGCCGGGCGCGGTCTCGAAGGTCACCGACGGCGAGTTGTCCAGCAGTTCGGTGAGCCGTTCGACGGCCGCGCGCGGGGCGATCGTGTCGTTCTGCCCGGCGATGACCAGGGTCGGCACCTTGATCCCGGACAGCGCGATGATGCGCCCGTTGAGGTCGACCGTGCCCTCGGCGAGGTCGTTGGCGCGGAAGAACCGGTGGTAGATCTGGCCGAACGTCCGCCCCGGATAGGCGATCATGTTGTCCATGAAATGGTCGACGGCTTCGATCTGCGCCAGGTAGTCCCGGTCGTCGAGGTTCTTCAGGATCGCCAGCGGTTTGGTGATCTCCTTGCTGATCCCGGTCGCCCGGAAGACCCGGCTGACCAAATAGGACGGTGCGCCGCCGAGCACGCGGTAGATCGGGGTCAGCAGGTGGCCGCCGGTGAGGTCCACCAGCGGGCGGAACGGGGCGATCAGCGGAATCGCGGTGAAGTCGAACGGCGAGGCGATGGTCGCGATCGACTCGATCGGCAGATCGGGCTGGTCCGCGGCGGTCAGCAGGGAGAAGATCCCGCCGAGGCACCAGGCGACGACGTGCACGCCCTGGCCGCCGGAGTCCTCGCTGACCTTGCGGATCGCACGCGGGAGCACTTCCTCGATCCAGTGCTCGATGCCGAGGCGCCGGTCGGAGAAGGCGACGTTCCCGTAGTCGACCAGGTAAGTGTTGCGCCCACCGTCGACCAGGTGCTCGGCGAGGCTGCACCCGCGGCGCAGGTCGAAGCACAGCGCGGGCGCGGCCAGCGGCGGCACCAGCAGCACCGGCGGACCCGACACCGGGGCGTTGCCATTCGTCAGCCGGTACAGCGAACGGTTGGGGCCCTGGTCGATCAGGACGCGCGGCACCGGGCGAAGATCGGCGACACCACCGTGCAGCACCTTCCCGACGACGTTCGACGCGGCGGCGGCGAGCCGTGCCGGGGGTGTGGCCATGGTGTGCCTCCTGGGGAATCGACGCGGCAAGACGTAATCTTGCCGCGTGCGGGCGCACGACTCAACACCGTGGCCGCCACAGGCCGTCCATTTCGGACAGTTGCTAGGCCGTACGAGTCAAGAATCGGCGCCCTTTTCCGCCGCCGGAGCACTGCGCGCGGCACGCGACTCGTACTCCGCGCGAGCACTGGAATGCGTTGCGGAGGACAGAATCTTGTCGCCGCCGAGCGCGCGGAGCAATCCTTCACCGAGACGGCGTGGAAGCAGCCGTGTGATCCTGCCCATGGCGTCCAGCGACGTGGGAACGAAGACGTCGAACTTGGGACGGCGTAACGCGCCGACAATGGCCTGCGCCACATCTTCCGGCTGCACCGACTTGAAGAACTTCGCCTCGCCGAGCCCGCTGGCCAGTTCCGTGCGGACCACCGCGGGCATCACGCAGGACACCAGCACTCCCGTTCCGTGCAATTCCAGGTGCACCGATTCCGACAACCCGACGACGGCGTGTTTCGTCGCGCAGTAGGTGGCGGCGCCGGGGAATCCGGCCTTGCCCGCCATCGAGGCGATGTTGACGATGTGGCCGGTACCACGCGGGCGCATCCGCTTCACGGCTTCCCTGGTGCCGTGGATGACCGCGTGCAGGTTGATCTCGAGCAGCCTGCGGGTCGCCGCGTCGTCCTCTTCTTCGAGTGGCGCGAGCGGCATGATGCCGGCGTTGTTGATCAGCACGTCGATCGGTCCGACGCGTCGCTCGACCTCGTCGAGGAACTCGGTGAAGCCCTTCGTGTCGGTGACGTCGAGCGGCAGCGCCTCCGCGCCCAGTTCGGCTGCGGTCTTCTCGGCGAGGACCTGGTCGAGGTCGCCGATGACCACCTTGGCGCCGAGCCGGGACAGCGCCGCCGCGGTACTGGCACCGATGCCCTGCGCCGCCCCGGTGATCACGACGACCTTGCCTGCCAGGGACCGTTCACGCTTGGCCATGCTGGGCTCCTCTGTGACATCACTGTCTGGGACTTCATCTATCCGAGCACTGTTGGCGATCTGTCAACTATGGTGCACCGGAAGCCGCGCGAACGCCAGTCTTACGGGCGCTGCTCGAACACCTGCCCGATCCAGCCCTTGACGTCGAAACGTTCCGTCGGCTTGAAGCCCTGGCTCTCGTAGTACCGCTGAAGGTCGCCGTCGCCACCGGCCCAGCAGTCGACCCGCACCAGCCCGATGCCGCGTTCCCGCGCCTCGGCCAGCGCGAACTCGATCAGCCGTGAGCCGACCCGGTGGCCGGCGAACCGGCGCGAGGTCAGCAGCAGGCCGAGGTAGATCTCCGGCTCGTCGACCGGCGAAACATGCGGAAAACGGTCACCGAGGATGGTCGCCCCGGCGGCCCGGCCGTCCACCTCGGCGATGTACAGCCCGGGACCGTCGGCCATTCCGCGGACCCGCTCGACCCGCTTCGGGATGGTGGACCATGGTTCGGTGCCCCACTGCCCCTCGCTACCCCGTTCGGCAAGCCACGCGACGGCCTCGTCGAACATGTCCAGCAACGTCTGGAAGTCCCCAGAACCACCCTGACGGATGAGGAAATCGCTCATGCTTCCGTTCTACAACATCGTGAGGATGCACGGGTGTTCTGTCGGTCAGACGACGCCGAGGTGCCGCGCGATCAGCATCCGCTGCACCTCCGAGGTTCCCTCGCCGATCTCCAGGATTTTCGCGTCCCGGTAGAAACGGCTCACCGGGAACTCGTTCATGAAGCCGTATCCGCCGAAGATCTGCGTCGCCTCGCGCGAGTTGTCCATGGCGGCGTTCGAAGCGACGAGCTTCGCGATCGACGCCTCCTTCTTGAACGGCTCACCGCGCAGCATCTTCGACGCCGCCGCGTAGTACGCCAGCCGCGCGGTGTGCGTGCGTACCTCCATGTCGGCGATCTTGAACTGGATCGCCTGGTATTCGCCGATCTTGTGCCCGAACGCCTCGCGCTCCTTGACATACCGCAGGCATTCGTCGATACAGCCCTGCGCGAGCCCGACGCTCAGCGCGGCGATCGCCACCCGGCCTTCGTCCAAAATGGACAGGAACTGGGCGTAGCCGCGGCCGCGTTCCCCGACCAGGTTCTCGGCCGGGACGCGGACGTCGTCGAACGACAGTTCATGCGTGTCCGAGCAGTTCCAGCCGACCTTGGAGTACTTCGGCGCGACGGCGAAGCCCGGCGTGCCGGATGGGACGATGATCGCCGAGATCTCCTTGCGGCCGTTCTCCTTCACGTCGGTGACGGCGGTGACCGTGACCAGTTTCGTGATGTCGGTGCCGGAGTTGGTGATGAACGACTTGCTGCCGTTGATCACCCAGGTGTCGCCGTCGAGTTTCGCGCGCGTGCGGGTGGCCCCGGCGTCCGAGCCGCCGCCGGGTTCGGTGAGCCCGAAGGCGCCGAGCGCGGTGCCGGCGCACAACTCCGGAAGCCACTTCCGCTTCTGCTCCTCGGTGCCGAACCGGTAGATCGGCATGGCGCCCAGGGAAACACCGGCCTCGACGGTGATCGCGACCGAGGAATCGACGCGCGCCAGTTCCTCCAGGGTCAGGCAGAGCGCGAAGTAGTCGCCGCCCATGCCGCCGTACTCCTCGGGGAAGGGCAGGCCGAACAGGCCCATCTCGGCCATCTTCGCGACGATCGCGTACGGGAACTCCTCCCGTTCGTAGAGGCCGCCGATGACCGGGGCGACCTCGGAGCGCGCGAATTCCTCGACCGTCTTGCGCAGCGCCTCGTACTCGTCATCCAGCCGAAAGTCGATCATTGGCCATCCTTTTGGGGTGTCACAACGGCTACCGTCTCGTCCAGCGCGACCTGTTGGCCCACCCGGACGGGGAGTTCGCTGACCACGCCGTCGATCGGCGCGGTGATCGTGTGCTCCATCTTCATCGCCTCGACGACCACGAGCGGCGTCCCGGCGCTCACCACGTCACCGGCGGCGGCCTTGACCACCAGCACGGTTCCCGGCATCGGGCTGGTGACCGGTCCGGCACCCCCCGCGGCGCCGGCGGCCGAACGCAGCCTTTCGCGCTCGCCGATCGTGAAGCTGTGACCGTCACGCGCGAGCCACACGGTCCTTCCGGTCCCGGCGGCGTGCCGGTACCGGTGGAAACCGGTGGGGTGCCGGACTTCCAGCAGGTCTCCCTCGCGCCGCGCGGAAACCCGGACCGGCCCGGCGCCGTCCACGCTTACGAGCGCGTTCGCCGGAGTGCCTTGCACCCGCACGACGACTTCGGAGCTTCCCGACTTCAGCGCGAAGTCGATACCGCCGGAAGCGCCGAGTCGCCAGCCGTCGGGGACATCCCACGGGTCGACGACGGATCCCTGCGGCTGCAAGGAAAGCAACCTGTCGAGCGCGGCGGCCACGAAGAACTCCGGCGGCACCTCTTGAGAGACCAAAGTGGACAATCGCCGATCGACGAGCCCGGTGTCGAGCTTGCCGTCGCGGACGTCGTCGTCGGCGAGAAGCCCGCGCAGGAAGGCGATGTTCGTGCCGAGGCCGAGCAACGCGGTGTCCGCGAGCGCCAGATCGAGCCGGTGCAACGCGGCCGCGCGATCCGGGCCCCAGGCGATGACCTTGGCCAGCATCGGATCGTAGTTCGACCCGATGACCGCGCCCTCGCTCATCCACGAGTCGACGCGTACGCCCTCGCCGGACGGCTCGTGGACCGCGAGCACGGTTCCCCCCGTCGGGATGAAGCCGCGAGCGGGGTCTTCGGCGTAGACGCGGGCTTCGACGGCGTGGCCGTCCAGCCGGACGTCGTCCTGCGACACGGTGAGCACGTCGCCGTCGGCGATCTTGACCTGCCATTCGACGAGATCGAGCCCGGTCACCAGTTCGGTCACCGGATGCTCGACCTGCAGGCGGGTGTTCATCTCCATGAAGAAGAACTCGTCGGGCGCGGTGGCCGACACGATGAACTCGACCGTCCCCGCGCCGACATAGCCCACCGAGCGCGCGGCCTCGACCGCGGACGCGCCCATCTTCGCGCGCGTGGCTTCGTCGAGGAGCACGGACGGCGCTTCCTCGATGATCTTCTGGTGCCGCCGTTGCAGGCTGCACTCACGCTCACCGAGGTGGATCACGTTGCCGTGGGTGTCGGCGAGCACCTGGATCTCGATGTGGCGCGGCGTGGTGACGAACCGCTCCATGAGCAGCGTGTCGTCGCCGAAGGAACCCTTGGCCTCACGGCGGGCGGATTCCACGGCAGCGTCCACTTCGGACAGTTCGTTGACCAGCCGCATCCCCTTGCCGCCACCACCGGCGGACGGCTTGATCAACAGCGGGAACCCGACCTTCTCCGCGGCGGCGGCGAAACCGCCTTCGGGAATGTCCACATCGGACGCGCCGGGCACCACCGGGACACCGGCCTTGGACACCGTCGCCTTGGCGCGGATCTTGTCGCCCATGGCGTCGATCGCCTCGACCGGCGGGCCGATGAAGACCAACCCCGCGTCGGCGCAGGCGCGGGCGAATTCCGCGTTCTCCGCGAGGAATCCGTAGCCGGGGTGGACCGCCTGCGCGCCCGTGTCGAGCGCCGCCCGGACGATCGCCGGGATGGACAGATAGCTTTTCGCCGCTTCGGCCGGACCGATGCGGACGGCGGTGTGCGCCTCCCGGACATGCCGGGCGTCGGCGTCCGCGTCGCTGTACACCGCGACCGAACGGATACCGAGCCCCTGCAGCGAGCGGATCACGCGGACGGCGATCTCCCCGCGGTTGGCGACCAGAACCGTGTCGAACATGCTCACATCCTGAAGACGCCGTAGTTGACATCGGACAAAGGCGCGTTGGCCGCCGCGGACAGCGCGAGGCCGAGCACCGTGCGGGTGTCCGCCGGGTCGATCACGCCGTCGTCCCACAGCCGCGCCGTCGAGTAGTACGGGCTGCCCTGCGCCTCGTACTGCTCGCGGATCGGGTCTTTGAACGCCTCTTCTTCCTGAGTGGACCAGTCGCCGCCGCGAGCCTCGATGGCGTCCCGGCGGACGGTGGACAGCACCGACGCCGCCTGCTCGCCGCCCATCACCGAGATCCGCGCGTTCGGCCACATCCACAGGAAGCGTGGCGAGTACGCGCGACCGCACATCGAATAGTTGCCCGCGCCGAAGGAGCCGCCGATGACGACGGTCAGCTTCGGCACACGCGCGCAGGCCACCGCGGTGACCATCTTCGCGCCGTGTTTGGCGATGCCGCCGGCCTCGTAGGCCCTGCCGACCATGAAGCCGGTGATGTTCTGCAGGAACAGCAGCGGGATCGAGCGTTTGTCGCACAGCTCGATGAAGTGCGCGCCCTTCATCGCGGACTCGGCGAACAGCACGCCGTTGTTCGCGATGATGCCGACGGGGTGGCCGTGGATCCGGGCGAACCCGGTGACCAGCGTCGAGCCGTACTCCTTCTTGAACTCGCCGAACCGGCTGCCGTCGACGATCCTCGTGATGACCTCGCGGACGTCGTAGGGCACGCGCGGGTCGGTCGGGACGACGCCGTACAACTCGTTCGGGTCGGCGGCGGGCGCCTCCGTCGGGAGGACGTCCCACGGGCGAGGTGTCCTCGGGCCCAAAGTCGACACGATCGAGCGAACGATGCGCAGGGCATCGGCGTCGTCCTCGGCCAAATGATCGGTGACGCCGGACTGGCGCGAGTGGACGTCGCCGCCGCCGAGCTCCTCGGCCGTGACGACCTCGCCCGTCGCGGCCTTCACCAGCGGCGGGCCGCCGAGGAAGATCGTGCCCTGGTTCCGCACGATGACCGCTTCGTCGCTCATCGCCGGGACGTACGCGCCGCCCGCCGTGCAGGAGCCGAGCACCGCGGCGATCTGCGGGATGCCGCGCGCGGACATCGTGGCCTGGTTGTAGAAGATCCGGCCGAAGTGCTCACGATCCGGGAAGACCTCGTCCTGCCTCGGCAGGAACGCGCCGCCGGAGTCCACCAGGTAGACGCACGGCAGATTGTTGTGCAGCGCGACCTCTTGCGCGCGCAGGTGCTTCTTGACGGTCATCGGGTAGTAGGTGCCGCCCTTGACCGTGGCGTCGTTGGCGACGATCACGCATTCGCGGCCCGAGACCCGCCCGATACCGGCGATGATCCCGGCCGACGGCGCTTCGTCGTCGTACAGTCCGGTGGCGGCCAGCGGGGACAGCTCCAGGAACGGCGATCCCGGGTCGAGGAGGGTGTCGACCCGGTCGCGTGGCAGGAGTTTGCCCCGCTCGACGTGGCGGGTGCGGGATTTCTCCGGGCCCCCGAGCCGGGCGGCGGCGAGCCGCTTGCGCAGGTCCTCGACCAGCTCGGCGTGGGAGGTGACGCTGCGGGCGTACTCGTCGCTGCCCGGATCGGCCGAAGTGCTCAGTACGGGTGTGTCCATGGCTCCTCGTCGCCAAGTTAGCCGTCGTTAACTTGCCGTCGTAGGTTAACGCCCACTAACCCACTCTGTCCACCGCACCCGGAAGTACATGAAGGCCCCCTTCCTGTACCTGGGCGCAAGGAAGGGGGCCTTCATGTACTTCGAGCGGATCAGCCGATCGCGGAGACCAGCGGGGCGTAGTAGCCGCCCCGCTGACCGGCGACCGTCGGGTGGTACGAGTTCACGATCGGCCAGGTGAGGCTGTGCAGGTAGTCGTTGGCCGACGAGCAGATGTTGTGCCCGGTGAAGGCGGGCCGCACGTCGACGAACTTCGCGCCGTTCGCGGAAGCGCGGGCCGAGAGCACCGACGCGAGCGCGTCGGAACCCGAGTTGATCGCCGTGCGCTTGGTGTCGCTCAGCCCGACCGAGCACGAACCCGGCACCGTGTAGAAGCGCGGATACCCGAGCACGACCAGCTTCGCGCTGGGCGCCTTCGCCTTGATCTTGCCGTAGACGTTGTTCAGCAGCCCGGGAAGCGTGTTGTTCACGTAGGTCTTCGCGGTGTTGACCCGGTTGACACAGGTCTGGTCGCTGCCGGTGGTGCAGGTGGTCATGACGTCGGCGAACCCGGCGTCGTTGCCGCCGACCGAGACCGTTACCAGCGTGGTGCTGGAGGTGACGTTCGCGATCTGATTGAGGACGTCGCCGGTGCGCGCCCCCGAGCACGCGGCGAACTTGAACGTGGTCCCGGCGTGGGCGTTGGCCCACAGCTGGGGATAGGCGTTGGCACTGCGCATGCAGTCGCCCGAGTTCCCGTAGCTGCCGGCACCGACGCCGGACGAGTACGAGTCACCGAGCGCCACGTAGTCGGTCGCCGCTTGGGCGGTGCCCGCGAGACCGAAGGTGGCAAGGACGGCGACCCCCAGGGCCGCACCTAAACGAGTGAAGGAAAGAGCTTTGATCCGAGCAGGGACGGCCATGGTCACTCCTTCGTGACAAGTTAACGAGACACAGCATTACCAGGTGGTAGCACTACGCAAAAGGGTCATTTCCCCAGGTAACCCGCTTGGCCCAGGCTGGAAGTACGGCCGCGTGTTAGCGCTCGCTAACACGCGGCCTTAATATGGCCAGATGCCGGCGAACCCCACCCCACTCGTGAACGGCGAGAAAGCGAACAGGCGTGAACAGATCATGTCCGCCGCCGCCGAACTCTTCGCCCACCACGGTTTCCACGGCGTCGGCATCGACGACATCGGCGCGGCCGTCGGCATTTCCGGGCCGGCGTTGTACCGGCATTTCCGCAGCAAGGACGCCATTCTCGGCGAAATGCTGAACTCGATCAGCCGCTATCTGCTCGAAGGCGGGACGGCGAGGGCGAGCCAGCGGGACGAGCCGGACGAGGTTCTCGATGCATTGGTGCATTTTCACGTCGACTTCGCGCTCGCGCATCCCGCGCTGATCACCGTCCAGGAACGCAACCTCGCCAATCTCACCGACAGTGACCGCAAACAGGTCCGCGCCCTGCAGCGTCAGTACGTCGAGGTATGGGTGCGCGCGATCAGTGACGCCGTCCCCGGGATCGGCGAGCGTCAGGCGCGCTCGGCGGCGCACGCGGTCTTTGGGTTGATCAACTCGACGCCGTACAACCGCCATCTCGGTGACAGCGAACTGGCCGAGATGCTCTGCCGTCTCGCGCTGGGTGCACTGCACGCCGCGAAGTGACCACGTCCGGGTTTCGGTCTATCCCCACTTTTCCGTCCTCTGGTGTTTGATAGGCACGTGGAGCCGGACAGGAGCGAGTACGAGCGGAGGCTCGTCGAAAAGGCGCAGCGTGCGCTCGTGGCGATCAGCCTCGGGGAGGACGCCGAGGCGCTCGACGAGCTCATGCCGACCGCCGTCGAGCCCCAAGCCCGCTCCGAGGAGACCAAAGAGCTCGTGATGATGCTGTTCGGCGAATGCAGCGCCATGGTGTCCACTCTCGGCGACGGCGGGAGCGCGCCGGTCAAGGTGCAGGTGTTCGACGAGGACGGTGAAGAGGTCTCGATCGACCAGGCGGACCCGCCCGTGCGGACGGCCGTGCGCACGCTGCTGGCCGAGGTCCACGGCAACAGCGAGGCCGCGCAGGAGCAGGTCGAGATCGCGCTCGCCAACGCCGCGCCCGACGAGGTCGACAGTCTGGTGCTGCAGGCGCTGCGCTGGACGATCCGGCTGTCGGCGGAATGCCTGGACCGGGACCTGCCGGTGGCGCCCTGGATCTCGGACGCCGTCGCGGACTAGGCGCGCTCGCTCTGTGCGGCCGCAGGTGTGGGGGGGGGGGGGGGGGGGGGGGGGGGGGGGTGGTGGGAAAGGAGGGGGCGTGGCA
>NZ_JBVJCE010000003.1:196158-231099 GCF_055588925.1 Amycolatopsis sp. NPDC041971 | reverse complement strand
CCTTCCCCCCCCCTCTCCTCCCCCCCCCCCCCCCCCCCCCCCCCCCCTCCCCCCCCCCCCCCCCCCCCCCCCCCCCCCCCCCCCCCACACCCGTTGACGACATGGGGCAGCTTGTCACTCCAACGGACTTGAGCGACAAATCGGGAGTCGCAACCTTTAGCGTTGCGAAAGTGGCTTCGCGACGGCACCTTCCCCGCGCCAGTAGGCACCGCGGTCTGGCCCCCAGGTAATGGACGATTCGGGTGTTCAGCCGGACATCACGCGGGTCGGCTAGCCCAGCAGGAGCTTCACCAGCCGCGCGATCTGCTCGGTCTCGATCAGGAACGAGTCGTGCCCGTAAGGCGAGCCGATGACGGCGAACTCCGCCCCGTCGATCCCGTCCGCGATGGCCCGCGACTGGTACAGCGGGTAGAGCCGGTCACTGTCCACCCCGGCCGCGACGGTGCGCGCGGTGATCCGGCCGAGCGCCTTCGCGGCACCGCCCCGCCCGCGGCCGACGTCGTGGGTGTTCATCGATTCGGTGAGCACCACGTAACTTCCGGCGTCGAACCGGCGGGACAGCTTGCCGGCGTGATGGTCCAAATAGGACTCGACGGCGAACCGGCCGCCGCGCAGCGGGTCTTCACCGTCCTGGTGACGACGGCCGAAGCGTTGCTCCAGTTCGGCTTCACTGCGATAGGTCGCGTGCGCGATGCGGCGCGCGATGCCGAGACCCGGGCCCGGGCCGCCACCGGGGACGTCGTGGTAGTCGCCGCCGTGCCAGCCCGGATCGGCCCGGATGGCGTGCAGTTGCGGCGCCGCCCAGGCGATCTGGTCGGCCGACGCCTGCGCCGTCGACGCCAGGACGAGCAGTGCCGCGACCCGGTCCGGCTCGCTCACCGCCCATTCCAGCGCGCGCATCCCGCCCATGGACCCGCCGACCACCGCGGCCCACCGGCCGATGCCCAAAGCGTCGGCGAGGATGGCCTCGGCGCCCACCTGATCCCGTACGGTCACAGCGGGAAACCTGCTGCCCCAAGGTTTTCCGTCCGGGTGCGGCGAAGACGGGCCGGTCGAGCCCTGGCAGCCACCGAGCACGTTCGGCACCACGACGAAGAACGCGTCCGTGTCGATGGCCTTGCCCGGCCCGATCAGGCCGTCCCACCAGCCAGGGCTGACGTGGCCTTCCTCCGCGGGGCCGACGGCGTGGCTGTCCCCGGTCAGCGCGTGCTCGACGAGGATCGCGTTGGAGGCACTGGGATTCAACGTTCCCCAGGTCTCGTAGGCGAGTGTGAAGGGCAGCGTCCGGCCCGTTTCGAGCGTCTGGACACCGGTGACGAACCGGCGCCGACCTGGCGGATCTCCCTCCCGCCACACACCGGTGGCGGGAGGGAGATCGGGAGCCTGGGTCACAGAGCCGCCTTGGCCGCCCGGAATCCGGCCTCGAGATCGGCCTTGAGGTCCTCGATCCCTTCCAGCCCGACGGCGATCCGCACGAGACCCGGCGTCACCCCACTGGAGGCCTGCTCCTCGGGCGTGAGCTGGCTGTGCGTCGTCGAGGCCGGGTGCACGATCAGGCTGCGCACGTCGCCGATGTTGACCAGCTGGCTGTGCAGTTCCGTACCGTCCACAAAGGCCCGTCCGGCTTCGACACCGCCACGCAGGTCGAACGACAGCACCGCGCCGGCACCCTTCGGCAGGTACTTCTTCGCGGCCTCGTGGTACGGGCTCGACGGCAGCCCGGCGTAGTACACCTTCTCGACTTCGTCGCGCTGCTCCAGCCATTCGGCCAGCGCTTGCGCGTTGGACACGTGCCGCTCCAGACGTAGCGAAAGTGTTTCGATCCCTTGCAGGATCAGGAAACTGTTCAGCGGCGCGATCGCGGCGCCGGTGTCACGCAGGATCTGGACGCGGGCCTTGGCGGCGTACGCGCCCGGGCCGAGAGCCTCCCAGTACTTGAGGCCGTGATAGCTCGGGTCGGCCTCGTTGAAGCCCGGGAAGCGGCCGGGATCCTTGCCGAAGTCGAAGGTACCGCCGTCGACCAGCACCCCGGCGACCGTCGTGCCGTGGCCCCCGAGGTACTTGGTGGCCGAATGGACCACGATGTCGGCGCCGTGCTCGATCGGCCGGACGAGGTACGGTGTCGGCACGGTGTTGTCCACGACCAGCGGGACACCGGATTCGTGCGCGGCGTCGGCGACGGCGCGGATGTCGAGCACGTTGCTGCCCGGATTGGCCAGCGTCTCGGCGAAGAACAGCTTCGTGTTGGGCCGGACGGCCGCCTTCCACTGCTCGATGTCGTCCTGGTCCTCGACGAACGAGACCTCGATGCCGAGTTTCGGCAGCGTGTAGTGGAAGAGGTTGTAGGTGCCGCCGTAGAGCGCCGGGCTGGAGACGAAGTGGTCGCCCGCGTTCGCGAGGTTGAGGATGGCCGCCGTCGTGGCCGCGCTTCCGGAGGCGAACGCCAGCGCCGCGACGCCGCCTTCGAGCGCGGCGAGCCGCTGCTCGAGCACGTCCTGCGTGGGGTTGTTGATCCGCGTGTAGATGTTGCCCGGCTCGGCGAGGCTGAAGAGATCGGCACCGTGCTGGCTGTCGCGGAACACGTACGAGGTGGTCTGGTAGATCGGGGTCGCCCGCGCGCCGGTGGCGGTGTCCGGCGCCGCACCCGCGTGGATCTGCTTGGTCTCGAACGACCATCCGTCCGCGCTCATCGCGATTCTCCTAGCGGCTCAAGGGGTTCGGCTGTTGACACCGAAGCTAGCTCCGCCGGATGGAGCACCCAACTACTCTCACGAGGTGGGATTCCTCTCCTGGAGAGCGAACCTGTTGCCCTCCGAGTCGGTGAACATCGCCCACCAGCCCCACGGCTGCTTCTCCGGACGCGCCGGGAACTCGACTCCCTTCGCCGAAAGCTCCTCATACGTCTTTTCGATGTCGTCGGCGTAGAAGAAGAAATTGCCCGTCGGGAGTTCGTCACGCACTTCGAACCGCTTGAGGTCCTCCGGCGCGGTACTCAGGACGAGTGCCGTCGCGCCATCGGCGGACGTGACCTCGACCCACCGGCTTCCCTTGTCGTCGTAAGGCACGTCGGTGGTGATCTCGAATCCGACGACCTCGGACCAGAACCGCTTCGCCCGTTCCTGGTCGGTCACGCCGATGACGATCTTGTGCACGCCCCGAATCGCCATATCCGGCTCCTTTGTATCCATCATGGATATAACGAGACCGGAGTGTATGCTTCCCGGATGGCCGACGGCAACCCGCAGCTCACCCCCGCGGCGTTCCAGACCCTGCTGGCGCTCGCGAAAGGCCGCGCGCACGGCTACGCGATCATGGGTTTCGTCGACGAGGTGAGCGGCGGTACCGCCCAGCTCGGCCCGGGCACGCTGTACCGGACGCTGGCCCGGCTCGTCGCCGACGGCCTGGTCGAAGAGGCGCCGGACGCGAGCGAGGACCAGCCGCACGACTCGCGCCGTCGCTACTACCGGTTGACCCGCGCCGGCCGGGACGTCGCCGCCCGCGAGGCGGAGTTCCTGAGCAGGCTCGTCGCCGTGGCAGGACAGGCCGGGCTGCTGAAGCGGGCGGAGTCGGCGTGAACCGGGCGCTCGGTTTGGTGCCGCATTTGTTCGTCAAGGACGTCGACGCGTCGCTTCCTTTCTACGCCAAGGCTTTCGGCGCCGTGGAGCTGTTCCGCAACGTGCTGCCGAACGGCGTCGTGTTGTTCGTGGAACTCGCCGTCGGCGACGCGCGGCTGCTGGTGAGCCAGGAGATCCCGCGGTTGGACGCGCTCGCGCCGACGACGCTCGGCGGCACGCCGATGCTCCTGACCTTGGAGACCGAGGAGCCCGACGACCTCGTGCGGCGCGCGGTGTTCGCGGGCGCGCGGGTGGAGGCGCCGGTCGAGGAGATGTTCTTCGGCGAGCGCTACGGCCGGATCGTCGACCCCGACGGGCACCGATGGGCGCTGACGACCAAACGGGAGCGGTTCACGCCCGAAGACATCGACGCGAGAACCCCGCGCGAGGTCTGACGTGTGCGGCGGTCCGGTGACCGGCGGACGTCTCCTCGGGCAGCGCGTCAGCGCGACGAGGAGACTTCACCGCGCCCGCCTCTTTGGGGCCGGAGGCCCACGAAAACGCGACGAAGGGGCACCTCGAAGCTCGACGCGAGCGGCCTTCGAGACTGCCCCTGCGGCGCGTTTTCGTCAGCGGGCGCAAAATAAGGCATGGTTTCCGTGCGGAGCGTCGTCGATCGAGTCGGTCCGACGCTGTTGCACGCCCTCCAGGTCCCCGAGGAGTCTCCCGCCGTCGGTGACGTCGTCATCGCCGAACCCGGCAACACCCTCGCCGCGGGCGACCTCGTCCTCGGCGTCGCGATCACGGAAACGTCGGACGCCGCCGAACTTGTCAAGGTCAGCGCGTCGAAAGGTGCCGCCGCGGTCCTGCTGAAGCCGCCGCTCGCGGCGAAACCCTCGGTGAAGCGGGCGGCGAAGTCGGCGGACATCGCGTTGATCGAAGTGCGCTCGGCGACGTCGTGGGCCCAGCTCGTCTGGCTGCTCAGGACGGTCCTCGACGCGCTGGCCGACGAGTCGGACGCGCTGGAGGACGGCGGCGGCCCCGGCTCCGGTGACCTGTTCCGGCTCGCGGACGCCGTCGCTTCGGTGGTCGACGCGCCCGTGACCATCGAGGACACCAACTCACGGGTGCTCGCCTACTCGGCCCGGCAGGATCTGACCGACTCGGCGCGCGTGTCCACGATCATGGGCCGCCGCATCCCCGACGACGTACTCGCGCGGTTCCGGTCACGAGGGGTGTTCCGCGAACTTTCCCGTGGGCGGCAAACGATCTTCGTGCCCGCGCAGCGCGACGGCACGCTGCCCCGGCTCATCGTGCCGATCCGGATGGGCGGTGAGCTGCTGGGGTCGATGTGGGCGGTCGTCGCGGGCCCGGTCTCCGACGAACGCGCCGCCGCCTTCGCCGACGCGGCACCCGTCGTCGCGCTGCACCTGCTGCGCCGCCGCGCGCACACCGATTCCCAACGCCGGGTCTCGGCCGAACTCCTGCGTGCCGTACTCGAGGGGAACGCCAGCCCGCGCAAGGCGATCGCGGAACTCGACCTGTCCGAGGAACCGCATCGCGTCGTGGTCGTCGAGGTCGCCGGTGGCGACGGCCGCGACGACGAAGGCCTGCGGCTGGCCCTCCTCGAACGGATCTCGCAGGGCGTCGGCAGGCGGCCGGTGGCCACCGAACTCGGCGGCATGCTCTACGCGGTCGTCCCGGACGGCGACGGCTGGGACGAACTCCGGGCCGCGCTCGAAGCCCTGCCGTCGTCGAGGAAGGGCGGGACACCACGGGCCGCGGCGGGGTCGGCCTGCGAAATCGGCGAGCTCGCGAGGTCGCGTGTCCAGGCCGACGAGGCACTCGGCCTGCTTCGCGCGAAGCTCGTCCCTGGCCGTGTCGTGGTCTTCGACGAGGCGTGGACGGCCCTCTCGCTGCACCGCGGAGCGACGGCGGCGAGCAGCGCGAAGGTCGCCGAACTCGGCCCGCTCGGCCTGTTGCGCGCGCACGACGAAGCCCACGAGAGCGGCTACGTCGACACGCTGTACCAATGGCTACGGCATCCCGGAGACCCGCGTGCGGCCGCGAAGGAACTCCGGATCCATCCCAACACCCTGCGATACCGGATGCGGCGGCTGCTCGACCTCGTCCCGCTGGATCTCGACGATCCCGACGTCCGGCTGGCCTTGATCACCCAGCTCGTTTCCCTGCGCTGGAGTTGATTCAACTACAAACTGCTCAGTACCGAACACTTTGTAGTGCGACAAAATCGTCCGCGGACGTCAGGAAAGGGTCCTTCAAGACGTTTTAGGTCCTGAAAGACCCTTTCCTGACATCCGGCGGTTCAGTGCGCGCTGGCGCGATATCCGTCCTCAATGGTCTGCCGTACCGCGGCGAGCAGATCGGCACCGGGGTAAAGCGGCAAAAGAACACCAGGGCCACCGTCGACCCGCAGCGCGGCCTCGTAACCGTGCCCCGGGGTTTCGACCAGGCCCACGACGACATCGGCCGGATTGCCTTCGGTGTCGACGGTGCGGACACGCCGCTCCCGCCGCCAATCCTGATTTGTCATGCGGAACAGAATGGCAGCTTACCGGCCAGTAAGATCAACATCTTGACTCGATCGTGCTGCATTTACCATTTCGCAGGTGGCACGGCCGCGCCCACCCCCAGCGAACGCGGCCGTGTTTCACACCCGATAACCGAGGTCTTCGGCGACGAATCGCTTCGGCACCATCCGGACCCAGACGGTCCCTTTCGCCTCGGGATCATCGTGCAGGTACGAGCGAAAACGCGCATCCCATTTGTGCTCGTCGGGTCCGAGGTACCGGCTCAGCAATCGCCGTCCACGGGGGACGTCGAACGGGAGAATCTCCGCTTCGCCGCGCGCGAGCACCTGCCGCACCAGGCCGGTGCCGACGTCGCACACGTCGACGGTCACCGCGATCGACGGCGATGCGCGGACGAGACCGGCCAGCCGCGCCACGGTCCGGTGAGGATCCAGAAAGCCCGCTTCTCCCAGAGGTACCAGGTCGGGCGCACGGTCGGCCCGGCCGCGGCGACCCTGGCCGTGAGCGGACCGGCGAGGAATTCGTCGACGTCGAACATCAGATCTCGAGCAACGTCTTGCCGATCGCGCCACGCGACTGCATGACCGCGTGCGCGTCCGCCGCCCGTTCGAGCGGGAACCGTTGACCGATCACGGGTTCCAGCCGTCCGGCGGCGGCTTCGGCGAGCGCCGACTCGGTGAACGCCCGCATCTCGGCCGGCCCGCCGAGGCCCCGGATCACCGTGACCCCGCGCGCGGCGGCGTCCTCTTCGGACACCTCCGTCCACGAACCACTCGAGAGCCCGTAGATCAGCATCCGGCCGCCGGGCCTCAGCAACCCGAACGACGCCGCCCCGATCTCACCGCCGACCCCGTCGAACACGACGTCGACCTCGCCCGCCTTCGCCACCCAGTCCGGCTCGCGGTAGTCGACCGCCAGATCGGCACCGCGGTCCCGGACGTGCCCGATCTTCTCCGGACCACCCGCCGCGCCGACGACCTCGGCGCCCGCGGCCTTGGCGAGCTGGACGACCAGCCCGCCGACCCCGCCCGCCGCGGCCTCCACCAGCACCCGCTCGCCGGGCCGGATCCGCGCGGCGGTCACCAGCGCGGTCGCCGTGCGGCCGTCGGCGAGGATCGCGACCGCGGCGTCGAGCGCCAGGCCGTCCGGCACCTCGAAAACGGAATCCGCGGCGACCGCGACCTGTTCCGCGTACGCCCCGGAACCGCCGGTCGAGGTGACGACGCGCTTGCCGACCAGGCCGAGATCGGCCCCTTCCCCGACCGCGCTGATCACGCCGCCGACGCCGTTGCCCGGGATCATCGGCGGTTCGGCGTGAACCGGCCCGCCCCCGCCGGCCCGGAACTGCGTCTCGACGAACGTGATGTTGGCGAACGCCACCTCGACCAGGACCTGACCCGCTGCGGGTACCGGATCCGGGGCTTCGCCCGCGACGAGCACTTCGGGCCCGCCGAACTCTGTCAACCACACGGCTCTCATGGGCCCAAGGTGCAGGCTCCAGTTTACTGGAGGTCAAGCGATTGTGCTGTGGAAACCATGATCGATCATCGACATTGTCGCGCGCACACGATGACACCGCCGTCAGGGTGGCTCACCGTGAGTGGCAGCACCTTTGTTCGCAGACCCGCCGCCAGGAGGCATCCCGTGCGTATCGCCGTCCCCCGTGAGATCAAGAAGCACGAGTACCGGGTGGCGCTCACCCCGGCGGGCGTGCACGAACTGACCGGGCGCGGCCACGACGTCTTCGTCGAGACCGCCGCCGGTCTCGGCTCCTCCATCACTGACGAGGAGTACGTCGCCGCGGGCGCGAAGATCCTCGCGACGGCGGAGGAGACCTGGTCCGAGGGCGAACTCGTGCTCAAGGTCAAGGAGCCGATCGCCGAGGAGTACCCGCGGCTGCGCGCCGACCAGGTGCTGTTCACCTACCTGCACATCGCCGCGGACCGTCCGCTGACCGACGCGCTGCTGGCCGCGGGCACCACCGCGATCGCCTACGAGACGGTGCAGACCCCGAACCGCGCGCTGCCGCTGCTGGCGCCGATGTCCGAGGTCGCCGGACGGCTGGCCCCGCAGGTCGGCGCGTTCTCGCTGATGAAGCCGAGCGGCGGCCGCGGCGTGCTGCCCGGCGGCATCCCCGGCGTCCACCCGGCGCGCGTGGTCGTGATCGGCGGCGGTGTCGCCGGCCTCAACGCGGCGCGGGTCGCGCTCGGCCTCGGCTCGGACGTCGAGATCCTCGACACCAACGTCGACCGGCTCCGCCAGATCGACAACGACTTCGGCGGCCGTATCCGCACGGTGACCTCGAACGCGCTGTCGGTCGAACAGTCCGTGCTGGAGGCCGACATGGTCATCGGCGCGGTGCTCGTTCCCGGCGCGAAGGCGCCGAAGCTGGTCTCGAACGAACTCGTCGCGCGAATGCGCCCGGGCAGCGTGCTGGTGGACATCGCGATCGACCAGGGCGGTTGCTTCGCCGACTCGCGGCCGACCACGCACGACGAGCCGACCTACAAGGTCCACGAGTCGGTGTTCTACTGCGTCGCGAACATGCCGGGCGCGGTGCCCCGGACGTCGACCTACGGGCTGACCAACGTGACGCTGCCGTACGCCGTCCAGCTGGCGGAGCACGGCTGGCTCAAGGCGCTGCAGGCCGACGCTTCGCTGGCGAAGGGCCTCAACACGCACGCGGGCGCCCTGACCAACGCCCCGGTCGCGGCCGCGCACGGCCTGCCCGCCACGGAGCTGGCCGACGTCCTGGCCTGACCCCACGCCACTCTCCCACGCGGGGGACCTTTGCCACCCCAGTGCGCGAAGGTCCCTCGCTCCTTTTCGCCGCCCCACACTTCGGACGGCTTTCGAGGCCATACCGAGCTGCCCCCCAATGCCGCATCGGGGACACTGAATGTCCCCACGCCTAGCCCCTCACCAGGCCACGGCGCTCTGCGGCGTAGGTCCCCTCACCAGATCACGGCGCCCGCGCCGCAGAGCCCCTCACCAGGCCACGGCGCTCTGCGCCGTAGGCCACCCACCCACCCGCCAACCGCCGCCGGACGGACCGTGGGGGTCCGGGGGGCTCGGCCCCCCGGGTGATACGACGAAGCCCCACCTCCGGGAAGACGCGCCAGCGTCGACCAAGGCAGGGCAAAGGGGCTGAGGGCGGCCCGCTCGACCAGCCTGGGGGTCACTGGGAGCGGGCCGCCTCCTTCATCGTAGGTAATAAGTCGCCGTCGCGCTGCATGGGGTTGCCATGTCGTCCGAAATATTTATTCACGGACCGCCGTCGCTGTCGGTGAATTTTCCGCGCTTCTGGCGCATATCCCGTAGTCAACGGCCATTCGGCCCAGCGCCGGTTGCGCTGGAGGACGGAGTCGTCACCGCACCGAACGTGACGAAGGTCGCTTTCGCTGGATTGACCCCTTCCGCGAGTACGGACCCACGTCGTGAGGCAGGATGTCGCGTGATCGGCCTTCGTCAACAAAAGGGGACGGTATGCACGACGGCAGTGGCCGCATCGCGGTGCAGAATCTGAGCAAGCAGTTCGGCGCGGTCAACGCGGTCCAGAATCTGAGCTTCACGGTGGAGCCCGGTTCGGTGACCGGCTTCCTGGGGCCGAACGGCGCAGGGAAAACGACGACGCTCCGGATGCTGCTCGGGCTGGTGACGCCCACGACCGGCACGGCGACCATCAATGGGCGCCCGCACGACCAGCTGGGGAATCCGGCGCGGGTCGTCGGTTCGGTGCTGGAGAACGAGGGTTTCCACCCTGGGCGTACGGCGCGCAATCACCTGCGCGTGTACTCGGCGGCGATCGGGATGCCGGATCAGCGGGTGGACGAGGTGCTGGGGCTGGTCGGCCTTTCGTCGGCCGCGGACCGCAAGGCCGGCGGGTTCTCGCTCGGTATGCGGCAGCGGCTGGCGCTGGCGACGGCGTTGCTGGGGAACCCGCAGGTGCTGGTGCTGGACGAGCCGACGAACGGTCTCGACCCCGAGGGCATCCTGTGGCTGCGGAACTTCCTGCGCGCGTATGCGCGTGAGGGGCGCACGGTGCTGGTTTCGAGCCACCTTCTGAACGAGGTGGAGCAGACGATCGACCAGGTCGTGATCATCAGCCAGGGCATGACCCGGTACAACGGCTCGCTGGACCAGTTGCGCAAGAGCAACCAGTCCCGGGTGCTGGTGCAGTCGGCCGACGCGAGCGGCCTCGTCGCCGCGTTGCAGGAGGCGGGCATCACGCAGGTCGCGCCGATGCCGGACGGCCGTGTCGCGGTGTCGGGTGCGACGGTGCAGCAGATCGGTGACATCTCCGCCAAGGCGAGCATCGCGGTCTACGGCATGCAGGAGGAGACCGCGGATCTGGAGCGGATGTTCTTCCAGCTGACGCAGGGTCAGTACGCCGCGCCGCCGCCCGGTTTCCAGCAGGGCCCGCCGCCGGGCCACCAGGGTCCGCCTCCGGGTTACCAGGGCCCGCCGCCCGGTTACCAGGGTCCGCCGCCCGGCTACGCGCCGCAGAACACGCCGCCGCCCGGTTTCGCGCCGCCGCAGCAGTTCCAGCAGGGCCAGCCGCCGCAACCGCAGCAGTACCAGCAGGCGCCGCCTCAGCAGCAGGCGCAGCAGCAGGGCCAGAACGAGGGCTGGGGAGGCCAAGGCTGATGGGCAACCTGATCAAGGCGGAGTTCCGCAAGACGCTCACGCTCAAGGCGTGGTGGGCGCTGATGATCCCCGCGGTGGTCTTCGCTTTCGCGTTCGCCCTGTTCTGGGGCATGATCACCAACGACTTCAGTGACTTCCTCGGCCGTTCCGACACCCGTGAGCTGACCGAAGCGCTCGGCATCTCGACCGGCGAACTGCCCGTCGGCCTGCTCGCGCTCGGGCACGGCATCAACATCGGCACGATGATCCCGATCATCTTCGGTGTCTTCGCCCTCGCCGGCGAGTACACGAAGAAGACGATCACCACCACTTTCCTCACCGCCCCGAACCGGGTTTCGGCGTTGAGCGCGAAGATGATCACCTACATCGCCTGGGGCGCGATCTACGGCGTGATCATCGTGGGCGCGGCGAGCCTCGGCACCGTGATCACGGTCGACAGCGCGCGCCTGCCGACGGCCGGCCAGTGGCTCGGCGTGCTCGGGGCGGGCGTCCTCGCGACCATCCTGGCGACGTTGTTCGGCATCGGGGTCGGCGCGGTCTGGCGCAGCGTCGTCGGCAGCATCATCACGCTGACCATCTGGATGCTCGTGGTCGAGAACGTCCTCGTGTTCGTGATGTTCGGTGCCGCCGACATCACCTGGCTGGGCGGCGTCCTGCCGAACGGCACGGTCAACGGCATCGTGGGCGCCATCGGCGCCGAGGCGTTCGGCGCCGCCGGCGTGAAGGTTCCCGGTCTCCAGGACGAGACGGCGTGGGCACTGCAGTACGCGGCGGGCGCTCCCGGCGCGTTCTCGTGGTGGGCCTCGGCGCTCATCTTCTTCGGCTGGACGATGATCTTCTTCCTCGCCGGCTGGGCCGTGAACCAGAAGAAGGACATCACGTAGGTCACCGTCCACAAGCGCCATGAACGGTCCGTTACTTGCGAATTTTGCAAGTAACGGACCGTTCATGGCATTCGGCCCTGCGCGAACCGGCCGGTCCTGTCGGTGGGGCCGCATAGGCTTGCGGGGTGACCACTGCTCCACCTCGTCCGCGTCAAGCGAGCCCGGCACGTGAGACCGCCCCGGCACCCACCGGAGGCTGGATCCGCCGCCTGGCCGCTTCGTGCTGGAAACATCCTTGGCTCGTCGTGCTGTCGCTGGGCGCCGCCGTCATCGGCGTCGGGTTGCAGGCCGCCGGCCCACTGCTGATCCGCGAGGCGCTCGACGACGCCGTCGCGGGCGAAACCTCCCGTCTCGGCCTGCTCGCCGCCGTGATGGCGGTACTGCAGGTGCTGACCTTCGGCAACGCCTTCGCCCGCCGGTACGTCGGCGGACGGCTGGCTCTCGACGTCCAGCACGATCTGCGCCGCCAGGTGTTCAACGCGGTCTCCCGGCTCGACGGCGGCAAGCAGGACGCGCTGCGCACCGGGCAGGTCGCCTCCCGCGCGATCTCGGATCTCCAACTGGTCACGTCGGTCCTGATGCAGGTGCCGCTTTCGGCGGGATCGGTGATCTTCGCGCTCCTGTCGCTCGGCGCGATGCTGTGGATGTCGCCGACCTTGACCCTGATCGCGATGGTCGTCGCGCCCGCGATCGCGATCATCATGGCGGTGAGCCGGAAACGGCTCTTCCCCGCGACCTGGGCGGCCCAGCAACGCGCTGCCGACGTCGCGCAGCAGGTCGAGGAGACCGTCACCGGCGTCCGCGTTGTGAAGGGCTTCGGCCAGGAGGCGCGCGAAGTCGCGAAGCTGGAGAAGACGGCGAGGAAGCTCTTCGCGGAACGCATGCGCTCGGCGCGGCTCTCGTCCTTGCCGACGGCCACGACAGCGGCGCTGCCCGCGGCCGGGCAGGTCGCCGTGCTGGCGGTCGGCGGCGTCCTCGCGCTGAAAGGCGAAATCAGCCTCGGCACCTTCCTGGCGTTCGCCACCTACCTGTCCATCCTGATCGGCCCGGCACGGATGATTTCGAGCCTCGTCGTCCAAGCCCAGCTGACCAGGGCGGGTGCGGAACGGGTCAACGAACTGATCGACGCGCAGCCGGACGTCGTCGACAGCCCCGACGCGCGGCCGCTGCCCGAAGGCCCTCTCGGCGTCCGGCTGGAGGACGTCTCCTTCGGCTACACACGGTCGGATCCCGTGCTCGACGGTCTCACGCTGGAGGCCCGGCCGGGCGAAACACTCGCTCTCGTCGGCACGGCCGGTTCGGGCAAGTCGACGATCTCCTTGCTGCTGCCCCGGTTCTACGACGTGCACAGCGGTTCGGTCCAGGTCGGCGACCTCGACGTCCGCGACGTCCGGCAGCACGACCTGCGCGGCGTGATCGGCGTGGTCTTCGAGGAGGCGTTCCTCTTCTCCTCGTCGGTGCGCGACAACATCGCCTACGGCAGACCGGACGCGAGCGACGAGGAGATCCGCGCGGCCGCGCGGGCGGCGGAAGCGGACGAGTTCATCCAGCGCCTTCCCGAGGGGTACGACACGCTCGTCGGCGAGCGCGGCCTCACGCTTTCGGGCGGGCAACGGCAGCGGCTCGGCCTCGCCAGGGCGCTGATGACCGATCCGCGCGTGCTGGTCCTCGACGACGCGACGTCCGCCATCGACACGGTCACCGAGGCGGCGATCCACGACACGCTGCGTTCGGTCACCGCGGGCCGGACGACCCTGCTGATCGCGCACCGCCGCTCCACCCTCGCCCTCGCCGACCGCATCGCCGTGCTGGACAAGGGCCGCGTCGTCGACGTCGGAACCGAGGAGGAACTGCTGGCGCGCTGCCCGCTGTTCCGCGAACTCGTCGCGGGGCCGGGTGACGACGTCGAGGAACCGCATCGCTGCGAGGGCCTCGACTGCGGCCCTTCGGGAGTCACCCCCGCCCTGTGGCCGGAGCAGGACAACGCCGACGAACTGGCGGGCGAGCGGAAGGGCGCCGGCGGCGAATGGGACGTCGACCTGCCACCGAGCGGGGAACTCCTCGAAGGCGTCCGGAAACTGCCACCCGCCACGGACGTCCCGCGTCTGCCGGGCACCGACGTCACCGCGCCCGAACCGAAGTTCCGTCTCGGCCGCTTGCTGAAACCGGTGCGCGGCCCGCTCGCCGTGGTGATCGGGCTGGTCGCGGCGGACGCGCTGGCCACCATCGCGATGCCCGCGCTGTACCAGTTCGGCATCGACAACGGGGTGCGCGCCGGAGTGGAGGCGATGATCTGGCTGGCCGCCGGGATCGGCGCTCTGGTGATCCTCACGGACTGGCTGGTGGTCTACCTCCAGACCAGGATGACGGCACGGGTCGGCGAGACGGTGCTGTATTCGCTGCGCGTCCGCAGTTACGCCCATCTGCAACGGCTCGGGCTCGACTTCTACGAACGCGAACTGTCCGGGAAGATCATGACCCGAATGACGACCGACGTCGACGCGCTCTCGACGTTCCTGCAGACCGGTGTCGCGCAGGCCGTGGTGAGCGCGCTGACGCTGGTCGGGATCGCGGCGGCGCTGATGATCACCGACATCGGGCTCGCGGCGTACGCGCTCGCGGTGCTGCCGATCCTCATCGTGGCGACGGTGATCTTCCGCCGTGCGTCGTCCAAGGCGTACACCGAAGCCCGGGAACGGGTGAGTGTCGTCAACGCGGACATGCAGGAGAACGTGAACGGGCTGCGGGTCGCGCAGGCGTACACCCGCGAGGAGCGGACGGCGGAGAAGTTCGCCTCCCGCAGCGACGAGTACCGGCGTTCACGGCTTCGCGCCCAACGCTATGTCGCCACCTACTTCCCTTTCGCGGCGATGCTTTCCGGATTGGCCGAGGTCGTCGTGCTGATCGTCGGCGCGAACCGGGTCGCGGCGGGCACGCTGTCGGCCGGTGTGCTGGTGGCGTTCCTGTTGTACCTCGGCCAGTTCTTTTCGCCGATCCAGCAACTGTCCTCGGTGTTCGACGGCTATCAGCAGGCGCGGGTCGGCCTGGCGCGCATCGGCGACCTCCTGCGCACGCCGACTTCCGTTCCGGCGGCGGAAAACCCGGTCCCGGTTCCGGAGCGGCTGCGCGGCGAGGTCTCCTTCAAGGACGTCGATTTCGCTTACACCACAACGGATGAACCCGCGCTGAAGCAGCTGACGCTGGAGGTCGCCGCCGGAGAGACCGTCGCCTTGGTCGGTGCGACGGGCGCCGGCAAGTCGACGGCGGTGAAGCTCGTCGCGCGCTTCTACGACGCGACAGGCGGCGTGGTCCGGATCGACGGAACCGACATCCGCGAGTACGACCTCGGCGCCCTGCGCACGCGGATGGGCGTGGTACCGCAGGAAGCGCATCTGTTCTCGGGAACCGTCGCGGACAACGTGCGCTACGGCAGGCCTTCCGCGACGGACGCGGAGGTCGAGGAAGCGGTCCGGTCCGTCGGCGCGCTCGACGGTGTCGCCGCGCTCCCTGCCGGTTTCCACCAGCCCGTCGGGGAACGCGGACGGTCGCTTTCGGCCGGGCAGCGGCAACTCGTCGCCCTCGCCCGCGCCGAACTCGTGGACCCGGACGTCCTCCTGCTCGACGAGGCGACCGCGGCCCTCGACCCCTCCACCGAAGCCGCCGTCCTACGCGCGACGGAACAACTCGCACGCCGCCGCACGACGTTCGTGGTCGCGCATCGCCTCGCCACCGCCGCCAAAGCGGACCGGATCATGGTGCTGGACCACGGCCGGATCATCGAACAGGGCACCCACGCGGAACTGGTCGCCGCGGATGGCCACTACGCGCGGCTGTGGTCACTGGGCTGATGCTGGGTCGTGAGTGGCGTTTCGGGTTCTGGTGAACCCGTATTTGCCTGCCCACGGGAATCCGGCCTGTCTCGCTGCCGTTTGGGTTCGTGCTGGGTGGTGTGAGCGGGGAGGGTTCCGGGCAGTGACCGTCCGGAATCCTCCTGCTCGATGGTGGTGGGTGCAACGCCCTCTCGACGATGGAGGAATCGGGACACTCACCGTCCCGATTCCTCCATCGTCGACACCCGGCACGCGCTGAGCGCGCGAGACCGGCCTGGTCAGGCGTAGGTAAGCACATACCGGTCCGTTCTAACCCGAAATGCCACTCACGACCCCGGTGACCCCCACCCAGCCGACAGATCCAGCTGGGATCGCGCCCCCGGAGCCGACGGCTCCCCACCCGAAGGAAGTACTGCCTTCGCCTGCGCCCCAGGTAGTCCAGCGGGTGCACCTGATCGGCCTGGACCATGTGGCAACGAAATTTCGGTCGCGTGTGAACCCCGCACCTGTCACCATCACGGCAAATGAAAGAAGAGATCCCGGCGCGGCAGATCCGCGCCGTGTACACCGAGACCACGATCCGCGTCTATCAGGCGTACTCGCCGGCCATCGCCGACGCCGCCGTGAAGGCGGGCAAGTTCGTGCCGCCGTTCAAACGCGAACGCATGACCTGGATCAAGCCGTCCTTCCTCTGGATGGCGTATCGCTGCGGCTGGGCCGCGAAGCCCGGCCAAGAACGCGTACTCGCCCTCGACATCACTCGCGAGGGTTTCGCGTGGGCGCTCGAACACGCGGCGCTCAGCCACTACGACCCCGACGTCCACCCCGACCGGGAGACGTGGCAGGACGAGGTCAAGACCTGCCCGGTCCGCATCCAGTGGGATCCGGAACGCGGCATCCGGCTCGGCGCCCTGAAGCACCGCTCGCTCCAGATGGGCCTGAGTGGCGAAGCCGTCGATCGCTATGTCGACAAATGGATCACGGCGGTCACCGACGTCACCGCGACCATGCGCGAGATCGGCACCCTGGTCGCGGCGAACCGCATCGAAGACGCCGAAGCGCTGCTACCCGCGGAGCGGCCGTATCCCGGCTAAGGCCGCCACTTGAGGCCGCTCATCCCGGCGACCTCGAGGTCCTGAGCCGAAGCCCACCGGACCGTCCCCGGCCGGACGTGCACCCCGGCCGTCACCGCCCAGTCCGGCTCGTCGGGCTCGACGTGCTCCATCTCCTTGAAGTCGGAGAGCGTCGGCCAGACCGCCGAGCACGAGTCGCACATCAGCACCACCTTGCCGGATTCGGTGACCAGCGGGCGCACGCGCCCCTCGTCCCAGAACGACGGGCACTCGTCCAGCCACATCGGCTGCCACCACCTCGCGGGTGACCGGCGGCCGGCACGACACCGGCCGCATCGTCCACCCAGCGAAGCCCCCTGACGTGAACTTCAGGCTGTCCAGGCACGGCGAGCTGGCCAACCTTCACCGACGAGACAGTGACCTGACCTGCACGGACAGTGAAAACGACAGCAAAGGTCCCCTGCTCCCCCGAACGGCCGAGGGCCGGAGCGGCGAGGGGCATATTTTCGGTCTCTTGATCGAGACAGTGACCCATCATCTAGTGCGCCACGCCTCACACAGGCCAGTTCCATCACACGGCCGCGACCGAGGGGGTTAGCCTGGTAAGCGCATCAGCGGTGTTCAAGATCTCGAGACGGATAGAGGCGAGTCCAAGCCGTGTCCAGCAGCAGCCCTGCGTCACAATTCGGCCCCAACGAGTGGGTCGTCGAGGAAATGTACGACCAGTTCCTCGCCGACCCCAGCTCAGTCGATGCCGCCTGGCACGACTTCTTCGCGGACTTCAAGCCAACGCAGGCCGCGCAGACCAAGGCTGACGACGCGCGTCAGAACTCCGGAGACCCCGGCAACGAGGGCCCTGGTGGCAACGGCCAGCCCGCCGCCCAGCCGTCGCCGCAGACAGTCCGCAACGCCGAGTCCACCGCGAAGCAGACCGCTCCGAAGGACGCCCCCGCGAAGGCCGCACCGAAGACCGAGGCGAAGGCCAGCGCGCCCGCGAAGGCCAGCGCGCCTGCGAAGGCCCCGGCGCCCGCGAAGGCGGCCGCGCCCAAGGCGGCTGAGAAGGCCCCGGCCAAGCCCGCCGAGAAGGACGCCGAGCCGGAGTCGAAGCAACTCCGTGGCGCCGCGGCGGCGATCGCGAAGAACATGGACGCCTCGCTGTCCGTGCCGACGGCCACGAGTGTGCGCGCCGTCCCGGCGAAGCTGATGGCCGACAACCGCATCGTCATCAACAACCACCTCAAGCGCACGCGTGGCGGCAAGATCTCCTTCACGCACCTCATCGGTTACGCGATGGTCCGCGCGCTGAAGAACTTCCCGAACATGAACCGGCACTACCAGCTGATCGACGGGAAGCCGTTCGCGATCACGCCGGAGCACGTGAACTTCGGTCTCGCGATCGACATGAAGGGCAAGGAAGGCTCCCGCACGCTCGTCGTGGCCTCCATCAAGGCCACCGAGAACATGACCTTCATGCAGTTCTGGCAGGCCTACGAGGAGATCGTCAAGAAGGCCCGCAACGGCAAGCTGACCGCCGACGACTTCGCAGGCACCACGATCTCGCTGACCAACCCCGGCGGCATCGGCACCAACCACTCGGTGCCGCGGTTGCAGGCTGGCCAGGGCGCGATCATCGGCGTCGGCGCCATGCAGTACCCGGCGCACTTCGAGGGCACCAGCGAGAAGGCACTGGTCGACCTCGGCGTCTCGAAGATCATGACGCTGACCTCGACCTACGACCACCGCATCATCCAGGGCGCGGAGTCGGGCGAGTTCCTCAAGCGCATCCACGAGTTGCTGCTCGGCGAAGACGGCTTCTACGACGACGTCTTCACCAGCCTGCGCCTGCCTTACGAGCCGATCCGCTGGGTCGCCGACATCCCGGACGGCCCGGTCGACAAGACCGCGCGCGTGATCGAGCTGATCGACGCCTTCCGCATGCGCGGTCACCTGATGGCCGACACCGACCCGCTGAACTACCGGCAGCGCAGCCACGCCGACCTCGACGTCCTCTCCCACGGCCTGACCCTGTGGGATCTGGACCGCGAGTTCCCGGTCGGCGGCTTCGCCGGCCAGGAGCGGATGAAGCTGCGTGACATCCTCGGCGTCCTGCGCAACTCGTACTGCCGCACCGTCGGCATCGAGTACACGCACATCCTCGACCCCGAGGAGCGCCGCTGGATCCAGGATCGCGTCGAGGTCCCGCACGAGAAGCCGGACCCCGCGGTCCAGAAGTACGTGCTCTCGAAGCTGAACGCCGCCGAGGCGTTCGAGACGTTCCTTCAGACCAAGTACGTCGGTCAGAAGCGGTTCTCCCTCGAAGGCGGCGAGACCGCGATCCCGCTGCTCGACACCTTGCTGGACAAGGCCGCCGAGTACGAACTCGACGAGGTCGTCGTCGGTATGCCGCACCGCGGTCGCCTGAACGTGCTCGCGAACATCGTCGGCAAGCCGATCGCGCAGATCTTCCAGGAGTTCGAGGGCAACCTCGACCCTGGCCAGGCGCACGGCTCCGGTGACGTGAAGTACCACCTCGGTGCCGAGGGCAAGTACTTCCGCATGTTCGGCGACGGCGAGACCAGGGTGTCGCTGACCGCGAACCCGTCACACCTGGAGACCGTCGACCCGGTCCTCGAGGGCATCGTCCGCGCGAAGCAGGACATCCTCGACAAGGGCGGAGAGGGTTTCACCGTCCTACCGGTCCTGATGCACGGCGACGCGGCCTTCGCGGGCCAGGGTGTCGTGGCCGAGACCCTGAACCTGGCGCTGCTGCGCGGCTACCGCACCGGCGGCACCGTGCACCTCATCATCAACAACCAGGTCGGCTTCACCACCGCGCCGGAGAACTCGCGGTCGAGCCAGTACGCCACCGACGTCGCGAAGATGATCGGCTCGCCGATCTTCCACGTGAACGGTGACGACCCCGAGGCCGCGCACTGGGTGGCCAAGCTGGCCGTCGACTACCGCCAGGCGTTCCACAAGGACGTCGTGATCGACCTGATCTGCTACCGCCGCCGCGGCCACAACGAGGGCGACGACCCCTCGATGACGCAGCCGGCGATGTACGACATCATCGACACGAAGCGTTCGGTCCGGAAGACCTACACCGAATCGCTGATCGGCCGCGGCGACATCTCCGTCGAAGAGGCCGAGGCCGCGTTGCGCGACTTCTCCAGCCAGCTGGAGCACGTGTTCAACGAGGTCCGCGAGCTGGAGAAGCACCCGGCGAAGGCCAGCCCCTCGGTCGAGGAGGAGCAGCAGGTCCCGGCGAAGGTGCCCACGGCGACCACCACCGAGGTCATCGAGCACATCGGTGACGCGTTCCTCAACGTGCCCGAGGGCTTCACCCCGCACCCGCGGGTCAAGCCGGTCATGGAACGCCGCCACAAGATGTCCCGCGAAGGCGGCATCGACTGGGCGTTCGGTGAGCTGCTCGCCTTCGGTTCGCTGGCGATGGAAGGCCGCCTGGTGCGGTTGTCCGGCCAGGACTCCCGCCGCGGCACCTTCACCCAGCGCCACTCGGTGCTGATCGACCGCAAGACCGGCCAGGAGTACTCGCCGCTGGCCAGCCTGGCCGAGGGTCAGGGCCGCGTGATGATCTACGACTCGGCGTTGTCCGAGTACGCGGCGGTCGGTTTCGAGTACGGCTACTCGGTGGCCAACTCCGAAGCGCTGGTCATGTGGGAAGCGCAGTTCGGTGACTTCGTCAACGGCGCGCAGACCGTCATCGACGAGTACATCTCCTCCGGTGAGGCCAAGTGGGGCCAGCTCTCCGACGTCGTGCTGCTGCTGCCGCACGGGCACGAAGGCCAGGGCCCGGACCACACCTCCGGCCGCATCGAGCGTTTCCTCTCGCTGTGCGCGGAAGGCTCGATGACCGTCTCGGTGCCGTCGACGCCGGCGAACTACTTCCACCTGCTCCGCAGGCACGCCCTCGACGGAGTCAACCGGCCGCTGGTGGTCTTCACCCCCAAGTCGATGCTGCGCAACAAGGCGGCGACCTCGGCGGTCGAGGACTTCACCGGCCAGTCGAAGTTCATGTCGGTCATCGACGACGCCGATGTCGATCCGTCGAAGGTGCGCAAGGTGCTGCTGACCTCGGGCAAGCTCTACTGGGAGCTGGTGGCCGAGCGGACGAAGCGCGAGGCGGATGACATCGCGATCGTGCGGGTCGAGCAGTACTACCCGCTGCCGAAGAAGAAGCTGGTGGCGGCGCTCGAGCGCTACAACGGCGCTCCCGCGGTCTGGGTCCAGGAGGAGCCGGAGAATCAGGGTGCGTGGCCGTTCTTCGGCCTGAACCTGCCGCGGAAGCTCCCGGAGGTGTTCTCCAGCCTCGACGTCGTGTCACGTCGTCCGATGGCGGCCCCGTCGGCCGGTTCGTCCAAGGTGCACGAGGTCGAGCAGAAGGCGCTGATCGCACGGGCCTTCGACTGATCGCTTGAGAAGTACCGGAAGGGCCCCTTACTCGCACTAGACGCGAGCAAGGGGCCCTTCCGGTATCAGCCGATCGCCTCGGAGGTCGCCTTGGCCATCTTCAGCGCGTTCTCCTTGCACACCGTCTGGTTGACCGTTCCGGACGCGTCGGGGCCGGTCACGATGATCTCGCCCTCGACGTTGCCCTGGTAGAACTTGATCTGGCACTGGCTCGGCGAATCGAGCTTGGTGTGAACGGCTTTGGTCGCCTTCGCCATGCTGGGGATGAGCACGCCGCCATCGGTCACGGCGTTCTCGACGCCCGCCTTGGCCCAGGCCTCACCGGCGCCCGACCCCGGCTCCTTCGACTTCGACAGGTACATCGAGACGGTCGCCGAAGGCGCGTTGGGCTCACGCCAGCTGCAGGACGAACGGGTGTAGGTGATGTCGTCGTTCGAGGTGCTCGCCGGCTCCTCGCCCTTCGGCGTTTCGAGCGGCGGCAGGTTCCTCACCTTGCCGCCGATCTCCCCGCAGCCGGGCATGGAGGTGTACTTGTCCGGTGGCCCGGTCTTCTTGGACGAGGTCGGCGCCGCGGACGAGGACGAGCCGGAGTCATCGGACAACAGCAGGAAGGCCGCGACCCCGCCACCGCCGAGCAGCACCACCGCGCCGATGACGAGCCCGACGATGAGTCCGGTGTTCGACTTCTTGGGCGGCGGCCCGTATCCGGGCGGCGGATAGCCGGGATAGCCCTGCGGTGGATACGGTTGCTGAGGTCCCTGCGGATAGGGCGGTCCGGGCTGCATGCGGAGAGGGTAAAGCCTCGCGAAGGTCCTTAGTGGACGAACGCCGCAACTGGGCGCCGAATCACTCGCCGGATACGGAAAGGCCCCCTTCCCAGCAGGAGGAAGGGGGCCTTCACGCACTCCAGGTGTGGATCAGACGGTCAGCGACCAGCTGTTGAGCGAGCCGGTGTCGACCTGGTACACGTCCTGCACCTTCAGCTTCCAGGCGCCGTTCGCGGCCTCGGTCGAGACGTTGGCGGTGTAGGTGGTGTTGATGTTGTCGGACGAGTCGTTGTTCGAATTCTTCAGGCGGTACGAGCTGCCGTCCGGCGCGACCAGGTCGATGACGAGGTCACCGACGTAGGTGTGCGTGATGTTCACCGCGACCTTGGTGGTGGCCGAGGCGTTGCGGGCGCAGTTCGCGACGGTGATCGTGCTGGTCACCGCGGCACCGGCGTCGGGGATGGCGACGACGCCGCTGTTGGTCTGCGTGCCGCACGGGGTCGGCTCGGGGCCGGGGCCACCATCGGCGCCGGTGTAGAGCAGCACGTTCGGCGAACCGGCGCCCGGGTTGGTCACCTTGTCCTTGGTGCCGTTGGCGACCAGGGCGTCACGGACCTGCTTCGGCGTGGCCGTCGGGTTGGCGGAGGCGTACAGGGCCGCCGCGCCGACGACGTGCGGGGTCGCCATCGAGGTACCGCTGATGGTGTTGGTGCCGTTGTTCAGCCACGTCGACGTGATACCGCTGCCCGGCGCGAAGATGTCGAGGCAAGTGCCGATGTTGGAGAAGCTGGACCGCGCGTCCGTGTTCGTCGTCGAGCCGACGGTGATCGCTTCCGGCGTACGGGCGGGCGAGACGTTGCAGGCGTTGGCACCCGTGTCGTTACCGGCCGCGACACCATAGGTGACGCCCGACGCGATCGACCGCTGGACGGCCTGGTCGAGGGTGGCCGACGCGCCGCCGCCGAGGCTCATGTTCGCGACGGCGGGCTTGACGGCGTTCGCGGTCACCCAGTCGACACCGGCGATGACGCCGGCGGTCGTCCCGGAACCGGAGCAGTTCAGCACGCGGACGGCGACGAGCTTGACGCCCTTGGCCAGACCGTGCGCGGTACCGCCGATGGTGCCGGCGACGTGAGTGCCGTGACCCTGGCAGTCCGTGGCGTCGTTGTCGTTGTCGACGGTGTCACGGCCGTGGGTCGCGCGCCCGCCGAAGTCGGGGTGCGTGGTGAGGATGCCGGTGTCGACGACATACGCGGTGACGTTCGAGGCCGTGGTGCTGTAGCTGTACTTCTGGTCCAGCGGAAGGTTCCGCTGGTCGACCCTGTCCAGGCCCCACGACGGCGGGTTCAGCTGATCCGCCGAGATCGAGACCGTCTGGTTCTGCTCCACGTAGGCCACCGCGGGGTCGGCGGCGACGCGCTTCGCCTGCTTTTCGGTCAGCACACCGGAGAAACCGTGGACCGAAGACGCGAAGGTCTTCTCGATCTTGCCGCCGTGGCGCTTGGTCACGCTTTTCGCGGTGGCTTCGACCGACGAGCCGTCCTTCAGCACGACGATGTAGCTGTCCTTGATCGCCTTGTCGCTACCCGCGTTGACGATCGAACCCTCCGCCGCCGACGCGACGGTGGTACCGCCCAGCGCCGTCAGCACGGCGACGGCCGCGGCCACGCCGAAGGCGGGCAGTCGTCTCTTCATGGTTCCCAGGGAATTGTTCAAGATATTCCTCCCAGGCAGGGTCGACCCACGGGCGTGAAATGGCCCGCCGGATCGTTGGGGTGACTCAGAGGTGAAGCGCGTTCCACTTAGGAGCGCAGGCTGAGACTAAGTCGCCGATTCACCCCAAGGAAGACCTTGCATTACGGACATCCCGGTAGTAGTGGACGTCGCGTCGGCGCAGCTCGGCGCCGTTCAGCCCCCGCCTTTAGTCGCGTATTGCGCCCGTACGGCCCACGAAGAATTGGGGATCCGCACATCCGGTGGTCGCTTTCCGTCTCCCCGGCCGTTTCAGTGGCGTGGAAGTACACACGGATGGCCGCCTACTAAAGTCGCGACCTCACGGGGTGGAAATCGATTTCCACCATACCTTCGGATGGAGCACACTCGGGCGCATGCTGCTCCGACAGGAAATCCCGGCCGACCGCGAGGCGATCCACGCCGTGCATCTGGCCGCGTTCGCGAAACACAGTGTTCCCGTGGTCGAGGCCAAACTCGTCGATGAGCTGCGGGAGGACGGCGACCTGATCGGCGCACTGTCCATCGTGGCCGAACACGAGGGCAAGGTCGCCGGGCATGTCTGCTGCAGCCCGGCCAAGCTCGGCTCGGACGAAAAGTCGACGGTGGGCCTCGGTCCGCTCGGGGTCCGGCCCGAGCATCACGCCGCCGGCATCGGCTCCGCGCTCGTGCACGCGGTACTCGGCGCGGCGGACGCGCTCGGCTACGGCGCCGTGGTGCTGCTGGGCGACCCGAACTACTACTCCCGCTTCGGCTTCGTACTCGCCGCACAGCACGGGATCACGCCGCCGGTCGCGGAGTGGGCGCCGCACTTCCAAGTCCGCACGCTTCGCGCGTACACGCCCGATCTCCAGGGCGAGTTCCGCTACTCCCCCGCCTTCGACCGCCTCTAGCCCTCTTCCGCGTTTCGTCCTCTGAATGCGGTGGTTGCGTGCGCAAGTACCGCATTCAGAGGACGAAACGCGAAGGGTCAGGCGGGCGCGAGGAGGTTGTTCCGGCGCAGGAACTCCTCGGCGACGTCGAGCGGGTTGCGCTTCTCCTCGCTGAACTGGACGTTCAACTCGGTCAATTGATCGGTCGTGAGCGCCGCCGAAACCCGGTTCAGCGCGTCGACCTCCTTCGGCGACAACGTCCCCTTCGCCGCGAGGGGCACGATGTTCTGCGCCGGGAACATGTTCTTGTCGTCCACCAGCGGCACGAACCCGTTCGCGGCGATCGACGACGACGTGCTGAACAGATCGGCGACCTGGATGTCGCCGGACTTCAACGCGGCGACCGTGACCGGGCCGCCGGTGTCGGTCGTGCGGATCTCGGCGAACTCACAGCCGTAGAGCGTCTTGATCTTGTCCTTCCAGCGGCTGCTCCACTGGCCGGGACCGCCGAACACGAGATCCTGGCACCGCTTGCCGAGATCGGAGAAGGTCCGCACCCCGGAATCGGCGAGTTCCTTGCGCACCACCAGCAGGTCCTTGTCCTCCGCCGGGGCCTGCTCCAGGACTTCGAACCCGGACGGCAGCTTCTGCTTCAGCTGCGCGTAGACGTCCTTCGGGGTGGTGGCCTGCGTGTCCTTGTCGAAATAGCGCAACAGGTTCCCGCTGTAATCCGGTACGACCGAAAGCGATTTGTCCTGCAGTGCCTTGACGATGACCTCGCGGCTGCCGACCGGCGGGCGCACGGTCACGTTCTCCGCGCCCGCGTTGCGCAGCGCGCCCGCGTAGATCTGGGCCAGCAGAAGACTCTCCCCGACGTCGGACGCGCCGATGATGATGTCGCCGGTCGCACCGCCCTCGGCTCCTCCGGCGAGCGGGTTGCCACAGCTCGCCGTGAGCAAAGCGATCCCAGCCAGCAGCGCCGTCACCGTGCGCCTCATACCTTCGCCTTCTTCCCGCTCGCGGCCTGCGCCAGCCGAACTCCCTTGGGCACCAGCAAACGCTGGACGCCCGCGAGCGCCAGATCCAGTACGACGGCGAGCAACGTCGTCAGGAGCGCGCCCGCGACCACCTGCGGATAGTCCAAAATGGCCAGTCCGTCCAGCAGGAACCGGCCGAGCCCGCCGAGCCCGACGTAGGCGGCCACGGCGGCCGTCGCCACCAATTGCAGTACCGAGTTCCGCACCCCGCCGAGCACCAGCGGCAGCGAGATGGGCAACTCGACCTTCCACAACCGTTGCCAACCGGTCATTCCGATGCCCTGCGCCGCGTCGACCACGCCGTGGTCGGTCGCCTGCAAGCCCGCGTACGTCCCGGCGAGGATCGGCGGGACGGCGAGCACCACGAGCCCGATGATCGTCGAGAGCTCGCTTTCGGTGAAGAGCAGGAAGAGGAAGGTCACCAGCCCCAGCGTCGGCAGCGCGCGGATCGCGTTGCCGCCGCTCACCAGCAGCACCGCGCCGCGACCGGTGTGCCCGACGTAGAGCCCGAGCGGGATCGCGATGATCAGCGCGAAGACCAGCGCCAGCGCCGTGTAGCCGAGATGCTGCAGCAGCCGGGCCGGGACGCCGTTCGTACCCTGCCAGTGGGCCGGGTCCCCGAACCAGTTCAGGACGTCGCCGATCATTTCGCCCCCGCCGTGGTCGCCACCCGGTCCCAGGGTGTGAGGAGATTGCGGAGCCGCACCAGCAGCAGGTCGACGACCAGCGCGAGCAGCAGCGTCGCGACGATCCCGACGACGATCGGCGAGAAGTACTCGCGCTGGAAGCCGTCGGTGAACAGCACGCCGAGCCCGCCGGTGCCGATCAGCGCGCCGACACTGACCAGGCTGATGTTGCTGACCGAGGCCACCCGGACGCCCGCCGCGAGCACCGGGACCGAAAGCGGCAGCTCCACGGCGAGGAACCGGCGCGCGGGTTTGTAGCCGACCGCCGTGGCCGCGGCGACGACGTGCGGCGGGACCGCGTCGAGCGCGTCCAGTACCGGGCGGACGAGCAGGGCGGCGGTGTAGACGGTGAGCGCCACGATGACGTTGACGCTGTCGAGGATCTTCGAACCGATGATGCCCGGGATCACCACGAACAGGGCGAGCGACGGGATCGTGTACAGCAGGTTCGACACCACCAGCAGTACGGAACGCGCCGCGGCGAACCGGTGACCGAGCCAGCCCGCCAGCACCGCGATCAGCAGGCCCAGCACCAGCGGGACCAGCGAGAGATAGATGTGGTCGAGCAGATCGCCGAAGAACTGCGAGCGGTTGTTGGCACTGCCCAGGTAGCGGCCGAGCTCCGCGAAGAAGGCCCCCATCAGGAACTCAGCGACGGCGTTTCGATCACCTCGAGGACTTGCCGTGCTCTGACGACGCCGAGGACCTTCTGCTCGGCGTCGACCACGACACCGAGGCTCGCCGGCGAGGAAAGCGCCGCGTCGAGCGCGCCACGGATCGGTGACCCCTGGACGTACAGCGATCCGCCCGCGACGAGATCGGTCTCGGCGAGCTCGCCGTCCACAGTGGACCCGGGGCGCAGCCAGCCGCGCGGCTGTCCTTCGGCGTTGACCGCGACCCGCCACTCGTCGGACGGTCCGGGATCGGGCTGGCCGACCTCGACCCGCTTGACCTCTTCGACGACGATTCCTTCCGCCGACAGGAACGAAAGCCCGCGGTAGCCACGGTCCTTGCCCACGAACGAAGCGACGAAGTCGTCGACGGGATGACGCAACACTTCGGACGGTGTGCCGTACTGCGCGAGCACCCCGCCGACGCGGAGCACCGCGATCTTGTCGCCGAGCCGCACGGCCTCGTCGATGTCGTGGGTGACGAACACGATCGTCTTCCCCAGCTGCGATTGCAGACGCAGCAATTCGTCCTGCAGTTCCTCGCGGACGATCGGGTCGACGGCGGAGAACGGCTCGTCCATCAACAGCACCGGCGAATTCGCCGCGAGCGCCCTGGCGACACCGACGCGCTGCTGCTGGCCGCCGGAAAGCTGGGCGGGGTAGCGCTTGCCGAGTTCCGCGGGCAGGCCGACGGTTTCGAGCAGTTCGGCGGCACGCTTACGTGCCTTGCCCTTGTCCCAGCCGGACAGCAACGGCACGGTCGCGACGTTGTCGAGGACCGTCCTGTGTGGAAAGAGGCCGGCGTGCTGGATGACGTAACCGATGCCGCGGCGCAGCAGCGCCGGGTCGCCGTCGCTGACGTCCTTGCCGTCGAGCAGTACCGTGCCCGACGTCGGCTCGACCATGCGGTTGATCATCCGCAGCGACGTGGTCTTGCCGCAGCCGGACGGCCCGACGAAGACGGTGATGGTGCCGTCCTCCACGGTGAGGTTCAGGTCGTCGACCGCGACCGTCCCGTCCGGATACCGCTTGGTCACGCCACGGAACTCGATAGTCACGTGTCTCTCCCCATGTCTGGTCGAAAAACCGTAGCCCAGATCGTGGGCGTTGGCACGGTGTCCCAGGGGGCGGGTCACTAGGCTGCTGCTGTGAGTTCCCCCGTCGATGACGTCTTCGCGGCGCACGGTGTCCACGTGCGACCGCTCCAACAGGTGATTTCCCTGCTCCGGACGGATTGGCGTGATCTCGGCGAACTGGTCCGGATCAGCACCGCGCCACGCCGGAGTGTCGAAGACGTCCTGAACGCGCTCGGCGACGATCTCGAGCGGAACGAGTCCCGCCTACGGCTGGCCCCCGCCACCCGGGAGAAGTACGCGCGCTTCGAGGCACGGGACCGGAAATCCGACCCCGACCTGCTGAAGACCATCACCAGCTACGTCGAGAACGTACCGGCACCGCTGTCCGCGCTCGACCACGTGCAGGCGACGCCGGAGACCGTGCTGAACCGGGCACTGTGGTTGGACGAGCGCTATGACCTCGAAACGGCGAAGCTGCTGTTCCTGGGTGACCACGACCTCACTTCCCTGGCCGTACGCGCGTTGCGGCCTGACGCGGACCTCACCGTCGTAGACCTCGACGATCGTGTCCTCGCCTACATCGACGAACTCAGCGAGCGGTCGATCCGCACCCTGCACACGGATCTGCGCGTCGGCCTGCCACCCTCGGTGACCGGGCGGATGGATCTCGTGTTCAGTGATCCGCCTTACACCCCCGAGGGAATGGGCTTGTTCGCGGCGCGTGGGGTCCAAGCGCTCACCGAACCCTCGGAAGGGCGACTGCTGCTCGCCTACGGTTACAGCCCGCGCCATCCCGCGCTGGGCGCGCAGGTGCAGCGGGCACTCGCGACGCTCGGACTGACCTTCGAAGCGATCCTGCCGGACTTCAACCGCTACTTCGGCGCGCAGGCGATCGGGAGCGCGGCGGACCTCTATGTCTGCCAGCCGACCGCGAAGTCGAAGAAGAACCGCGGTGGCAAGGGAAAGGCCGCGATCTACACGCACGGCCCGCAGTCGGTGGAATCCGCCGGCGCGGCCAAACCGTCGCTGCTGGACAAGCTGCACGAAATCGCCACCGAGGGCGGGCTGGCGCTGGAGTCGCGGCCGGTCGACTGGGCCGTTTCCGGGCCGGAGGGCGACGCGGTCGCGATGGATCTTTCGGCCGACCCCGGCCCGTGGCTGCTGCGGACCTTGCTGGGCACCAACGCGCGACGGCTGGCGCTGCTGGTCCCGAACTCGCATCCAGACCTGACGAACGCCGAGGCGCAGGGCGCGCTCAACCGGCTGGTCGGGGCGAAGTACAGGCTGCGGCTGCTGCGGAGCACCCCGGACAACCGGCACGCCATCGTCGTCGCGGACGCCGTCGAGCACCAGGACGAACTGCTGACCCGTGCGCACGCGCGGCTGGCGAACGTGTCGCTGGACGTGCCGTCGGACCTCACGGACGCGCGGCTGATCGACCTGCCGCGGCACCGGCTGGCGGAACTGCTCGGCTGAGCCGCGCTCCGGCCGTCGTGGCAGTCGTGGCAGTCGTGGCGGTCGTGTCATCGGAACTTCATGCGCTCTTCCTAGATTCGGTCCCATGAACGAACCGCGCGGCCCTCAAGGCCCGGGAATGCCGATCGCGCAGCCGTACGGGTTCACCCACCCGCCCGGGCTTCCGCCGCACCACCACAAGACCAGCGGCCTGGCGATCACCACGCTCGTACTGGGCCTGGCCGGTTGCTTGGCCCTGCCGTTGCTCCCCGCGATCATCATGGGCATCATCGCGCTCACCCAGACCGGTCCGGGAAAGCGGCCGGGCCGGGGCCTGGCGATCGGCGGCCTCGCGGCCGCCGGCTTCTGGGCCGTCGGCTGGATCGCCCTGCTCGGGAACACCATGGGGAACCCGGACCGCTACACCGCGAGCCCGCCGAGCGCGAGTTGCGCGACCCCGCCGTCCGGCCACGCCAACGCCTGCACCCTGAAGCCGGGCGATTGCTTCCAGCAGTCCGCGGTCACGGGCACTTTCACCAGCGTCGAACTCGCCGCGTGCGCGAGCGTGCACAGCACCCAAGTGATCGGAGCCTTCACCGCGGCGGACGGCCCGTGGCCCGGTGGTGGAGAACTGAAAGCGGAAGCCTTGACCCACTGCCAGCGGATCATGGCCAAGAACGTGGACAGTCCGCGACTCGACGCGGAAGGTGTCTACACCGATCTGGGCTACTTGAAGCCCGAGCGCGAAGCCTGGAAGAACGGCGTGCGCACCGTCTTCTGCACGCTCCACTCGCCCGGCTCACAGCTGACCGGTTCCACCCTCGTCCCCGGCGCCGATCTGGCCATCCCGACCGGCTGACGTGCGCAAGTCCCGGATGCTATGAACGGTCCGTTCCTTGCGAATTTTGCAAGGAACGGACCGTTCATAGCGCTTGAGCGAGCGTGAAAGGGACTGTCACACCACGCCGTCGGCCTCGGCGGCCTTCGCGACGGCCGCGGCCACCTCGGGCGCGACCCGCGGGTCCAGCGGGCTCGGGACGATCCGATCCGGGCCGAGGTCGTCCTGCGCGACGGCGAAGATCGCTTCGGCCGCGGCCAGCTTCATGTTCTCCGTGATCGCCCGCGCGCCGGAGTCCAGCGCGCCGCGGAAGACGCCGGGGAAGGCCAGCACGTTGTTGATCTGGTTCGGGTAGTCGCTGCGCCCGGTCGCCACGATCTTGGCGTACTGCGACGCCACGGCCGGGTGAACCTCCGGGTCGGGGTTCGACAGCGCGAACACGATCGCGTCGTCGGCCATCCCGGCCAGCAGGCTCTCGTCGATGGTCGCCCCGGACAGCCCGAGGAAGACGTCGGCACCCTTCAGCGCCTCACCGAGGCCACCGCGCAGACCGGCCGTGTTGGTGGTCTCGGCGAGCTTCTGCTTGATCGGGTTCAGGCCTTCGCGACCGGAGTGGATGATGCCGCGCGAGTCGAGCACGGTGACGTCCGCGACGCCGGCGTTCCGCAGGATCCTGGCGCAGGCCACACCCGCCGCACCCGCTCCCGAGACGACCACGCGCTGGCCGGAGATGTCCTTGCCGAGGACCTGGTTCGCCCCGCGCAGCGCGGCCAGCGTGACGATCGCCGTGCCGTGCTGGTCGTCGTGCATGACCGGGCAGTCGAGGGCCTCCTTGAGGCGGTCCTCCAGCTCGAAGCAGCGCGGCGCCGAGATGTCCTCCAGGTTCACCGCGCCGAATGAGGGGCGCAGCCGGACCAGGGTCTCGATGATCTCGTCGACGTCGGTGGTGTCGAGCACCAGCGGGATCGAGTCGAGTCCGCCGAAGGTCTTGAACAGGACCGACTTGCCCTCCATGACCGGCAGCGAAGCGCTCGCGCCGATGTCACCGAGGCCGAGCACCGCCGTACCGTCGCTGACCACCACGACCAGCCTGTCCGCCCACGTGTACCGCTTCGCCTTGGCCGCGTCCTCGGCGATCGCACGGCTCACCTTCGCCACCCCAGGCGTGTACGCGATCGAGAGGTCACGGGACGAGGAGATCGGGCGCGTCGCGGCCACGGAGAGCTTGCCGCCCTCGTGGCCCTCGAAGATCTCGGTGTCCGTCACTGGCGTGGTCATCGTGGTTCCCGTCATTGCTTCCGCCGTGTCTAAGGACGGCGAAGTCTCGATTCGAGCGAAGGTCATGGGATTCTTCTCCTGGGACTGCGAGCGGGGGAACTGGCCGGTGAGCAGGCCAAACTGGGCATGGCCCGGCCACCTGGGGTAACTCGTCCTCCGACACGGCAGCCCAGCGCGGTAGCGCCGGCCTGTCGGCGAAGCGTCCAATCGGCCATCGGTGCCGTGGGTGTGGCGACGGCCGCGGACGCAGCGGTCAGATCATTGTGACAGGCATGCGGACCAGTGTGCCCCTCTGGTGCGGTTGATGTCACAGACGGAGCCGGCTTTCCGCAGCTCACGAGAGGTTTCGCAAGACGTCCATCCGGTTTGGGAACGGCTCGTTAGCATTGAGGTCATGCAAGCCAGGCGCCTCGGCATCCCCGACTGTTTCGAGTTCACCCCTCGCGTTTTTCCCGATCACCGCGGCCTGTTCGTGGCACCGTTCCAGGAAGAGGTGTTCGTCGAAACGGTCGGGCACCGGCTTCGCCTGGGGCAGACCAACACCAGCGTCTCGCGGCGCGGGTCCATCCGCGGCGTTCACTTCGCCGACACGCCGCCCGGACAGGCGAAATACGTGTACTGCCCGCGCGGTTCGCTGCTGGACGTCATCGTCGACCTCCGGGTCGGGTCGCCCACTTTCGGCGAATGGTCGTCCGTACTGCTCGACAGCACCGAATACAAGGCGGTTTACATCGCCGAAGGTCTCGGCCACGCTTTCATGGCGCTCGAAGACGAAACGGTCATGGCCTACCTCTGTTCCGAGCCGTACAACCCCGCGAGCGAGCACGGCGTCAACCCGATGGACATCGATCTCGCGCTGCCCTGGCCGCTGGACATCGAGCCCGTGTTGTCCGAAAAGGACACCGGCGCGCCCCATCTGAAAGAGGCCTTGGAGCAGGGATCGCTGCCGCGATACGACGATTGCGTGGCGTACTACGAGAAGTTGCGGACCGCGAACTGAGCTAGCGCGCCAAGTCCTCCCGCAGCACCCGGTCCACGTTCCGTTCGGCCAGCGCGGTGATCGTGACGAAGGGATTCACCCCGGTACTGCCCGGGATCAGTGAGCCGTCGGTCACGTAGAGGTTCCGATAACCCTTTACCCGGCCGTACAGGTCGGTGGCCTCACCCAGCACCAATCCACCCAGCGGGTGATAGGTGAACCGGTTCTCGAACGACCGCGTATCCCCGAACAGGTCACTCCGGTAGACCGTGCGATTCGCGCGGTTGACCTTGTCGAACAACGATTTCGCCGCGTCGATCGACGGCTGCCCCTGTGCCGCGTTCCATCGCAGCCGCGCGGAGTCGGTGGCGGCGTCGTAGGTGAAGTGACCGCGTTCGGGGTTCTTCGTGATCGCCAGGTACAGGCTCAGCCAGGTCTCGAGCCCGGCCGGCACCGGCGCGACCTCGGCGAAGACCGGGTTCACCGGGTCGTCCCACGCGTCGATGCCGAGCGCGGGCATCCCCGATTGCAGCGATCCACCGAGATCCCACGCGTGGTCGGCGCGGCCCAGCATCACGTTGCCGTTGGTGCCCCAGCCGCGGCCGACCTCGTCGTTCAGTTCGGGCAGCGTCCCGGTTTCCCGTGCCCGAACGAGCAGTTCCGTCGAACCGAGGCTGCCGGCACCGAGGAACAGGTACTTCGCGCCGAGTTGTTTCCTCGCCACGACCACGCCGTCCTCCGTGGTCTCGTGCACGGTGAGGACGTAGGTGCCATCGGTCTGGCGGGTGATCGCGCGGACCTGGTGGAGCGTCTTGATGGTCACGTTCCCGGTGCCCAGCGCGGCCGCGAGGTAGGTCTTGTCGAGGGAACGTTTGCCGTGGTTGTTGCCGTAGATGACCTCCGACGCGAGCGCCGACCGCGGCACCGTGCCGTCTTCTTCCCGCTTCATGTACTCGAAGTCGTAGACGCTGGGCACGAACACCGTTTCGAGTCCCGCTCGCGCCGCCGCCTTCCGGGAAACCCTCGCGTAGCGGTAGGAACGGCAGGTCTCGAACCACCGCGGATCGATGTGGTTGACGCCGAGAGCCCGGTTGGCCCGGGGAAAGTACTTCCCGTACATCTCATCGGCGTCGACGGCTGGCAGGATCTCCTCGAAGTACGACCGCTTCGGTGTCACGGCCATCGCGCCGTTGACCAGCGAACCACCGCCGACCCCTCGTCCGACGTAGACGGACATGTCGCCGTGGTTCACCCTGTCGAGCACTCCGGGATACCGCTTGATGTCACGGTTGGCCACGTCCATCCACAGGAACGAGGCGAGCGGGGCCTGCGTGCGGTCCTGGAACCACATGGCCCGCCGGTCCGGCCGGAGCATGTCGCAGAAGACCTTGCCGTCCGGACCGGGGTCGGCCCACGACCTGCCCATTTCGAGCATGACCGTGGGAATTCCGGCTTCGCCGAGGCGGAGCGCGGTGACAGCGGCGCCGTAACCGGTGCCCACGACCACGGCCGTCGAGAAGCCAGGAGACGATTCTCGGGCCTGCGCGGTGGAAATCGTGGTGAGCCCGAGAGCCGCGGCGGAGTTGAGCGCGGTGAACCCGAGGAACCTGCGGCGCGACAGTGGGAACATGGGCCGATGATCACCCGTCGTCCGACTCGCCTTCAAGACCGAATACGAAGCAAATTCGCGTCAGCTGGGTAAACACCGTTTATTTCACTCGAACGTGGCGATTCCAGGGGCCCCTGGGGGCCTTCCCCGATGTGAACCCAGGCCGCCACGGGCCACCCTTTCGAGTCATGAGACGCTTTCTCGCCGCGACCGCGGCCGCACTGTACGCAGCCGCCCTTTTCACCCTTCCCGGCCACGCCTCCGCGGCACCGTCGCCAGTGCCCGACTTCGACTTCTCGGCCTGCCCGGCGCCGCCCGCCAACGCAGACCCCGGCACCTGGCGATGTGAAGCCTTTGTCTCCCAAGGCGTCCTGACCATCGGCGACCGGGTGATCCGGCTCGGGGAGATGCGACTGACGTTCTCCGAAGGTGAGATCGACGGGAAATACGCGCAGGTCTTCGGTGAACTGCGGCACGCGCCCGCCCGGATCGGCGGCGCTTTCGGCTCGACCATGCAGCTGAATTACGGCGGCTACTCGGACTTCCTGTCGAACGACGAGCGCCGCGGTGAACTGGACCTCTACGCCTCTCTGCGACATCCCTTGCTGCCCAAGGAATGCGCGATCGGCACCCTCGACGCGCCGCTCCACTCGGTGGTCAAGGACGATCCCGCCGTGCCCTTCGAGGTGATCTCCCAGAACCCGAAGACGGTGAAGTTCGGCGTCGTCGACACGCGACTCGCCCTGCCGGCCACGACCGGCTGCGGACGACTGGCATCGGTCTCGGACCAGCTGCTCGGCCTGCCGTCGCCGAGCGGGAAGAACACCTTCACGCAGACGACCTACGTCCAGTTCAAACCCCTCTGACCGCCGCGCGTCGGTACAGGTGGTCGGGGGGGGGGGGGTTGGGGGGGGGGGGAACCCCCCCCCCCCCCACAACCAACCCCACCCGCGCTCCCTTTTTTTCTTCCC
>NZ_JBVJCE010000003.1:120738-196148 GCF_055588925.1 Amycolatopsis sp. NPDC041971 | reverse complement strand
GGGGGGGGGGAGGGGGAGGGGGGGGGGGGGGGGGGGGTGGGGGTGTGTGGGGGGGGGGGGGGGGGGGGGGGGGGGGGGGGGGGGTTGGGGGGAAAACCCCCCCCCCCCCCCCACGACCCACGCAACCCGGCGCTTACTTCTTCTTGGTCACCCAGATGGTGATGGTCGCGGTCACGACGGGTCTTCCGTTCGTGTCCGTGATCGTCACCGGCACGGGGAGCTCGAAGCCCTCGTCGCCGAATTCCGGCAACTCCGGCAGTTCGGCGACCGCGCGCAGGCCCGTCTCGGCCTTCGCCACGTAGGAGACCGTCATCCCCTTTGGCAGCCAACGATGCGTCGTCGGAACGGTCGCCTCGGCGAGCATGCCCATGGCGATCTCGGCGAGGTTGCATGCCGCGATCGCGTGAAAGGTCTTGATGTGGTTGTGCACCCCCCACCACTTCGGGGACGTCACCTCGCACCGGCCGGGACGCAGGTCGCGCACCATCGGGAGCACCGTCCGGAAGTACGGCACACGCAGGCACATCGCCGCCGAGAACAGCTTCTTGCCGACCGGCGTGCCCGCCAGCCGGTTCCACATCGCGTAGGTCGGGTTCTGCGCCATCACGGTCTCCTCATCATGTTACTCGCCAGTAGCATAACCGGGCCGCAGGCTATATTCGCAACGTGGCACATCGGCTCTTTCTCCTCCGGCACGGTCAGACCGAGTGGTCCGTCAACGGACGGCACACCGGACGCACCGACATCCCGCTCACGACCGCAGGCGAGAGGCAGGCCCGCGCGGCGGGCGCCACCCTGCGCGCGGTGCTCGGCGGCTCTCCCGCCCTCGTCCTGTCCAGCCCCCGCACCCGCGCGCTGCGGACGGCCGAGCTGGCCGGGCTGCGCGTCGACGAGGTCACCGAAGAGCTGGCCGAATGGGATTACGGCGACTACGAGGGCGTCAGCACCCCGGTGATCCGCGAGACGGTTCCTGGATGGACGGTCTGGTCGCATCCGATCCCCGGCGGTGAAAGCGCGGAGGACGTCAACGCCCGCGCGGACAAGCTGATCGAACGCGTCCGCGAACCGCTCGGCGAGGGTGACGTGATCCTCGTCGGCCACGGCCACTTCAGCCGCGTGCTGGTCGCGCGCTGGATCGGCCTGCCGTCGACGGCGGGCGTCCACTTCGGACTCGACCCGGCCGGTGTCGCGGTGCTCGGCGACGAACGCGGCGAGCCGCAGATCGAACACCTCAACCTGCTCCCCACCACAGAGGACTGACCGTGGCCGACCACCACATCCGGCGCGTCCGCGAAGAAGACGTGGACGCCGTAGTCCAGCTCGTCTACGACCTCGCCGAGTTCGAACGCGCCCCGGACGAATGCCACCTCACGCCCGAACAGCTGCGCACGGCGCTGTTCGGCGAGGCTCCGGGCCTGTTCGGGCACGTCGCCGAGGTCGACGGCGAGATCGTCGGCTACGCGCTCTGGTTCCTCAACTTCTCCACCTGGCGCGGCGTGCACGGCATCTACCTGGAGGACCTCTACGTCCGCCCCGAGCAGCGCGGCTCCGGCCTCGGCAAGGCGCTTCTGGCGACTCTCGCGGCGGTCTGCGTCGAGCGGGGCTACGCCCGCCTCGAATGGTCCGTGCTCAACTGGAACCCGGCACAGGGCTTCTACAAGTCCCTCGGCGCGGTGCCGATGGACGAATGGACCGTCGACCGCCTCACCGACGAGCCTTTGAAGGCGCTGGCCGCCCAGTCCTAGCGAGGAGCAATTCAGGTCCGCGGCTGAGCGAAGGCGTAACTCGCGTGATCAGACACGTAACTCACGTGACTGGACGCCGCACTCGAAGATACGGCCTCCAACACGCGAGTCCCGTCTCCGATCACGCGAGATCCGTGTCCAAGCACGCGAGATCCGTCTCTGATCACGCGAGTGCGGCGCCGCGTCACGGTTGTCAGGAGTCGCGCTCCTCGCGTTCGCGACGCGCCGCACGACCCGCGGCTCCGTCGCGCTCGGCGGCCTCTTCCTCGCTCTCGCCCTCCTGCATCCCGAGCGCCCACGCGCGGGAAGGGCGGCGGAACAGCAGCGCGATGACGGCGACGCCGATCAACGCGAGCGGCACTCCCCACAGCGGCTGCCCGGACGGGCCAGCGCCGTACCAGCCGACCCCCACCAGGATCAGCGCGACGACCACACCGGGCGACCTCGCCCACGTCTTCCCCATCACCAGCCCGGCCGCGCAGGCCAGCGTTCCGGCGGCGAGGACGAGGTAGTAGGCGACCTCGGCCACGAGGTTCTCCGGTCCGGCCTGGCCGTTGACCAGGAGCAGGATCGCGAACACGATCAGGGCGAGCCCCGGCAGCGCGATGACGGCCCCGGCGAGGCGGACTTCACGGGGCGCGGGCGAGAGCTTGTCTGCGATGGACACGGCGAAACAGCCTTCCAGGCTTCCGGTCACGGCACTCCACCAGGGCGGGTCACCGTACGTGAGCACTTTCGATCGTATGCCACCCGGTCGGCCGGTTTCCCCTGACCGCCGGATGGGAAGAATTGGGGGCGTCGTCGATGAGCGGGCGGTCGGCCCGGGTGCACTTGTCACGACACGCTGTCCTTCACCGGCGGTGAGGAGGGACGCCCGCCACAGGGGTCATACGGTGCTGCTCGAGGACGTCCGTGCCATATGAGCTTCGCGTCACCTGACGCTCCCCTCTTCGGGCGAAAGAGGCTTACCCTGCGGTATGTGCGTGCCATCCTCGTCGTGAATCCCCAGGCCACCTCGACCACCGCCGGTGGCCGTGACGTGCTGGCGCACGCACTGGCCAGCCAGGTCAAACTCGACGTGGTGGAGACCGACTACCGCGGCCACGCGATGGCCGTGGCCCGGTCCGCCGCCCGTGACGGGATCGACCTGGTGGTCGCCCACGGCGGCGACGGCACGGTCAACGAGGTGGTCAACGGCCTGCTCGCGGACGCCGACGGCGATCCGGCGAAGTTCGGCGACGTCCCCATGCTCGGTGTCGTGCCCGGCGGCTCGGCGAACGTCTTCGCCCGCGCGCTGGGGATCGCGCACGACCCCGTGGAAGCGACCCATCAGCTTCTCAACGCCATCGAGAACGACCGGAGCCGCAAGGTCGGCCTCGGGATCGCCGACGGCCATTGGTTCACCTTCAACGCCGGCCTGGGCTGGGACGCCGACGTCGTCGGCCGGGTGGCCAAGCGACGGGGCAAGCAGACCACCGCGGGGCTTTACCTGAGGGCCGCCGTGGTGTCGCATCTGCGGCCTCCGCTCGGCCGTCCACCCCTCACGGTCCGGATCCCGGGTGAAGAGCCCACCGAAGTGCTGACCGCTTTCGTGTCGAACACCGATCCGTGGAGTTACCTGGGAGACCGTCCCGTCCACCTGAACCCGGGCAGTTCGTTCGACACCGGATTGGGCCTTTTCGCGTTGAACGGTCTCGGATTGCCCACCGTGGTCAAGCATGTACGGCAGGCATTGCTCACGAAGAGCAACCAACGCGGACGACGTCTCCTTCGTCACGATGACCTGCCGATGATCCGCATAGACGCTGCTGAACCGGTAAACTTCCAGGTGGACGGCGACCTCGTCGGCCAGCGGAAGAGGGTGGAATTCTTCAGCGTCCCGGAAGCACTGACGGTAATCGTCTGACGACCGGACCACTGATCGCCTGCGGCAAAGTACGACCTGCCGCTCATCGACGCAGAACCTCCACTCACCGCATCGGCCTTCCCATCGCAAGGCTGTTTCGGAACGAAACCGCAGGTCAGAAGCGTCGCTCGGCCGGGTGAGCTGACTCACCGATCTTTGGAAAACCCTTGTCGAAACGGGTGCTTCGTGAAAGCATTCACAAGCACCCAAAAAAACGACCGCCATGACGACTATGGCGCGGACTACCGCGCCGTTATGAAGGAGCTCAGAAACATGGACTGGCGCCACGACGCGGCCTGCCGAGACGAGGACCCCGAGCTGTTCTTCCCGGTGGGAACCAGCGGTCCTGCTCTGTCGCAGGTAACGCAGGCGAAGGCCGTGTGCCACCGCTGCACCGTCGCTTCCGACTGCTTGGCCTGGGCATTGGCCAGCGGGCAGGACGCAGGCGTGTGGGGCGGGATGAGCGAGGACGAGCGACGGGCCCTGAAGCGCCGTCGTACGCACATCGGCACGCGTACCTCCGCCTGAGTCTTTCGGACTCAGCACGCTTCATCGCATTACTCACAACTGAGCAAGACCCCAAGCTTCGGGAAACTCCTGCGGCGCAGTGGCTGTACGGCCATGCGTTGCGAGGTAGCACGTACCCGACTTGAGCTTAACAAGCGAGGCCGACACGCCCTCACGGGGGTATGGCTTCACCGGACTTTTCCAAGTCCTCCCGCGGAACCGTTACAGGGCCGGCGCCCTCTTTCTCTTCGGGCGCCGGCCCTAAAACGTGTCCGGGTGAGACTGTCCACAAGGGACGATTAAACGCGACAGTCCATTCCGGACGCTGTCACAGCCGTCGCGACAACGGGATCCGCAAGGCCGCTTCGGTTCCCGCCCGGCGGCCGCCGGCCTCCTCGGCTTCCCCGCGCAGTCCACGAAGCGACAGCGATCCGCGCAGTTCCGACTCCACGAGGGTCCGCACGATCTGCAACCCGAGGCCGTCGCTGCGTTCCAGCGAGAAACCCGAGGGCAGTCCGCGCCCGTTGTCGCGGATGACGACGTCGAGCCAGCGAGCCGAGCGTTCCACCTCGAGTTCGACCTTGCCCGGCCGTCCGTCGGGGAACGCGTGCTCGATGGCGTTCTGGACCAGTTCGGCCAGCACCATCACCAGCGGCGTCGCGATCTCGGCGATGACGACGCCGAACGAGCCCTTGCGCGAAAGCCCGACCTGCGATTCGGCCGTCGCGACCTCACCGACCATCGGGAGGACGTTGTCGAGCAGCTTGTCGAGATCGACCCGTTCGTCCACCGAGATGGACAACGCCTCGTGCACCATCGCGATCGAAGAGACCCGGCGCACAGACTCGCCGAGGGCGAGCCGCGCCTCTTCGCTGGAGGTCCGGCGTGACTGGAGCCGCAGCAGCGCGGCGACGGTCTGGAGGTTGTTCTTCACCCGGTGGTGGATCTCGCGGATGGTCGCGTCCTTCGAAAGGAGGGCGCGGTCACGGCGCTTCACCTCGGTGACGTCGCGCACCAGCACCAGCGCGCCCGCGGCCTGCCCGGCGGGGCGCAGCGGCAGCGCACGGAACAGGACGACGGCGCCGCGGCGGGAATCCGCCTCCGTACGACTGCTGGGCTTGCCGTCGAGCGCTTCGATGATCCGGTGCGACACCTCGGTCGCGTCGAACGGGTCACGGATGAGCGAGCGGGTCAGCGGCGCGAGGCGCTGCCCGACGAGATCGGATTCGTGCCCCATCCGGTGATAGGCCGACAACCCGTTCGGGCTGGCGAAGACCACGGTGCCGGTCGGGTCGAGGCGGATCAGGCCATCGCCGACGCGCGGGCTGGTGTGCGTGTCCGTCTGGTTCCCCGGACTGGGGAAGGTGCCGTCGACGATCATCTGGCACAGGTCGCCCGCACTGCCGAGGTAGGCGATTTCGAGCGGGCTCGGCACCCGAGAGGCGGCCAGGTTGGTCTCGCGGCTGAGGACGGCGATCACCCCCGTGCCGGCGAACACCACCGGGATCGCCTCGCGGCGCATCGGCAGGTCGCGATACCAGTGCGGATCCTCTTCGCGGCAGATCCGCACCTCACGGCTCGCCTTGGCCAGCTGCGGATGCTCGTCGACGGTGAACCGGGAGCCGACGACGTCCTCCGGATGGGCGGTCGGCGCCGTCGTCGGGCGCGCGTGCGCGACGCAGACGTAGTCGCCGCCGTCGGGCTGCAACTCCTCCGAAACGGCGACCCAGAGCAGGAAATCGGCGAACGACAGGTCGGCGAGCAGCTGCCATTCGGCGACCACGGTCTGGAGATGATCCGCGGCTTCACCGGACAGGCCGGTGTTCTCCGCGAGCAGATCGGCAAGGGTGGACACGTCCCCATCCAAGCAGGGTGAGGGCCGCATGACACACTGGAGAGGTTGACCCTGGCCCAGCGGTGTCGTATCACCCCGCGAGGGCCACTCGGACGAGGAGTGAAAAATGTCGAAGCGCGCCCGCAAGCGTCGCGACCGTAAGAAGAACGGCGCGAACCACGGCAAGAAGCCCAACTCCTGATCATTCGATCAGACGGCGAAGGCCCCCGCACCGATCCGGTACGGGGGCCTTCGTGTGTCCTGAGTGGCCTTACGCCGTGTCAGTCGAAGGTCTGCTCGATCTTGACCTCGGTGCGCTCGATGGTGATCGCGCCCTTGGTCTGCACGGTCTGGCGGATCGAGGCCCGCAGCCGGGACTTGAGTTCGTCCGGCGCGTGGTCGCCGCCGCACTTACGGGCGAGCAGCTGCTTGATGTGCTCGTCGATGCCGTACTCCTCGAGGCACGGCGGGCAGTCCTCGATGTGCTTGCGCAGGGCGGCGTCACGCTCGGCGCTGCACTCCTTGTCCAGCAGCAGGTAGATGTCGGCGAGGGCTTCCTCGCACCGGACCTTGTCGTCCGCGCCGGAGCAGTAGTCCTCGCTCATCGCCCCGCCACCTCCTGTTGTTTGCCCGCGCGGATGAAACCCCGCTCGCGGGCGACATCGGCGAGCAGGTCACGGAGCTGGGCGCGGCCGCGGTGCAACCGGGACATCACGGTGCCGATGGGCGTGTCCATGATCTCGGCGATCTCCTTGTACGCGAAACCTTCGACATCGGCGAGGTAGACCGCGAGGCGGAACTCCTCGGGCAGCTTCTGCAGCGCTTCCTTGACGTCGGCGTCGGGCAGGTTGTCCATCGCCTCGACCTCGGCCGAGCGCAGCCCGGTGGAGGTGTGATTCTCCGCCTTGGCGATCTGCCAGTCGGTGATCTCCTCGGTGGGCTGCTGCACCGGCTGGCGCTGACGCTTGCGATAGCCGTTGATGTAGGTGTTCGTGAGGATGCGGTACATCCACGCCTTGAGATTCGTACCCGCCTTGAAGGACGCGAAGGCCGCGTACGCCTTCAGGTACGTCTCCTGGACGAGGTCCTCGGCGTCGGCGGGATTCCGGGTCATCCGCATGGCGGCCGAGTACAGCTGGTCGAGCAGGGGCATCGCGTCCCGCTCGAAGCGCTCGGCCCGCGCGGCCGTCTCTTCGGCGTCCGTGCCCGTGTCCGGCGCGGGATTCTGCGTGCTCGGCAAACCGTTCCCTTCCCGATCGGCGTCGATGCGCTTGTGCGCATGAGACGACGTCGAGTTTACGCGGGGACGGATCACCTGGCCGCCCGGCGTGCGCGGGATCAGGATTCGGGGAGCTTCGAGTGTGGTGGACACGTGCCTTTCAACAGTGCGTCCCGGCCGGGCATTCCCGGCGCGCTCGTAGACTCCGCCCATGGCAGGCAAGGGAACCCCGGCGACGGCACTGCTGGCGAAGCAGAAGGTGGCGCACATTCTGCACGCCTACGACCACGATCCGCGAGCCGAGTCGTACGGCCTCGAAGCCGTCGAGGCGCTGGGACTCGATCCCGCGCGCGTGTTCAAGACACTGGTCGCCGAGGTCGACGGGAAACTGACCGTCGGCGTGGTCCCGGTCACCGGCCAGCTGGATCTCAAGGCGCTCGCGGCCGCCGCGGGCGGCAAGAAGGCGAAGATGGCCGACCCCGCCGCCGCACAGCGCGCGACGGGATACGTGCTCGGCGGGATCTCGCCGCTCGGGCACCGGAGCCGGCTGCCGGTGGTGATCGACGCTTCGGCGGAGAAGTTCGAGACTGTGCACTGCTCGGCCGGGCGCCGCGGCCTGGAGGTCGAACTCGCCCCCGGTGACCTGGTGCGGCTCACTGGCGCCGTCGTCGCTCCGATCGCGAGCTGAACACCTCCCGCATTTCGTCCTCTGAATGCGGTAGTTGCACGCGCAAGGACCGCATTCAGAGGACGAAATGCGGGAGGAGTAAACCGGGAACTCACCCTCCCGAGGGAGGGAGCTCGGTCCGCAGCGGGAAGATCACGCACCCGCGTTCGGGAATCGTCATCGGCGAGCGAACGACGATTCCTGGGAGCGACGAAATGACCAAGACCGTGTCCGGCGTACCGAGATGGGCGAACCTCGCCGCCCACGCGACATTGCTGGTGACGTTGCCGTCGGGGCTGTGGCGGGTCGCGATGGGCCTCGGCCTCCCGGTCGGGTTCACCGCGCAGGGGCTGGACGAGTTCGGCATCCCCGGCTGGGGCCAGGCCTACGTCTTCGGCCTGAGCCTGCTCGCCGAAGCGCTGGCGTTCCTCACCCTCGGACTGGTCCGGCCATGGGGTGAGGTGTGGCCGCGCTGGATCCCGGGGCTGCGTGGCCGCCGGATCCCGCCGCTCGCGGCGATCCTCCCGGCCGCCGCGGGAGCGATCGCCCTGATCGCGTTGAGCGTCCAGGCACTGTTCGGCTGGGCGGAGGCCGGTTCTTCGATGGCATCGGGGAGCTGGGAGGACTCGCCGATCTACGGCATCGTCATGGCGGCCTGTTACGCGCCGCTCCTGCTCTGGGGCCCATTGGTGGCGGCCGTCACCGTGCATTACGCCCGGCGGCGGCTCTCAGGCGATCGGCCGCAGCACACGCTCGAGCCACTCGCCGGCCGCGCGTGACACGCCTTCCAGGTCGGCGCTGAGGTTGTGGTCGCCCTTGAGCACCACGATCTCGTGATGCGGGCCCGCCTTGGGCAGGCCGAACGGGTCACGCTCGCCCTGGACGACCAGCGTCGGGACCTCGACGGCGTCCAGCTCGCCCTGACGGGACTTTTCCGGCTTCCCCGGCGGGTGTTCGGGGAAGGCCAGGCAGAGCACCGCCACCGCCTGTCCCGCCGCGGCGGTCCGGCAGGCGACGCGGGCCCCGGAGGACCGGCCGCCGAAGACGATCGGGAGAGCGTCGAACCGTGCGGAGATCTCGTCGGACACGGTGAGCCAAGCGGTGTCGAGTTGCGTGGCGGGCGCGGGAGCGCGGCGGCCCGCCACCCGGTACGGCTGTTCGACGAGCGCGACGTGGACACCGGCCGCCTGCGCCGCCCGAGTGACCGCGACCAGGTCCTTCGCGCCGATCCCGCCGCCCGCGCCGTGGCCGAGCATCAGCACCGCGATGCCTTCCTCGGCACAGTGCAGCTCGGCCCGCGCGGGACCGTAGGCGGTGTCGATCTCCAGTTTCGTCATGACTTCGGCACGTCGAAGAGCGCGCTTTCGGCGGCGGGTTCGACGCGGTCCAGCAGTTGCGGGCCGTTGTTCCGGACGTTGTTGACCAGGCTGGACACCGGCCGCAGCTCGATCGTGTCGACCAGGTCCTCGGCGGGCGGGACGAGCAGGTCGGTGACGTCGGGCCGGTCGGGGTCGAGCCAGGTGTCCCACTTCTCCCGCGGCATCAGCAGCGGCATGCGGTGGTGGATGTCGGTGAGCCTGCCGACCGAGTCCGTGGTGATCACGGAGAAGGTGATCAGCGGGTCGGCTTCCTTGTCGTCCTTCGACCGCCAGGTCTCCCAGATACCGGCGAACGCGAGCGAGCCGTCACCCGGGCCGGTCATGAAGAAGGGCTGCTTCTCCTTGCCGTCACGCCGCCACTCGTACCAGCCGTCGGCGGGGACCAGGCAACGCCGCGCGGAGACCGCCTTCTTGAACGACGGCTTCTCCTTGGCCGTCTCGGCACGCGTGTTGATCATCTTCGAGCCGACCCCGGGGTCCTTCGCCCAGAACGGGACCAGTCCCCAGCGCATCATCCGCAGCGACCGGACGGCGGGCTCGTCCTCGAGCACCGCGCCGTCGGCGTCCCGCGGATGTCGTTGCACCACGGTGGGGACGTCCTTGGTCGGCGCCACGTTGTGATCGGTCCGGACCCGGCCCTCGGTCAGGTCCACGGCGGCGAACTCGTCGATCAGCGCCGCGGGATCCTTGGTCGCGGCATAACGCCCGCACATGCGAAAACCTCCCTGATCGACAGTCATCGTTACACGCCGGCCGGACGTTGGCGAGCAGCATGGGATCATTGTTCAGCGGTGTTCGAAGAGCAGGAGGCGGTTTGGCTGGCAAGGACTGGCGCAGGCTGGACGAAACCGACGTGCGGATCCGTCCCGGCAAGGGCACCAGGCCGCGCAGCAAACGCCGTCCCGAGCACGCCGACGCCTCCACGGCGATGGTCATCGGCAAGGACCGCGGGCGCTGGACCTGCGCGATCGACTCGGATCCGGAGCGGGTCGTCACCGCGATGCGAGCCCGCGAGATGGGCCGGGTCTCGGTCGTCGTCGGCGACACCGTCGGCATCGTCGGTGACGTGAGCGGCAAGCCGGACACCCTCGCCCGAATCATCCGGGTGGACGAGCGTTCCAGTGTGCTGCGCCGGACAGCGGACGACACCGATCCGTTCGAACGGGTGGTCGTCGCCAACGCCGAGCAGTTGCTGATCGTGACCGCGCTGGCCGATCCCCCGCCGCGCACCGGGTTCATCGACCGCTGCCTCGTCGCCTGCTACGCGGGCGGCCTCGAGCCGGTCCTGTGCCTCACGAAGGCCGACCTGGCGAGCCCGGACGAACTCCTCGCCGGCTACGCGGGCCTCGACATCCCGGCCGTGGTCACCCGGCACGACGAGCATCCGGAGGAACTGACCGGGCGGCTCAAGGACCGGGTCACCGCGCTGGTCGGGCATTCGGGCGTCGGGAAGTCCACTTTGGTCAACCGGCTGGTGCCGGACGCCGGACTGGCGACCGGCGTGGTCAGCGCGGTCGGCAAGGGCAGGCACACGTCCGTCGCGGCGGTCGCGCTTTCCCTGCCCGGCGGCGGCTGGGTGGTCGACACTCCGGGCATCCGCTCCTTCGGGCTCGCGCACGTGACCGCCGACGACATCGTGCTCGCCTTCGAGGAGTTCGCCGAGGCCGGCGAAGAGTGTCCCTCCGGCTGCGGGCACCTCGGGCCGCCTTCGGACCCGGAGTGCGCGCTCGACGACGTGGTCACCGACGGTCACGCGAGCCCGGAGCGGTTGGGCTCGTTGCGCCGACTTCTGGGCTCCCGAGCTGGACATGACGACGATCGGTAACTAATTCCGGCCTGGCGCGATAACCCGTTCGGATTAGATCAACTTCTCTGAGGGGTCCTTTTGAAGCGCGTAATCACGCTCGCCGCCGTCACCACGGCCGCCGTCCTGGCGCTGTCCGCCTGTGGTGGCGAGAAGCAGCCCGGCGCGGCTGCCCCCGCTCCTTCCGAAACGAAGAGCATGCTTTCGTCGCCGCTGGGCGACGCGGTCCAGCTGGCCGCTCTCACCAAGGAGAGCACGACGAAGGCCAAGTCGTCGAAGGTCTCCATGGAGGCCTCCTCCGGCGGCCAGACCATGACCGTGACCGGTCAGGGCCTGTACGACGGCGAGAACAGCAAGTTCTCCATGTCGATGGACAGCGACGGCAAGAAGATGGACATCCTGTTCGTCGACAAGGCGCTGTACTTCAAGCTCGACGCCGCCGACAAGGCGGAGATGAAGACCGACAAGGAGTACGTGAAGGTCTCGGCCGACGGCCAGGACCCGATGTCCCAGCTGCTCGGCAAGATGATGTCGAAGGCCGTCAAGGACAGCGACCCGTCCCGCACCCTCGAGCAGGTCGCGAAGGCCGGGAAGATCACGAAGTCCGACCAGGTCCAGCTGAACGGCGAGCTGACCAACCACTACGTCATCGACATCGAGGTCGAGAAGGCGATCGCGCTCGTCGTGGGCGAGGCCGGTGTGCCGCTCCCGCCCGAGGCGCAGAAGCAGATCGACGCGAAGCTCAAGGGCAAGAACGTCACCATCCCCACCGAGCTGTGGCTCAACGCCGACAACCTTCCGCTGCAGGTCACCATGGACCAGACCGCGTTCATGAAGGCGCTGGGCGCTCCCGGTGAGGGCTCGTCGAAGGCCACGATCAAGTACACCGACTGGGGAACGCCGATCACCGTCGCCGCCCCGCCCGCCGACCAGGTCGGCGACCTGGCGGAGATCATGAAGAAGGCCGGCGGCCGGTAGATGCGTCGCATCTTCAAGGTCACCGCGGTGGCCGCGGCCCTGACCCTCGTGGTCACGGGCTGCGGCACCCGCCCCGGCGCGACGGCCGAGAACAAGGGTGGCGAGCTCGCGCTGGCCGCCCCGTTCGCCGACGCGCTAGGCCTCGTCGAGGCGGCGAAGCAGGGGACTCGGAAAGCGAAGTCCTCCAAGGCGACCATCGACGGCATGCTGGGGACTTCCAGGGTCACGGGCACCTTGCTGGGCTTCTACGACGGCCCCGCCTCGAAGATCGAGGCGAACATGACCTTCGACGGCCAGACGGCCGGGCTGCGCCTGGTCGACCAGACCGTGTTCGTCAAGCTGCCCGCGGAGGAGAGAGCCCGGCTCAAGACGGACAAGGCTTGGGGGAAGATCCCGCTGAACAGCGAGGATCCGCAGGTGAAGGCCGTGGGGAAGGCCATGCTGAGGTCCTTCGAGATGGGCGACCCGGTGAAACAGCTGGAGCTGGTCGAAAAGACCGGCCGCGTCATCAGGTCGGAACAGACCCGGCTGGACGGCGTCCCGGTGAACCACTACTTCGTCGAATTCGACGCCAGGAAACAGCTCGGCATGTTCCTCGGCGACGACATCCCCGCCGATCAGCGGGCGGAGGTCGAGAAGCGGTTCGAAGGCAAGGATCCGCGGATCCCGGCCGAACTCTGGCTCAACGCCGAGCAGCTTCCGCTGAAGATGACCATGGACATGACCTCGTTCATGAAGTCGGGGGGAGGCTCGCAGGACGGCGAGGCCAAGTCGACCTACACCTACAGCGACTGGGGCACGCCGGTGAACGTCACTCCGCCGCCCGCCGCCGAGGTGGGCGACTACGCCGAAATGATGAAGCAAGCGGGCGGTTAGCTCCCAGCTTTGACGTGAAGGCCCTCTTCCTCGTTCAGCCGAGAGAAGAGGGCCTTCACGCGTACCCCGACATTCGGACGGTGGAAATTCACGCGACAGGCACTACGGTGGTGGTACAGACCATTCACCCGAGGGAGTCCTATGCGTGCCACCGGATTCGCCGTCGTCTGTACCGCTCTCCTGCTGCTGGGCGGCTGTTCCGGCGGAGAGGAACCGGCGGCGCCACCCGCGCGGGACGCGGCACAACTGGCCGCGGCCGCCGCCGCGAGCACCCAGAAGGCCCGTTCCTCCAAGATCGCGCTCGAGACCACCGCGGAGGACGGCCGCAAGGTCGCCGTCACCAGCTCCGGGCTCTACGAGGGCCCGAACAGCAAGTTCTCCATGGTCGCCGAGATCGCCGGTGAGAAACGGGACCTGATCTTCGCCGACGGCGTCCTCTACTACCACCTGTCGGATGCCGAGGTCCAGGAGAACAAGACCGGCAAGGAATGGGTCAAGATCACCGACGGCGGCAAGGACACGCTCTCCGCGGCCAACGGCGCGCTGATGACGAAGGTCGTCGAGACGATGGATCCGACCCGCACGGTCGACCGGATCGCGAAATCGGGCAAGGTCACCAAGTCCGGCCAGGCCGATGTGAACGGCACGGCCGCCACGCACTACGTCCTCGACCTCGGCGGCGCCCCCGCCGAGGTGTGGCTGGACGCCGAGCAGCGCCCGGTGCAGGTCAGCATCGACAAGGCCACGGTGAAGTACGAAAGCTGGGCTTCGGACGTGGTGATCATCGCGCCGCCGCCCGAGGCGGTTGGCGACAGCCGCTGAGCCGTTCCCCCGATCGGGGCGAGGTCCGCGACTGTGTTTCGCTGGGGTGCCCGCACTTCGAAAGCAGGTCCTCATGCGGAGAACGGCCCTGTCCACCGTTGTGCTCGTACTCGGCGCGCTGCTCGGCGCGTGCGACGGCGAGACCGTCTCGTTCGCCGACGCCCGCGCGCTCGCCGACGGAACCATGTCCGCCATGGACGGCAAAGCCGCGAAGTTCGCCACAGACGTCACGGCGGGCACGATGCGGTCGAAGAGCCAGGGCCAGGCGCGGGTCGCGGGGACGGGCACCGCGCTGGCCATGACCACGGACTTCCTCGGCGAGCCGCTCGAACTCCGGCTGGTCGACAAGACCGTCTTCGCCAAGGTTCCCGAGACCGCCCGTGAGGACGTTCCCGGCGGGAAACCCTGGGTCAAGGTGTCCCCCGACGGCGCGGACCCGTTCTCGCAGGTGGCCGGCGGCAGCATCGACCAGCTGGCGAAGCAGAACGATCCCGTCCGCGCGCTCGACCAGGTCCGGCGGGCGGGCACGCTCACCGGATCGGGGCACACCGAACTCGACGGCGTGTCCGCCGAGCACTACCGGCTCGACGTCGACATGGCCGCGCTCGGCGGTGATCTGCCTGCCGGATTGTCGGCGGAAGCCGTCAGGGCGCTGGACGGCAAACTCGGGAAGATCCCGATGGAGGTCTGGCTCGACGACGCGCACCAGCCGCTGCGGATCGACCTCGACCTCGCCCCCGTCCTCGCCGCTTCCGGCGTCCCGGACAGCGCGATGGCCAGGATCGTCACGCGCTACAGCGAATGGGGCACGCGGGCCGACATCCAGGCGCCGCCGCCGGAGGAGATCGGGGAGATCCCGCCAGGCTGACCCTGTCACGTTCCCCGGCCCCGTCTCGTCCCTCTCGTGAAGGTGACAGGAGGAACGAACATGCGCGTGATGGTGATCGGGGCGACCGGGGTGCTGGGACGTCCACTGGTGCGTCGTCTGCTGGCCGAAGGCCACGAGGTGAGCGGATTGGCCCGCGATGTGGACCGCGTCGCGGCGGTGCGGGCGACCGGCGCGAAACCGGTACGGGGCTCGTTGTTCGACGTCGATTCGCTGGCAGGCGCGCTGAACGGGCACGACGCGGTGGTGAACGTCGCGACGCGGATCCCGGACGCACGTCACGCGATGACGTTGTCCGGCTGGGCGGAGAACGACCGCGTGCGGATCGACGGCAGCCGGACCCTTGCCGACGCCGCTCGACGGATCGACGAGCTGGGAATCTTGGTGCAGGAAGGGATTTCGTTCGTCTACGCCGACGGCGGCGACGAGCGGCTGGACGAGGACGCGCCACTCGCGCTGCGCGGCAACATCGCGTCCTCGACGGTGGCGCACGCGAACATCGCGGAACTGGCGGACGAGGGACGCACCGCGATCCGGCTGCGGATCGGGCTCCTGGTCTCCGACGACCCGATGACCGCGACGATGCTGGCGGCCGCGCGGCGCGGTTCGCCGCTGATCTTCGGCCGCCGGACCGACTGGACCGCGGCGATCCACCCGGACGACGCGGCGGCGGGCGCGATCGCGGCGCTGCGGGCGCCGAGCGGCGTCTACAACCTGGCCGCGGATCCGGTGCGGAAGCAGGAACTCGGCGAGGCGATGGCCGCCGCGGCCGGTGTCCGGCGGCCGCGCGCGCTGCCGAAGTGGCTGGCGAACCGGCTGGGCCTGATGTCGGTGCTGGCGCGTTCGCAACGGGTCGTCTCGACCCGGCTCACCGAAGCGACCGGCTGGCGGCCCGAACGCCCGGTGCCCGGCCCGTCCTGGTTCTGACGCGTTTCGTCCTCTGAATGCGGTAGTTGCGCGTGCAAGGACCGCGTTCAGAGGACGAAACGCGGACGGGGGTTACAGGAGTTCCAGCAGGAAAGGGAGCTCTTGGGGCGCGTACCAGGCGAGTTCGTGGTCTTCGGCGTCGCCGAGGGTGAACTCCGCGTCCGGGTCGCCGAGGTCGGCTTGGTCGATCACCGCGGCGGCGGCCTGCACGGACTCCGCGGCTTCGGCCGCGTCGACGTGGATCGCGGCGACGTCGGCGATCTTCACCGGCCCGGACAGCCGGACGACGGCGGCGTCGAGATCCGGGCGCAGCGTGACCTCCTCGATGTCGGCCGAGATCACCACCCGCCGCGGCTCGGGCTTCTCCTCGGCCCCGATCAGCCGGAGCGAGGCCCTGGCTGCGTCGAGCAGCGCGGCGTACTCGAGTTCTTCGTCGGATCCGCTGGCGTAGGACTCCCGCAGCGCCGGGGTCAGCGCGAATCCCGTGCCGCTGCGCGCCCGGAACTCTCCCGAGGTTTCGAGCTCACGGAGCATCGCGATCGTCGCCGGTAGATAGACCCTCACCAGTGCGCACCCTTCAGCTCTTCCAACGATTCCTCGATCATCCCGGCGAGCAGGTCCACATCGGACACGGCCTTGCGGTCGCCGTTCAGTCCGAAGTAGACACCGCCGTGATACGAGGTGACCCCGATCGCCAGCGCCTGATTGCGCACCAGCGGCATGACCGGGAACATCTCCACCATCTTCGCCTGTCCCGCGTAGAGCGGCACCTGCGGGCCCGGCGAGTTCGTGATCAGCACGTTGAAGATGCGTCCCGACATCGACCCGGCCGCCCGCGCGCCCAGCGAATGCAGCGTCGCCGGCGCGAAGCCGCCGACGGTCAGGAGCCCACGCGCGGCGACCGAACGGCCGGAGTCGAGGTGGTCCGCCATCGCGTGGCCGATGTGCTGCAACCGCAGGACCGCGTTCGGCTCGCCGACCGGGAGATCCACCAGATAGGCGTCGACCTGGTTCCCGACCAGCGCCGGCGTCGAGTATTCGGCCGTCTCGGCGTCGCGGACGGCCATCGGCACCAGCGCGCGCACGGTGGTCGTCGCGGTCAGGTTCGAACCACGCGAGAGCAGCCATTCCCGCAGCGCGCCGGTGATGGCCGCGAGCACGACGTCGTTGACCGTGCCTCCGTGGTCGGCGCGGACCTTGCGGAAATCCTCCAGCCGCGTGCGGACCACGGCGAACACGCGGCCGCCGGAGGTGCGGACGTTGAGCGGCACGGACGGCGCCGGATGCACCATCGTCTTCAGCGCCGACGCGACGTCACCGACCGTTTCGGTGACCTTGCCCGCCATCGCGGTGGCGTCGTGGGCGATGGACCGGACGTTTTCCACCAGCTCCGTCGGCCGCTGCACGGTCTCGGCGACCGCGTCGAGGATCAGCTGGGTGCGGCTCGGCTCCCGGCGCGGACGCCAGTTGTCGTCGAACGGTTCCGGCTCCTGCGGGGTAGCGTCGAGGATCAGCTGGCCGAGCTCGATGGTGCCGAGCCCGTCCACCACCGATTGGTGTGTCTTGGTCACCAGCGCGACGCGATCCCCCGCCAGCCCCTCGACGAAGTACGCCTCCCAGAGCGGCCTTCCCGGGTCGAGCCGCCTCGACATCAGGCGCGCCACGAGATCGAACAGCTGGCCGTCGGAGCCCGGCTGCGGCAGCGCGGACCGGCGGACGTGGTAATTCAGGTCGAAGTCGACGTCGTCGACCCACACCGGCCGGGCGAGGTGCCCCGGCACCGCCAGCACCCGCTGCCGGTAGCGCGGCAGGAACGCCAGCCGCTGCCCGACGAGGTCCAGCAGCTGCTCGTGGGTGAAGCCGTCGCGCGGTCGCTCGAAGATCGCCACCCCACCGACGTGCATGGGGGTCGCGTGGTCTTCCACGTACAAGAACGAGGCGTCCAGCGCGGACAGGCGGTCGGGCATGGGCCGATCCTTACATAGTGGGAGACTCGCCGGTGTGGGTGATGAGTCGGTGATCTCGCCGAAAGACCGGTTCCTGACGGTGTACGGGCGCAAACCGGTGCTCGAGGCCTTGGACGACGCGGCGCTCGAGGTGGACAAGGTGATTCTCGCCGACACCGTGCGCGGGCCGAACGCCGCCGAGATCGAGCGTGCCGCCAAGGCCGCCGGGGTGCCGGTGCGGCGGGCGAGCGCGCACCGCGTCAAGGTGCTGGCGGGCAACGGCAAACAGGACCAAGGGGTGCTGGCCGACGTCGTCGCCCCGCGGATGCGGTCGCTGCACGCGGCCCTTTCCGACGGCAGGCCGCCGTCGCGGGTGCTGCTGCTCGACGGCATCACCACCCCGGCGAACGTCGGGATGATCCTGCGCACGGCGACCGCCGCCGGGCTGGAGGGCGTCGTGGTGCCGCGGCGCGGGGTCGCCGCCCTCGACCCGATGGTGGTCAAGGCGTCGGCCGGGGTCGCGTTCCGCGCGCCGGTGCTGCGGTGCGGCAGCGCGCGCGAAGCGGCCGAAATGCTCACCGAAGCCGGGTACGGGATCTACGCGCTGGGCGCGTCGGCACGCAATTCGGTGTTCGACGTCGAGCTGCCGCGGCGCGCGGCCTTCGTGCTGGGCGGGGAGACGAACGGGGTCGGTGCCGAGGTCGGCGAACTGGTGACCGAGTGGGTGTCGATCCCGATGCCCGGCGAGGTCGAATCGCTCAACGTCTCGGCCGCCGCCGCGGTGCTGTCCTTCGAGCTGGTGCGCCGCGCTAAGGCTTCGGGAACAAAGCGCTGAGCTCGATCAGCGTCTCCTCGACCGACGTGTGGTGCACTCCCGCCATCCCCGCCGCCACCGCGGCGCGGACGTTGTGCGCCGCGTCGTCGACGAACACGCACCGGTCGGCGGGCAGGTCGAGCAGCCCCGCGGTGAGCAGGTAGACCTCACGTTCGGGTTTGGCCACGCCCACCTCGCCGGAGAAGACGAGCGCGTCGAAGAACGGGTCGAGTGACCGTTTGGCCTCGTCCGACGCGCCGGGAGCGTTCGACAGCAAGGCCGTTTTGATACCGCGTCCCCTGGCCGACCGCAGGTACGCGTACAGCTCGTCCGCGCCGTCGTCCGTGAGCACCCCGACGTAGTCGATGACCAGCCCTTTCAGCACCGGCCCACCGTACACAAGCGATCACCGCCCAGTTCATCCTCTCGGGCGGTCCCTGTCGCCGGTCGGCCCACCGCCGGTCCCTTACTTGCTGGGCGTGGCCGAGGGGCCGCGGAGGGGACACTCCGATGAGTTCGTACGTACTGAGGCGACTTGAACCATTCGAACCGCCGTACCGGCTCGCCGGCAGGCCGGGCAGGGCGGTGCACCGGGTGGCGCCGCCGGACAACCAGCTCGTGCTCGATCTGCCGCTGTCCGGTGAAAAGATCGTGGAGGTGCCGGAGCCACGGCCCGACACCCTGGACGGGCGGCAGGTCGGCAGGCTGCTGACCACCATCCTCGAAGCCTGCGACGGACGCCGTCCGGCGGTCCAGGTGCGGCCGATCCTCGATCCGGCGCTCCACAGCGCACTGCTCGACAGGGGCCGACGCCGTCCACCGGGCGGCTACCGGCCGAAGTCGATCCACCTGTGCCATCCGGCGGACGGCGTCATCGAGGCCTGCGCGACCGTCGAACAGAACGAACGCTGCCTCGCCTTGGCCGCACGCTTCGAGCGGACGTCGGCGGGCTGGGTGTGCACCCGCTTCCACCTGCTGAAGCCGCCGCGCCGCGTCTCCGCGCTCGCGGCCTGATGCGCGTGAAGGCCCCTTCCCTCGTTGATCCGGGGAAGGGGCCTTCACGCAGTGGGGTTCTTAGCGGCGCGGGCCCTTCTTGCCCTTCTTCTGGGAGGCGCGCTGCGCGGCACGACGCTCCCGGCGGGTTCCGCTCTGGTCACCGCCGTCGCTCGCGCCACCGTCCGAATGCGACTCGACGCCGCCGTCCTCGGACGGGCCCGACATGGTGAGCCCGGACTGCGAGCCACCGCCGAGCCCCTTGCCCCGCAAGGCGGACGGCACGGATTCGGTGTCGGTCGCCGGAGCCTGCGGCGGCGTCGGGCGGGCGTGCCGTCCGTCGCCGTTGGCGGCCTGGCCGTTCCCGGAGCCGACACCGGCGGGCAGCGCGGACGCGGACTCCGGCGACGGCGTGGCGGGCTCGGCCTGCTCGACCTGGAGGTTGAACAGGAAGCCGACGGCCTCCTCCTTCAGCGACTCCAGCATCGCGCGGAACATGTCGTAGCCCTCGCGCTGGTACTCGATGACCGGGTCGCGCTGCGCCAGGGCGCGCATGCCGATGCCCTCCTTGAGATAGTCCATCTCGTAGAGGTGCTCACGCCACTTGCGGTCGAGCACGGTGAGCATCACCTGACGCTCCAGGCTGCGCATCGCGCCTTCGCCGACCTTGGCGTCGATGTCGGCCTCACGCTCGTCGTACGCGCGGTGGGCGTCTTCGAGCAGCGCCTCACGCAGCTTCTCGGCGTCCAGGTCGTCGTCCGCGTTGAGCTCTTCCCAGCTGACCTTGACCGGGTACAGCGTCTTGAGCGCCGTCCACAGCTTCTCGTGGTCCCAGTCCTCGGCGTAGCCCGAAGAGGTCTCTTCGGTGACGTACGCGTTGATGACGTCGACCAGCATGTGCTCGATCTGCTCGCGGAGGTCCTCGCCCTCGAGGACGCGCAGGCGCTCGGCGTAGATCACCTTGCGCTGCTCGTTCATGACCTCGTCGTACTTGAGGACGTTCTTGCGGATCTCCATGTTCTGCTGCTCGACCTGCGTCTGAGCGCTCTTGATCGCCTTGGAGACCATCTTGTGCTCGATCGGCACGTCGTCCGGCAGCCGCATGGTGGTCATGACCCGCTCGACCATCGTCGCGTTGAAGCGGCGCATGAGCTCGTCACCGAGCGAAAGGTAGAACCGGGACTCGCCCGGGTCGCCCTGACGGCCGGAACGACCGCGGAGCTGGTTGTCGATGCGGCGGGACTCGTGCCGCTCGGTGCCGAGCACGTACAGCCCGCCCGCCTCGCGAACCTCGTCGGCCTCGGCCTTGGTCTCCGCCTGGATCTGTTCGAGCACCTTCGGCCAGGCGGCCTCGTACTCCTCGGAGTGCTCCACCGGGTCGAGACCGCGGGCGCGCAGCACCTCGTCGGCGATGATGTCCGGGTTGCCGCCGAGCACGATGTCGGTACCGCGGCCCGCCATGTTGGTGGCGACGGTGACCGCGCCCTTGCGCCCCGCGCGGGCGACGATCAGCGCCTCCCGGTCGTGGTGCTTGGCGTTGAGGACCTCGTGCGGAACACCCAGCTTGAGCAGCAGCTTCGACAGGTGCTCGGACTTCTCGACACTCGTGGTGCCGACCAGCACCGGCTGGCCCTTCTCGTGCCGCTCGGCGATGTCCTCGGCGACGGCCTCGAACTTGGCCTGCTCGGTCTTGTAGATCAGGTCGGCCTGGTCGGCGCGGACCATCGGCTTGTTGGTCGGGATCGGCACCACACCCAGCTTGTAGGTCTGGTGGAACTCGGCCGCCTCGGTCTCGGCGGTACCGGTCATACCCGACAGCTTGTCGTAGAGCCGGAAGTAGTTCTGCAGCGTGATCGTGGCGAGCGTCTGGTTCTCGGCCTTGATCTCGACGCCTTCCTTGGCCTCGATCGCCTGGTGCATGCCCTCGTTGTAGCGGCGGCCGTGCAGGATGCGGCCGGTGAACTCGTCGACGATGAGGACTTCGCCGTCACGGACGATGTAGTCCTTGTCGCGCTTGTAGAGCTCCTTGACCTTCAGCGCGTTGTTCAGGTAGCCGACCAGCGGCGTGTTCGCGGCCTCGTAGAGGTTGTCGATACCGAGCTGGTCCTCGACGAACGCGACACCCTTCTCGGTGACACCGACGGTGCGCTTGCGGATGTCCACCTCGTAGTGGATGTCCGGCTTCATCAGCGGGGTCATCCGGGCGAACTCGACGTACCAGCGCGAGGACTGGTCGGCCGGGCCGGAGATGATCAGCGGCGTCCTGGCCTCGTCGATGAGGATGGAGTCCACCTCGTCGACGATCGCGAAGTTGTGGCCGCGCTGCACGCAGTCTTCGAGGCTCCACGCCATGTTGTCGCGGAGGTAGTCGAAGCCGAACTCGTTGTTCGTGCCGTGCGTGATGTCGGCGGCGTACTGCTGACGGCGGACCTCGGGCGTCTGGTCGGCCAGGATGATCCCGACCTCGAGACCGAGGAAGCGGTGGATGCGGCCCATCCACTCGGCGTCACGTTTGGCGAGGTAGTCGTTCACCGTGATGACGTGCACGCCGTTGCCGGACAGCCCGTTCAGGTACGCGGGAAGCACCTGGGTCAGGGTCTTGCCCTCACCGGTCTTCATCTCCGAGACCTGGCCGAGGTGCAGCGCGGCGCCGCCCATCAACTGGACGTCGTAGGGGCGCTGGCCGAGCACGCGCCAGGCCGCCTCCCTCGCCACCGCGAAGGCCTCCGGCAGGAGGTCGTCGAGGGACTCGCCGTCCGCGTGCCGTTTACGGAACTCGTCGGTCTTGGCCCGCAAAGCGGTGTCCGAAAGTTCCTTGACGTCGTCTTCGAGGGTGTTGATGTGATCGGCGATGTGTCGCAGCCGCTTCACCATTTTGCCCTCGCCCGCGCGGAGCAGGCGGTTCAGCACCATCCGGTCGACCTCACTAGCTGATTGTGATCGCACCCGAGCCGGTCCCGGGCAATCTCGTACGCGGTGATGCCGGGTAACGCACCACCGTCCGCCCCCATCGTAGGGAACACCTCGGTGTTCGCGCACGCACCGTCGGTCGGTACCTGACCGGACGGGGGCGTATCCCGCCTGATCCGGACACGACGGCGGCCCGCACAGGGCGCGTGCGGGCCACCGTCGTGGACGTAGGGGCCGGCTAACTCAGCCGGATGACGCCGTAGTCGAAGCCTCGCCTCCGGTAGACGACGCTCGGGCACCCGGCGTCGGAGTCGTTGAACAGATAGAAGTCGTGACCGACCAGTTCCATCTCATAGAGAGCCTGGTCGACCGTCATGGGTTCCGCGTCGTGTTTCTTCTCGCGGACGATGCGACCGGGCTGGTGTTCGGTCACCCCGTCATCCCAGCGCTGCTGGGGCATCTCGAAATCTTCACCGCTCTCGGCAGCGAAACCGTTGGCCGGCGGTCCGGCCTCAGGCGCTTCGAGTACAGCGGTTCCCGCCAGCTGCCGGGTATCGGTGGTCATGCCACCGGCGGCCGCCATCGAAGTCGCCTCGGCGACGGATTCCGGGCGGCTGCGGCCGTAGTGCACGCGCCGGCGGTCGTGTGTCTTCCGCAACCTGTTTTCGAGCTTGTTCAGTGCGGAATCCAGCGCTGCGTAGAAGTCGCCGGCACACGCTTCGGCGCGTACGGCGGGGCCTCGGCCCTTCCCGGTGATTTCGACGCGCTGGCAGTTCTTCGACTGCCGGCGATTGGGCTCGTGGAAGAGCTCCACGTCGTAACGGATGACCTTCTTGTCGTAGCGCTCTAGCCGGGCCAGCTTTTCGCTGACGAGTGCCCGATAGTGATCAGGCACCTCTACGTTGCGGCCCTTAACGACGATGTCCATACACGACCTCCCTCGCTGAAATGACTGCGAGCTGTAGATGTGTTCACCAGGGCGCCGGTAAAGCGGGGACGAAGCCCGGGATCGCGGGCGATGAGAGAACTCGGCATACGGTCACGACGTCTCGTGTCGGATGTCCGAGCGCGGACTCAGCGCGGCTCCGGCGCCAGGGACATGGGCTGGTCACCTCCCTGCCTGCCGGGATTGCTGATAGCGCTGCACGTTAGCTTCAACACGCCGCGAGCAACAGCCCCCGAGCCGGGGGATGTCAGGACGTGAGACCTCGTCACCGCATGCGACGACGACCGTGCGGCGATCGGCACGATCCGGCCTGTCGGGCGCCGTCCCCGTGCTTTGTTTTCACGCGGACGGCGCAAACCTTCGGACAGGAAAAAGCCGAGGGTGCCCGGGGCGCCGCAGTCGGGTGAAACCGCCGCCACCCCCGTGGAGTGGCGGGCCGGCGAAGCGTTCCCCGGAAGGTCCCTCATATCCCGTCAACGCCCATGTACCCATTCCCGTTCCCGAGCATTCATCACTCTTGTAGGTGACGCCGCGATCACCCGGCGGCGGCCAGTGCGAGCACCGCGGAAACATGAATTCCGTTTACCCCCAAAAGGCGCACACAAGCGGCGGCGGTCGCTCCGGTGGTGATCACGTCGTCAAGAAGAACGACCTTCTCCGGGCAGTCCCCGGGGAGGAGGCGAATGCGACCGTCGAGGTTGGCCGCCCGCTCGGCGCGGGTGAGCCCCACGGCGTCGCGGACCCCGGCCCCGAGTTTGAGCACCGGCGCCACCGTCGCCGATCTTCCTTCGCTCGCATGCACTTTCACGCATTCCTCGGCGACGCGCTGGACGTGGGGTCCACCTCGGATACGCGAAGCGTGCCGTCTCGACGGGACAGGGACGAGACAAGGGCCTCGTGGTTCGCCTGGCAGCTGCCGCAGGGCGTCGGCGACCGCCCGCCCGAGGGACGGCGCGAGATCGCGGCGGCCGCGTTCCTTGTAGGCGAGGATCAGGCGACGGGCTTCGTCGGCGTAGCGGGCCAGGGTGTAGACGGGTACGAGACCCGCCGTCGGACCCCGGGTGATCTCGCTGAGCGAACCCCAGACGGTCTGACAGGTCGCGCAACAGGGCGCGCCCGGCACTCCGCAGGACGCGCAGCGGGCGGGGATGAGGAGATCGAGGATCTTGGACATGGGGCGAGTGTCGGCCGGGGCTCCGACAGTTCCGGGGCCCGCTGTGGCGTGACAGGTCCGGTTTGGTCACTTTTCGTCCTGAAGGGGCCAGTCATGACCGCAGTTCTGGAGAAGACCGCGCCTGTTGTGGCGATGCTTCTCTACACCCCTTCGCACTCCCGGCCCTCGGTCCGTGAAGGCCTCTTTGCCCACCCTCAAGGTCAGGGCCCCGGCAAAGTCTCATAGCCGCTGGTCGAGTGGGTGTTGCGGTGACAGAGGCGGGCTCGTCACAGTCGCCTGACATCTTTCTCGACTGTCCACATAGAACACCTCCACGGCTACGGTGCCCGATTTGGGCGTTTTTCGACCGGGTCGTGAGTGACAAAGAGGGTTCTAGCCCTAAATTTCACTCACGACCCAGTCGAAAAACGTACATAAATGCATCAAATGGACATTCAGCGGCCGAATGGTGTCCTTTGTGGACACTTGACGCTTAAGGCACCCTGTCATCCGCTCTCGTAGGAAGTCCAATTCGGATCACCGAAAGCGCCACCGACCAGCGGCTATGCGACTTTGCCGGGACCCCGACCCTCAAGGTGCCAACTGGGCCTTCACGGACTTCCGGCACCCAAGGATGGCTAGCGCCACTAGAAAATCTAGCGATACCAAAGGTCCCTTGCTCCCGCCGGAGAGCGTGAAGGATGAGGTGGCACGTCGCGAAAGTGGCTTCCGCGACGTGCTGCCCACCCGAAGTACCGCAAAGCGACCACCACGCCTGCCCAGTACATGAAGGCCCCCTTCCTTGCGCCTGGCGCAAGGAAGGGGGCCTTCATGTACTTCCGGAGAAACGCTCAACCCGGGTAGAACGGGTCCGCGTCGGTGACGGTGTGCGCCTGCGGCCGCCAGACCTCGCCCAGTTCGGACGCGACCCACAGCCCACCCGCGTCCGCGACCAGGTTCTGCCTGCTCGGGGCCGCGGTGACGCCGTGCACCGGCGGGGTCAGGTTCGAGCCGCTGAAGGGGTCCATCCGCTGCCCGTCCAGCGGCACCTTGACCACCGGCAGGGTGCTCGACGACGTCGCGGCGATCAGGTGGTCCTGGGTCGCCCAGTCGACGTCGACGACGTCCTTGAGGTCGCGTTCCTGCAGTTTCCGCGGCGCCCGCAGCGCCACCGAATCCGCCGTCCGCACGATCGAGGCGACCACCAGCTGCCCGTTGACGACCGCGGCCAGCCGTGAGCCGTCGCGCGAAAGCCGCAGTTCGGTGATCTGGCCGAGGCCGGTGAGCATGGTCGCGTCGACGCCGGCCTTCACCCAGCGGCCGTCGGCGGCCAGGGTGACCCTGGCGACGGTGTTGTGGTCGACGACCGTCCAGACCTCGCCCGAAACCCCGCCGCCGCGCGCGACCGGCCGCCAGGTCGGGCGGCTCAGGCTGCCGCCGAACAGGTCCACCGAACCGAGTTCGTGCCCCAGGTCGCCGACCCGCAGCCACTGCCTGCCGTCGCGTTCTTCGACCACCGCGAGCCGTTTGCCGTCGACGGACTGCGCGGCGCTGACGACCTTGTACCCGCCGTTGCCCGCGGGCCCGCCGACCGGTGCCCCGTCGCCGAGCGACCGCACCCGCCCGTTCACGGTCATCAGGCCCAGCAGCTCCGAGTTGGGCGCGATGTCCACGTTGTAGTTGGGCAGTTCGCTGGAGCGCCAGTATTCGTGTTCGGGCACCAGCGGGGTGCCGTCGGCGAGCAGCCGGATCCGGCTCAGCGTCACCGTCTGCAGCGAAAGGACGATCTGCGCGGCGATCAGGTTCCGGTCCGCGAGGCTGGCGCCGCCGACGCCGGTCAGGTTGATGTCCAGGGTCCCGTCGTCCGTGCTGCGGACGTTGGACTCGGTGGTGACCTGGTCGCCGAGGAGGTCCTTGACCGCGCCCTTCAACCCTTCCGACGGTCCCTGCAGCACCAGGTCCATCACCCGGCCGGGCAACCCGGCCTGCGGTTTCGCCGCGACGTACCGGAGGTCGGGGACGAAGGCGCCGGAGTCGGGCGAGTAGAAACTGATCGGCACCCGGAAGTAGTTGGTCGCGAAATCCTCTTCGATGACGGCGAGTTCCTGCGGCGGGTCCACGATCCGCCACTGGCCGTTCGGCTGCTTCCGCAGCTTGAACTGCTGCGAGTACTCGGCCTTCACCGGGATGAACGCGCTGTCGGGGCTCAGGTTGCCGAGTTTGAAGCCGCGGACGTTCACCATCTGCTCGTCCGGGTTCGCCGAGAGCGACGAAGTGTCGTAAACGGTGCCGAAGGTGTTGTCGATGATCGTCAGCCCCGGCGACGGCTTCCAGTTGCGGCGGGCTTCTTCGTCGAGGTAGACCCGCGCGTCGGCGTTCGCCGTGCCCGGCGTCGCGGAGTTGCGGATGAACTGGCGGGTGACGGTCAGCGGGTCGATCCCCGCCGCCGGTTCGGCGACGTCCGCCGGTGCCTGGCCGGGTTTTTCCCCGGGCACGGCGACGGGCTGGGATTCGAGCGGGATGTTCGCGCAGCCCGCAACCAGCAGGAACGCCGCGAGCAGGGGTAGCAGCCGCTTCACCGGCCCACCTCCTCGGGCTCGGCGAGGATCGCGTCGGGCGCGGGCCGGACTTCGAGCAGTCCGGACGACCCGTGCGGATCGGTCCCCTGGTGATCGGGCGGTGGCAGGACCAGCGGGCTCTCCCCCATCGGCGTGTCCTGTTGCCTCGGCAGCACGAGCCGGAAGCAGGCACCATCGCCGGTCTCGCCCCACGCGTCGAGCAGCCCGCCGTGCAACCGGGCGTCCTCCTGGCTGATCGCGAGGCCGAGCCCGGTGCCTCCGGTCCGGCGGTTGCGGGACGGGTCGGCCCGCCAGAACCGGTTGAACACCAGTTCCGCCTCGCCGGGCCGGAGCCCGACACCGTGGTCCCGCACCGTGATGGCGACCGCGGTCTCGTTGACCGCCAGTGTCAGCACCACCGGGTTCCCTTCGCTGTGGTCCACCGCGTTGGCCAGCAGGTTGCGCAGGATCCGCTCGACGCGGCGCGCGTCGACCTCGGCGAGCGCCTCCTCGTCCGGCAGGATCAGCTCGACCGAACTGCCCGCGTTGCCCGCGATCACCCGGACCTGTTCCACGGCCCTGGTCGCGATCGGCCGGACGTCGATCAGCTCGGCCGAAAGCTCCTCGACGCCGGCGTCGAGCCTGCTGATCTCCAGCAGGTCGCCGAGCAGCGCCTCGAACCGGTCGAGTTCGTCGACCAGCAGTTCGGTGGATCGGGCGAGCCCGGCCGGGAACTGCTCGCGCGACGCGTGCAGTACGTCGGCGGCCATCCGGACGGTGGTCAACGGAGTGCGCAGTTCGTGCGAGACGTCGGAAGTGAACCGGCGCTGCAACCCGCCGAACTCCTCCAGCTGGCGGATCTGCCGCTGGATGCTCGCGGCCATCTCGTTGTAGGACACGGCGAGTTTGGCGAGATCGTCCTCGCCGAGCACGGCGAGCCGCTGGTCGAGCTCGCCGCCGGCGAACTGCTCGGCCGCCGCGGCGGCCTGCCGGACCGGCCGGACCACCTGTCTGGTGACCAAGTTCGTGATCCCGGCCAGCAGGAGAAGCAGTACGAGACCGCCGACGAGCAGCGTGTTCTGCACGGTCGAGACGGTGTTCTGCTCGCTGGTCAGCGGGTACAGCAGGTAGAGCTGGAGCGGGTTGATCACCGTGGTCACCGGCGCGCCGACGATCAGGTACGTCGTCTTGCCGCCGTCGGCCTCGGTGACCGTGTGCATCAGGAAGCTGACCTGCTCGGTCTCCACGAACTGGCGCAGCCGCACCGGCACGTTGTCGTACGGGCCCGCGGCGGCGGGCCTGCTCGACTGGTCGCGCCCGCCCGCGGCCAGCACCGGTTCGAAGGTGCCCGCGGCGGATCCGGCGGCGTCCTGCGCCGTCGTGGTACTGGTGATCTTCTTCAGCGCGTTGTTCAGCCGCGCCGTCATCGCTTCGGAGGATTCGGTGCCGACGCCGACCAGTTCACTGGCCGCGGTCTCGACGACCGCCCTGGTCTGCGCGATCGCCGCGTTCTGCTTGGTCTCGAGCAGCCGTTCGGTGATCTGGTTCTGCAGCACCATGCCCAGTACGAACACCACGGCCGACGACAGCGCCAGCGTGGAGACGGTGACCCGGAACTGCAGCGAATGCCGCCACAGTTCGTTGAACGAGACGATCTTGCGGCGCACGAAAACCACGATGCGCCGAAGGTGGCGCATCGTGGTTTGGGCAAGCCTTCGCAAGCGTCCGCTCATGGGGTGATCACGGCGGGCCTGCCTTGTACCCGACACCGCGAACGGTCAACACCACCTCGGGGTGTTCCGGGTCCTTCTCCACCTTCGAGCGCAGCCGCTGGACGTGCACGTTCACCAGACGGGTGTCGGCGGCGTGGCGGTAACCCCACACCTGCTCGAGGAGCACCTCGCGGGTGAACACCTGCCGCGGCTTGCGGGCGAGCGCGACCAGGAGGTCGAACTCCAGCGGGGTCAGCGGGATGGCCTTGCCCTCCCGCGTCACCTCGTGGCCGGGGACGTCGATCGCCAGGTCGCCGATCGTCAGCGACTCGGCGGGCTCGGCCTCGGTGCGGCGCATCCGAGCGCGGACGCGGGCCACGAGTTCCTTCGGTTTGAAGGGCTTGACCACGTAGTCGTCGGCCCCCGACTCGAGCCCGAGGACGATGTCCACGGTGTCGCTCTTGGCGGTGAGCATGACGATCGGCACGCCGGATTCGGCCCGGATCGCCTTGCAGACGTCGATGCCGTTCATCCCGGGCAGCATGAGGTCGAGGAGGACCAGGTCGGGTTTCAGCTCACGAAGCGCGGGCAGCGCACGAGAGCCGTCGGCGACGACGGCTGTGTCGAACCCCTCCCCACGCAGCACGATGGTGAGCATCTCCGCGAGAGCAGGGTCGTCATCGACGACCAGAACGCGTGCCTTCATAAACCTATGTTCGCACTAGTTTCCCCGCGCAGGCGCGCGACCCGGCGATGTGACCACCAGAAAGATCATCGAATCGGGCAAATTGCTCCATCCGAGTAGGGTCTTCGGGCCCTGGAGCCCTGGTAGCGGAGCTGAAGATGTACCTCGCAAAGCGACCACACGCGTGAACCCGCACCGGCCGAAAGCCCGCTATCGCGGTGGCAGGGCGCCTGACCCGCCGCCGTGACAGGGATTACCGAGCAGCGCCCTGCCGACGTCGATCGGAGGCGGGTTCACCAAGAGATGCTCAGAGCGCGCCGGAGCCGGGTGAACGGCCGTGGGGAGTCGATCGCGAAGACACCGGTCAGGACGTCGTCGCGGTGATAGGTCGCGACGAACCGCTTCGAGGTGACGTCGCCTTCCACGATCCGCACGTCTTCCGTGGCCACTCCGGCGCATTGGAGCCGCCGTCCGTACTGATCGGACCAAAAGTAACCGTGTCGTGCGAAATGCGTGACGGTCGAACCGGCGAGCAGGTTCGCGACCGCGACGCGCGGTTGTTCGCCCGCCGCCGTCCAGTGTTCGGCCCGGACCCGCCTGCCCCGCAGACGGCAGCGGTACCTGGCGACGTCACCCACCGCGATCACTCGGGGATCCGCTGTGACACAGCCGGAATCGACCAGCACCCCGTCGTCGACGGCGATCCCGGAACCGGTCAGCCAGTCGGTGGCGGGCCGCGCCCCCACTCCGGCGACGACGAGATCGGCGCGGATCTCCCTTCCGTCGGCGAGGCGTACACCGGTGACGCGACCGGTCCCGGTGAATCCGGCGACGGGAACGCCGGTGATCAGCCGGACGTCGTTTTCGGCGTGCAGTTCCCCGCAGACCGCGCCCATCCGCGCGCCGATGACGGAGGCGAGCGGCACGGGAAGCGCCTCGATCACGGTGACTTCGTGGCCGAGCAGGCGGCACGCGGACGCGACCTCCGCGCCGATGAATCCCGCGCCGATGACGGTCACCGAAGAAGACCCCGCCGCGAGATCGCGTTTCAGCGAGACGGCGTCGTCGAGCGTCCGCAAAGTGTGCACGCCGTCCAGATCCCTTGCCGCGCCTAGGATTCTGGCCGCCGCGCCGGTCGCGATGACGTAACCGTCGGCGGCGATCGTGGTGCCGTCGCCGAGCGTCACGCCTTCGCGGCCGAGTTTCCGGGCGCGGACGCCGAGGTGCCATTCGGCGGCCAGCGCGTCGAGGTCGTCCTGTTCGGCGAGCGCGAGGTCATCGGCGGAAGCCTTGCCCAGCAGGAACTCCTTCGACAACGGCGGCCGGTCGTACGGCGGTTCGGCGCCGATCATCACCAGCCGCCCGTCGAAACCCTGACCGCGCAACTCCTGTGCCGAACGAAGTCCCGCCAGCGAGGTGCCGACGACGGCGACCGTTCTCAAGCCACTTCCCGGCGCGCCTCGATGTCGACGTAGATCACGTCGTCGGCGACCACGACCGGATAGGTGCGCACGGCGTTCTTGGCGGGCAGGCGGTCCGGGGCGCCGGTCCGCAGATCGAACCGCGCGGCGTGCAGCGGGCATTCGACGAAACAGCCCTCGATCCAGCCGTCGGCGAGCGACGCGTCCTGGTGGCTGCAGGTGTCGTCGAGGGCGTAATAACCGTCCTCGGAGTGGAAGACCGAGACGGGCACAGGGCCATCCAAGCGGAGGGCTTCGCCTTCGGGCAGTTCGGAAACGGAGCAGGCACGGAGCATCGGGGCCTCCGGGGAACGGACCGGCGGTTGTTGATGTTGCGTATTACGAGACGAGACGTGCTCTGCGCAACAATCACCCCTGAGGGGCCGACGCGTCAAGGGATTCGCCCACTCAGCCGAGCGGATTCGGGCGAACCGGCTACTGTTGCGCCATGCGGAACCAGGACGCGGGGAACGCAACGCCCAGTCAGGTACAGTCCGTCGACCGCGCGATCAGCGTGCTGGAACTGCTGGCGCGCAACGGGGAAACGGGGATCACCGAGATCGCGGGCGAGCTCGGCGTGCACAAGTCGACGGCGTCGCGCCTGTTGAGCGTCCTGGAGAACCGAGGCCTCGTCGAGCAGCTCGGCGAACGCGGCAAATACGCGATCGGCTTCGGCATCGTCCGGCTCGCCGGCGCCGCCGCCGGCCGGATGGATCTGGCGAAGATCGGCAGGAAGACCTGCCTGAGCCTGGCGGAGACCCTCGGCGAGACGGTCAACATCGCGATCGCCGACGACGGGGTCGCGATCAACATCAGCCAGGCCCGCGGCTCGGCCGCGATCTCCACGCAGAACTGGACCGGCCAGCGCACGCCGCTGCACGCGACGTCCAGCGGAAAGGTGCTGCTCGCGTACCTGGGCGACGCCGAGCGCAAACGTTTGCTCCGGCGGAAACTCGAACGGTTCACGCCGCGGACGACGACCGATCCGGAGCAGCTGACCGCGGAACTCGAGCGGGTCGCCGAGGACGGGTACGCGGCCTGCTTCGAGGAGCTGGAGCTGGGGATGCACGCGGTCGCGGTGCCGGTGCACGGCCCCGGCGGCGAGGTCGTCGCGGCGATGAGCGCTTCGGGTCCGTCGTACCGGCTCTCGAAACAGCGGGTGCGGCAGATCGTGCGACCGCTCACGGAGGCGGCGGCGGATCTTTCGGCCCAGTTGGGTCACTTCGCGGATTGACGCGACCTGCCCTGTCACGCCCTTACGCGCGCTAGGAACGGTCCTTTCCTTGCGAAATTTGCCAGGAAAGGACCGTTCCTAGCACGCGGGGTTGACAAAGGCGACCGTTTCGGCTCTTGACAGCGAACCGGCACGTGCCGCACTTTGTTGCTGAGGACGGAACAACGTGCCTCATCCGCAACAACGCCTGTCACTCCGATGCCCGCGTGTCCTTTGTGGACTCTCCAGGGCAGGCAGGAGGTACCCCGCACCATGCCCTCAGGACCCCGCGTCGTCGTGATCGGCGCCGGCATCGTCGGCTGCGCGCTCGCCGATGAGCTCACCGAACGTGGTTGGACCGACCTCATCGTGCTGGACCAGGGCGACCTGTTCACCACCGGCGGGTCGAGTTCGCACGCGCCCGGGCTGGTCTTCCAGACCAGCGCCTGCCGCACGATGACCTCGTTCGCCCAGTACACCGTCACCAAATACGGCGCGCTCGAACTCGACGGGAAGCCGTGCTTCCGGCCCGTCGGCGGGCTGGAAGTGGCCACGACGCCGGAGCGGCTCGCCGACCTCGAGCGACGGCACGGCTGGGCGACCGCGTCGGGCGTCGAAAGCAGGCTGATCGAACCGGCCGAATGCGCCGCGCTGCATCCTCTGCTCGATCCGGCCAAGGTGCTCGGCGGGTTCCACATCCCCTCCGACGGGCTGGCCGAACCCCTGCGGGCGGCCGAGGCGCAGGCCCGCCGCGCGATCGGGCGCGGGGCGAAGTTCCTCGCGCGCCAGAAGGTCGTCGGAATCGAACGCTCAGGCGGCCGGGTCACCGGCGTCACCACCGGGACGGGGAGCTTCCGCGCGGACATCGTGCTCTCGTGCGCCGGGATGTGGGGCCCGTTGCTCGGCGACCTGGTGGACCTCGCGATCCCGCTGGTCCCGATGGCGCATCAGTACGCACGCACCAGCCCGCTGCCGTCACTCGCCGGGGTGACCGAGGCGGCCACCCGGCCGATCCTGCGGCACCAGGACGCCGACCTCTACTTCCGCGAACACGTCGACCGGATCGGCATCGGCGCGTACGGGCACCGGCCGATGCCATTGCCCGCCGAAGAGATCGGAGCGGGCGAGGGCATGCCGTCGGAACTGGCGTTCACCCCCGAGGACTTCGAGCCGTCCTGGGCCGCCGCCGTCGACCTGCTGCCATCGCTGGGTGAGACCAAGGTCGAGGAAGGCATCAACGGCCTGTTCTCCTTCACCCCGGACGGCATGCCGCTGCTGGGCGAGCATCCGGACCTCGACGGGTTCTGGGTCGCCGAAGCCGTCTGGATCACGCATTCGGCCGGGGTCGCGCGGGCCGTGGCGGGGTGGCTGGTCGACGGTCGGCCCGACGCGGATCTGCACGGCTGCGACCTCGCCCGGTTCGAGCGGGTGCAGCTGGCCACGGACTACGTCATGGCGCGTAGCTGCCAGAGCTTCGTCGAGGTCTACGACGTCGTCCATCCCTTGCAGCCCATGGAAGAACCGCGGCCGCTGCGGACAAGTCCCTTCTACGAGAGGCAAGCGGAACTCGGTGCGTACTTCCTCGAAGCGAGCGGCTGGGAACGGCCGCACTGGTACGAGGCGAACTCGGATCTCCCGGAGGTCGATCTCATCCCGGAGCGCAACGACTGGGCCGCGCGGTACTGGTCGCCGATCGGCGGTGCCGAAGCACTGGTCGCACGGCAGCGGGTGGCGATGTTCGACATGACGTCGCTGAAACGCGTCGAGGTCACCGGGCCTGGCGCGTTGCCGTTCCTGCAGACGATGACCACGAACCAGCTCGACAAGAAGCCCGGTTCGGTCACCTACACGCTGTTGCTCGACGAGGACGGCGGCGTGCGCGGCGACCTGACCGTCGCCCGGCTCGGCGCGGAGCGGTTCCAGGCCGGGCTCAACAGCCCGATCGACATCGACCGGCTGCGGAGGCATCTCCCCGGCGACGGCGCCGCGCAGATCCACGAGACGACTCCGGGCACCTGCTGCATCGGCCTGTGGGGCCCGCTCGCCAGAGCGGTACTGCAACCACTGTCCACAACGGACTTCTCGCACAAGGCGATGGGGTACTTCAAGACGAAGCAGGCGTATGTCGGCCAGGTGCCGGTGACCGCGATGCGACTGTCCTATGTGGGCGAACTCGGCTGGGAGCTGTACACGAGCGCGGACCTCGGCCGACGGCTGTGGGACACGCTCTGGGAAGCCGGGCAGGCATACGGGATCATCGCCGCCGGACGGGACGCCTTCTCCAGCATGCGCTTGGAGAAGGGATATCGGCTGTGGGGCACGGACGTCACCGCCGAACACGATCCGTACGAGGCCGGGCTCGGTTTCGCCGTGCGGATGGACAAGGGGTACTTCATCGGGCGCGACGCGCTGGCGGGCCGCTCGGCGGACACGATCACCAGGAAGCTGACCTGTCTCACCGTCGACGATCCGTACTCCGTCGTACTCGGCAAGGAACCGGTGTACGCCGACGGCCGTCCCGCCGGATACGTCACCAGTGCCGCGTACGGCTACACCGTCGGCAAGAACATCGCGTACGCCTGGCTTCCGGTGGAGTTCGCCCAGCCGGGCAGGCCAGTGGAGATCGAGTACTTCGGCGAGCGGATCCCCGCGGTCGTGGCGCGTGAACCGCTGTTCGACGCCGACATGAGCCGGATCAGGAGCGCCGCATGAGTCATTACGACGTCATCGTCATCGGCCTCGGCGGGATGGGCAGCGCGGCCGCGTACCGGCTCGCCCGGCGAGGACAGCGAGTGCTGGGCATCGACCGGTTCGCACCGGTGCACAACCTCGGGTCCAGCCACGGCGGCTCGCGGATCACCCGGCAGGCGTACTTCGAGGATCCCGCGTACGTCCCGCTCCTGCTGCGGGCGCACGAACTGTGGGACGGCGTCGAACGCGACTCCGGCCGGAAGATCTTCACCCGCTGCGGCGGGATCATGCTCGGCGGCCCCGATTCGCGGACGGTGGCGGGCAGCCTGGCCAGCGCCCGGAAGTGGGGCCTGCCGCACGAACTGCTGGACGCGGCGGAGATCCGTCGCCGGTTCCCGACGATGACTCCGGCGGACCACGAAATCGCGTTGTACGAGGAGAACGCGGGGTTCGTGGTGCCGGAAGGCAGTGTGGCGGCCCATCTCCAGCTCGCCGCACGGGCCGGCGCAGAGCTGCACCATGAGGAGCGGGTCCTTTCGTGGCGGCAGACTTCCACCGGTGTCCGGGTCGGGACGTCGCAGAACTTCTACACGGCGGAACAGCTGGTGATCTGCCCCGGCGCGTGGGCGCCGGAACTGCTCGCCGGACTCGGGATCGGTTTCACCATCGAACGCCAGGTCCAGTACTGGTTCGCACCGTCGGGAGAGGTGGAGCCGTTCCGCGCCGGACGTCATCCGATCTACGTCTGGGAAGGCGAGAACGGCCGCCAGTTCTACGGATTCCCCTCGCACGACGACGCCGGGAGCGTGAAGGTCGCGTTCTTCCGCGGCGGCGAGACGTGCACGCCGGAGACCATCGACCGGACGGTGCACGCCGAGGAGGTCGACGAGGTTTCAAGTTTCGCCGGGCGGAAGATGCCGTCGCTGCCCGGCGCGTTCCTGCGCGCGGCGACCTGCATGTACACGAACACCCCCGACGAGCATTTCGTCATCTCCCGCCATCCCACCCGCGAACGCGTGGTGGTCGCCTGCGGCTTCTCCGGGCACGGCTTCAAGTTCGTCCCGGTGGTCGGCGAAATCCTTGCCGACCTGGTCGTGGACGGCACGACCGAGCATCCGGTCGCCCTGTTCGATCCCGCCCGGTTCGCCGGAGTCCCGAGATGACGAGTCTCATCCCGACGCTGGGCGGCGGCTATTACACCGATCCCATGATCTTCGCGGCCGAGCAGGAGAAGATCTTCGAGCGCAAGTGGTTCTGCGCGGTCAGGGCGACGGATCTGCCGTCGGCGGGTGACTTCAGGACTGTCCGGATCGGACGGGAGAGCGTGATCGTCAGCCGGGGGCGGGACGGCGGCCTGCGGGCGTTCCTCAACGTCTGCCGCCATCGCGGCGCGCGGCTGTGCACCGAGGAGTCGGGCACGGTGAAACGCGCGTTCCAGTGCCCGTACCACGCGTGGACCTACGGGCTCGACGGGAAGCTGATCGCGGCGCCGAACCTGGCGAAGCTCCCCGGCATCGACCGCGCCGAGTACGGACTGCACGCCGTGCGGCTGCGGGAATGGCTGGGCTACGCGTGGGTCTGCCTCGCCGCGGACCCGCCGTCGTTCGAGGCCGACGTCGAGGGCGCGGTGCGGGAACGGCTGGGCGATCTGGAATCGATCGAGCGCTACGGCCTCGACCGGCTCTCGGTCGGCCGCCGGATCACCTACGACGTCAAGGCGAACTGGAAGCTGATCGTCGAGAACTTCATGGAGTGCTACCACTGCGCGACCATCCATCCGGAGCTGACCGAGGTGCTGCCGGAATTCGCCGGCGGGTACGCGGCGCAGTACTACGTCGGGCACGGCGCCGAATTCGGCGAGGACGTCGACGGGTTCACCATCGACGGCGGTTCGGGTTTCGACCGGCTCGACGGCGTCGCGACCGAACAGGACAGGCGGTACTACGCGATCACCATCCGGCCGCAGGTGTTCGTGAACCTGGTGCCGGACCACGTGATCTTCCACCGGTTGTACCCGCTCGCGCCGGACCGGACGGTCGTCGAATGCGACTGGCTCTATTCCGAGGAGGTGGTGGCCTCGGGCCGGGACGTGTCACGCTCGGTGGAGTTGTTCCATCGCGTCAACGAGCAGGACTTCGGCGCTTGCGAACGCTGCCAGCCCGCGATGGCGTCCCGTGCCTACCGCGGCGGCGGGGTGCTGATGCCGTCCGAGCACCACATCGGCGAGTTCCACTCCTGGCTACTCACGCATTTAGAGGACGAAACGCGGTAGTTGCGCACACAAGGACCGCATCCAGAGGACTAATTGCGAGGCAGGTGAGTGGCGATTCGTGCTCTGACCCGAATCGCCGCTCACGACCATCGCGCCTGACCAGGGCCCAAGGCGTCCCTCGTCGCATCAATAAGCGCGAAGGAGGGAGGTGGCCAGCGCGGCGGTCTCGACACCGGCGACGCCGTCGAGAACGTGCCAAGGCGCGAGCCAGCCCGTCGCGGCGAGTTCGTCGTAAACCACCGAGCACCGTTTCTGAAGCGCGTCGTCGGTCTCGAAGGAATCCCGCGCGCGGTCGGCGTCGCTCTCCGCGCGGCGCTGCGCGCGACCGGCGGCGACGTCCGCGGTGACCCGGAGCAGCAGATGCGCGGCTGGCACCGGCAGGCCGAACCGGTCGATCTCGAGTTCCTTGAGCCAGCGCACGAACTCGCCGTCCGCACCCTGGTGGAGCCGGGCGGCACCGTACGCCGCGTTCGACGCGACATACCTGTCGAGCAGTACGACGTCGTGTTCGCCGAGACGAGCGCGGATCTCGTCGGCCGCGCCCCGCCGGTCGAGCGCGTAGAGCATCGCCATGCCGTAGACGGAATCGGCGAGGTCGCCGTGGCCGCGGTGCAGCGCTTCCTTCACGAGGTCGGCGTGCACGCTTTCGCCGTAACGCGGAAAAGCGATGGACGCGACGCTCGCCCCGGCCGCGTTCAGCGCGCCGGTCAGCGCGTCGGCGAGGGTGCGCTTGCCGGCGCCGTCCAGACCTTCGATCACCACGAGTCGTCCCACGGGCCCAGAATATGACCAGCACCGCGAAGTGGTTCGCTCGAGGGCGGGGCATGGCTGGAAAGCGCCGTGGTCGACCGGCGGGCCAGACGGGGTCAGCACACGTCCGGCCCACCGGTCCGCTAGGGGACGCGCCTCTTCGAGTGCAGGAAGAAGCCGGCGACACCGATGAGGAGCAGGCCGCCGAAGATCAGCAGCGGCACGAAGCCGGTGTCCTGCGCGTCGGGCGCGGGGCCGCCGTCGCCGCGGGGCATCACCTGGGCGTTGTAACCGCCGGCCTTGCCCTCCTGGGCGTACGGCGAGTTCGCGAGCAGGTCGCCGTACCGGCCGGAGACCGTCTTCTGGTACTCCGCGAGAGTGACCGAAGCACCGGCCGCGGAACCACTGACGCCCGAGTCGAGCAACGTCACCCGGCCGTCGCGCAGCGCGTACCAGGCGTCGACCTGGGGTTCGTGGAGCAGTGCCGCGCCGGCGGGCAGCCGCCGGGCCAGTGCGCTTTCCCGGTCACCCGAAGCGATGTTGCCGACGCGCCAGGCGCCGTCGTCGCCACGGACCGACCAGATGGTCGCGGTCTGCCCGTCGGACGCCGTCACCGGGACCGCCACGTAGGCGAGCCGTCCGGCGACCGTGCCGTCACCGGCGACGAAGTCCCTCGAAAGCTCGTAAACCGGGAAGGATTCGTCGATGACGCTGACCGACGGCGTTTGACTCGCATCACTCGTCCGAGTGAAGAAGCGACCGATTTCGACACGCAGCGTGGGGTCGTCCGCAACCGCCTTCGCGGCCGCGAGATCTTCACTCGACAGATGGTCCGCGCGCGCTCCGGGCGCCGAGACCAGCAGCGCGACCGCGACCAGCCCGGCAAGCCCGAGGAAACGCCGCGCGCTCATCGCCGGATCCCGGAGAGCGTGTGGGTCCAGGTGAAGGACTTGTTGCCGGCGTAGAAGTCGTAGGTCGACCAGTGGTGGCGGCTCCCGGTGGGCAGTGGATCCCCCCACGAGATCCACTTCCGGCCGGCGTCGGCGCCATAGAGCACGTGCATGTGACCGCCGCCCGCGGCCCAGCCGACCCGCGTCTGGACCGGCTTGCCCGCACCGGTCTGCGCCTGGACGGCCGCGTAGGAGATAGGGCCCTTGACGTAGTCCCCCGGAGCGGAGAAGCCGAGCTTGCCGAAGGCGCGCCGGACGTCGCCCAGCGTTCCCGGCTTGTCGGCGCACTCCCGGCGTCGCTCGTCGTGGGCGATCCGGCAGAATTCGTTCTGAGTGAGGGTCACGCCGTGGTGTGCCGCGACGGTGTTGCCGGAAGCCACCCAGCACCACTGGGACTTTTCCTGCACCTGCATGGCGACGGGGTTCCGCTGGGCGGGCGGTGAGGGCAGCGCGCTCGCCGGGGTCTGTACCGCGAGCCACGCCACGAGACTCGCGGCGCCCGCGGCGCAGACCCTCCTCGAGAACTCAGGCACGACGGGCCTCCTGGTCACCATGGCGAACCAATGTGGTCACAACGGTGAACAGCAGGCTCACACAGAGCAAGATGGGCACCCGGCGGAACGGACCGTTCCGGGGCGTTTCCACACCCCGGAACGGTCACTCTTCCGGGGTCAACCACCCCGAACGGGGGACGTAGTGTTCACAGTGCGCTGCTACCGTGAACGTTCCGCGGTGTTCACGCTCAGCGCACACACTGGTCTGGTGAAGGGACGAGCGGTGACACGAGACGGTGCTGATGCGTCCTCGGCGGGAAGGCTTGCCTCGGACGTGGACACCCCGACGATCATCGACGGCACGCGTCGTCAACCGTTCGAATCCCTGCCGAAAGAGCTCGTCGAGGCTCTGCGCAGCGGCGAGTTCCACCACGCCCTGCGCCAGGCGATCGCCTATCGCGGCCTCTCGCTGGCCCGGCTCCGGGCCCACCTCGGGCTCCGCGGCGTCCAAATCGGACAGTCGACGCTGAGCTACTGGCAGCGCGGATTGCGCCAGCCGGAGGTACCCAAGGCACTCCCGGCGGTCCGCGCGCTGGAATCGGTGCTGCAACTGCCCCCCGACGCGCTCGTCGTACTGATCGGGCCGCGGACGGCGCGGGCTCGCGGGCACCAGATGGCCGCTTCGTTCCACGACATCCGGTCCGGCGACATGGGCTCGATCGTCGACCAGCTGCTGGCCGAACTGGGCGCGTACCCGTCCTCCAACCGCTACAACGCCGACCTCGAAATGCTCGCGGTACACGACACGATCACCTTCGACGCCGCGCACCGGCAGGTCGGCCTCCAGACCCGGCTGGTGTGCCGGGCACGGCGGCACGGCCCGGACCGGTACGTCACCGTCTACAACGGCGACCCCGGCTGCAATATCGGCGACGTCGACCTGATCACCGCCGAGGGCTGCCGCGTCGGCCGGATCCGGCGCAACGCCGAGGCCGAGACGATGGCCACCGAACTGCTCTTCGACCGGAAGCTCGCCGAGGGCGAGATCCACGTGTTCTGCTTCGAGGTCCGCGACGATTCCGGCACCGCGTCGCCCGGCTACTTCCGGATGTTGCGGGACCAGTGCTCGAGCTATCTGGTGCAGCTCAAGTTCGCGCTCGGCGCGCTGCCCGCCCGCTGCACGCGGCAGTTCCGGACCCGCGACGACGCCGTGCCCGTCGAGTCCGAGGAGTTGCCGCTCGACATGGGCGGCGTGACGAGCGGTTTCTTCAGCGACGCCGGGCCGGGGCTGGCCGGCATCGAGGTCGAGTGGCGCTAGCGCGTGCCATGAACGGTCCGTTACTTGCGAATTTCGCAAGTAACGGACCGTTCATGGCAGCCGTCAGTACCGGTAGTGGTCGGTCTTGAACGGACCTTCGACGTCCACGTCGATGTACTCGGCCTGCTCCTTGGTCAGCTTCGTGAGCTCACCGCCGAGCGCGTCGAGGTGGATCTTCGCGACCTTCTCGTCGAGCTTCTTCGGGAGACGGAAGACCTCCTTGTCGTACTCCTCGTGCTTGGTGAACAGCTCGATCTGCGCGATCACCTGGTTGGAGAAGCTGTTCGACATCACGAACGACGGGTGCCCGGTCGCGTTGCCCAGGTTCAGCAGACGGCCCTCGGACAACACGATGATGCTCTTGCCGTCCGGGAAGACCCACTCGTCGACCTGCGGCTTGATGTTGATCCGCCGGATGCCCGGGTAGCGCTGCAGGCCCGCCATGTCGAGTTCGTTGTCGAAGTGGCCGATGTTGCCCAGGATCGCCTGGTGCTTCATCTGAGCCATGTGCTCGACGAGCACGACGTCCTTGTTGCCGGTCGTCGTGATGATCATGTCGGCCTCGCCGAGGACGTTCTCCAGCTTCTTGACCTGGTAGCCGTCCATCGCCGCCTGCAGCGCGCAGATCGGGTCGATCTCGGTGACGATCACCCGCGCGCCCTGGCCGCGCAGCGATTCCGCCGCGCCCTTGCCGACGTCGCCGTAACCGCAGACGACCGCGACCTTGCCGCCGATGAGGACGTCGGTGCCGCGGTTGATGCCGTCGATCAGCGAGTGCCGGATGCCGTAGCGGTTGTCGAACTTCGACTTGGTCACCGCGTCGTTCACGTTGATCGCCGGGAACAGCAGCTCGCCTGCCGCGGCGAGCTGGTAGAGCCGCAGCACGCCGGTGGTGGTCTCCTCGGTGACCCCGCGGATGCCTTCGCCGATCTTGGTCCACTTGCCGGTGTCGGCCGCGACCGAAGCGCTCAGCAGCTGGAGGAACACGCGGAACTCGTCCGAGGTGTTCTCGTCCGGCGCGGGGACGACGCCTGCCTTCTCGAACTCGGTTCCCTTGTGCACCAGCATGGTGGCGTCGCCACCGTCGTCGAGGATCATGTTGGGACCCTCTCCGTCCCAGGTCAGCATCCGCTCGGTGCACCACCAGTACTCCTCCAGCGACTCGCCCTTCCAGGCGAACACCGGAACGCCCTTGGGCTCCTCGGGAGTGCCGTGCGGGCCGACGACGATCGCCGCGGCCGCGTGGTCCTGGGTGGAGAAGATGTTGCAGGAGGCCCAGCGCACCTCGGCACCCAGTGCGACGAGGGTTTCGATCAGGACCGCGGTCTGTACCGTCATGTGCAGCGAGCCCGCAACCCGGGCTCCCCGCAAGGGATACACCTCGGCGTATTCGCGGCGCAGCGCCATCAGGCCCGGCATCTCGTGCTCGGCGAGGCGGATCTCCTTGCGGCCGAATTCGGCGGCCTCGAGATCGGCGACGGCGAACTCGATGCCGTTGCGGGTCTCGTGCCGCTTGGCAACGCTTTCGGGGGTCATATGCGCGCTTCCTCCAAGGTTGGATGACATCGGAACAGTACCGTTGTCGGCTCAGTCCCCACTGAACGGTTTGGAGGCCTTCACCGTGGTCATGCCGGGTCCCGACACCCGCGTCGTCGAAATACGCGTACCCGGGCTAGTGGGCACGAGCGGTGAAAGCCTGCTGGATTCGACGTCGGTGGTCGACGTCGCGGGCGACGGGATCGGCAGGCTGATCCGGCCGTCGGACCGGCTGCGCCGTCCCGCTCCCGGTCCGGTACTGCCCGCGCTCGGCCGTTCGATCCCGCGCATCCTCGAAGGCTACCTGTGGAGCGGGATGACCTCCGGTGGCGCCGCGAAGGCGACCTGGGCGCTGCTGTTCCCGTTCTCGCTGGCGAACGTCGCGCATTGGATGCTGCCGCCGGTCCCGGAGGGCAGGCGGTCCGCGGCGGTGCTCGGCGCGGTTTGCCGGGGGCTGCTGCGGGTGGCCTCGCTGCTGCTGACGATGTTGCTGATCAGCCAGCTCGCGGTGGTCTCGCTCGACCTGTTCGCCGCGCAGTGCCTCGCCCCCGGTTCGACCTGCCTCGCAGGGGCGCCGTCGTTCCTGCGGGACTTCGCACCGCTGCGGATCGCGATCGGGGTGCTTCCGCTGCTGGTGCTGATCTTCGTGCTCGACCGGATCCCGTCCTCGGACTGGCGGTCGCGGAACAGGCTGCACCGCGCCCACAGTTCGAGCCCGCTGCAACCGCAGGATCTGCCGCGGACGCCGGGCCTGCGCACGCTGCACACCGTCGCCGCCTTGACCTGTGTCGCGCTCCCGTTGCTCGGCGGGCCGTTCCGGCTGCCGACGGCGACGTTCGACCTGATCGTCTGGATCTGCGCGCTGGCGCTCGTCTTCGCCGCGCTGGTGGCCTCGACGGTCGGTTTCTCGGCCGGGCCGGTGATCCGGGGCGGGGTGATCGCGGTCGCCGTCGTCCTGGTCGGGATCGCCGTCGTGCGCCGGACACCGCTGCCCGCGGGTCTGCCGGGCGGCGGGCTCGGCGGAGCGGACGGGACGGTCGAGGCGCTGGGCGCGGCGATGGTCGCGGTGACCGTGCTGTTCGCGCTGGTGCTCGCCCCGGCGGCCCTGCTCGGCCGGCCGGCCTGGAAGCAGCTGCCGCACCGGTTGCGGCCCTGGCTCGGAGGCTGGGCGGCGGCGCCGGTCGTCGCGCTGGCAGGCCTGCTCGGCGGCGGTTTCGGCGCGGGACTCGCGGTCGCGCTGCGGCAGCTGGTCGGCGCGACCGATCTCCGGCTGCCCGACACCTATTCGCTGGTGACCGTGCTGTGGGGCGCCGGGCTCGCGCTCGCCGTCGTACTCGGCGTGCTGGGCTTCGCGGTGGCCGTCCCGCTGCGCCGGTTGCGCCGCGGCGTCCCGAAGATCGTCGCGCTGATGGAGATCGACAAGGCACAGGAAGAGGAAGCCGCGGGGGCTTGGGCCCGCGCTTCGTGGGAACGCAAGCATCTGCACCATCTCGCGCTCACGGTGGCGCTGGCGATGGCGGCGGGCGGCGGCGCGCTCCTGGTGCTGCGCTTCGGTTTCGGCCCGCTGCCCGACTGGTTCAAACCGATTTCGGCGATCGGCGTGTTCGCGCTGGGCGCGATGGCGGCGGGACTGCTGCGTGTCGTGTTCGCCGCCGCGACGACCCCCAAGCGCAGCCGTCACCTCGGCGCGCTGGCGGATCTCGTGTGCTTCTGGCCGCGTGCCGCCCATCCGACCGTGCCGCCGAGTTACGCGCTCAGGGTCGTCCCGGAACTCGCGGACCGGGTCAAGGAGCATCTGGCCGATCCGGGCACGCGCGTCGTGCTGTCCGGGTACAACCTCGGCAGCCTGCTGACCGTGCTCGCCGCGGCGCGGGTGATCGCCGATCTGCCGCCGGAAGACCGCGACCGCGTCGGACTGCTGACCGCGGGCTCACCCCTGCAATGGGGCTATCAGCGCGCCTTCCCCGCGATGCTGCCCCAGGAGCAGCTCGCCGGGTTGTACGCGGATCTCGACGGGCGCTGGCGGGCGCTGTGCCGCGGCACGGACATCTTCGGCGGCGGCGTCACGACGTGGCGGCATCGCGTGGTGTCCGGAAAACTGCTGGGCGACGGCTACCTGCCCGGCGGCGGAACGGGGCCGCTGGCCGCCAAGGCCGACGAGCAGGGCGTCCTGGTGCTCGGCGGCGACCACTGGCTGCCCGACCCGATGCGCGGGCCGACCGGACGGCACCGCTGGGCGCCGGGCGTCCTCAAGCACACGGACTACGTCGTCGACGCCGAATGGGACAACGCCGTCGCGATGGCCGCCGGTCTCGGCCGTCCCCGCCCGACGAACTCCAGGGGTGAGCAAGGCTCGCTGTTCGGGGACTTCCCGCAAATGCGCTGAAGGCCCCCTTCACGAGGAAGAGGGCCTTCAGACATCGGCTAGCTTCAGTTGGTCTTGCGACGCACGCGCAGCAGGACCAGGACACCGGCACCGGCCAGCACCAGCAGGCCACCGGCCCACAGCAGCCAGGCGTTGTCGAAACCGGTGTCCGCGAGGCCGCCACCGTTGCCGCCGTTACCGCCGACGTTCGGGGCGGGCACCGCGGTGCCCGACGGAGCGGAGGTCTCGGACGGCTTGTCCGTGGTGGTCGGAGCGGTCGTCGGCGGCTTGGCCGTCGAGGTCTTCGTCGGCTCGGTGGGCTTCGGCTGCTCGGTCGGCTTGGTCTTCTTCTCGCCACAGGCGAACCAGTGGCTGATGTCGGCCTGCTTGCCGCCACCGTTCATCGGCGAGCGCAGCTTCTCCCACGGCGGGGTCTCGGCGAGACCGCGCTTGCCGGGCTCGTAGATGTTGTAGCCGTCGCCGCCCTTGACCACGATCGCGGTGACGGTGACACCTTCGCCGACCGCGGTGATGTTGAGGTACTTGTCCTTCTCCGTGCCACCGGTGAAGGTCAGGTCCTTCGTCGAGATCTCGGTGCCCGGCAGCTTCGCCTTTTCACAGGTGCTGACGTTCTTCGGGGTCGGGATGGCGCGGGGGTCGTCGGTGTGGCACGCCAGCGCGGTGCCCGTGACGCCGAGCAGGGCGGCGGTGGCCAGCGCGACGACGGTGGCGGCGGAGCGGACACGCCGTCCGGTGATGATCTGCATTCAGAGCTCTCCTGTACCGATCGGGGGACAAACGAGCAAAGCGTGGTGCCTCTTTGGAGGGATGAAGGTCAACTCGCGGTAGGGCTGCACGAGTCCCGTTCACCCATCAGGGGGAGACAGGGACCGGACGCTATCGCACACCGATTTCACACGGAAACCGGGGCCCCCGACAAAGCGGCCCACCATCCACAAAGGAATGGTGGGCCGCCGAAACGAGAATGATCAGTCCGAAACGGACGTGGGGACCTCGCCCTTGTTCTGCTTGCCGAGCAGCGAATTGCGACGGCTGTAGGCGAAGTAGATGACGACGCCCAGTGCCATCCAGGCCAGGAAGCGCAGCCACGTCAGCACGGTCAGGTTCAGCATCAGCCAGATACAGGCGACGATCGCCAGGATCGGGACCAGGGGGACCCACGGCACCCGGAAGGCACGGGGCAGATCGGGCCGGGTCTTGCGCAGCACCAGCACGCCCGCGGAGACCAGAACGAAAGCGAACAGTGTCCCGACGTTGACCATCTCCTCGAGTTTGTCCGCCGGGAAGAACGTCGCGGCGACCGCGACCAGTCCGCCGACGACGATGGTCGCCCGCTTCGGCGTGCCGTGCTCCCCGGTCCTCGAGAGGCTGCGCGGCATCAGGCCGTCACGCGACATCGCGAAGATGATCCTGATCTGGCCGAGCATCAGCACCATGACGACGGTCGTCAGACCGGCGAGGGCACCGACGGAGATGATGTTGGCCGCCCAGTCGACGCCGTTGGCCGCGAACGCGGACGCGAGCGTCTTCTTGCCGCCGTCACCCGCCGAAGTGGCGAGTTCCTTGTAGTTCACCATGCCGACGACCACGAGCGACACGGCCACGTACAGCACCGTGACGATGGCGAGCGAGCCGAAAATGCCGCGGGGCACGGCCTTCTGCGGATTGCGGGTCTCCTCGGCCGTGGTCGCGACGATGTCGAACCCGATGAACGCGAAGAACACCAGCGACGCCGCGGCCAGCAGGCCGAAGACGCCGAACGAACTACTGCCGCCCCCGGCGACCAGCGAGAACAGCGACTGGTCGACCCCGGTGGACGCCGATTCCCCGGCGGACTGGCCCTCCGGGATGAACGGGGTGTAGTTCGAACCCTTGATGTAGAAGATGCCGAGCACGATCACGAACAGCACCACGGCGACCTTGATCCCGGTGATCACCATGGAGAAACGCGACGACAGTTTCGTGCCGACCGCGAGCAGCGTGGCCAGTACGAGCACCACGAGCAAGGCGCCCCAGTCGATCGGGATCGGGCCGAGTTCGAACGTCGTCTTCGTGCCCTTGCCGAAGATGTAGGAGAGCACGGTTTCGAGGTAGGCGGACCAGCCCTTCGACACCGCGGCCGCGCCGACGGCGAGCTCCAGGATGAGGTCCCAGCCGATGATCCACGCCATGAACTCGCCGAACGTGGCGTAGGAGAACGTGTACGCGCTCCCTGCCACCGGGACGGTCGACGCGAATTCGGCGTAACAGAGGGCGGCCAGCGCGCAGGCGATGGCCGCGAACACGAACGCGAGCGAGACCGACGGCCCCGCGAAGTCACCCGCCGTGCGCGCGGTGAGGGTGAAGATCCCGGCACCGATGACGACGGCGACACCGAAGACGGTCAGATCCCACGCGCTCAGGTTCCGCCTGAGCTTCGACCCCGGCTCGTCGGTGTCCGCGATGGACTGTTCGATGGTTTTCGTACGCCACAGACCGTTTCCGGGCACCCTTGACCTCCTACACCTGACTGCGGTTCAAGGGACCCTATCGCCCGGCGGTGACGGCAGCGCGGTGGGAGAGCAACGAAGTACCGGGAGGTCGGGGCGGTGATCGGCGGTGTACGGACAGTTGCCCCGGACCGCACACGCGTGACTGGAGCCGGATCACGCGTGTCTCCGGCCGGATGTGGGAGTTCGGCCCCCGATCACGCGAGTTCGGTCTCCAAGCACGCGAGTTCGGTCTCCAGTCACGCGAGTTCGGCTTACCCATGCGAGGAAAGGTCCTTTCCTCGCGAATTTCGCGAGGAAAGGACCTTTCATGACACGGAAACGTGCGAAAGCGACAGGGGCAAGGCTCAGGCCAGCGCGCGGTCCAAGTCCGGCTCCAGGTAGATCAGCGTCGCCGTCGGCACCTTCGCGCGAACACGCGCTTCGGCGTCGTCGATGGCCTGTGCGATGTCAGCGGTGTCCAGCCCGGGTACCAGCGCGAGCTTCGCGGCCACCAGCATCTCGTCCGGGCCGATGTACAGCGTGCGGATGTGGATGACCCGCTCGACCTTCCCGGCGGCGAGTTCGTCGACGATCGCGTCGAGGTCGGTCTCGGAGGCGCCTTCGCCGATCAACAGGCTCTTCATCTCGATGATCAGGATGATCGCGATGATGCCGAGCAGCACGCCGATCGTGACGGTGCCGATGCCGTCCCACACCGGGTTCCCGGTGACGACCGACAGCCCGACACCGGCGAGCGCGAACACCAGGCCGAACAGCGCGCCCGCGTCCTCCAGCAGGACCACCGGCAGCTCAGGCGTCTTGGCCTGGCGGATGAACGCCCACCAGCCCGCGTCGCCCTTGATCTTCTTGGACTCCTGGATCGCGGTGTAGAAGGAGTAGCACTCCAGCCCGATCGCGACCACGAGGATGCCCACGGCCACCCACGGCGAGGTCAGCGCCTCCGGCTCGCTGATCTTGTGGATGCCCTCGTACAGCGCGAACACCGAGCCGAGGCTGAAGAGCATCAGCGCGACGATGAACGAGTAGAAGTACCGGTCCCGCCCGAAGCCGAACGGGTGGGTGCGGGTCGCCTTGCGCTGCGAGGTCTTCTGCCCGAGCAGCAGGAGACCCTGGTTCGAGGTGTCCGCGAGCGAGTGCACGGACTCGGCGAGCATCGAGGACGATCCCGTGATGAGGAAGCCGGTGAATTTCGCGACCGCGATACCGGCGTTCGCCACGAGCGCGGCGATGATCGCCTTGGTTCCGCCACCTGCAGACACGTGCAACTCCCCAATGGTGTCCCGATATGCCGGGTTCGAAGGCTAGCAGTGCAGATGAGCCCGTACACGGCGGGCGGGACAGGTCACAGAATTGTCGGGCCTCCTCGCTAGTCTCGCCCCTCTCATGACCTGGGGAGGTGCCCGTGCCGCGATTCGGCGTGCTCGGACCGTTGATGATCGAAAGCCCGGCCGGGCGGCGGACGACGCCGCGCGGCGATCACCAGCGTGCCCTGCTGGCCGTCCTGCTGCTGAACGCGAACTCGCCCGTCCCGGTCGACGCCCTGGTCGAGGCCCTCTGGCCGGAGACGCCGCCGAAGTCGTACTCCTCGAATCTGCACACGTACGTCTCCCGTCTGCGGGCCCGCTTCGAGGGGCTGGAGATCGAGCGGGATCCGCATGGTTACCGGCTGGTGGTCGAGCCCGGCGACCTCGATCTGCTGTCCTTCCGCGAAGCGGTCGCGGCGGGGAAGGCCGCGGCGCGGGCCGGCGATCCCGCGGCGGCCGCCGGGCACTACCGCCGGGCGCTGGCGGAATGGCGCGGGCCGGTCCTTTCCGGACTGCACCTCCCCCGGCTCGACGCCGACGTCGCCCGGCTCGAGTCGGAGCGTCTCGCCGCTTTCGAAGACTGTGTCGACGCCGAACTGTCCGACGGCAGGCACGGCGAGCTCACCGGCGAACTCCAGGCGATGATCACCGAACATCCCCTGCGCGAGCGGCTGGCCGCGCAGCTGATGATCGCGTTGCACCGCGCCGGGCGGCAGGCCGATTCGCTGGCCGTCCACCGCGATCTGCGCGCCACCCTCGTCGAGGAGCTGGGTGTGGAACCCGGCGCCGAGGTCCGCCGTGTGCACGCCGCCGTGTTGCGCGGGGAGGATCCGGCGCCGTCGGCCAAGCCGGCGCCGGTCTTCCCGATCTGCCAGCTGCCGCCGGACATCGCGGATCTCGCGGGCCGCGAGAACGAGATCGCGAAACTCTCCGGGCTGCTAGGCGACGCCGCGGGGGTCCCGGTCGCGGTGATCACCGGCCAGCCCGGCGCGGGCAAGTCCACTCTCGCGGTCAGCACCGCGCACAGGCTCCGCCGGTCCTTCCCCGACGGGCAGCTGTTCGTCCCGCTGGCCGGCGCCTCCACCCCTCGCGACCTCGCCGCCGTCCTCGGCGACCTGTTGCGCGCGCTGGGCGTCACCGGCCCGGCCATCCCGGACGATGTCGAGGCCAGGGCCGCGGTGTATCGCGGCCGACTCGCCGATCGGCGGGTCCTCGTGGTGCTCGACGACGCCGCGAGCCCCGATCAGGTCCGCGCGCTGCTGCCGGGAACCCCGGGCAGCGCCGTCCTGATCACCAGCAGGCGGCGGCTTTCCGGGCTGGCCGGGGCGGATCGCCTCCACCTCGCACCGCTGTCCGGTACCGAGGCGATGGCTCTGCTGGCGCGGCTGGCCGGGCCGGACCGGGTGGCCGCCGAACGCGCGGACGCGGAGCGGATCGCCAAGGCCTGCGGCAATCTCCCGCTGGCGCTGCGGATCGCCGGCAGCAGGCTCGCCATGCGGCCGGGTCTGCCGCTCGGAAAGCTCGCCGGGAAACTGGAGGACGAGGTTTCGCGCCTCGACGAACTCCGGGTCAGCGATCTCCAGGTGCGCGGCAGTATCGCGTTGAGTTACCAGGCGCTGAGCCCGGCGGCGCGGCGCGCGTTCCGGTTGATCGGCCGCTGCCGCACCCTCGACCTTCCCGCGTGGGCGGTGTCGGCCCTCATTCACAACACCGCCGACAACACCGCCGACAGCGCCGACGAGGCCATCGACGAACTCGTCGAGGCCAGCCTGCTCGAAGCCACCGGTCTCGACCCGACGGGTGAGCAGCGGTTCCGCGTGCACGACCTGGTGCGCGTGTTCGCCACGGAACTCGGCCGGGAGCTGGAGACCCGCGCCGAGCGGGTGGCCACCGTCGCGAAGGTGTCGGACGCGGCGCTGTGCCTCGCCGACACGGCGGCCCGCCGCCTGCCGAGGACGGTACCGATGCCGCTGTCGGATCACGATGTCCCCGTGCAACCCCTGGCGGACGAGCTGGTCGAGCGGCTGCTGCGCGATCCCGGCACCTGGTTCTCGGTGGAGCGGGCCAACCTGGTCGCCGCCGTCTCGTCGTTGTGCGCCGTCGGCTGGCGGCGAAAAGCGTTGCGGATACTGGAAAGACTGAGCACGTACCTCTACTTGCACAGTCACTACACCGATATGCGGACGGCGTACGAGACGTTGCGCGACGCCGCCCGTGAGGCGGGTGACAGACACATCGTGGTCATCGCCGAGGCGAATTTGGCGGTGTTGCTGCATGTTCGCGGCGAGTACGAACGCGCCGTCGAGGGTCACCGCGCTTGTTCGAAGGAATTGGCGGAGCTGGGCGACCTGTCCACGCGAGCGTGGGTGGAGACCAATCTGGCGCACAGCCTGGTCGGGCTCGGCCGGGCCGGGGAATCGCTGCACGCCGCGACCCAGGCCCGCGAACTGTCCACTGTGGAGGATTCCGGAACCCATGCCAGGCGGGCGGAATCCGCCGCCCTGCACAGACTGGGCAAGATCTCCGAAGCGCTGGAGATCGATCGCCGAATCCTCGCCCAGGCGCGCGAAAGCGGCGACGAGCGCCAGCTCGGTGTCGCTCTGCAAGGACTTTCGTGGTCGCTGATGCTCGACGGGCACCCGGAGGAGGCCTTGGAGACGATCGAGGACTCGGTCCGGGTCCTGCGCCGGACAACGGCTAAATCGGCACTGGCGAAGTCGTTGCGCACCCAGGGCGCGATCCTCGCGGGCGCCGGACGGCGTGACGGCGCGGTGAAGGCCTACGAGAACGCGCGGCGGCTGGCCGGAGCCCTCGAGGAACGGCCGAGGGAGCTTTCCTGCACGCGGGCGATCGCCGCGAGCTGGATCGGCGACGGCCGGGCCGATCGCGCGATCCCTGTATTGCGCCGTTGTCTCGACGAATTCCGTGCCATGGGCGGGAAACCCGCGACAGGCCTCACCCTGCACGTGCTGCGCAGGGCGTACGAGGCCGTCGGGGAAACGAAGGCGGCCGAGGCGGCGGGCGAAGAGGCGAAGCGATTGGAAGTCCCCCACGACGCCAACGCTTCGACCCTCGTCCGGTTGCTGTTGTCGCTCACCGAACCCGCCCCGGCCTGACCGAGCGGTGCCCGACCCCTCAGACGGGCACCACCCGGAAATCACCATCGGTCCGGAATCACCGAGCGGCGAGCCGCGGTGCACGCCGTCCGGCGGAGAACCAGGCCGGCGTGATCACCAGCGCGGCGGTGAGCAGCGAGACGAGCACGGTCACGGCGGCGGGTCCGAGCGCGGTGGGACGCGCGGAGACCGGCACCCGGTAAGCGCGTCCGCTCGTCGCGTCGGGATGGGAAGTCACTACTGCTGCTCCTCGGCTGTCGACGTCCGGGACGAGCCGACGCCAAGCGCCGGGTCACCCCTTCGGGCGATAGTTGCGGAAGCCGCCACACGGAACGCACACAGTTAGCCCAAGCCCGCCCGCGTTTAGTCCTCTGGATGCGGTCCTTGCGCGTGCAAGGACCGCATCCAGAGGACTAAACGCGAAGGGTCAGCAGGTGCCGGCGGTGGCGCGGAACACCTGGGTGCGCTCGCCGGAAAGCGGCCGCACGCGGACGGCGGGGTCGGCGGCCGGGAGCCACACCGACTGGCCCCGGCGGAGTTCGACCTGCTCACCGTCGTCGGCCGTGACCAGCAGGCCACCGGCGGTGCACAGCAGGATCTGCGGGCCGACGTCGTGGACGGCGACCTCGTCGCCGTCCCCGGCCTCCCATTCGATCCGCGACAGCTCGAATTCCGGCGCGTCGGTGCGGTACACCGAGAGACGATCCTCGCGCTCGCCGCTCTGGACTGGCATCTCGCCGCACGCGAAGTCGACGACGCGGAGCAGCTCCGGCACGTCGACGTGCTTGGGGGTCAGTCCGCAGCGCAGGATGTTGTCCGAGTTCGCCAGGATCTCGACGGCGGTGCCGTGCAGGTACAGGTGCAGGTTGCCGGCGGGCAGATAGATCGCCTCACCCGCGCTGAGGGTGAGCCGGTTCAGCAGCAGCGCCGCGAGCACTCCCGCGTCCCGCGGATGCGCTTCGCCGAGACCGAGAATGGTCCGGCATTCGATGTCGAACTCGCCGCGTTCCTGGATGTGCTTCACACACGAATCGAGGACTTCGGGCAGCAGTTCGTCGAGCGCGGCCTGCGGCAGCGTGATCCAGGTGGTGAACAGCGCGCGCAGCCCGGCCGGATCCGGCTGGGCTTCCAGCAGCACCGCGTACTTCGCCAGCCCGGGCGTTTCGATCGCCTTCAGCAGCGACATCGTGCGTTCCGGGTCGCGGAAGCCCGCGAGCGCGTGGAACTCGGTCAGCGCGCAGACGAGTTCCGGCTTCGCCGTCGGATCCGGGTAGTTGCGGTTCGAGGCGTCGCGCGGGATCCCTGCCGACTCCTCGCGCGCGTACCCTTCCGCCGCCTGCGCGGCCGACGGGTGGGCCTGCATGGAAAGCGGCTCTTCGGCGGCGAGGATTTTCAGCAGGAACGGCAGCCTGCCGCCCCAGCGCTCGGCGCAGGTCGTGCCGAGCTGGCCGACCGGATCGGCTTCGACGAGCTCCAGCAGGCTCCGCTCGGTGCCGTCCGGGCCGATGACGTGGGACGGGTCGCCGGGGTGGGCGCCCATCCACAGCTCCGCCTCCGGATGCGGCGCCGGCACCGGTCGCCCCAGCAGCTCGGGGATCGTCGTTCTCGATCCCCACGCGTAGGGCCGCACGGCATTGCGCAGCAGCTCCACTGTCACCTCAACTCCTCGCCGGGCACGGGTGGTGCCGGCCCTCATTGCTTACGTCGCGCTCGGGACTCACGCCGTCGCGGGCGTATACCTCCCGGCGCCGCCGATGCTGCCGACGGCCAGCCCCAGATAGACCGCGGCCAGCTCGAAACGCAGCGCGAGAACGGCCGCACGCACGATCTCGTCGGTTTCGATCTCTTCGGCCGGGGCGATCACCTCCGCACCGGGCAGCAGGTCTTCCGCCTGATAACGGGCCGCGTCCGCGGCCGGTCCCGTCCGAACCGAGAGGAGCAGCACCCTCGGCGTCGAAGCGTTCCCCTCTTCCGGGTCCGCGAAGATATCGCGATCCCGGCCGCCGGACAACGCCGCCCGCCGCAATGCGGGCCTGGCCAGTGCCTGGCGGTAGTCCTCCGCGTCACAGACGACGGCGGCGTGCGCGGCGAACGCGTGGGCGGCGTGCTCACCGACGGCGACCGCGACCGGGTCCAGCCCCCACAGCAGGGGTTGCCGGCCTGCCATCTTCAGCGCCATCGCCTTGGCCGGGTTCGCGAACGAATCCCTGGCCAGGTAGTCCTTCTCGGCTTCCGCGTCGAGATGGTCGGCGAGCTGCTCCAAGTCGGCCACCAGCAGGCCGAGCGCGTTCGCGGTGAGCAGGGCCGCGGCGAGCCCGCGCGGGAAAGCCATCTCCGGCGGCACCGGGAGCCTCGGCGCGAGCAGCAGCCCCTTGCCCGCGACGGAGGCCGCGACCGGGCCTTCGGCGGGCGCGGACAGCACGACCGTCGCCCCGAACCGGGCGGCACGTTCCAGGGACGCGGCCAGCTCGCGGTCACCGGCGTCGTCGGTGTGCGCGAAGACGACGTCGAGCGCGCCGATCCAGCTCGGCACCACCTCGGCGACGACCACCGGCACCGGGCAAGCCGGGGCCAGGAGCGCGGCGACCATCCGGGTCAGCGTCCGGCTGATCCCCGGCCGGTCGATCAGCACGAGCGAACGCGGGCGCCCGACGTCGAGGCGATCACTCAGCTCGAGTTCGGCCGCGGCTTCGGCGGCCGCCCGGACCTGGGCGCCCGCCATCGCGGCGGCACGGAGGAGCCCCGCGGTGTCGGCCTCGGCCAGCCTCGCGGGATCGTCGAGCAGGGAATCGTCAGGGACCGTCGGCATGATCGCCATCCGGGGTCGTCGGCTCGGTGGCTTCGTCCAGCAACAGTACCGGGATTCCATCACGGACCGGATACACCCGACCGCACTCGGTGCAGGTGAGCGCGTCGGCCTCCGGGTCCGCCGACGTCCCAGGACGCAGCGGCGCGTGATCAGGGGACGGGCAGGCCAAGATGTCCAGCAACTGTGCGTCGAACGTGACGGCCATGGTTACTCCCTACCTGTGGGACGTCTCTATGGGTGTTTTCACGACGCATTCGTTACCCACGGACTATCGCCAATACGTCGTCGGTCAGCGCCCGGACGGCGTCGGCGTCGGCGGCCTCGACGTTCAGGCGGAGCAGCGGCTCGGTGTTGGACGGGCGCAGGTTGAACCAGCCGCCGCCGGGAAGCTGCACGGTGAGCCCGTCCAGTTCGTCGATTTCGACGCCGTCGCGGGCGCCGAACGCGTCCTTGACCGCCATCATGCGCGCGACCTGGTCGTCGACCGTCGAGTTGATCTCACCGGAGGCCGCGTAACGCGAGTACTCCGCCGTCAGCTCGGACAGCGGGCCCGTCTGCTCGCCGAGGGCGGCGAGGACGTGCAGCGCGGCCAGCATGCCGGTGTCGGCGCGCCAGAAGTCGCGGAAGTAGTAGTGGGCGGAGTGCTCGCCGCCGAAGATCGCGCCGGTCTTGGCCATCTCGGCCTTGATGAACGAGTGCCCGACCCGGGTGCGCACCGGCTTGCCGCCGTGCTCGGCGACGATCTCCGGGACCCCCTTCGACGTGATCAGGTTGTGGATGATGGTGCCACCCGGCTCCTTCTCCAGCTCCCGGATCGCGACCAGCGCGGTGATGGCGCTCGGCGACACCGGCTCGCCGCGCTCGTCGACGACGAAACAGCGGTCCGCGTCGCCGTCGAAGGCGAGACCCGCGTCGGCGCCTTCTTCGCGCACCTTCGCCTGGAGGTCGACGATGTTCTTCGGGTCGAGCGGGTTGGCCTCGTGGTTCGGGAAGTTGCCGTCGAGCTCGAAGTACATCGGCACGACCTCGATGGGCAGGCCCGCGAAGACCGTCGGGACGGTGTGGCCGCCCATGCCGTTGCCGGCGTCGACGACGACCTTCAGCGGGCGGCTGCCGGACAGGTCGACGAGTTTGCGCAGGTACGCCGCGTAGTCCGCGAGGACGTCCTTCTCGGTCACCGAACCACGCTGGCCCACGAACGCGGGCACGCCCTGCTCGACGGTGTCGCGGAGCTCCGCGAGGCCGGAGTCCTGTCCGACCGGGGCGGCACCGGAGCGGCACAGCTTGATGCCGTTGTACTTCGCCGGGTTGTGGCTGGCGGTGAACATGGCGCCGGGCAGGTTGAGCGATCCGGACGCGAAGTACAGCTGGTCGGTGCTGGCGAGGCCGATCGACACGACGTCGAGGCCCTGCGAGGTCACGCCGTCGGAGAAGGCGGCGGACAGCTCGGGCGAGGAGTCGCGCATGTCGTGGCCGATGACGATCGCGTCCGACTCGGGTTTGATCAACAGGGCGAAGGCCGAACCGAGGTCGCGGACGAGTGCCGCGTCCAGCTGCTCACCGACCACGCCGCGAATGTCGTAGGCCTTCACGATGCCCGAAAGGTCTGGCACGCCTGCTCCCCGCCGATAGTCTCGTTACAACGCCCTCTGGCGCGTTCGAAAGCCTACCGGCGGGCCCCTGCGTCAGGCTCGGCCGGGCAGGACGCGCAGGTGGCCGCGCCTGCCCGAGGGTCCCTCGGGTTCGGGCTCGGGCGCGGGCTTGTCGGACCGGCCCGCTTCACGCACGGCCTCGGCCAGCGCGGTCAGCTCGTCCGCGGACGGGTCTGGAGCGGCGAAGGCCCCTTCGTGCCGGACGACTTCCCAGCCCTTGGGCACGGTCAGCCGGAGGGCGTGGGCTTCGCAGAGGTCATAGGAGTGCGGTTCGCTCGCGGTGGCCAGTGGCCCGACGACGGCTGTCGAATCGCTGTAGGCATACGTGAGCGTGGCGACAGCGGGTTCGAGACAACCCGTTCGCGAACACTTTCGTACGCTCCGCACGATCGAGAACGATAGCGCGTCGCGAGCCGGGCGTACCGGCGACACGCGCTTTGATTCGCCGAGCGCGTACCCTTCGGTTCGTGGCGACGGCTCGTGATTCCCGACAGCGACGGCGGATGCGCCGGGACCGGCACGGCCGGGGCCTGCGCGGAGCGCTGTATCCGTCGACCCTTCCCGCCGCCGCGAGCAGGGCGGAAAGGTTCGACGCGCTGGTTTTGGACGCGCTCGAACCGATCGAAGCGCGGTGGCGGCACGAACTGACGAAGCTCGACGTCGCCGTCGACGACGTCCCCGAAGTTCGCTCGGATGGCGCACCGACCGGAGTGGACGGCGTGTTGCACGACGGCGCCGTCCCGCTGTCGCGGCTCGTGCCCGCCGGCGTCGACCGAGCCGGCCTCCCCACCCGGGCCCGCATCGTCCTCTACCGCCGCCCCCTCGAAGCGCGCGCGAAAGACCCGGCCGAACTCGCCGAACTCGTCCACGACGTCCTCGTCGAACAGGTCGCGGGCTACCTGGGCGTCGAACCCGACGTCATCGAAGGCGAATAACCCCCGCCCCTCTCTTCGCCCAGCCACCCACCCCCGCGCTCCCCAGCCCCAGCCCAGCCCCCGCCCTTCCCGGGGGGCGTCCCCAGCCCAGCGTATCGCAGAGGAGCGACTGGACCTGCGGAAATGGCGCTGGAGCGCCGAGTTGTCCACAAGGGGAAATGGCTGTGGACAACTCCGGGGAAAGCGGTCGGGCGTTGAAGGCGGGATGTCGCCAATGTGGCATTGGAGACATCTGCGTCAGGGGCCCGCAGGGCGAAGCGGAAGCGGGAGCAACAGGCAACCGCGGCCCCACAACGTCCAGTCCTCAAGAAGCCGTGGGTCGCCGCCGCGTAGGGACGGCGGTCAGCAGCGTGAACAGCACCGCCGCCACCTGCGCCAGCAGCAGCAGGTTCCGCGTGGTGCCCTGGTGCTCCACCACCACCTCCGAAGGCGTAGGCGGCACCGAGACCGCCACTTGATGCCCCCAAGCCCGCACGATCGGCACGGCTTTGCCGTCCACGCTCGCCTGCCAGCCCGCCTCGAACTCCGCGGCCAGCACGAGCAGCCGACCGGTCGGTCCCTCCGAGACGCGCACCCGCACGTCCGGCAGCCCGGCCTGCACCGGAGCCACGCCGGGCGACGCGCCGGGCGCGCCCTTCCCGGTCACCGCGGCCTGCGCCAGTTCCGGGGAGATCAACGCCACCTGTCCGCCCGCGGGCACCAGGTGAAGCACCGGACGCCCGTCCGAGGTCGGCGCCGCCGGAGCGACCAGGTCACGGGCGAGTTCGACGAAAGCACCGCCGTCGGCACCGCTCGGCAGAACGACATACGAGACCCCCGAGGCCAAAGCCGCCGCGAAGGCCTGGTTGACCGCGTCCGGCGAGCCCTGGAGAAGGTCTCGGCGCCACGACGCCAGCCGATCGGCGCTGCCGGGCGTCGGCGCGAGTTCGTCGTCGCCGTAGAACGGCAACCGCCCACCGGTCTGCCGCACCGGCTCGGCCGGGGAACCCACCACCAGCACCGAACGCCCGCTCGAAGCCAGCTCCGCGGAAATCTCCGGAGCGAGCGAAGGACGCTCACCCGCCCGCAAAGGTCCTTCCCGTCCGGCGACGACCGCACCGGTCGCCAGCGCGAGCAGCACCAGCACCCCGGCCACCGCCGTGACCTTCGCCAGCCACGGCGCGGGGTCGACACCGGACCCACCCCGCTGCCAGGTCGCCAGCACCGTCCACAGCAATCCCGCGCCGATCACCAGCAGCGGCACCCCGGCGTACCCGGTCGCGTGCGCGCCGCCCGACATCGGCGTCACCGCCACGAACCGCACCGCCACGAGGCCGAGCACACCCAGCACGACGACCGCGACGCCGCCGCCCGCGCCCTTCGACGGCCGGACGACCAGCGCGACGATCGCGGCCGCGACCAGTGCCACCCCGATCGGCCACGCGCCGGGACCGCCCGGGTCCAGTCCGGCCAGATCGGCCCCGGACGCGGCCGTGGCACCGCCGCCGAGCCCGTGCAGCAGCAGTTCCGGATGCCGCAGCAGCACACTCGGCCACGGCAGCAGCAACGCCAGCGGCAGGAAGACCACGATGCCGACCGACGCGATCCGCCGCGCGAGCCCGGTCGGCGACGGCAGCACCACGAACCCGATCACCAGCCCGACCACCGCCAGCGCGTGTGCCAGCGGTGAGAAGGCGCCGATCAGCGCCAGGCCGATCGCGCTCAGCGCGGAGACGTGCAGCCATCGCGAGTCGGCGCGGACCAGCAGTCCGACGATGCCCGCGATCACCAGTGGCAGCAGCAGGTGCACGACGACGACGTCGAACCGCCCCTGTGCGACCGAAGCCGTGGCCGCGGGAAGCACGCCGTACGCCGCCGCGACGACGGCACGCACCCAGCGACGCACGCGAAGGTGCCGAGTGGCCACATACGCGCTCAGCGCGGCGAGCGGGATGTCACCGATCAGCAGGATCGCGACCAGCGCCGCGGGTCCGCCGATCGGCGTGAAGATCGCGCCGAGGATGCCCAGTACCGGCAGCGTCGCGGGGGCGGGGCTCGCCGTCCCGCCCGCGACCGCGTGCCACGGCGCGAGATACGACGACCAGATCTCGCCGAGCCCACCGACCGGCAGCAGCTTCCCGCCGAAGAGATCCAACCCGAGCCTCGAACCGTTGACCACGAAGGCCAGCGCCGTCAGCACGACGAGCATGAGCACCGGCGGCGCGAACACGGTCGCGCCGAGCACCCGCTTCCGGTCGACCTCGACGAACACGAGTTCCGGTTCCGGCCGCCGCCGCGGCACGGGCGACGGTTTCGGCCCCTCCGCCACGGGCTTTTCGGGAACGGCGACAGCGACGACCGCGCTGGGCCGCCGCAGGCCCGTCCCCCGCGAGCCGACCCCGCGCATCGCGCCCGCGGGCAGCGCGCCGGGGCCGACGGGACGGTCTTGCCCGGCCTTCAACGCCTCCGGCGGGATCCAGGCGCCTTCCTGATCCGCGCTTTCCGGCACCGTCCCGAGTGCGAAGTCCCGTTCCACACCGCGCCGGACGAGACCGACGACACCGGCGCGAACGGCGTTGCGCAGCCGAGTCGTCCGCCCGGTGAACAGACCGCGGACACTGCCGGTCTTCCGGCGTTCGGCGCGGGCCGCGCGCAGCCCGCCGCGACCACGCAGCAGGTACCAGGTCGCCGCGAGTTCCGCGCCCGCCTCGCCGGTGCGCCGCAGCAGCAGGAACGCCAGCGCCCGCAACACCGCGAAGACCGGAATTCGAAAAAGACCGAACCAAAAGGACGGTGGGGAGCAATTGACGAGGAACACCCGGAGCCCGTGCGCGCGATTCGCCGTCGCCAGGGAAAGGCGAAGGGCATCCGGTTCCCGCTGCCCGGTGCTGAGCGCGCGGGCGTGCCGGAGCCGCGCCTGCGGCACCGAAAGCACGCGGCCGCCCGCCGCGTTGGCCCGCCAGCCGAAGTCGAGATCCTCGCGCAGCAACGCGAATCCGGGGTCGTAGCCACCGAGGTCATGCCAGACTTCCCGGCGCACCAGCGATCCCGCGCTCGGCACGGCGAGCACCGCGGTGTCGGTCTCATCGGGTGAGATCTGCTGCCGATGGCCGATGGCGTCCGTCGACAGACCGGCTTCGACGATGAGCCTCGGGTCGCTCCAGTCCACCGCGAGCGGACCGAGCACCGTCGCCGCGGGCTCGTTTTCGGCCGCTGCCAACAGATTTTTGAGACAGTCGGGTTCCGGCGCACAGTCGTCGTGCAGCAGCCAGAGCCACCCACCGGGATCACCCCAGCGTTCGACGGCGTGCTCGACGGCCTCTCCTACGGCGGCTCCGAAGCCGACATCACTGGAAAGGGTGAGAATTCCGTCCAAGACCGGCGCTTCGCCGACCGAAGCCGCGTCGGCGAGGATTTGCGCGGTCCGGTCAGTGGAACCGGTGTCGACGGCGAGGATGTGCCGCGGCCGGACGCCGCCGCGCCGCAGCGCGGAAAGCGCCAGTGGCAACCAGTTCTCGCCGTTGTGACAGACCACAATGGCCAGTACGGGGACCGTGCGCGGCACAGGTGACGCGGCAGTGCGAGACAACGGGCACTCCAGATGTGGCGGCGAAGTCGGGTGCCGCCACCCTACGACGCGACCTTGTCACCCGTTGGTGGCCCCACTGGGTGGAAGCGGGCAGAAGCGATCTCCGGCACAGAGGGCCACCGGAGATCGCCGTCACACAGCTCGCTTTTTCAGTTTCCTACGCTCACGTTCGGAGAGCCCGCCCCAAATACCGAACCGCTCGTCATGCGCGAGGGCGTACTCGAGGCACTCGTCCTTGACCTCGCAACCGAGGCAGATCCGCTTGGCTTCGCGGGTGGAGCCGCCCTTCTCCGGGAAGAACGCCTCCGGGTCCGTCTGCGCGCAGAGGGCCCGTTCCTGCCAGTCCTGCTCTTCCGCGGAGGCATCGTCGAAAAGCTCGGTGAGATCGCCCAGTTGCTGCTCCGGGACCTCACCCCAACCCACGACTTGCCCCCATTCCTTTCCATCTGCTTCCAACCGCACGTCCGCCTCCTCGCTGTCCACGCACTCCCCAGGCTGGCGGTGTTGAAACACCATCCGCCGCCCCCTTCCAGCGACGAATGACATCACTGTGATTACACCCGTGTAGTGCGGTCAGGTCAAGCGGAGTAGCGAGTTCGGGGGATACCCGCGCCCCATCGCGCAAGGGGACACGCCGAGAACTTCACATCGGGCATACGGAAGACTGGAGGGGTGCAGAGATCAGCAGTGCGGCCAAGCCCGATCTTCCTCGGCATCCTCGCGGTCACCGTCCTGGGCGGTGTACTGGCGGCTTTCGGTGACACGACCACGATTTCCAGTCAGAAGTACGACCCGCTCATCATCATCGGCGTCGTCCTGCTCGTCGCGGGCGGGTGGGTCGCCTCACTGACGCTCCACGAGTTCGGCCACGCGCTCGTGGCGTTCCGCGGCGGCGACCACAGCGTCGCCCACAAGGGTTATCTGTCCATGGACGTCCGGAAATACACGGATCCGGCGCTGTCCATCATCCTGCCGTTGGTATTCCTCTTCATCGGCGGCATCCCGCTGCCGGGTGGCGCGGTCTGGATCGAACACGGGCGCCTGCGGTCACGCGGGATCCAGTCATGGGTGTCGCTCGCCGGGCCGCTGAGCAACCTCGCCGCCGGCGTGGTGCTGACGCTTCTCGTCGCGCTGGTGCCGATGACGTCCGGTCTCGTGATCGGGCTCTCGTTCCTGGCACTGCTTCAGATCGTCACGTTCATCCTGAACATCCTGCCGATCCCCGGCCTCGACGGCTGGGGCGCGATCGAGCCGTACCTTTCGCCCGGCGCGCGCGAGTTCGGCGCGAAGGCCCGGCCGTGGGCGCCGCTCGTGCTGTTCGCCGTGCTGTTCCTCGTACCCGGAGCCAGCTCGTTGCTGTGGGAGGGGTCCTACGCGGTCTTCGACTCCGTGGGAGGGTTCACTCGCGCCGCCCAATACGGACAAGACGCGTTCATGTTCTGGAGGTGAGCGGTCACTTGCCTTCGGGGTGCTCGGTGAACCATTCGTGCGCCCGCTTCCAGACGCGTTTGAGGCCGGACCGCTCGCCGAGGTAGTCGCCTGCCATGCCGACCACCGGAAGCTTCCCGAGCGCACGGTGGAAAAGGCGGCCGCGAGGCCGCTTCTCGAGTTCGCCGACGATGCCGAGCAGTCCCCGGCCGAGGCGCCACAACGTGCTCGCGGCCGCCTTCAGGGTGATCTTGCCGTGCTTCTTCTTCGCGTCGTCGAGTTCTTCGGTGAGCTTCGCCGCTTCGTCGTCTTCGGCCGCCTTGTCATGTTCGGCGTGTTTGCCCGCCGCGAGCACGGGATCGATGTCGCGTTCGAAGAGCACCCACGCGATCAACCGGACCCGGGCGCCGACGTCGGTCACGCCGTACTCCCCCGCGATCGCGCACAGCAACACCCCCTGCGACGCCGAGCCGAGCGCGTCCTGCACGGGCAGCCGGTCGGCGAGGGCACCGCCGAGACCGGGGATCGCGGTGATCAGCGCGGTGAACCGGCCGACCCGGTTCACCCACCAGTCGGTCCGCTGGTAGTTCGACATCTCGGCCCACGCCGCGGTGCCGGGCACCTTGACCGAGGTGATCCCGTTGAGCAGCTTGTCCTTCAGTCCTGATTCGACGCCGTCCAGGTCCTCGTGGCGACGCCCCCTGGCCTGCAAACCGAACGGATCCGCGTCACGCAGCGCGTCGACCATCGGCCCGCAGGCACGGACGAACGGCCGTAGCACCGCCACGACTTGGCGGTCCGAAATCGCTTCACCCACTGCTGACTCCCTTCGAGGACTTCACGGCCTTCGCCGCACTGCCCAGACCGCCACCCAGTGCCAGCGCTCCCGGCAACGCCCCGCCGCCGATCAGCAGCAGTGCGCGCCAGTCCTGTATGAGCACCAGATCACCACCGGGTCCGGTCACACCCATCCCGAGTACGACTAGTACCCAGACGAGCAGCGGAATCACCGAAAAGGAGGGCCGTACCACTTTCGCGGTCGTCCGCACCAGCAACGGGGTGGTGATCACCGCGAGCACCACGGTCACCGGCATCGGGAAGTCACCGAGCTTCGGCAGCACGATCCCGTCGAGCCGGAGCGGCAGGAAGAACAGTTCGAGCAGCCCGAGCAAGAAGGCGTCAAAGGTCAGCAGGGCGAACAGCAGACGCTGCCGCGAAGTGAGCGGCGGTGACGGCGAAGACGGCGAAGACGGCGAAGACGGCGAAGACGGCACTGTCACTTCGCGAGTCCCCCGAACAGATCGGCCGCGGCGCCTTCGGCCGGTCCGTGGGCGAGCACGAAGTACTCGTTCGGGGTGATCGGCTGCGCGACGTCGTTGCTCAGCGCGAAGTGGTCGGCGAGAGCCGGCGGGGCGGGCACGCTGACCTGGGTCTCGTGTGCCCGCAGCGCGGCGGCCTTCGCCGGGAGGTGCGCGCCGACGTCGAGAACGGTCGTGATGGTCTCGTCCGGCGTCACCGGCAGTTCGCCGTCTTCCGGGACCTGGAAGGACGAGTGTCCGCGCAGCGCGGCGAGCCCGGCCGCGACCGCGTCACGAGAAGAAACAGTGTGGAAGACCCGCTCGACCGACTCGGCCTTCGGCGCCGCGGCCATGGTGACCTCGTGCGCGCGGATGTGGTCGGGATGCCCGTAACCCCCGAAAGCGTCATAGGTGACGACGACCTGGGGCCGGACCTTGTCCAGGATCTCCGCGAGCTGAGCCGCCTGCTCCTCGAGGTCACCGCCGGAGAACGCGCGCGGATGGGCCGCGGACGGCGTCCCGGCCATCCCCGAATCACGCCAGCGGCCGATGCCGCCGAGATACCGGTGCCGGGAGACGCCCAGCGCCGCGCAGGCCGACGCCAGCTCGCCCGCGCGGTAGCCGCCGAGCTGATCGGAAGCCCACGAACCGAGCCCGTCGAGGGAAGGCGGGATGATTTCGCCTTCCTCACCGAGAGTGCAAGTGACGACGGTCACTTCGGCGCCTTCTGCCGCGTAGTACGCGATGGTGCCGCCGGTGGTGATGCTTTCGTCGTCCGGATGGGCGTGCACCAGGAGCAATTTGGGCCGATCGGAGATCACGGCTTGAAGACTAATTCGAACACGGCGCGCTTTCCTTTATAGGGTGTCGGGAACGGAAGCTCCGAGCACCGACCTTAGTCGGGCGACTCTCGGTTATCCTCGCGCACGTCCGAGGCACTCTTTACCGCCGAGGGCGCGTTGACACCGTCACGGGCTTTGCGCCGTGACCATATGTACCCCCACGAAGGGCATCTTGGTGAGCACTGAAGCAGCATCGTCGGACCTCGGCGGCGTGTCGGGTTCGGTTCTGTCCATCTCCGACCTGAGCGTCTCGTTCCCGACCGACGACGGCGTGGTCGACGCCGTCAAGGGCATCGGATTCGACGTCAAGCCGGGCGAGATCGTCGCGGTGGTCGGGGAGTCCGGTTCCGGCAAATCGGTGACCTCGATGTCGGTGCTCGGGCTGCTCCCGAAGACGAGCCGGATCGCCGGCGAGCTTCGCCTCGGCGACCGTAACCTGGCCGACCTCAAGGAGAAGGAGCTCCAGAAGATCCGCGGCAACCAGGTCGCGATGATCTTCCAGGAGCCGATGACCGCGTTGAACCCGGTCTACACGGTCGGCTGGCAGCTGCGTGAGGCGCTCCGCTCACACCAGGACATCTCGAAGGAAGCCGCCGACAAACGCGCCATCGAGCTGCTGGAGATGGTCGGCATCCCGAACCCGCCGCTGCGCTTCAAGCAGTACCCGCACCAGCTCTCGGGCGGTCTGCGGCAGCGTGTCGTCATCGCGATGGCGATCTCGTGCGACCCGAAGGTGATCATCGCCGACGAGCCGACCACGGCTCTCGACGTCACCGTGCAGGCGGAGATCCTCGGCCTGCTGCGCAAGCTGCGCGACACCCTCAACACCGCGATCGTGCTGATCACGCACGACATGGGCGTCGTCGCCGACCTCGCCGACCGCGTGGTCGTGATGTACCAGGGCAACATCGTCGAGCAGGCGCCGGTGCGCGATCTGTTCGCGTCGCCGCAGGTGGAGTACACCCGCAAGCTGCTCGCCGCCGTTCCCGTGCTCGGCCAGCGCCCCGAAGGGCGCCGCCTGCTCGACGACTCCGGCATCTCCCCCGACAGCGACGAGGCCTCGAAGATCGCCGAAGAGATCCGGCTCGAGGACGCCGAACTCGCCGCGGTGATCGAGGAGAACGCGCCCGCGCTCGAGATCAAGAACCTCGTGCTGGAGTACCCGGGCCGCCGCGGCCAGGCGAAGAACCGCGCGGTGGACGACGTCTCGCTGAGCATCGCCAAGGGCGAGATCGTCGGCCTGGTCGGCGAGTCCGGTTCCGGCAAGTCGACGGTCGGCCGCTGCGCGATCCGCCTGCTGACCCCGACCGCGGGCACCGTGTCGATCGCGGGCAAGGACATCACGAACATGTCCAACAAGGACCTGCGCCCGCTGCGCCGCTACTTCTCGATCGTGTTCCAGGATCCGGCGTCCACGCTGGACCCGAAGATGACCATCGGCGAATCGATCGCCGAGCCGATGGTGCTGCACAAGTTCCTGCAGGGCAAGGCCCTGAACGCGCGCGTGGCGTCCCTTTTGGACAAGGTCGAGCTCGGCGGCCACTACCGCAACCGGTACCCGCACGAGCTGTCCGGCGGCCAGCGCCAGCGCGTCGCGATCGCGCGGGCGCTCTCGCTCGACCCGGCGCTGCTGATCGCGGACGAGCCGACCTCGGCGCTGGACGTGTCGGTGCAGGCCCGCGTGCTGGACCTGTTCCTCGACCTGCAGCGCTCGCTGCAGTTCGCCTGCCTGTTCATCAGCCACGACCTCGCCGTCGTCGACCTGCTGGCCGACCGCGTCGCGGTGATGCAGTACGGCAAGCTGGTCGAGGTCGGCACGCGTGACCAGGTGCTGCACTCGCCGCGCGAGGACTACACCCGTCGTCTGCTGTCGGCCGCTCCGGTCGCGAACCCGGTGCTGCAGGCCGAACGGCGTGCGGCCTGGCAGGCGGGCAAGCTGGCCCCGGTGGCCGACTGACCTCAGGTAAGTAAGTACGTGAAGGCCCCCTGCACTGCGCTCGACGCAGTGCAGGGGGCCTTCACGTACTTGGGCGGCACCGCGTGTCTGGAGCCGGATCATGCGTGTGTGCAGCCGGATGACGCGTGTCTCCGGACGGATGTGCGAGTTCGGCTCCCAGACACGTGAGTTCCGGCTTCAGACACGCGAGTTCCGGCTCCAGACGCGCGAGTTCGGCGCAGCCTCCCGGTCGTGAAACGCGTGAAGGTCCCTTTCCCTCGGCTGAGCCGAGGGAAAGGGACCTTCACGCGCTAAAGAAGCTTTACGCCTTCATGCGGCGCTGGCGCGGGTCGAAGGCGTCCCGCAGACCGTCACCGATGAAGTTGATCGTCAGCGAGATCAGCACCAGCACGACGAACGGGCCGAAGAACAGCGCCGGCCGGTTCTGCAGCTGGGCGTAGTTCTCGAGGATGACACGGCCGAGCGAGGTGTCCGGCAGCTGCACCCCCAGTCCGATGAAGGACAGCGCCGCCTCGATCAGCACGGCCTGCGCGATCGCGAGGGTCGCGTTGACCGTGATGAGGCCGACCATGTTCGGCACCAGGTGCTTGAACACGATGTGGAACGTCCCGGCGCCGGACGCGCGGGCGGCGTCCACGAACTCACGCTGGGACAGCGACATCGACTCGGCCCTGGCGATACGGGCGATCGGCATCCAGCCGAAGGCCGCCAGCACCATCGCGACGATGTACCAGCTACCACCGCCGAACACCTTCGCCAGGATGGCGGCCGCGGCGATCTGCGGGACGATCAGGAACAGGTCCGTCACCCGCGAGATGGCCGAGTCGGTGAAGCCGCGCAGGTACCCCGCCATGGCACCGAAAACGGTTCCGATGGTGGTGGCGACGAGCGACACGATGAGCGCGATCAGCAGCGAGTACTGGGTGCCGCGCAGGATCTGCGACACCATTTCCTTGCCGACCTGCGTCGTGCCGAGCGGGTAGTCCCCGCTGGGCTTGGCGAAGGACGGGAAGGAGCTGTCCTCGTAGCTGTAGGGCCAGAAGATCGGCATGATGATGACGGTCAGCACGAGCAGCAGCAGGATCGCCGTGCAGATCATCGCCAGCTTGTGCCGGAGGAACTTGCGCAGGACCAGCTTGCCCTGGCTCCGGGGCTCGGGCAGTGCCTCGTCCGGAAGCTTGCCATCGGCGGACTTGGAGCCTTCCGCCGCGATAAGGGAGTTCAAGTCAGCCAACGCGAATCCTCGGGTCCAGGATGCCGTACATCAGGTCGGCGATCAGGTTGGCGACGATGATGCTGCTGGCGATGAGCACCAGCCACCCCATCATCACCTGCGTATCGCTCTTGGTCACGGCTTCGACGAGCAGCTTGCCCATGCCATTCCAGTTGAACACCGTCTCGGTGATGATCGCGCCCGAGAGCACGGCACCGAAGTTGACGGAGAACAGGGTGGTCACCGGGATGAGCGCGTTCCGGAAGGCGTGGCGGAAGATGACCCGGCCGTTGGCGAGTCCCTTCGCGCGCGCCGTCCGCACGTAGTCCGCGTTCAGCGTCTCCAGCATCGAAGCGCGCTGGAACCGGCTGTACGCGGCGAAGCTGATCGCCATGATGGACAGTGTCGGCAGCAGATACGCGCCGACGTAACTGGCCAGGAAACCGCCTGGGCCGTCGAAATTCAGTGATTCCGGGCTGGTGGTGCGGATCCACGGGTTACCGAGCACATCGGACAGTCCCAGATCCCGGACCCAGCCGTTGAACTGGATCGCGTAGCCCTTCAGCACGATGGCGACACAGAAGATCGGCATCGAGAACAGCAGGAAGGCCAGCGTGGTGGCGATGTAGTCGATGATCGAGTACTGCTTGACCGCCGCGACCACACCGACGAGGACGCCGAGGACGAGCGCGAGGATCTCGGCTCCGACGACGAGCTTCAGGGTGACCTCGAACGCGGCCATGACCTTCGGGAACACCGGAGCCTGCGCGTTGCCCTGGGCGATGGAAACGCCCCATTCGCCGGTGACGAAGTTGCCGAGCCAAGTGAAGTACCGGGGCACGATGCTCTGGTCCAGCCCGAGCTGCGAGGCCATCTGGGCGATGGCTTCCTTGCTCATGGCCGGGTTGCTCTTCATCTCGGCGAGCGGGTCGCCGGTGCCGGCGACCATGATGAAACACAGGAAAGTCCCGACCAACAGGACGGGAATCGATATCGCCAGACGGCGAAGAATGTAGATCACCAGGTTCAACGAACTGCTCCTCATCCGGGCCTGGTCGCCGAAGTGCTGGACCGCTGCCCGGTTGTCCACCGTAGTGGCGGTAACCCTACGGTCAACAGCTACTTCCGGCGGGTACGAGGGCCCGGCTTGTGGCCGGGCCCCCGTACCACCAGGATCGCTTAAGCGAGTGGTGAAAAAGCGGGGCGGAAGCCCTACTTCTTCTGCTCCCACTCACCGACGTTCCACAGGACACCGTTGTACGACTGCATGTATGTGCGGTCGATGCCCTTGAACGCCCACATGGACGGGGTCTGGAACAGCGGCAGCGTCGCGTACTCGTCCGCGATCGCCTGGTCGGCCTTCTGGTAGTTCTCCACCTGAGAAGACTCTTCGGTGGCCTTCACGGCCGCCTCGAAGGAGGAGTCGATCGTCGGGTTCGACAGGCCCTGGTAGTTCTGGCTGCTGTCGTCGACACGGGTGATGTAGATCGACTTCGCCTCGGCCTTGAACGGCTGCTGCGACCATCCGAAGAGCGCGGCGTCGTAGTCGCTGGCCGCCAAGCGGCCACCCTTCAGGAAGTTGGCGTCCTGGTCGTCCGTGATCTCGATACCGGCGGCCTTGGCCTGCGAGATGATGATCTCGACGGTCTGCTGACGGCGGGCGTTCTGGTTGTGCGAGATCTTGAACGACGCGCGCTGGCCGTTCTTGGCGAAGATGCCGTCGCCACCCTTGACCCAGCCGGCGTCGGTCAGCGTCTTGGCCGCGGCCTCGGCGCCCAGACCGGCCTTGCTGCTGTACAGGTCCTTGAAGCCCTGCTCGCCCGGCATGAACACGACACTGTTCAGCGGGGTCGCGTCGGCCTGGACCTCTTTGAGCAGCTTGTCGGTGATCTCCTGGCGGTTGACGACCTCGAAGAACGCCTTGCGCAGGTCCTTGTCCTTGAACATGCGCTTGTAGTTGAGGTCGATGTGCTCGAAGGTCAGCTGCGAAGCCGAACCGTAGGTGACACCCTGAGCCGCGAGGCCCTTCATGGTGCCGGCCGCGGTGGCGTCGGGCTGGGTCGAAGCGGCGATGTCGATCTCACCGTTCTGCAGCGCGGTCGCCATGGCCTTGGTGTCCTCCATCGCCTTCACGACGATCCTGGAGGGGCCACCCTTGCCGCCGATCCAATTCGGGTTCTTCTCGAGCGTGACGGCCTTCTGGTTGGCGTCGAACGCGGTGATCTTGTACGGGCCGGAGGCGGGCATGATGTCCGCCTTGAAGCCCTTCCACTCGTTGGTCCAGAAGTCGCCGGCCTTCTTCAGCTGGGCCGCGTCACTGGTCGGGGTCAGCTTGGTGATGTCGGCGACGCCCGTCTTCGCCTCGAGGATGTGCGCCGGCATCATGGCCGGCGGGCCGAAGAGACCCTTGTAGTCGAGGTAAGGCTCGGTGTACTTGGTCTCGAAGGTCAGGTCGTCCTTGCAGGTCGCCTCGTTGATCAGCTGGTAGCCGGTCGTCGAAGCGGCAAGGAAGGCCTGCTTGCCGTCGGCGGCCTTGGCCTTGCCGCTGTGGGAAAGCCAGGCCAGGTAGAAGTCGTCACAGTCCCAGGACTGGCCGTCGGACCACTTGACGTTCGGCTTGATCTTGTAGACGACGGTCTGCGGCGACTTGGAGGTGACCTCCCAGGAGTCGAGCACGTCGTTGTTCAGCAAGACCTTGTTGTTGCCGTCGAGCGCCAGGGAGCCGGCGAGCACGGAAGTCAGGACGTAGTTGTTGTACGACGTGTTGGTGTCGGGCGTGTCGTTGTTGTAGCCCGAGTACCCGTCGTCGATGCCCACCGTGACGGTGCCTTCGTACCCCGGGGTGTCCGCGAGCTTGAAGTTTTCGCCGTTCTGCGCCTTGCCGACCGCCATGCTCTTGATGTCGGTCGACGACCCGTTCTGGTCGGAACTGCCGCTGTCGCCACCGCTGCATGCGCTCAGCACGAGCGCGGAGGCCGCGACCAGCGACCAGGCGGAGACTGCCTTGGACTTCCTCATGAAGTGTGCCCTCCTAGCACTGGGTTCCTGAGATCGGAACAGGACCCCACACCGCTCCGGTGAGATTGCCCGGAGCCTATGACACGCCAAGCAACACTCATTTGGCGCACTGCGGGTGCACGCTAGAAAGGAAATGCACGAACAGTCACCAGTTACGGGGGGATCGTGACCAAAGGGTAACTTGCGGCTGACTTCGAGAAATACAGTGGTCACCTTGAGGAATCAGTCCGCCACTCGAACGTGCCGGGAAAGGTCACCCGCCAGGGGCGGACTCGGACTCGAAACGGCTACTTCGGACCCCTCGTCCAGTTCACCGCGGACCCGAAAGGGCCCACCATAGGAGGACCAGCGGTTACTCCGGAAATACCAGAGCCGATGGCGAGGGTATCGGCCAGCTGGAACAACGGAATGGCGACATTCCGGCGCCACAATTCCGGCTCCAGGGCCGAAAGCGTGTCGGCGACCGGGGTGGCGCCGGTCAGCGCGGCGTCGATCGACGGCTGCAGGGCCGGGTCGCAGAAGCCCAGCGGGTTCCCCGGGACGACGGCCTTGGTCTTGTCGATGAGCTGATCGGGACGGCAGCCGAAGGTGGACGCCAGCGCCGAAGCGACGTCCGCACCCCCGGTGACCTGGCCGATCACCGCGATGTCGATGCCGACGTTGCCCGCCCCTTCCGGGGTCGTCTGCTGGATCCCGTCGAGCACCGGCATGGCCAGCAGCGTCGAGAACAGCTCCCTCGGCTGCGGTGCGATCGCGTTGACCTCGATCCCCGCGGCCACCAGTTGCGCCGTCAGCTCCTTGGCGATCGTCGCGTACGGCTCCTGTTTGGCGGGCGAGGCCACGACCAGCGAAAGGTTCTTCCCGTTCTTGCGCCAGGTTCCCGCTTCCTTGGTGTATCCGGCGGATTTGAGCAGTTCCTCGCCCTTGACCGGATCGGCCGCCGACGGCGGTCCCGGTGCCGGGATCGTGGGCTGGAAGCCGGGGGCCGACGGGACGCGGACCTGGGCGTCGGCCCGGAGCTTGTCCGACGGGCCGCCGTCGGTCGCCTCGGTGATCAGCTTGCCGCGGTCGATCAGGGCGGTGACGCCTTCGCGCACCTTCGGATCCGACAGCGTCGAACTCACCGGCCGCAGCAGGATCTGCGCGACCGTGGGGCGGGCGACCGTGTGCAGCCGCACCGCGGAGCCGAGTTCCCCGAGCCGTTTGAGGCCGGTGCCGTCGGTCCTGGTCATCGCGAACTGGTCGTTGCCGCTGCGCAGGGCGGCCAGTGTGCCGTCCTGATCGGCCGCACGCAGCACGATCCGGTCGAGGGCGGAGGGTTTCTCCCAATAACGCTCGTTGCGCTCCAGAGTGACCTCTCCGCGCGCGGTGTCGAGGCCCTTGATCGAGTACGGCCCGGCGACGGCGGGGAACGTCGTCGCCAGCGCGCCCTGCCAGCCGTTGGGGGCGTCCTTGAGCAGATGGGCGGGCAGGAGGTTGGCGAAGAGCGTCTGCCAGCCCGGGTACGGCTTGGCGAAGGTGACCTCGACCCGCTTGCCGCCTTCACGCGACTGGATGTCCGAGATCAGCCGGTAGCCGGCGGCGCCGATGACGCCGGGCTGGTCGCGCATGGCCTCGCGGAGGTACGCGAAGTCCTCGGCGGCGATCGGCGCGCTGTCGGACCAGGAGGCGTCCGGGCGGATCGCGTACGCGACCGTGAACGGCTGCTGCGACACGACCTCGGCGGACTTCATGAGGTTCTTGTCCAGCTCGAAACTGCCGTCGTCCTTGGGACGGAACACCGACGGGAGCAGCAGCTGCGAGAGCGCCGACGTCACCTGTGAGGCGTCGGCGAGGTTGTGCGGGTTGTAGCCACCCAGGACGTCGTCCACACCCACCACGACCTGCGAAGGCGCCTTCGTGGTCGACGTGCTCACCGGGGAGGCCGAGGAGCTGACCACGGGCGGCGGTGGGGTGTTGCTGCAGGCGGCGAGGAGCACGGCCGCGCACGCCAGCATGGGCGCCGCTGTGTTCGCTACCCGCACGCCTGGATCCTCCCGGTTTCGTCCTCGCCCGTCGCCATAGAGCTATCACGCCGGGCATGGCCTCGGCAGCGAGATTCCCATATCGGCCCGGCCGTCGCCCGACCGGATACCGCCTCCTCAGGTGGACGTCCGGGAGGCTCCGAAGGTTCCTGTCCGGGCCTAAGCATTTCGTCCGCGCCGGGAGCGCGTTCCTTCGGCAATGGGTTCCGCAAACCCGGAACATTCCGGAACGCCCCCTCGGAATGTTCGCCACCGCACGATTGACGGCCGAAACGAGTGCGCACTCGAGTCCTATCCGGACGCATTCGGGATCTTTTGTTTCGCACCGGTCCGGGTCCGCGTTCTCGACGGGTTCACACGGCAGGCCACCGGTCCGTTCCGGCGATGTGAACACCGTCCGAAAAGCAGCTCGCTTTCCCTCGGAAATTGTCGGGAAGGACCTTTCCTTAACCGGGAACGCCCGATCGAATACGGTGCGTGACCGCTTTCAAGGCCAAAAAAGCCGGAGGGCGCCTACTCACGGTGAGTGAGCAGGCGCCCTCCGGCGGATGCCTGGTGGTTACCCGCGGTTCTTGTTGCGGTTGCGCTCCTTGGCGCGCTGGTTGACGTCCAGCGTGACCTTGCGGATGCGGACGACGTCGGGGGCGACCTCGACGCACTCGTCGACGGAGCAGAACTCCAGCGCCTCCTCCAGGCCCATCTTGCGCGGGCGGGCCAGCGTCTCCATCACGTCGGCGGAGGACTGACGCATGTTGGTCAGCTTCTTCTCCTTGGTGATGTTGATGTCGAGGTCCTCGGCACGCGGGTTCTCGCCGACGACCATGCCCTCGTACACCTCGGCGCCCGGCTCCACGAAGAAGGTGCCGCGGTCGGCCAGCTGGATCATCGCGTACGCGGTGATGGGGCCGGAGCGATCGGCGACCAGGGAACCGGAGTGACGAGTGCGGATCTCGCCCGCCCACGGGAAGTAACCCTCGAACACGTGGTTCGCGATACCGGTGCCGCGGGTCTCGGTGAGGAAGTCGGTGCGGAAGCCGATCAGGCCGCGCGCCGGGAGGACGTAGTCGAGCTTGATGCGGCCCGAGCCGTGCCCGCCCATGTGCTCCATCCGGCCCTTACGGGCGGCCAGCAGCTGCGTGATGCCGCCGAGGTGCTCTTCGGGGGCGTCGATCGACAGGCGCTCGAACGGCTCGTGCAGCTTGCCGTCGATCATCCGGGTGACCACCTGCGGCTTGCCGACGGTCAGCTCGAAGCCTTCACGGCGCATCTGCTCGACGAGGATCGCCAGCGCCAGCTCGCCACGGCCCTGGACTTCCCAGGTGTCGGGGCGCTCGGTCGGCAGCACCTTGATGCTGACGTTACCGATCAGCTCCTGGTCCAGCCGGGCCTTGACCAGCCGCGCGGTGACCTTGTCGCCACCGCTGCGGCCCGCCAGCGGCGAGGTGTTGACACCGATGGTCATCGAGATCGCGGGCTCGTCGACGGCGATCCGGGGCAGCGCCTCGGGGTTCTCGACGTCGGCGAGGGTGTCGCCGATGGTGATCTCGGGGATGCCGGCGATGGCGACCAGTTCGCCCGCGCTGGCCTCGGTCGCCGGGACGCGGGTGAGCGCCTCGGTGATCAGCAGTTCGGAGATCCGGACGTTCTGGATGGTGCCGTCCTCGCGCATCCAGGCCACGGTCTGACCCTTGCGCAGGTTGCCCGAGTGGATGCGGATCAGCGCGATCCGGCCGAGGAAGTTCGACGCGTCGAGGTTGGTGACCAGTGCGCGCAGCGGGCCTTCCTTGTCCGCGAAGGGCGGCGGCACGTGGCGCAGCAGGGTCTCGAACAGCGGGTCGAGATTCTCGCTCTCGGGCACCGCGCCGTCGGCGGGCTGCTCGAGGCTCGCCTTGCCCGCACGAGCGGAGGCGAAGACGACCGGGAGGTCGAGGATCGCGTCGAGGTCGGCGTCCTCGATGTCACCGGCCAGGTCGAGCAGAAGGTCGTGGGTCTCCTCGACGACCTCGGAGATCCGGGCGTCGGGGCGGTCGGTCTTGTTGACCACGAGGATCACCGGCAGACCGGCCTCGAGGGTCTTGCGCAGCACGAACCGGGTTTGCGGCAGCGGCCCCTCGCTGGCGTCCACCAGCAGGACGACGCCGTCGACCATGGCCAGCCCGCGCTCGACCTCGCCACCGAAGTCCGCGTGGCCGGGGGTGTCGATGACGTTGATCGTCACCGGGCCGTTCTCGGTCTCGCGGTGGATGGAGGTGTTCTTCGCGAGGATCGTGATGCCCTTTTCCCGTTCGAGCTCCCCGGAGTCCATTACGCGGTCGACGAGTTCGGCGCGTTCCTCGAAGGCCCCGGACTGCCGGAGCATCGCGTCGACGAGGGTCGTCTTGCCGTGGTCGACGTGGGCGACGATGGCGACGTTGCGCAGGTCGGGCCGGGTCTTGCCGGACGAGCGACCGGCATCGACTGCGGTGGCGCTGGCTGCGGGCACGCGAAGGCTCCAAAGGTTTCAAGTTCGGGTGTGGTGCCCGCGCCGCCCCGAGCGCTCACTGAGTTCTCATTGACGTTCTCATTGACGCGATCGGGTAACGTCGGCCGACTTTGGCCATACGCGGACCACACCAGGGTACCTGTAGCCGAACTGTGAGCACCCCCACGCCCCAGATCGTTAAGGCTCACCTAACGTGGGCGTGTGGCCGACGTCGTCCGATGAGGAGTGCGAGTGGGCAAGAAACTACCCGACGACCCGCGCAAACTCGTGCGCAAATGGATGAAGTCCGGCAAGGTCAAGAAGAAATGCTGCAGGTCGAAGTCGCGGTGCGGCAAATGCCCCGTTCTCGCACTGAAGAAGGCGAAAACGAAGATCGCGAAAGCGGCTTAGCCGATCGTCCTCAGCGCACCACCGCCTCGTTGATCGCCCGCAGTTCTTCAGCGGTGCGGGTCGGGGAGAACTCGATCACCTCGTAGGTGGCCATGTGCTTGATCGAGAAGGGGTCGGTCGCGAGGATCGCGTCCAGCTTTCCCCTGGCCATGGGCCTGGTGATGAGGACGCCGCCGATGCGCGGGTTGCGCCTGCCGGAGGCGAGGAAATGACCGTGCCCGTACTGTTCGGTCAGCCACTCGGCGTGATCCGGGAGCACGTAGTCGATTTCTTCGATAGGGGCGGTATAGGTCAGCAGTACGACGAACATGAGAAGACGGTAAACCCGGATCTCCAGTGTGACGAGCGTACTGCGCCAGCCGATATGAATTGTTGACGCTATATGCCCTTAATGAGTGACTCGCCCCTACTTTTCACTCCGCAAGCAGTCCTCTGGATGCGGTGGTTCGACGTCGAACCACCGCATCCAGAGGAATGCTTGTGTGGGGTGGGGAGGAGCGGGGGCAGGTGCGAGCAGAAAGACCAATGGTGGGAGACACCCCACA